>NZ_LT630003.1:4590000-5300135 GCF_900105615.1 Lacrimispora sphenoides JCM 1415 | reverse complement strand
TCGTTAGACTGGGCCTCTTCCAAAAGTCCGCAGATGAGCAAAGCCACATTCTTTTTGTTCTTTGAAGACAGATTTTTGGCACTGGTATTGGGAACGTACCCAAGTCTTTCCGCCGCCTCCACCACGCGCGCCCTGGTTTTGGCCGATACATCGCTGTATCCGTTTAATGCTCTTGATACCGTACTTACTGATAATCCCGTTTCCTGTGCCACGTCATAAATTGATTTTGCCATTCTACACCTCGTTTATTCCAAAAACGTTTTTGGTCTTTGGTTTTTTTTAACACTTCTTTTTAGAAGTGTTGCACGAAATACCTATTTACGAAAACGTTTTTGATGATTACAAAATAACATTTTCTAAGGCCTGTGTCAATATATTTTATATTGTTTGTTATAAATGCCGAATTATCATCGTTGTTTTTATGCACTTTTCCCTCCAGACGTTTATTTGAGAAGATTGTTCTCATTTCTTCCACACGGATGGGAGCTATTTCTTTCTGTTTCGAGAGATACAAAAGAAAAGTACTATAAGAAATGAAAGGGTTTGTGCAATGGTAATGCGGACAGTCAGCAGTTCATCCACACCGGAAGCCGTAACCACATGCAGCAGATTGGCCGTGGTATTATTCACAAAATGAGCCGCCATTCCTGCCCACAGGGATCCTGTGAGCTTGTAAAGCATGCAGTACTGAATTCCAAGCAGAGTACTGGTGACCACCAGAATCAGGCCAGCCATAAATGCACCTGCCATGGACTGATTACCGTCTATTACATTTCTTAAGGGCTGCATGATATGCCAAACTCCAAAGAGAACGGAAGACAGGATACATGCGGCAGGAAAAGATTGCTTTTCTTCTGCCAGCCGGACAAACAATCCCCGGAAAACTCCCTCTTCCATTATCACATTGATCATGTTTCCTGCTAAACAGATCATGATAAAAAGAATGTGTTTTGCATACCCCGGTTGCCTAAAACGGAATAGCTGGTTACGTAAAACTTAAGTCCTGAAAAATTGCCTGTTAACGATTGAATCAGTATTTCAATACCATAGCCTGCAGTAAAAACAACGGCGCCAAGAAATGCTCCTAATAAAATAGTTCGGAGTACATTTTCAGGAGAAAAACCGACTTCTGTCCATGAATACCGGAAAAGCATGATGGAGACCCCCAACAGTAGAATGCCGAAAAATTCCACTGCCTCTGATTCATTGGATCTTCTTCTGATAAACTCCATGGGATACACAATGATCTGCTATACAGGCAATTTTAGCATAGTGTATGAATATTTTCCAGCATCTTTCGATGGCTTCCATAATTTTAGACGGGGCCGGATTGCCGGGCTCCCGTCTTTTTTCAGACTATATGCAGGGCACCTTTTTCATCAGTGCTCAGATTCATTTTTCCTTCAAACAGGCTTCCGTCTTCCGTAACCCGGTACAGCTCTTCTTTCCAGTTGATCCACTGGCTCTTGCCATTGAACCGTTGTTATTTAAATAATACCATTTGCCATCTGACCCGGTTTTCCATGTATCTTTTACCATAAATCCGGCACCGTCGAACCAGTACCAGTTTTCTCCGTCCTTATACCAATCGTTCGTAACATAATTTCCGGTATTCCCTAAGTAGAATCTCCATCCACCCTCTTCTTCAATCCAACCGGATTTATGCTGCTCTTCTGCAAGTGCTGCTTTAAAGCTATCCCAGGTATGTTGAGTGTGATTGTATACATAAGGGTTGGGACAGATTTTTCCCGTTACATCATAATGGCGGATTACATGATCCGCCGGGACATTGTACTGTTTCATTAGTTCTTTTGTTAATTGGGCGGCAGCCTCTACTGTTGCATCTTCAAAATACCAGTCTCTGCTTGTATCTGTCTGACTTCCATTGTTCCTGACACAAAACTCTATTCCCAGGCTGTTGCTGTTGCGGCATTCCAGATGGGTATATGTTTTTGCGCCGCAATGCCATGCAATATCTTTGTCCTCAACGGATTGCCATATTTCTCCGCTGAAACCGACAAAATAATGAGCACTGGCTCCAATGTATTGGGAGGCGTAATATTTACAGTTTGCTTCTGCTCCTCCGAGAGCTCCTACATAGTGTATTACAATATATTTTATCCGGTCAATCTGACCGTTGCTATAGTTGTATGGTGTCAATAGTTTTTGAACTTCCATATTAGATTCCTTCCCTTAGACCCACAAAGCCCATCTCATCTGCATCAAAGGATTCCCGGAAACGTTCAATCTCCGTGTAATCGGAATTCTTTAGATTTTCCTGTATTCCCAAAAGCTCTATGTTTGGCATAGTTTCTGTTGCTTCGCTTTTAACCATTAAATCACCTTGTCCTTTCTGTTATTATTATATGATTTATTGGGAGGGAATGTACCGGGATTAAAGATGGGCTTTTGATGGCTTTTCATATTTATTGTGATGTTTGTGATTTTTTGTTTAAAATATCTATGGCTTTAACAATAGCCGCTGGAAGAGGAAGGCCCATAAGGCCTGCATTTTCTACTATAGATATGAGCTCGTTTGCCATAAAACCGATGATGACCGTATCTCGTATGTAGGAGGTTCCTAGGGATAAGTCTAGTCGGTGGGCGATTAATACAAATAGTATGGTCATGCATTTTCTGCATAGGCCTTTCCAGCCTGCTTTTGATTCAAGAGTACCTGTTTTTGTCTTCTGGCTGTTGTGGAATATTCCGGCTACAGCTAGGCCGGAGGAAAAATCGATGGTCATGAATAAGATCAGGGTACCGATCGCAGTGTCCCAGCCACCAAAAAGGGTTGTGATGATATTGCCAATGATTCCGATCAAGACACATAGTGTGTGCTTCATTTTTTCTCACCTCATTTTTAATAATTATTTTGTTATTGAATTTTATCGTTGTACTATTTTTAAAACTAGATGTTTTTTATATTGAATTGTATTCGAGATCATCTTTATTAATTAAATTTGATTGTTTCCTTGTATAAAGAGATGTTTAATTTTAGGAATTCTAGAGATCACTTAATAATATGCTGATTTAGGTAGTTCCACTTTGCAGAAAAATACTTTTATAGCCTCAGCAGGTAATGGGGGCGGCTTCATGTTTTCTGAAATCGGAAATGACACTGGAATAGGGTCAGACGGAGATGGAATCCTGTATTTCATGTCTAATGCAAATAAATATTATTTGAGCGATATAGCCGTTACCTATATGTATGATCCGACTAATGGTACAGTTGACTTAAATTCAACAACCCAGACAGGATTTCATCGATTTAGAGGTGCCGTTCCAATATTAAATGGACCACCAGGGATTTCTTCTCTACCAGATTGTACAATATTAGTTTCAGGCGCAACTCACGGATTTCAGGTAATTTTTGCATCTAGTAATGTTTATTGTAGATACTTGGCGTGGGACGGTGTTCCGTCTCAGTGGAAACGGATTTCTACCATTGCAGTTTAAATGATTATTGGAGGTACTGATATTTTAATACAATGGTATATTTCTGGGCTACACTAAAGCGCATTCCAATGTTTTCGCCATGTAAATAGGGCGGAGAGTATGTAAAGATAGTATTAGTCCAACCTTCAACAATCGAAGCGTATACGTTTACTAAAGTTTTTCCTTTAAGTTCCGGTTCTCCAGCCCACCAAGCAATTAGTTGTTCTGTATTGGCAGCGCTAGCCTCAAACACATATTGTCTTTCGAGGTATCCGAGTAATTTAGTACTTTCTGGATATTTATTCCAGCCCTGCCATACACCTTCGCTTTTCTTTGCCTTGTAATAATACTTATAACCCGCTCCAGCCGGAACAGCATCGATGATTTTATTATTATTGTCAACTTTGTTAACTGATAGCCAGAATGCCTCGCCTGTATCTGGCGGTAAATTATTGCAACTAGGATAGGCATAATAAAAACCGCGATCCAATGTAAGTATATCTCCGGAAGATATAACTTTGTATGATAAATCAGCATTTTACTTAGTCACCTCTCACGACTCCATATTGCGCATTCCCAACTTTTGTGCTAAAAAATGGTAAACTTAATAAAGCACCCGTTTCCGACCACTTAAAATCAATCCATATCAGCTATTTATGCAAACTTTCGGTGTGATTCCTTGACATTTTCTTCCTGAACCGTACAGTAAATCATTGTAGTATCTAGTTTTTCATGCCCCAGAAGCTTTGACACTTGCTCCACCGGCATCCCTTTATTTAACAAATCTGTTGCTATAGTTCTACGGAACCGATGCGGATGAACCTTCTTCACACCCGCACGTCGTCCAAGCTCCCGAAGCATATACTGAACTCCGGCAACTGTCAGGCGAGCGTGTGGCTGATCCAATGTAGTAAATAAAGGCTTATTTTCCAATTCTTCTTCGGTTATTTCCTCCTCCTTCATACGCTCTTTAAGGTAACGCTTCAAGTAAAACTTGGCATTATCCGTCAGATAAACCTTTCTTTCCTTACTTCCCTTACCAAATACAATCAACTCCTGCCTCCCCATTTCAATATCACAAACATTCAGTGACGCCAACTCTGATACCCTGACACCTGTACTGTATAAAAACTCCATAATTGCACGATCCCTCAGTTCCGTACAATTAATCCTAAGTGCTTCCATTTCTTCCTGGGAAAACGGTTTTTTAATGGTCTTGGCTAGCTTCAGGATTCCGACACGCTTAACCGGGTTACTGGTCACAAGCTCTTCTGTGGTAAGGAAATCCCAGAAGCTAGATAAATAATGCAGCCTTGTCTGCATGGTGGTCATTTTGATGCCGTGTTGCTCCCTCATGACCCCGTAATAATAACGCAAATCCATGGCTGTAATGTCCTCAATCCTCTTTCCTAAAAAATCCAGCATCTTACAGATTTCCGTTGTATACTGCTTTAAGGTATTATCCTGCCGGTTAACTGCTTTCTTGCTGGCCACAAACATTTTCACTTTCATGGCGTCACCATCAATGCCCGTTTCTGTCACCTCGTAACATTCTTCCTTAACCTCAACGCCATGAAAATTGATATACAATGCATTGTGCAGCTGCTCCATCTGCCCGCCATCTAGGTGTGGCATCATGGCATTGATCACTTTCTCCAGTATCTGTTCTATCATTTGTATAAGCCCTCCTTTGATGTCTATTTTAAAAGGAATGGCCGATTTGGTCTACCACCAGCTCAATAATATGCTGATTTAAATAATACGGGGATTGTAAGGGAGAATCTTTTTAGTGGTACGGCACAATATAACCGGACATATGAAACAACTAAGTCCTTTTACGGGTATCATTTGTTTCAAGTCTTAATCGACTGGAATCCGACGATCTGCCTGAAAAACTGGTTCAGTGAAACACAAAATGCGTTAATAGGATTTGCTGTAAACGTACAACCAAATTACACTGACCTTTATCGCTTCGAGATAGTTTTTTCCAATGCGGTTGTGGCAACCACATTTTATACCAACGTTATAAGCAAAACCAGAATATACCAGAATGGGACCCATGAGTATAGTTATAATACTGCTACTATACAAAATATTGTGGGAATTCGTATTGGAAAATGATCATTTAAGCAATATACCAGACAGAGAATAGTACTCCGCCTGAAAATGCCCTGTTAAGTAATAGCTCTATAGATCTGCGGTCTGTATTCGGTTTTGAGCATAATATTTGGACATCTCTATTAGTATTTACGGTATCATTGATGTTAATTTGCGGAAGTGCTACCACGCAGGGGTAATCCGTTAATGTATCGTTTGGAAACCCTAGGTCGGCAAGCGGTATTCTTATCCAGTCTCTACCGCCAGAATCAACAATAAATTTTACGCCATACCTGATACGACGATAATAACTCATATCAGCATTTAATTGAGTATACATATCATACAACGTCTTCCCATACCTTGCATCCAAAGCATACCCTGCTGCCGTAGTCTGCCCGTTATTGACCAACTTCCCAACAGTAATTATCCCCGTTTTAAAATTATTAAAATCTTGAATAAACTTTTTCACCTTCCCCAGAAACATCTTTGATGTCTCCCCTTCAGAAGGAACCGGAAATTCAGATGTTATAGTTTCAAGCGAACCTATCTTTGTCCCAGAAATATCGCCCCCGGAAGCCGAAACCTTAGCATTCCAATTGCTTTTCTCTGTATCCGTCACAAAACGGTGAGCCGCATCCTGAGTGGCATCCGATGCCAGTCCGGAAAATGCTATATTTTTCATCTCCGAAAACCACTTTTGTATTTTTCCATGGGAGACTGATAATTTTTCTCCTGATACAATGTTATTACGTAAAATTTCCTGGCTGAACTCAGTAACTACATTGGAAGCATTTCCATTACGATCAAGCTTCCGATCACTCATTCCCGTCAGCGTTTCATCTAATATATCCATAGCCTTATTGTATTCTGAAATATCATAAAAATCATCTTCACTAGGCTTCGGAAACTTATAATTTTTTGTTTCATTTCCCATTGATAAGCACCTCATTTCTTATCTGCCTGTGACTCCAGGCTGCTAATTGTTTATGAGTAAATTCACAGAGCAAACTGTGTTGATTATAAAGCAGGTCCAAGTCTATGACCATATTGCAAGGTACAAATTCCTCCAGCATTTCCTTCACTTCATAAAAATTCCGTTTACTCTTTAATGCCACCCTAACAGTAATAACCTTTTTCGGATCAATTTTCAACGTAAAACCATCCTCCCCGCATAATATAGAGAGTTTTTGCCTTAACGTTACCTTTGTATATGGAATCATTCGATTCCATTTTGATAACACCATAAAGCGTCTGTCAGTCAGCGTATCATCAGGCAAAGACTGGATAAGCAGCATTTTTTCGTAACGTTTAATACTTTTACTGTCGGAGCTTGAAATGAACTGATTGTTAAACACAACCTCTGTTTCATCCTCCAACCTCTGTATCTCCGGTTGGATCAGCTCCTGTACGGCTCTCATTTCTTCATATTCCTTAATAAAGTCAGGAATATAGGACAGTAAATCAACTTCTCGAATCAATTTCAATCCCCCCATATATTGGAATCTGGTACTTATTTAATTCCAGATTCTCTGCTGCTCCATTTATACGTGTGCTGCTGATATCATAAATACCCTGGATTCCCAAAATTCTTGATTCCAGTTGTGAGATTCTTACAATACACCCATGATCTCCAAGACCTTCCCATGAAGCTCTTAGTTCTCCCAAATAAGCATCAACCGCACTCTCTATCTGTTCCAGTAAAACCTTATAAGGATAGTTGTTATCAAATTCCAGAGTACTGTTAATCTGTATCTTCACTTCCTTGGCAGTATCCACGGTTACAATATGATCAATCGGTGCAAGACCATCTCCGCCTCCACTTTGCTCAGGATCAATTGTTTCCTGAACAGTTTGTACTAAAAGATCGGAAGCCTTGTTAAAGTTAGAATCCAGTATTGTTAATTTAACAGTAGAACCACCATTCCATGCCCTGGTTATTTTCGTTGCTCCAACTCCCGGAATGCCATTGGTTTTATCCTTGTAGTCCTTTCGGTTTCCGCTAAAAGGTTTCTCATGAAAAGAATCAAAATAAACTTTTCGGAACACCTCCGTCTCCTCATCGTCTTCTCCAGGAATTAGCAGTTCTGTCATTTCCATAGCTGTCAGTCCCGGAATATTCAATAACGGAATCAATCGGCCAAACTGGTGATTCCCATTAGTTCCGGCAGCTTCGCATGTAATCTGATAGATTCCTCCGCCCATGCTGCCCGAAATCACATAATAGTTAAGCCCCAGACGGAAACGGTCACCAATTGAAATCGCGGCTGTATCAGGGGTCGCTACCGCTTTTAAAACAGCTCTGGTTGCTTCTTTTGGCTGCAATCCCCGCTCTCCTGCTCTACGAATTAAATTTTCTCTGGATGCAGTATCTGCAAAGGTTTCGTTTAAAATTGTATCAAATTCTATGTACATGATCTGCATTTCTGCCGCCGCTGCAGTTAGCGCCGTATAAATCAGAGATCCCTCCCTTTTATCCAATCCCTTGGGAACCCGATCCAACATTCGTTTCAAAATAACTTCATACGTCATATTTTCATACATTATATATCCACCTCCTTCTCTACCTCAAATTCACCCAAAATGGTATGAACTGTAAACTTTACATGGAGTATCCTCCCATTGCTTTCAAAGGAAAACGTGTCAACGCTTTGAATCCTGTCATCCTGCTGTAATGCTTCTTTAATTCTCTTTTTGATCTTTGCTTTTACCAGCCCTGCCGACTTTCCGAATAAACCTTTAAGCTCCATGCCGTAATTCCAACTGTATATCAGCCAATCAAACCGCTCTGTATTAAGAATACAGAAAACCGCTTGCCTTACCGCCTCCAGACCATCTGCCATTCCAATCACACGCTTCTTTTCCATATCCAGTCGAAAAGTCTTTGACGGCATATGAACAACCTTAAAATCCTGCTCTAAAATATTACCTGCCACCGGAATCATGGCAACACCTCCTTTCTTTCATGAACCTATTACCACATACCTATCACTACATACTGTTGTCCGCCTCTCTTCTGAAGCAGAAGAATCCTTTGACCTGCTTTTAATCCATTTTTTATGGTTACAGACACCTCTCCCATTCCCGGAATATTCATCACCTCCGCATGATCAGTGAATTGCTTCGGCAAAATAACCTGTAAATTGGACAGGATTGTTTTTTGGTCAATTTGTATTTCCATTGGATTTTCCTTTATTACAGTTCCTGGAATTACATCACATGGATCTCCAGCTTCAATAGCCTGAATTACAATCCGTTTAATATTTTCAATCCACTCTACATCAGCCACTGATTTTCGCCCCTCTCAATGTTAAATCCATGGTATGCACCCCCTCATCAATCTTATGGGCTGCAGACTCGATCACCAGATAGTTTTTTACTCCCATATCCTTTATATCCAGAAATACCGGAATCAGACAACCTGCACGTACCCGGATATCTCCAAAGGCGTCTTTGATGGACAGGATCCGGGAGGGGCGGTTGTATAAAGTCAAATATGTTTCTGCAATCGCCTGGCCGTCTACCCCTTGATCGATGGACTCGTCTTTCTGCAGAATCCCCCACTTGTTGATATTTTCGGTGTGTTTAGTCATATAGATTTCTCTTTGTTTTGTATCATTATTATCGCAATACAGCTTGATCTGATTGTAAGTATTACTGTCAATGCTTACCTTATAGTCATAATCCTGAGCTGTCTTGTCATCAATCATAATGTCAAGCTTCATGTTCTCCATATTTTTTAGGGTGAGCTTTCCTGCATCGTCATAAAAGGTAAACAGATTTTTCGTATGTATCATTGCAAGATCCAAGTTGTTTAAGATAATATCAAACAACGTTTTATCCTTTTCTTTTCTGGATATTCTATCACCCGTATCCTGTAATTCTCCCGTTTCCAAGTGATAATCATTGGCTATCATCTGGATCACTTCTCCGGCAGTTAAATCCGTGTAATTATAGGTATCTTTATTTTTCAGATACCTAAGCTGATCATAAGCGGTAACCTTCACCTCTCCGTTGCTGCTCCAGTTACGCTCAAAAATAAATCCGAAGAAAACAGGTTTTTTATCCACATCCAGACGGAGGGCATTGCCCTCCTCAATCTGGAGGCACCTGTCTGGGATTAGGGTGAAAGAGCACTTTCCAGGCTGCCCTCTTCGCTGTGTTTCCCAGGTAATAGCCCCTTTCACCACCGGCTCATATACGGTCTGACCGTTCTGGATATATAAATGTGCTTCCATTTCCTACCTCCTATGGCATGGTGAGAACCTGCCCTGGATAAATAACATTTGGATTTGTTATCTTGTCCCGGTTTAGATTATGGATTTCCTGCCACCGGTTCCCATTGCCAAGCTGTTTTTTTGCTATGGACCATAGACAGTCTCCCTTTGCGACTGTGTAATTCTTTACCTGCGCCGGCTCTCCATGACGTTCCTCTTCCTGCTGCACAGACTCTATTTCCTGCTTCTCTTCAACAATAGTAAAATTCATAATTTTAGTTCCATAATTTTTATATTCCTTCATTGTGAGGGAAACGATAAGGTCGAGTCCTTCACTTACATCATCTGTAACCTTATAATCTTCCAGAATTACATCCATACTGGTATCAAAAAGACTGTTCCCCCCCATCCCTTGCCGGATAACGGTAAATTCAAAGGGGTTTTGGCCCTCCCTTAACTCCTGGAGCTTTTCCAGAAAATCCTCTGACCCGTTAATGCTTCCATCCCAAATTGCACTGGGATAATCCATCTGGGGAATAATCACATCAATGCTTATTTCCGCAAGACCAAATGGTTTGACCAGATTAATTTCTTCGCCGTTAATCAGGTTCACCGTCTTATTCTGTCCGTTATACTTTACGGGTATTTTTTCCGGTGGCAGCGGAAGAAGCATATCGTCAATGTAAACTTCATATGCCATTATATATTCACTCCTTCCGCAGCTGAAGCAAGAATTTCGCTGGTAGCATCCCCGAGTCTGCGGTACATTTCATCAATATCAGCCACATTCTTTATGGTATTGTTGTTATTTACATCTAACTTCAGTTCCGCAAGAGTGAACCGGTTGATGATTTCCTGTTCTGCAGCATCTCGCATATATTTTAATTCCTCATCCATGATATCCATTGAGTCTGCCATGGCTGCTGTATTCATGGCAGTATCTCCGGTACTCTGGGCAATACTGTCAGTTGTTCCGGGCAAGTCTGATTGTGAGGACCGTCCTCCGAAGAAACCTTTTATCTTATCAAAGCCTCCCTTTGCGTTATCTTCAATACCTTTTCCAGACTCATACCACTTATGATAGTTATCACTATAATTCAATCGCTCCGGAGACCAGTTGAGACCAGCTAACACTTGATCTATATCCAGTTTTTCAGCTTTGACTTCATATGTTCCATTTCCATATTTATCAGCAAGCTCATCGGCAAGATTCGATAAATTATCCCGCCAGCCTTTCACAGTATCTGCCATATGTGTACCAAATATAAAATCCAGGCCCTGTGCTATTTTTTGTATAACACCAAGAACTCTATCGCCTAAATCTGCAAATAAGTGTATCACCGAAGCTACCGGATCATGAAACAGATTTCCGAAAAAGTTTGCAAAAGCTACCCAGCCATTATAATAATATTCAATGACTCCTAAACCAATTTCCAGGATCCCCATTAGTATATTGGCTATAAATGCAGCGGCTACCGCGAAAGCACCGCATATTATCCCGGTTGCACTGTAAGAGGTTCCGGCAAATTTATTAACAGCAGCTACACCTGCATAAAAAAGCGCTATTAATATGATAATTGCCATAATTATAAAATTAATAGGGCAGGTAGCTAATGCTGCATTTAACCCTTCGTGAGCTAATTTTGATGCAAAAGCAGCTGCTGCTGCAGCCCAATTGCAAGTTGTCTCCCACACCAAAGCAGCCGCATTCTTTATTATCTCAATCCACCCTTCCTTCATGGTCGCATTGTAAACAATCAAAGCCGCAATAATTCCCCATAGAACAGGCTCAATCACAGGCCATATTTCTGCAAAAGCTCTCCCCACAACTCCTGCTACAAATCCAATGGCACCAAAAATCCCGCTGATTTCACCAACATTTCCTTTAAGCCCGTTTGTGAAGCTGTTGATCGCTTTGGTTATATTGTCAACTGTACTGCCTATGGGACCGGCAAGTCCCATATTTACCGTCTTTGCCAAAGAGCTCAGTGCGCTGGCTGCATCGTTGTATTTTATGTTATTTAATTCTTCAAGGTGTTCCGTTGACAGTTCTACGGACCCATCCAAGTTAGACAATGCCATGATTCCTTCACTGCCAAGCTCTCTCCAGGCACTGCCAAACAGTTTCATTCCTGCTATATTCCTACTGACGGGATCTTCCATACTGCTTAAAGCGGCGATGGTCTGCTGGAATGCCTGCTTTGCCGTTTCACCACCACTTCCGAATGCCTCGGTCATCCTGCCAGCATTAAGCCCCAAAGCTGAAAAACCTTCCTGAGCGTCCTTTCCTCCGCCAACAGCCCTTAATGAAAATTCCTTTACAGCCTCACCTAAAGTACTGACTGAAACCTCTCCATTCTGCGCTCCATTAATCAGCATGTTAAACATTTCTGCCCCTTCAAAGCCCAAGTTTTTAAACTGAGAAGAGTATTCATTGATCGAATCAAGCAGTTTTCCATTTTTATCAAGTCCAGCCTGGGTTGCCTGTACGATTAAGTCTAATGACTGGGCACCGGTAGCCCCAAACCGCTCCTGCAGCACTCCTGCAGTGCGGATACTGTCTGCCAGGCCGTAACCAAAGGTGTCTTTAAGGAGCAATCCTGCTCTTGTAAGCTGCTCCAGGCTATCACCTGTCTGACCAGTCATCTGATGTACCGAAGATAAACTCTTTGCTGCATCTTCAGGACTGCCGCTTATGTTATCCACATATAGATTTTTAGCACTTTGCTTTGCCATATCCAGATCCTGCCCCTGCATTCCGGTCCTAGACTGTATGAGATTTCCGGCTGCTTTTATATCATTTGCCTGGTTAAATATATCCATAGGACTGGTGTTGATTCCCATCTTACCTAAACCAGATAATGCTTTATCCCAGAGTTTCTTCATATCCTGGAGTTTGCTCTTACCATCATCAATGGTTTTATTTAACTCTTCCTGCTTTTCCTTGGCCTGTACGATTACTTCAGTGACCTGTTCAAATTGAATTCCCATACTCTGAATATCTGTTATGGATGCCGACATCCCTGGCAAGCCTATAAAACCACCTGTCGCCATCTGGAATTTTCGAAAAGACTGGCTTGTAATATTGATTGACTGATTGATCTTCATTAATACGGAGGAGGCTCCATCCTGAAGCTGTATTGAATTTTGTATTGTTGCCAAACGCTTTCCCTCCTTTCTTTTTTTTGGAAGAACACCCTAAAAGATGCTCTTCCATTCTTCTATCTTTTTCTGGCACTCTTCGTCTTTTGTGCCTCTTTCTTGTCATTTTCCAGCTTAAGCTGTACCGCTGCCATAACAAACGCCCGTTCATACCTGTCCAGGCTTAGAAACTCATGAGGCCATTTGTGGAGCTTGTGGAGGCAATAGTAAGCAATATTTGCTTCCATATCACCCCCTTCTATCAGTTTTTTGCCTCTTCAACCTGCTCTTCCAGTGTAATATCAAAACCATTCACTTGCTGAATTCGTTCCAGATAACCTGCGTATTCGCCTGCAGTCAGCATGGCCTTTAAAAGTCCGTCTGCCCCCATAACATGATAGGAATCCTGTAATTCCTTATCATTTAGGTTAGGGTAAACCGTACATTCAGCTGCCAGCTTCCCAAGATAAAGGTTATAATCCGTCTCCTGGGTATACTGTCCCTTTTTTCCTGTTACCTGAACCCTTTTCGTGCTCTCTTTTCTTAGGGATTCATCTTCTTTAGAGGTAATGGCTTTAATCTCCCATTCCACAGGTTTTTTTCCCGGACCTAAAAAACGTTTGGAAGCAACGAACTTTTCATGCTCCGCCTTAACTGCATTCTGGCTTAAAAAACAACTTAAATCTCCCATATCCTTTTATTCCTTTCTTCTTTTACTGCATTCCCGCAAGATTGCTGAATCTTTCAGGCATCTCCCAGCTTTCAAATGTGAATTCAAACTCATCTTCTAAGTATTCTCCTGTTGCATCAAATTTGGTGATAATTCCTCCATTTAAGTTGCAATCCTTTAAAATCACAGTCTGACGGCCTACCCTGGAAGCAGGGTCCTCATTGGTCACCTGGATATCAAAATAGATATCATTTCCGGTCTGCTGGAACTTGTATAAAATATCCCGGAAAATGCTTGTATTGTAATGGAAAGTAGCTGATCCGCTTCCTTTCATTCCCACGGTCTTATTCCCCTTCATGGCTCGTCCCAGAATCGGGATCTCTGATTTTACCTTTTCAATCTTAGCCTCCAGGTTTAAAGCCTGCATAAAATTATAACGTTCGTTTCCGATTGTGATATAGCACTCTGCTTTTGTGGCGCTGATAGCGTCCCATGCGTCCATTGTAATATTATTCATGTTCATTACCCCTTTCTTATGATACAATTACTGTCATGTATAAGATGCTCATGGAATTAATCGGTTTCACCGGGAAATTCACCACAACGGACCGCTTGCCCAGTCCCTTTTCCACAGTAACCTCTTCCGAATTTACAGCTTCAATCGCCCTTAATACCGCCAGCTGTTTTCCATATGTAACAATGTCATTCCAAAGACTTACCCGTCCTGCATCGTCATTTGAAATCTTACCCAGGTAACGTGTATGGAAAAGAGAAGCAACGTCATTTCCAATCTGGTCCAGAACGCGGACTGTCTGGTTGTTAGAGAAATCTTCCCCTTTTTCCTCTGTATAAGTAACCAAAGTATTACTGTCAGTCAGAATCCTGATTTCACTTCCTACACTGTGAAGCATAAGTTTACCTGCCCTTATTGCATCAGCAAGCTGAGCCTGGGTATGGGAAGCCTTAACGGTATACTCCCCGTCATAAACTTTATTTTCAATGGTCTTGTTGACAGGGCATGCGGCTTCTGCGCCAGCAACCCAATAAACAAGGCCTGTAGCTGATTCTTTCGCTTCATTCTCAACGGAGATGACACCCTCGTAATCAGCCTTGGAATACTGGTGTAATACAGTCTGGAACTTCACACCAGCTTCATCCCTCATACGTTTTGTAAATGCTGTAAACAAAGCTTTTACCTTACCGTCAGCAGAAGGACAGCAAAGAATCTGGAAGGAAGCACTCTCCATCTTATCCAGGAATTCTGCATAATCCTCTCCTGTCACATCAGCACCATTGGCACCTCCTGTAAAGGGAAGTCCTGCCGTTTCTGCCAGTTCGGCATCCTTTTTAAATATGACGTAACTGTTATCCATCAGCTCTTTTGCCTCTGCAACTGTCTGGCGATCAACTTCTCTTCCTGCAAACAGGGTCTTCACATCAAATTTTGAATTATTATCAACATTTTTCGCAATAATGGTCATCAGATTATTTCCTCTGTTACCAGAGTATTTTGCCGTGCCATATTCGTTTGCCCCATGTGTCCCTGTATTCAAGCGGTAAAAAATTCCCTTCGTCATATTTCGGAAAAGCTCTCTGACCGGAAGCATAGCCGCATCGTCCATTGCATAGCCAAAAATTTCTTTACACCTTTTCTGGAAATCCTCTGATGTAACCTCAAATATCTCTTTCTCCGGTCCCCATTCAAGAACCATAGGGATTGCTGCCACCCCCCTGTTTCCCATGGATGCGCCTGCCGAAGCAGTACTTACAAAATTGATATATGCACCAGGAAATACTTTGTTTTGAATTGTAAAATTTCCTCCACCTAACATACTTTCACCTTTCCTTTCATAAATTGATTTATGATTTCTTCTGCTTCTGTTACAGAATATACTTTCCTATCATCAAACAAAGCACTTATTAAGTCCCTCTGATTACGATACTTTTCTGAACTGATCAGCTGATCCTTTGTATAACGTATTACGCTGGTCCCGTCCGTTTCTTTTACGTTCTTTTTTGCCACGATAACACCTCTTTCATTTTAATTTAATATCTTCCATGAATTCTTCCGACTCCCCGTTTTTTAAAATGTAGACCTGATAATCCACCAGGAAGTTTAGGGCCTCCCCTTCGCTTTTACCCTTTCTGCTGCTGCCTCTTATCAAAGAGCCGTTTTCCAGAGTAATGTATTCCAGTTTATCCATAAGAACATCCAGAACAAGATTCCTGTCCCTTGAGGGCTGTACTGAATTCTGGCAGTTATACGTTACATACATGCTTATGCTGCGGAAATAACGCTGCCCGTTCACTGGCTTTTCAAACGTCTCTAAAAGTCCGACTTCAAAATAAGGTTCAGAAATCCCTTCCCCAAAAGGGCTTGTATCGATCCTGGCTTCCGGAAAAAACTCTTCCAACCGTTTGATAACTCCATCCATGATTTCGTTATACATATAATCCCCCCTTTCCTATGCCTCCAGCCTTTCCTTCCGGCACCTGCCTTTCCCTAAACCGGATTCGTTCCTTTTTTGTCGGACTTCTTACCTTCCCTTGTTCTTTCACTTTCATAGGATTCTCCTTTTCTCAGTCCATTGTAGTCATTTAGTCTACATGATTGGTAAAAAAAATACTCTTTTTCCGCAATTATGCAATCCTCAATAACCTGTACAGCTTTTTAATCGTTTGAAAGATTCAGTTTTGCTGCAACTGCCCCTTTTCCAGTTCGGGCTATTTAATTTCATCAATAAGCTGAACTGTATCTTTCATACTTTCTTTCTTTTCTTTTGTAGTCATATTGTCTACATTTGTTATCATACTCCCATGTCCTATATTTGTCAACAACATTTTGCAATTTTGTTGAATATCTTTCTACACCGTGATATAATACCGTTATGGAGGTGATCCTGTGGAAATAGGACAGATTATTAAAAGGAGACGGGAAGAGCTTGGGATCTCGCAGGAAGAATTGGCGTTAAAGGCCGGCTATAAATCCCGTTCTTCCATTAATAAAATCGAGGTAGACGGAAGAGGGCTTCCCCAGTCAAAGATCATAGCAATTGCCAATGCTTTGAGGACAACCCCAGCCTATCTCATGGGTTGGGAAAGCGATACTGCTTCCGCTTTTGACTATATCAGCGGACGTTTCGGGGAATATGCCGGAGAAATGATTGAGAATTTTCACCGTTTAAATGAGAAAGGGCAGAAAGAAGCCCTAAAACGTGTCAGAGAAATGGTTCATATCCCCGAATACGTAAAAAGCCAAAGCCCGGTTAATATTTTTAATACTGACAGCAGAACCTACCTGGAACCGGTTGCAGCCCATGAACGGACCGACATTGAGGTGACAGAAGAAATGAAGAAGCACGATGATGCCTTTTTTGATGAATAAAAGACAACTCATTGAGGTGATTTATTTGAACTATGAATCTTTATTAGAAGAAGCGGATTCCCATGGAATCATCATAAAGGAACGGCCGCTGATAGCCAATGACGGCAGGATTAAAGGCACCCAGATATTGATCCGCCAGGATATGACAGATTGTCAGAAGGCTTGCGTTCTGGCGGAAGAGCTGGGACATTACCATACCACCACCGGCGATATTCTGGACCAGTCCGATGTGTCCAACCAGAAGCAGGAGCGTACTGCAAGGCTTTGGGCTTACAATAAAATGATAACCCTTGATAAGCTGGTGGCGGCAAAAGAAGCCGGATGCCGGAATGGGTACGAAATTGCGGAACATCTGGATGTAACGGAAGAGTTTTTGCTTGATGCCATTCACTGCTATCAGACAATATACGGAAAAGGACTGCAAAAAGATAATTATCTGATACTATTTGAACCTTTTAACATCTATAAAATAGTGTAAGATATTTTCTGTCTTGCCGCCCCTCTGGCACATATACTATCCAGAGGTGATATATTTATGCAACCCTGTGAACTTGTAATTCTTATATCTACCATGGCCTGCCGTATCGCCGAGGGACGGTCTGCTGATGAAATCGCTTTGATAAGTTCCATATTTTCACAGCTTGGTGATACACTGAGTACCATTTCAGCCTATCAGGATCTCTGTTGTAATAACGATGAAGAAAAAAACACCAGCTGATGAAATTTGCTGAGATAAAAGGGGGATTCCGTAATACCCGGTCCATAAAGAAAGGAGTGCTATTTCCATAGACGAACAATCATCTATGGAAGCAGCACTCTATCTTATGCCATAAACAGAAAAGCAGGTTCTTAAGAACCTGCTCACTTAGGTAAATCTACTTCTTATGGCCGGAAGAGACATCATCCGGGAAAGGGTCCGCATTGACTGGGACCGGCTCTGCATAAGCTTCCCGAACCTTTTTCTCCCTGGCTGCAATGACATCCCCGGCAATAATCTTTAATATATGAACCACGGGTACTGCCAGAACCATCCCCCATATCCCTGCAATTGCACCACCCACAGTGATTCCTATAACAATCAAAGCCGGGCTTAAGGAAAATGAGGTTCCCATAAGCTTTGGCTGTATCACATTTCCATCAATCTGCTGAGTAACAAGTAAAACCAGACCGGCAATCGCCCCTGTATTGATTCCGCTCGTACACGCAATAATAATCACAACGCCTATGGAGCCAAAAATTGAGCCAAAGTAAGGGATAATATTGCAGATCCCCAGCATGACCCCAAGCGCCAGCGAATACCTGGAACCAAGTATGGTAAATTCAATGGTGGTAATCGTACATAAAATCAGGGAATCTAAAAGCTGGCAGACAATAAACTTTTTAAAACTGTCATTGATAATGGTTCCGTACCTTAAAGCTGCATTTCTGGTTTTTTCTTGAAGAAACAAATCCATGAGCCGCTTCATCTGAAATTTAACATTATGAGTTTCCAGAAGGAAATACACGGAAGATACAATTGTAATAAATCCGCTAAAAATATGGGAAGTAACTCCCAAGACAGCATTTAGTGAGCCCATTACTTCTTTCAGGCCAATTCCTTCCAACACATTTTTCCAGGCAGTCTGGGGCGGCAAAATCTCTCCCAGCTTATCCGATAAGCCAAACTTTTCTAACGGCAGTTGTTCAATAGCCGTTATGGCGTTACTATAATAAGTATTGAAATTTGTTATAAAATCCAAAATGCTTCTCTGAAGCAGGGGAATTCCCTTGTTAATAACCAGAACAACAACAGAGATAAATAAAGCATAAATAATAAAAACACTGATCCCCCTGGACCTCTTTTGAAACGGACTGGATTTAAGCCTGTTTAAGCGTCGTTCAAGCGCAGAACATGGGATATTCAGCAGATATGCTATGACAAATCCATAAAAGAAGGGAATAAGTACTTTTGTAGATGATTTAAGCCAAACCATCACATCTGAAACATTCATAACAATTTTATAAAATATAATAACCAGCATAGCAAGCAGCAGCCTTGATAAAAATACCCTTATCTGCTTTTTTTTCAACAATTCTTCCATCCTGACCTCCTTTCCAAATAAAATAACCAAGTTTTACCGGTTTAATCGTTAAACCCTAATATTTTTGTGTCAGCAGCAATTCCACCGCCATTCGGTCATTTAACCTCCCGGTCTTAACTGCTTCTTCTGTTTCCACACACAAGTTTACATAAGACAAAATCTGATCTTTGGAAAAAGTCCTTGCCTGTGGCATGATCTTTCCTGCTGCAAAAGGAGGGATCTTAAGCTTTGAAGCAATGCCGCCCTTATCCATTCCCTTCCCCATCAGCTCCTTTGCCTGCAGAATCTGATTAAACTGTCTGGCAATCAGAAACAGGATCCTCATGGGTGGTTCCTTTAAGGTGAGCAGGTCCTCATAAAGGTCCATGGCCTTTTTTGTTTCCCTGTTCACAATCGCCGCCACCATTTCAAAAATTTTATTGGTTGTCCGGACTGTGCAGATGATTTCCACATCCTCATCCGTTATAACCTCTCTTCCCAGAGTATAGCTTATGAGCTTCTCCAGTTCCATACGGATATTTTCCATATCATCTCCGGCCATGTGAAGAAACAATTCCATGGTACGTCCCGTGATCTTCTTTCCTTCCCTGGAAAGCAGAGTCCCCGCCCATCTGGCAAGCTGGGCCGTATCCTGACGTTCCATTTCAGCCGCATATCCCAGTTCCTTTACTTTTTTAAACAGTTTGCTTCGCTTATCTATCTCTGATTCCACAAAGATCAGGCAGGTGGTATCCGGCATCTGGGACAGATAAGATACGATTTCATCGGAAGCCGATTTAAAAAACCCGCTGTTCTCTACCAGGATCAGACGTTTTTCTGCGAAAAAAGGCATGGTATCTGCAAGGCTGATGACTTCCCGCACATCAATCCCTTTTCCCTCAAACTGATTAAAGTTCATGGTATCGCCTGCCGTAATGGCTGCCTTCATTTGATTTTTATAGCTGTTCCTCAAAAAGGCTTCTTCTCCATATAGAAGATAGACCGGCTTGAAGCTGTGATTTTTTATATCCTGAGTCAGCGTCTGCATGGTTTCCTCCCTCTTTGGCATGACTTTTTTATCCTCTCTAATTATAACGGGAGAACTACTCTCCGTCAACGAAACTTTCAAAACGGATCTTCTCCCCATCGGTCCACATCATTATGGCCCCTCCTTCTCCTGTTTTGAAAACCTCAGTTCCTCTCTCTTTTAAGCGGTCTAAAACCTCCTGATGAGGGTGTCCATAAGAATTACCCACCCCATAAGACACCACAGCCCACCGGGGCTTTATCGCGTCAAGGAATGCCTCCCCGGAAGAATATTTCGAACCATGATGAGCCACCTTTAACACATTCACTTTTGCCAGCATCTGCCTTTCCCCAGGCCTTTCAAGAAGCTTTTCTTCTCCTCTTTCCTCCATGTCTCCTGTAAACAGCATGCGGCAGCTTCCATAGTCCATTTTTAATACTTCTGACTCCTCATTGGTGGTTTCCGGTATGTCTTCTTTTCCCGGATACAGGCAGGTAATGCAAAGGTCTTCTATCTGAACCCCATCTCCTCCTGCCACATACATCACGTTGGTCCCCCGCCGCATTGCAAGTTCTTCCAGCTTCTTTATTGCCTCATCCTCTCTTCCATGATAGGGAAGCATGAGATTTTCAATTCTTATATCTTCACTGTTTTCCAAAAGATAGGCGACACCGCTTAAATGATCCTGATCCCCATGGCTGATAAATGCATAATGAATCACAGGTATTCCCATACTTTTTAAACAAGGCTCCAGGGAATATTTGCCCAGAGATTTTTTAGAAGAGCTTCCTCCATCCACTAAAACCGCAGACCTTCCTGCCCGCAGCAGGATGCCATCCCCTTGTCCCACATCAAGAAACACTGCTTCAAGACCAGGCACAGGACCAGGCTTAAAAAACAGAATGCAAAAGCAATACATACCTGCAAGGAAAAGAACTTTTAATCCAAAGAAACTACCTTTCCTTTTCTCTTCCTTTTTCTCTTCCTTTTTCTCTTCTTTTTTCTCACCGGTTCTTTTAGCCTCATACTCCTCCCAGACTTTCAGGCAGGAAAGCCCTGCGACCAGAATAAGTCCGTAAGCCGCCAGCCGTCCAGCCTCCGGTCTGCCAAAGGTCAGGCTGTACCCAGGAAGTCCTTTCATGCTCCCGCAGATCCATTCATAAAAGGCAAGAATATAATGTCCTGTTCCCGCCGCGCCGATCCCAAGAAGGGGGCTGAAGCTTCCAAGAAAGATAATGCCGATTCCGGAACAAACCACCCAATCCATTAATGGAATAAGCAGAAGATTTAAAAACAGTCCATAGAAAGGAATCTGATAAAAATGATATAATGTAATTGGCATGGTGACCATTTGTACCGCTACTCCCGTAGAAATTGCACTTGACAGGAACCGTTTCCTTCCAAGCCATTTTTCAATGATGGGGCTTGCTCCTCCGATGGCATAAACCGCTCCAAAGGACAGCTGAACACCTCCATTGGCAAGGAGGAGAGGTGACTTAAGTCCCAGAAGCAGCAGCGACAGGGAAGCGGAGGATAAAAGGTCATAAGTCCTTCCAAGATAGGAGGCCAGAAATGCGACAGACATCATAATCACTGCCCTCATCACCGAAGGACCGCTGCCTGTTAAAATCCCGTACAAGACAACCAGGACAGCTCCTGCCAGACCTGCGCTTCCAAGGCCCAGACCGGTTTTCCTTAAAATCCGGTAAAAAGAAAGACCAAGGAAGGACATGTGCATGCCGCTGATTGCAAGAAGATGGGAAATTCCGTTCTTCTGATATAGAGATTTAATATCTTCCGGAAGTCCGCCCGTGTCCCCTAAAACCGCCGCTGTTAATACGCCGGCATCTTCTTTGGAGGTATACTTATAAAGGAGGGCGCGTCCCCATTCCCTGGCCCGGCGTATTCCATCTAAGAGAGGGTCTTCTCCTGGATCCAGAATCTCCAGTTCCTTCCCAAGAAACCTTCCGTCAATCCCCAGACCCTCATAATATTCCTTGCTGTCAAACTCCCCTGGGTTCCTTGGT
This sequence comes from Lacrimispora sphenoides JCM 1415, assembly GCF_900105615.1. Lineage (NCBI taxonomy): Bacteria > Bacillati > Bacillota > Clostridia > Lachnospirales > Lachnospiraceae > Lacrimispora > Lacrimispora sphenoides. The sequence continues at coordinate 5,278,073 of NZ_LT630003.1, read as the reverse complement.
GACTGAAAAGGCTGTACCTCTCCTTTTACTTTGATAAGCTGTCCCAGCCGCAGACTTATATCTTTATTATCGCCAGTTCCTGGGGGATATAACGGCGTGTCTGTGCCCGGCTCTCCAAAAAGCTTCACAGACACCATCAGACTTGGAACAGAATAGCTGGTTTCCTGCTTCCATACCTTAATTTTCTTTAAAACAATCTGAAGAGATCCATTCTTTTCTTCAAAAGAAGAAACTCTTCCCTCTGCTTCCACATAACCACCGGAAAGCTCCTCAATGGTTCTTTCCCTTTCCTCCCATCTTTTGCAATCATATCCGGCCCAGGCCGCACCCAGGTATAAAAAAAGAAGAGGCAAAAGAACCCAAAGCCGGTTTCTGCCTCTCCAATAACCATAAAGAACAATTCCGGCAGCTAAAAAAGCCGGAATAAAAAGCCAGGATGTCAAAACCAGCAAAGCGGCAGTCTCTCCAAGTACAAATCCCCCTGCGATCAGACATAATGGGCGTTTTATTGTTCTGTTCCTCCTATATCACTAGATACTTCTTCATTTTCCGCATTGTAATCCAGATTGCGTTCAAAAAGCTGGTTTAAGGAAATGGAATCCCGGAACATGACTTCCTGGGAACCGTTTACCGTAATCTGCACCTTATTGATGGAGGAGGCCGCAGCCAGGGAGTTCACGATAGAATAAATCGGGATATATTCCTTTACCTCCAGGTTGTTATTAAGAAATACGGAATCAAAATTAATATAACAGATGTTTTCATTGACCGACACATTAAGAAGCTTTGTATCCTTTGGCAGAGTCGGATTCATCCCCGGCCTTCCCGGACCGGCAATCAGCTGTTCAATGACCAGCTTTTCTAAGGAAGTGTTTACGTTATGCACCACTTCTCTTGTCTCTTTCACCAGCTTCTCACCGGTATCATCAGAGAAATACAAGGGCAACTCTGTCTTCTCATAGGAGTTGACATTGCTGATATTGTCAATAAAATCAGAATTAGCCATAGGCCCTACCGGACTTCCGGAACTGTCCATTAAAGGCTGTTCCGCAGTATACACGGCAACATAGTCCACTCCTTTTACCTGAGTCAGTGTTCTTACCAGGGATGCCCTGCATAGAATCTCCCTGGTTCCATTCATCATGGCATAATTGTTATCGAAATACAGATAAAGGACCGTGTCCTCCAGCTTGTAACGCTCAAAGCCGACCTTATCCGGAACTGCTGCCTGCCGGTCTAAATCCTTAGGTACAGTGCGTAGCTGTTCCATCAGATTTCTGATCCTCCAGTCCGTCGCATCTTCTATGTCCCCTTCCGGTTTCTGAGCCATGTGATAATCCTGAGGCTCCAACTTTGTCATGGCAGAGTTTAAATAATAAATCTTATACACATCTCCAATGGTTTCCGCTCCCTTTCCTTCTCTTTTTCCACAGCCGGTCAGACATAGAAAGCACACCAGGAAAAGGAGCCCCCTCCTTAGCAGTTTCAGTTTCATCTAATAGCCTCCTGTTTCTAAGAAATATACGTGAGCGGAATCCGTACGGTAAATGTGGCTCCGTCGCCCTCTTTACTCTGAAGCTTTAAGGCTCCCTGGTGCATCAGCACGATCTTTTTTGTAATGGAAAGACCAAGGCCTGTGCCTCCTGTTTCTCTGGATCTGGCCTTATCCACCCGGTAGAACCGCTCAAACACATGCTCCTGGAACTCTTCCGAGATGCCAATTCCGGAATCAGCCACCTTTACGTAAAAAAACTTATGGTCCGCGTCAAGGGTCACCCGTACCCAGCCGCCTTCCACATTGTATTTGATGGCATTCTCCACCAGATTGCTTAAAGCCAGGGACAGCTTCATCTCATCCACATCGGCAGTGACCTCCCGGATGCTTTCAAAGGTAAGCTCCACATTTCGTTTCCCGGCGATGGGGCGCAGCCTTTTTAAGATCAGCTCCATCAGTCCGTTGATATTCACCTGGGCAATGTTTAAATTTCCCCCAGCAGTCTTGTCCATGCGGACCAAAGAAAGCAGGTCATCAATGATCTTGTTTTCCCGCTCGATTTCATCGGATATATCACTTAAAAATTCCCGGTAAAGATCCGCCGGAACATCTTCCATTCCCATCAGGGAATCAGCCAGCACCCGGATGGATGTGATCGGGGTCTTCAGTTCATGGGAAACATTCGAGACGAATTCTTCCCTGGACTGGTCCACTGCCTTTAACTTCTTTAACGTCAGGTTAATGGTTTCCGTAATCTTTATAGTTTCCTTATAGGCATAGGGGCTGATGTTCTCGTCCATATCCCCTTCTGCTGCTCTGTTTAACGTCCGCTGCAGCTCCCGGAAGGGCTTCATCAAGAGATTAGCAAGTAAGACCACAATGATGGCCAGAACGGAAAAGATCATAAGCTGAAGAAATGCTCCCTTTTCCGATACCACAGAGACCCGGTTCAGTAAATCCTCCGTGGATGCCGTCACAATCATAACCCCGGCAATTTCCTTTTCCTGGCTGTTGGAATAAATAGGAATCGTTAACGCCGAATAATGTTTATCCGTATTATATTTGCTGCTGTTTTCTCCGTCAAAGCAGCGGAGGACCTCCTCAGATATATTGAGCTTTCCCACAGAAAGGGAAAAAGTATCGCTGATGATCCTGAAATTCCGGTTTACCACCACGATACGCCCATTGAACATATCTGCCTTTACGGACATTTCATTATCCAAAAGAGGGTCCCTTGGCTCCATGGTCAGGTACCCGATCCTTGTCATTTTATTGCTTAAAATCCAACACTGGTTTTGGATGTCCTGCATTCTGGACTCAATGAGGTTCTGCCGGTAAGTACCCAGCATGACTGAATTCTGAATAAATACCGGTATGATTCCAACCACCAGAAGGGCTATGATTAAGGTGACCCGCAGGCTTATGGCATGTTTCTGATTAAAAAACTTTACCTGGAACATGTCCCTGCACCTCCAACCTTATTTCTGTCATACATCCAGCCTTTTCGTACATGCAATGGCCAGTGCTCCAGGCCCAATGTGGCAGGATACGCTTAAAGAAAGATTGTCCACGTAGATTTCTCCCGTCTTTGGAAAAATCTCCTCCAGCTCCTTCTTAAATTCCATGGCAGCCGCTTCATTATTGGTATGGGCAATGGCAATAGCGGTACGGATTCCTTCCGGATCTCCAAACCGCTCCTCCATATCCTTTTTCGCGGCTGTAATCATCATGGTTTTGGCCTGCTTCATGGTTCTTGCCTTGGCAAAGGCGTCCAACTTCTCTCCCTGAATGGTAAGAACCGGTTTAATCCTTAAAAATGTCCCCAAAAGAGCAGCTGCCGGAGTGATCCTTCCACCCTTTTTTAAATATTCCAGCGTATCCAGGGTAATATAAATGGTAGATTCCATTTTCGTCTCTTCCAGCTTTTCCTTAATGGCAGCTGCAGTCATTCCATCATCTGCCATTCTCTTAGCTTCCATAACCGACTGCCTTTGAGAGACAGAGATCCTCTGGTTATTGATGACAAACACCTTTCCCTCGTAATCATCAGCAAGCATTAGAGCAGTCTGACAGGCACTGCTCAATCCGCTTGACATGGGAATGTGTACTACTTCCTCATATTCTTCTAACAGTCTGTTCCACAGATCCAGAAGATCGGCCGGAGATGGCTGAGAGGTGGAAATGTCCACCCCTTCCTCCAGCTTTTCATAGAAATCATTCTGTGTCAGGCTGATATCCTCATAGAACGTTTCCCCTGCCATCATAAACGGCATGGGTACTACGTAAACCCCAGCTTCCGCTCCCTGTCTTTGGGTAATTCCGCTGTTGCTGTCTGTTACTATAGCTACTTTCATTTCTGTTCTCCTTCATCTCCGTAAGCAATGAGCCAGGCGCAGGATTGCCTGCATTGATGCATCTGGCGAATGCTGTGAGGTTCAAATCCCCTGTAGCCTGCTGCACGGTATATGACTACCTTGTCAGGGCAGCCTGTTCTTCTTCACCCGCAGACGTATAAAGCTGATAATACATTCCCCGCTTTAAAAGCAGCTCCTCATGATTTCCCTCTTCCACAATATTGCTGTCGGAAAGCACCAGTATCCGGTCTGCATTCTGGATCGTGGTAAGGCGGTGGGCAATGGTCAGTGTAGTGCGGCCTACTGCCAGACGTTCCAGAGACTGGGATACCAGATGCTCGCTCTCGTTATCAAGAGCAGAGGTGGCTTCATCAAGAATCAGCACCTGAGGATTTTTAAGAAATACTCTGGCAATGCTGATACGCTGCTTTTGTCCTCCTGAAAGCTTTACCCCCCGCTCTCCCACGTAAGTACTGTAGCCGTCCTTTAATCCTGTTATGAATTCGTGAGCTCCTGCCAGCTTTGCAGCCTGGATCACTTCTTCCTTGGAAGCTCCGGGGTGTCCGTATTCAATATTTTCAAAAACCGTTCCCGAAAACAGATACACATCCTGCTGTACCACACCTACGGTGCTTCTTAAGCTCTCTAAGGTCACATTCCTGATATCCTGGCCGTCAATGAGGATCTCACCCTCCGTCGGATCATAGAAGCGGGGGATCAGATTGCACAACGTTGTCTTACCGCCTCCGGATGGGCCGACAAGAGCTACCTTTTCTCCCTTTTTGATATCAAGGTTTATGCTGCTCAGCACCGGATTATGGTCATCCGGATATTCAAAGGATACCTGATGAAAGGTAATATTACCTTTTACATCATGAAGAGGCACTGCTCCTTCTTCATCAAAGATGTCCACACTGGCATCCATTAACTCCATAAAACGTTCGACTCCGGTTATTCCTCTCTGAAACTGTTCCGCAAATTCGATGATCCTGCGGATTGTAGCAAGGAGTGTGGTTACATACAGGGTATAAGCAACCAGATCTCCGGGCTCGATCAGTCCCTTAATCATGAATATGCCGCCTGCGACGATGACCACCACATACATCAGACCGTCAAACATCCGGATGGTATTCTGGAAAGCAGCCATGTACTTATAGGTTTTCCGTTTAATCTCCAGGAATTCCAGATTATCCCGGTTAAATTTTTCAATCTCGATTTTTTCGTTGGCAAATGCCCGGACTACCCGGTTTCCAAGAAGGCTGTCCTCAATCCTGGCATTCAGCTCCCCGATGTGGTTTCTTTGATGTTTAAACGCCTTTCTCACCTGTAAGTTAAAGTAGGTACAGGATACCGCCATAACCGGAATCAGGAGGAAAATGATAAGCGTAAGGGGGAGATTGATCCCCGCAAGAATAATAAAGGATACCACCGTCTTTAAGAAGGCAATGAAAAATTCCTCCGGACAGTGGTGGGCAAACTCCGTCACGTCAAATAAGTCGCTGGTGATCCGGGACATGATCTGTCCAACCTTTGTATTGTTAAAGTAATTATCCGACAGCTTCTGCAAATGTGCAAATGCATCCTGTCTCATGTCGGTCTCAATCGCTGCTCCCATGACATGGCCCGTGTAAGCCATATAGAAGCTGGCCATTCCGTCTATAATTCTGAGGCCAAAATAAAGGGCGCCGATCCCGATGATCGTACGAATCGTAAGGGATGTCATATCTCTTAATCCCTGATTGGTAATATAACGTAAGATCAAAGGCAATACCATTTCACAGATGGTGGTAAGCGATGCACAGAATAAATCCATGATCATAACTTTGGTATATTTTTTATAGTAGGGCACAAAGCGTTTTAACAATGTGCCCGTTTTCATCTCATTTTGTTTCATATAATCCTCTACTCTGTAATCTTAATATTTTTAATAAGTCCCAAAGCCCAATCCCTTTCCCCCGGCTTTCGGCTTATAATATTAATGTTCATACGCTGCTCCTTATAAAGCACCTGCGCGGACATCCCATAAAGGATTTCCCCTTCCTTCTCCTCCGGTTCATAAAAAGCAACCCTTGCTTTGGCCTTTTCTACGTCAAAATCCACGATTTCCGGCCCTTTCCCCTGCTCAAACCACTGCTTCTTAAACTCGGCCTTACGCCCTTCAAAAACTGCTGCGTAGATGTAATAATCATGGCCTCCATATCCGTTTCCGTCATAGTAATGGTCCATGCTGCCGCTATTTGACTCATCATAAAGAAAATTCCCCGGAATCCCAAAGCTCATATTGCCGATCTTTCGGTAAACCAGGTGCTTTCTGCATCCAATGGAAACCTCCTCCGGCAAAGCGGTCACGCCTTCTAAATCCACAGGAATATGGCCGTCAAGGCTGCATACCTCCAAATACTCCTTCTTGGGGAAGGGAAGCCTGCGGTCCATGGAAAGCGACGTTTCAAGGAACTCGATAATTTGCTGGTTTACCTGCTCATCCTGCCTGCTGCGGGCCGACGGCATGAAATAACAGAACTGATGAAGAAGGACCATGGCGCTGTTTCTGTAATAATAAGCATCCATTTCCAATTCATTCCATACAAAAAAATCCCTGGCAAATGCAACGCCTATACCAGAATGCATCATTCCTTTTATCTCTTTAAAAGAAAATGACCGAATATGGGTGACCAGTTTCCCCTCCTGACGATCCGGTATATAATAGACCGCAGGCCAGCAAAACATGTATTCCCCATCCCCGCTCCATCCGGATACCAACTTCATAAGATCAGAAAACCACTGGTAAAAGTATTTCTGTCTCATGGCAAGAAAGTCCCTCTTTATATAATATCCGGTCCTGTCCTCGAGCCTGAGCTTAAGCTTTTCTTTTTTGGCCAGCCTCTCCAAAAAATCGATGGCTGCCGCATGAAAGCCAGGGCCGGCAATGTTCGTCTGACTCTCTCCCTGAAGCTTGCCTTTGCTCCACTTAAGCCAGACATAGCCTTCCTGGCATAGCTGTACAATCAAAAATCCTTCGATCCTAAAACAGCGGTACCCCATTTCCTTTGCCAGCTCTTTTGCCATACCTTCCGCTGACTGGCCATTCCAGACTATTCCTGAAAATATTTTTTTCTTTGGCTCCAAAGAAAATCTGATTCGAATACTCATCTGAAACCCTTCCTAAGATATCTTTCTCTATTCTATCTTATTTTCATTAGAAATGGAAGCATAAAAAAAATATGGACAAATTTAATTTACAGTTTACATAAAGTAAGCCTGCTGCCACCGGATAGGAAAGGTTAATTCGTATACAAAAATGAGGGCTGCCCAGCACAATCACTGGAAAGCCCTTATTTTTGGCATAATTAAACTCATTTCACGAGTAATGATTTTCCTGTCATCTCTTTTGGCTGTTTTAATCCCATCAGTTCAATCAGAGTAGGAGCGATATCTGCCAGGCAGCCGCCTTCTCTTAACTTATAAGCCGGGTCAGCATTTACCAGGACAAACGGAACCGGATTGGTGGTATGGGCGGTAAATGGCTCTCCTGTCTCATAATCCAAAAGCTGTTCTGCATTTCCATGATCAGCGCAGATGAACAGAATTCCCTCTGTTTCCTTGATCGCCTCAACAGTTCTTCCTACACAAGTGTCCACAGTTTCAATCGCCTTAATGGCTGCGTCTTCGATTCCCGTATGACCAACCATATCAGGGTTTGCAAAGTTTATGATGATCACATCATATTTTCCTGATTTGATCGCCTCTACCAGCTTATCGCATACAATGGGAGCGCTCATCTCAGGCTGCAGATCATAGGTGGCAACCTTTGGAGAAGGAACCAGGATCCTGTCCTCTCCCTTATTCGGCTCTTCCACTCCGCCGTTAAAGAAAAAGGTTACATGCGCATACTTTTCAGTTTCAGCAATTCTGGCCTGTGTCATGTTGTTCTGAGCCAAAAATTCGCCAAAGGTATTTGTAATGGATTCTTTCTTGAAAGCAACCAGCTTGTTTTTAATGGTTTCATCGTAATCCGTAAAGCATACATAAGTCAGGTTCAGGCGCTTTTCTCTTGGAAATCCCTTAAACTCATCATCACAGAATGCCCTGGTTATTTCTCTTGCCCGGTCAGGACGGAAGTTAAAGAAGATCACGGAATCGCCGTCTTTCACCGTAGCTAACGGTTTTCCATCTTCTGTCACAACAAATGGCTCCACAAATTCATCGTTAACCCCTTTGTCATAGGAAGCCTGGATTCCGGCAGCTGCCGATTCCGTATGGTTTCCTTCTCCCTTTGCCAGGGCATTGTATGCCCGTTCCACACGGTCCCAGCGGTTATCTCTGTCCATTGCATAGTAGCGGCCCATGACCGATGCAACTTTACCTACACCGATCTCCTTCATCTTTGCTTCTAATGCTTCCACAAAGCTCTTTCCGGAAGCCGGAGGCGTGTCACGTCCATCTAAGAAGCAATGAACATAGACCTTATCAAGGCCGTTTCTCTTTGCCAGTTCTAATAGGCCGTAAATATGGGTGTTGTGGCTGTGAACTCCGCCGTCGGATACCAGGCCCCACATATGAAGGGCTGATCCGGATTTCTTACAGTTTTCCACTGCCTGTAAAAATTCAGCCACCTCAAAAAAATCACCGTCTTCTATGGACTTTGTAATCCTGGTAAGCTCCTGATATACGATACGGCCTGCGCCCATATTTAAATGTCCTACTTCTGAGTTTCCCATCTGTCCGTCAGGAAGGCCTACTGCCAGTCCGCTGGCATTACCTTTCACAAATGGGTACTGGCTCATAAGCTGATCCATGATCGGGGTCTTGCCTTCACAAACAGCGTTATGGTCGCAGTTATCATTTAATCCATAACCATCAAGTATCATTAATACAATCGGTTTTCTGCTCATAACTAGTTCTCCTTTTTCTCTTCTTTGTTCTATTGTAATAGAAGCATCTTACATCTATATCGTTATGCCTCATAAGCGTGGGAAATCTTAAAGAAATCATTGTCTCACAGTATATATTTTACATGATTTACCCATTTCTTGCAACCGGTGAATGATGAAATAATAACCAGGCTCCGGTACCCACCTTTATTATGAGGAAAAAGCTGCCTTCCCCACCATTTAAGGAAGGGGCAGCAGCTTTTACCCACTTATTTATTGTAATTTACGATCTTTCCAAACTCTGGTTTTAAGGAAGCACCGCCAACCAGGCCGCCGTCAATATCAGGCTGTGCAAATAATTCCGGTGCACTTGCTGCAGATACGGAACCGCCATACTGGATGCGGATCGCTTCCGCTGTAGCTTCGTCATAGATTTCAGCGATGCATTCACGGATCGCGCCGCAAACCTCCTGCGCCTGCTCAGTTGTAGCAACTTTTCCGGTACCGATGGCCCAGATCGGCTCATAAGCGATTACCGCATTGGCTGCATTCTCTGCCGGTACATTTAAGAAAGCGATCTTAATCTGCTGGCGGATCCAGTCAAGAGTGATTCCCTGTTCTCTCTGGGTCAGTGTTTCTCCGCAGCAAACAATAGGAGTGATACCGTATTCAAAGGCTTTTAAAACCTTTTTGTTTACGGTTTCATCTGATTCCGCAAAGTATTCCCTTCTTTCGGAATGGCCGATTACCACGTATTTCACGCCTGCATCTTTTAACATGGCGGGAGAAATCTCTCCGGTGTAGGCTCCTTTATCCTCATAGTACATATTTTCAGCACCGATGTGGATATTTGTTCCCTTTGCAGCTTCAATTGCCGGTATAATATCAATAGCCGGAACGCAGAAAATAACGTCTACCTCATCATTTGCCACCAGAGGCTTTAATGTATTCACCAGTTCAACCGCTTCGGTTGGAGTCATATTCATCTTCCAGTTACCTGCAATAATTTTCTTTCTGGACATAGTATCAACCTTCCTTTATGTTTGTCATTCAGAAGACCGGGATCTCCTGTTTGCAAGGCCCGGACAGTCATTCTTTGTCCGGGCCGGTATCGTAAGTCGGATTTCTTATTTATTATCTGCTGCAGCAACGCCTGGCAGTTCCTTGCCTTCTAAGAATTCCAGAGAAGCACCGCCGCCTGTAGAGATATGAGTCATCTTGTCAGCAAAACCAAGTCTCTTAACCGCATTTACGGAGTCACCGCCTCCGATAACTGTAGTTGCATCGGAAAGCTCTGCAACTGCACGGCATACCTCTAAAGTACCTTCTGCAAAATTAGAGAATTCAAATACGCCCATCGGTCCGTTCCAAACAACAGTCTTGGCGCCCTTTAAAGCATCCTTAAAAAGTTCAATGGATTTTGGTCCGATATCAAATCCTGACCAGCCTGGATCAATCTCGCTTACTACCTTTCTTTCTGTATCATTAGAAAACTCCTTGCCTTCTAAGTTATCTACAGGAAGAAGCAGTTTAACGCCCTTATCCTCTGCTTTTTTAATCATCTCTAAAGCATAGTCAAGCTTATCTTCTTCACATAAGGAATTTCCGATCTCCTTGCCCTGAGCCTTTGCAAAGGTATAAGCCATGCCGCCGCCGATGATCAGTGTATCAACCTTGTCAAGCAGGTTATTGATTACGTTGATCTTATCGGAAACCTTTGCTCCACCCAGAATTGCCACGAAAGGACGTACTGGATTCTCAACTGCCTGGCCCAGGAATTTGATTTCCTTTTCCATCAGATAACCAACTACGTTGGTTGTTGTGTATTTGGTAACGCCTACATTGGAGCAGTGAGCCCTGTGAGCGGTACCGAATGCGTCGTTTACGAAAATGCCGTCGCAAAGGGAAGCCAGCTCTTTTGCATACTCATCTGCGCTCTCATCCTTGCCGTACTTAGTCTCTTCCACTCTGTAACGGGTGTTCTGAAGCAGCAGAACTTCTCCATCCTTTAATTCTTCAGCAATCTTTCTGGTCTCAGGACCTGTTACCTTTGGATCGTTTACAAATTTAACTTCCACCCCAAGTCTTTCACTTAAAGCAGGAGCAACCGGTTCCAGAGACAACTCAGGAAGAGGCTCGCCCTTCGGCTTTCCTAAATGGGAACAAAGAATCACTTTTGCGCCCTGGTCTAATAATTTCTTAATCGTAGGAACGGCTCCGTCAATACGGTTGAAGTTCTGAATCACTCCATCCTTTAACGGCACGTTAAAATCACATCTCACTAAAACTTTCTTTCCCTGTAATCCGGACAAATCATCAACTGTTTTCTTATTAAGCATATTTCAATGCTCCTTTCCTATTTATTGCCCATGTTTTCTGGGCATAAAGGGATGCCTATAAGGTGTTTCCTATTTATTACCCGTTCTTTTTGGGCATAAAGGAATACCTGTAAGGCGTTTCCTTTATTCTTCAAGATTTAAAAAATAAAAGGCCCGGTCCATAACGACCGGACCCTTTGTGGATCATTAGCCTAATTCAGCAAAGTACTTAATTGTACGAACCATCTGGCTTGTATAGGAGTTCTCGTTGTCATACCATGAAACAACCTGAACCTGATATAAATCATCGCCAATCTTGGAAACCATGGTCTGAGTAGAATCGAATAAAGAACCAAATCTCATACCAACAACATCAGAGGAAACGATTTCATCTGTATTGTATCCGAAGGAATCGCTTGCTGCTGCCTTCATAGCTGCATTAATGCCTTCCTTGGTTACGTCTGCGCCCTTAACAACTGCTGTTAAGATGGTAGTGGAGCCTGTCGGAACCGGAACACGCTGTGCGGAACCGATTAACTTGCCGTTTAATTCCGGAATAACCAGACCGATTGCCTTTGCAGCACCGGTGGAGTTTGGAACGATGTTGGCAGCGCCAGCTCTTGCTCTTCTTAAATCACCTTTTCTGTGAGGTCCGTCAAGGATCATCTGATCGCCTGTGTAAGCATGAATTGTGCTCATGATACCGGACTGGATCGGTGCATAATCATTAAGAGTCTTAGCCATAGGAGCGAGGCAGTTTGTTGTACAGGAAGCAGCGGAGATGATCTTGTCATCTGCTGTTAATACATTCTCATTTACGCTGTAAACAACGGTTGGAAGATCGTTTCCTGCCGGAGCGGAGATAACAACCTTCTTAGCACCTGCATCAATGTGAGCCTGAGCTTTGTCCTTAGAGCAGTAGAATCCTGTACACTCAAGAACTACATCAACGCCGATCTCTCCCCATGGAAGTTCAGCTGCTTTTGCCTGAGCATAAATTTTAATAGTCTTACCATCTACAGTAATGGAGTCCTCGGAAGCTTCTACCGTGTGAATACCCTCACCATAGTATCCAGCATATCCGCCCTGAGCAGTGTCATATTTTAATAAATGTGCTAACATCTTTGGATCTGTTAAATCGTTAATAGCTACTACTTCATAGCCCTCTGCGCCAAACATCTGTCTGAATGCAAGACGGCCAATACGGCCGAAACCATTAATCGCCACTTTTACTGCCATAATTCAATTCCTCCTAAGAATAAAATTAAATTTGATTGTTAAATATTAATCAACTACCCATTATTTTACCTAATATTCCACTAAATAGCAAGTCCTTTTTTTTATTTTGGTTTTGCTCTCCTTAAACCTCACTCTTTACATAGCTGGCCAGATTATAAGAATGGTCGGAAATACGTTCCAGATTGCTGATAAGCTCCAGGAACACAACACCTGCCGAGGGATTGCAACCGCCTGAGGAAAGTCGTTCAATATGCTTTTCCCTAAGCTCCTCCTCAAGAAGGTCCACTTCATCCTCCCACTTGCTCACCTTACGGATATCTTCCATGTCACCTTTTCTTCTGGCTTCGATGGAATGAAAAAAGGAGTTATAAGCTGCCTGACAGATGACCTCCAGATCAGAGGCACCGGTACCGGAGAAACTGATTTCATGCTGAACCATATATTCCGCCTGCTCCGCCAGGTTTTCTGCGTGGTCGCCTACTCGTTCTATATCATTAATACTGTAAAATAAGTTGTTGACTACCAATTTTTGCTCCTCTGTCAGGGACAGATTGTCGATTTTGACCAGATATTCCATCAACATCTTTTCCATATTATTGATCGTCTTTTCTATTTTATACACTTCTTTTACTTTATCCGCATTTTTCGTGAGGACCGCGTCCATGGCAAGCTTTACATTTTCCAAAGTGATCTGTCCCATATGTACCACCTCCATGGAGGCTGTTTCTACCGCAAAAGCGGGAGACTCAAAGATTCTCTCATCCAGGTGCTTCATGGTTACGGCTTCCTCTCCCGCCGTCTCTCCATCATCGGTTCCTCTCTCCGGAACAACAAATCCGGATAAGTCCACCAGCTGTTTCGCAAAGGGGAACAGGATGAGTGTATTTGTCAGGTTAAAGAAGGTATGGAATATGGAAATCTGTACTGCAGTGATGTTATGGGCCGCCAAAGCCGGGGTAACCATAAAAAGGACAAAAGAACCGATGCCAAAAATAAGAGCTCCCAGCACATTAAAGGACAAATGGATCACTGCTGCCCGCTTTGCAGTCCTGGATCCACCAATACTGGAAATGAGGGCAGTCACGCAGGAACCGATGTTCTGGCCGAGAGTGATAAATATAGCTGCATTGGTAGTAACTACACCGTTCATGGCAAGGGTCTGAAGGATTCCTACCGATGCGGAAGAGCTTTGAAGAAGAGCCGTTACCAAGGCGCCGATCAGCATGCCCAGCAAAGGATTTCTTCCTAACAGCCGGAATGCCTCTGAAAAAATAGGGGCATCGGTATAGGGAGAGATTGCTCCTGACATAAAATCCAGGCCAACAAACAGCATGCCAAGGCCCACCAGAATCTCTCCTATGGTTTTCATCCTCTGTTTATTGCCAAACAGCAGAAGAACCGCTCCGATTCCAATAAAAAGAGGGGCCCAGAAGGAGGGCTGTAATATGGAAAATGCATCTCCCAGCTGATTCATGGATACGATCCAGGCCGTAATAGTGGTTCCAATGTTAGCCCCCATGATAACGCCGACCGCCTGGGTCAAATTAAGCACCCCGGCGCTTACAAAGCCGACCACCATGACCGTGGTCGCTCCGCTGCTCTGGATTATTGCCGTGATAAGTGCGCCCAGAAGCACCGCCAGGAAACGGTTGTTTGTAAGCATTCCCAAAATACGGCTCATCCTGCTTCCTGCGCTCTTCTGCATGCCGTCTGCCATGGTATTCATGCCATACAGGAACATTCCCAGTCCCCCCATAAAACCAAACAGACTCGATATGTCATTTACAGACATGTAGTACCTCCTTATAAACACTGATTATGTTTTTATTCCAGCACGCCTTCCTCTCTCCGGAAGACGCACAGTTTAAAATATAACATAGGCGGAATTGCTTTTTCAATGTTTTTTAAAAATTATGTAAAATTTTGGTGAAATATAGGTAAAACCAATATCCGTTCAAACCAAAAAACCGCCCTGCTGATCGAAAATCAGCGGGCGGCTCTTGCCATGGAGAAATTTACAATATTTTTTCATATAACTTAAACCAATGCAATCCATAGTTTCCAAGTCCCAGATCTACGGTGTCCACATACGTAAATCCACATTTTTCATACAGCTTAACAGCAGGTAAGTTCTTGTCATAAACATCAAGGCGGATCGCTTTTGCGTGTTCTTTCAGCCCATGTTGAACTGCAAAATCCATCAGCGCCATGCCAACTCCATTTTTAAGGTATTCAGAATGAACAGCAAACGTATAAATCACAAATATATCGGAATAGTCAGCATTTATCCCCCATTGCACCTTATGATAAGCAGACTCCGGCTCATGACTTAATATCAATGAACCTACGATCTTTCCTGCAGCCTTTGCAACATAAAGATTTTCATTTGCAACACCGTTAACTGCATCTTCACGGGCCGGATATATACCTTTCCTCCAACCGGGATAGTTAATGCCAGTCTCCAGAAAATCATTCAGATCGTCATAGAGCTGCTCAAGCTGATCAATGTCGTATTTTGTTCCCTTCTCAATAATAATGTTCATACGTACCTTTCACCTTTCAGAATATTACAACTGGCAGGAATGCAGGAGCTAATCTTCATTCATAGCATCAGCCCCAATAAACCTCTTCCTCTTTTATCAAGCATAATTTTATCATCCTTTCACCGCACCTGCAACCAGGCTATCCTGAATCTGATTGCTCAGTATAAAATAAATAACAATGGTGGGCAGAGTGGCAATGACCATGCCCGCTCCGATCAACCCCCAATCAGTGGAATATTGACCTGCAAAGGACATGATGCCCACAGGCAAGGTCCGGTAACGGTCGCTGTCCACAAAGGTATTGGCTAACATTAACTCGTTCCAGGTCCCTAAAAATGTAAAAATAGAAGCTGTGGCAATCGCCGGCTTGACGATGGGAAGTATAATGGTTGCAAAGCACCGGAAAATCCCGCAGCCATCAATACAGGCTGCCTCTTCTATTTCTATGGGTATGCTTTTGTAAAATCCGATTAATATCATGATGCTCATGGGAAGAGCTCCCGCAATATAAGGAATCAAAAGTCCTAAGTATCCGCCCTTTAAACCAGTCTTATCAAGTACCTGAAACAGGGGCAGCAGTGCGGCCTGGGCCGGAATCATAATTCCCAATGCGAAAATTCCAAATACCAGGGATTTAAGCTTCCATTTCATTCTGGCTATGGCGTAAGCAGCCATGGCAGATAAAATTCCAGCAACGGCCACGGTTGCCATGGAATAGAATACGGAGTTTAAAAAGTACCGGATTAGGTTTGTCTGGGTAAATGCATTTCCGTAATTTTCCCATCTCCAGATCTGGGGAAGCCCGATGGGGTTTTCTCCAAATATCTCTCCATTGCTTTTTAAGGAAAAGGTAAAAAGCCAATATAAGGGAAAAAGCTGAGTCAGTGCAATGAGGCACAGCAGCAAAAACTTTATCTTTTTTTTCATCTTCATAGGACCGCCTCCTCATTTATATAGCTGATGCATTTTCTTCCGCTTTTTTAAACAGCCTGCTTACAATAAAGGTAAGCAGCAGGCATTCCACTACAATGAAAAATGCCTGTGCGCTTCCATACCCATATAGGCCTCTGCGGAATAAATTGTTGTACATCAGGGTTGCAGGCACTTCACTGGCATGGTTTGGGCCGCCTCCGGTCATGACATAGATTAAGTCAAAGGCCCTTAGGGAACCGGTAATGGAGAATATGACGCAGGTCTTAATCACCGGCGCTAAGAGAGGCAGGGTAATCTTTGTATTCACCTGCCACTTACTGGCACCGTCGATTTGAGCCGCCTCATAATAATCCTGAGAAATGGATTTGATCCCTGCATAAAAAATCAGCATGTGGTAGCCAATATACTGCCACACTGCAGGAATCAAAGTGGAGAGAAATGCAGTCTTGGGATTGGAGAGCCAGGAATAGCTGAAATCAGAGGCTCCCAGAGAACGGATTAAATGGTTTAAAAGCCCATATTCGCTGTTGAACATCTTCATCCAAAGCTGACCGATCACCATACTGGAAATGACCACCGGCAAAAAGTAAACGGTACGAAAGAACTTTTCTCCTTTTACTCCCCTTGCAAGGACCATTGCCAGAAAAAGGGAGATGGGCAGCTGAATGAGTAAGGATGCGCCCACTAAAAGAAAGGAATTTATAACGGCCTTCACAAAGTGGCGGTCCTCTGCAAACAGCCTTATGTAATTCCCAAGTCCGATAAACTTCATTTTCCCCATGCCATCGTACTGGAACAGACTGTAGGCTCCGGAAATAAAAAGGGGGATCATACTAAAGCTGATAAACAGGATGAGCGCAGGCAGCACAAAACAGGCCACAAAGCTCTTTTTTCCCAACATGTTATTCATGGTCAATCTCCTTTGGATAAAAAATGGGTATCGCCTGTTTCTGTAAGCGATACCCCCTTTGCTCTTACTTACTTATTAATAGCTGCTTCATGTTCCTTTATAAACTCACCTGTATCGGCACCTGGAGCGAACAGGGTCTGCACCTGTTCATTGTGAATGGTGGCAGGTTCCGCATCAAGAGAGGTATCCCATGCAAGGACTGAGGTCTTTCCTTGGGAAAGGAGATCCTTGATCTGTACAAAAAGAGGATTTAAACCCTTTTCATCCACCTCTGTTTTCCAACCGCTGAACCCTGAGCCTGACTCATAAGCAGCTTCACCCATCTTTTCGTTTATGTAGATTGCGAATTTAGCTGCCTCATCCGGATTCTTCGTGCTCTTGTTTACCCAGAAGGATTCTACGAATCCGCCGCAATAATCGGTTTCATTTCCTTTGCCGGTAATCATGGGGATTTTCATTGCCACCACATCCTCCGGATTGATGGTAACGGCCTTATCTGTATAAATTCCATTTGCAAACCAGCTTCCCATAAGCCTCATGGCTGCCCTTCCGGTTCCAAAGGCTGCATTGGCATCATCATTGCCCTGCTCCAGAGGATTGGCCCCAAATGCCCCCATCTTGTATAATTCCTGGACCTTATCCGCCGCTTCCGCGTAGCCCTCTCCTTCAAAGGGAGCCTGGCCGGAAAGCATCTTGTTGATTTCCTCTGCCCCTACGGTCCTCAGTGCCAGTGCCTGATAGATGAATGCCGCATTCCAGCCATCCTTTGCGCCGGAAGCCAGAGGGGTCACCCCATCAAGAGCCTTCAGCTTTTCAACTGCGGTTACCAGTTTGTCGTATGTATCTGGAAGCTCTGCTCCTGCCTGATCAAATAAGGCCTTATTGCAGTATAAGGTCATGTACCAGGAAAAGGAAGGAAGAGAATAAGTTTTTCCATTGTATTCAAAAGCTGCCGTAGAGCCCTCCAGAAGTTTTCCCTTAATATCATCTGTGATATAGGAATCCAGAGGAAGGAGTTTATCCGCATTGATCATCTTTCTCGCGGTTCCTGCTCCCCAGTAATAGAACACATCAATTCCTTTTGCATCTCCTGCAAACTCTGCGGATATCTTCGTCTTATAAGCCTCCGTATCCAGGGTCTGGGTGTTGATTTCCACATTGGGGTTTTCTGCCAAATAAGCGGCAACCGCCTCGTCATATTTTTTCTTTAGTTCATTGGTATCATTGGACCACTGGTGCCAGACATTTAAAACGGTCTTTTCTGTCTTTCCCTCCCCTGAACTGCCGGCGTTCGTCGGAGCCGCACTGCCTTTGCTTCCACAGCCTGTCATACCTGCAGCCAGAGCTACCGTAAGTGCAACGGCCGAAACTCTTTTTAATAAACTTTTTTTCATCTCAATCTCCTCCTGGGTTTCTTTGTTTCCTTCTGATATCAGTATATCGAAACTCTTTTTTTAACTCAATTAAATATTTTGACCCAAAAGGTTAGAAATTTTACTACCTTTGCTTATACTCCTTAACGGTTACTCCCACATGCTTTTTAAAACAGATGCCAAAGTAATGGGAATCCCGGAATCCCACCTTTTCTGCTATTTCGTATACTTTGTAATCCGTTGTATTAAGAAGGCGGATGCTCTCTTCAATCCTTTTTTTCAGGACATATTCAATCAGGCTCTGTCCGGCCTCTTTTTTAAATACTCTGCTTAAATAGCTTTCATTGGAAAAAACAGCCGATGCTACGGATTTAAGAGTAAGAGCAGGATCGCAAAAGTTTTTATCGATATATTCCAGGGCCTCGTTTACCACCTTATTTCCCTGCTTTGATTTCTTGCTGTTATGATAGTTCAGAATCATATGGATGGATTCATCCAGAAACGGCCGGCACTCTTCCACCGTCTGTATGGATTGTATGGATTCATACAGACGGTCTTCTCCTATGAGCTGTTCCAAGCTGACCCCATACTTATTAAGGGTGCTTCCGGCCTTGGACATTAAATCCATAACCGTAAGCCTTAAATATTCCACTTCCGTTACCCTTGAATTCCTGACTCCTTCCACATAATCCTCGATTGCAGCAGATACCCTGTCGGAAATTCCATTGGTCAGGGAAAATAGGAAGTCCTCCCAGTCAAAGGACAGCTTATCCGGATTTTTTTCCATAATATGCATATATTCTCCGTATGTGATAATCCTGTTATTCCCTAAAAGCACCGATGCGCTGAGGGCATGTTCCGATTCGGCAAATGCTTCTGCAATTCCCTCATAGCCCTCATGGCTGCGGCTGATGCCAATGGTGGAATCAATGTTGTTTTCCCTCAGCATTTGATGGATTTTCCATGCGATTTCCCCGCTGTCCGTTAATCGCCTGACCGTACAAAACAAGATAATATTTTTCATATAATGAAGAAAAGATATGGTCCCGTCAATAGGATCCCTGCCAAGGAGTTCCATGGCCCTTTTATGGAGGCTGCCGTCTGCTTCCCCTGACTGTTCCTCTTTTAAGTGGAGGTTTAGGCAGCAGCACCCTTCTAACAGCGCTTCACAGCCATAGGCAAGAAGCTTTTTCTCCGCTTCCTCCTCACTGGTCCGCTTTTCCACCAGCCGCTGAAAGAAGCTTTCCATTAAAATGTCCTGGTCGGCGGACACACTCTGCTTTAACATCTCCACCTCCTTACGGTGGTCCTTTTCCTTTATGATTTTTCCCCTGATCTTAAGAGCGATTTCCTTCAGCTCATTCATATCAATGGGCTTTAACAGAAAATCCTCTACCCCCAGCTTTACCGCCCGCCTTGCATATTCAAATTCCCGGTATCCTGTGATCATGATTACATGAATGTTCTCATCCAAAGCTGAAATATGTTCCGCAAGCTCCAGACCATCCATATGGGACATATTGATATCGGTTATAACCAACTCCGGCTTTCTGTATTTTATAAATTCCAATGCTTCCGTACCGGAGGAAGCCTCCCCGATGACTGAAAATCCATGATCTTCCCAGGGAAATCCCCGTTTGATCAGCACCCGTTCCAGTTTTTCATCATCCACAATCAGTACCTTGATCTCCATGTTCCAACCCCTTTGCTTCCATTCGCTTTACTCTTACTGCTATTTCCGTTCCATTTCCGATCTCACTATGGATAAGAACCGGCTGTCTGATCCCATGATACAGGGTAATCCGCTGCATCAGGTTATAAAGGCCGAATCCTGACTTACCGGTCACTGTCCTGCCTTCCATGATTTCTTCGATCTTTTCCTCGCTCATGCCGACCCCGTCATCAGACACCAGAAAAATAATTTCATCCTCATCGGAAAAGGCCTTGATGGAAACGGTTCCTTTTCCTTCCCTTGGCTTGATTCCATGATGGACCGCGTTCTCCACCAAAGGCTGTAAAAGCAGCTTTAATATCCTGCAGTCCTTCACCTCTTCTTCTACATCCACTTCTACCTTTATTTCATTATCATAGCGGATATTTAAGATGGTTAAGTAGCTTTGTATGCAGCTTATTTCATCCTTTACCGTAATAAAATCCAATCCGCTATTTAGGCTGTTCCTGTAAAAGCTACCCAGAGCCTGAGTCATTTTAAAGCAATTATCATAATCCCGCATGAGAGCAAGAGCGGATACCGCATCAAGGGTATTGTACAGGAAATGAGGGTTAATCTGGGCCTGAAGCAGATCCAGTTCCACCTTTGCAATGATCTGCTCTTCTTCCTTTACCTTTTGGATCAGGTTTTTTATGGATCTTGCCATATGATTAAAAACCCGCTTCAGATTATTGATTTCATCTTTCTGCCGGTCCACCTCCATCTCATCAAACTGGCCTTTTTCCACAAGCATCATATGCTTTTCCACCTTTAACAGGGGATGGAAGATAAAACGGGTGAGCATGACCGAGCATACAAAGACAAAAGCAACGTTCATACACATAATCAGCAGGATAATGGTGGAATAATAGGGCGCCATGGCTGTCATATTATCCAGTTGAAAGGATCCGGCCAGCTTCCAGTTTTCTATGCCGATGTCCTGGGTGATCACCAGCCGGTTTTCACCGGTCCGCTGTCCGGGATTCCCAGGGGCCACAATGTATTCATCCTCATCGCCCAGGATATAAAAGTCACTGTCACTGGAATTGCTGACCCCATTAAAGTAATTGCGTATTGTTTCCTCATTGACCGTAACCAGCAGGATTGCCAAAGGCTTATATGTATTTTCATCCCGGATTTCCCGGATATAGGTAATATAAGGAGTATCTCCATAGAATTCAATGACCCCCTCGCTTCCTTTCATAAAAAAACCGTTTCCCCTGTGCTCACTTAAGTTCCGGTACCAGTCAGACTCCAGGATCTTTTCTCCGTAGATCCCCTTGGGTGTCTTTTTATAGGAGCTGTACACATTATGATAGGAATCCATAATCAGAACGCTGGAAATATACTCCCCTGACAGGATCATATTCACCAGACTTTGCTTGATGGTTCTCTGGATAGACGGATCAATGGCTCTGTTATCCACATTTCTTAAAGCCTCCTGAACATTTCTGTCAAAATAGATCAGGTTTGAAAACTGGGTCACATTATCAAAGATCAGGGACAAATTCCCCTTAAGGGCGCTGACCGTCTGAGTTCCTGCTCCCAGAATTTCTCGTTTCGTGTAGGAGCTGTTAATGACAGATATGACCGAAAAGGTGATTACAAAGGATAATAATACGACCGTTAAATACATAATCAGGATTTTTGTCTTAATCCTCATATTCTTCCATGCATCCATCAGACCAGCCATAGCAGCCTCCCCATTCATATGATTTTTCACCCTTATTCTAGCGAGTTTGGCAGGGGTTGTCAAAAGAAAGTTCGGATTGATTCATACCGGTAGTTTTCTTAAAGTATATCCCAGGTCAATGAATTATTAAATTTAATTATTTTGCTGAAAAGGTGATTTTTTTTACTTTGTCAGATTCCTTTCCATAAAAACTCCGCTTCCCTGCGTTGCTTTTCTTCCTTAGATTGATTATAATGAATTTAATTTGTGAAAGGAGAACCCCATGCTGCCAGATTATCATTTTCATACAAATTTTTCAGGAGACTCCAAAACCCCAATGCGGACCCAATTGGAACGGGCCATAAGTCTTGGAATGGCTTCCCTCTGTGTTACGGACCACCACGATTATGACGTGGACTCTGTCATCGATTTTACCCTTCAGACGGACCAGTATTTTGAAGCAATGTCTGCCTTAAGGGAAGAATACAAAGACCGCATCGACCTTCGCATAGGGATCGAAATGGGACTTCAGACCCATTTAAAAGAATATTACAGGGAATTGTTATCAAGCTATCCCTTTGATTTTGTTATCGGCTCCACCCACTTTATTAACAGAAAAGATCCTGCTTATCCGGAGTTTTTTAAGGGAAGAGAGGAGCAAAAAGCATATCTTCAGTATTTCCAGGCCACACTGGATAATGTGAAAAATATTGACAACTATGACGTAGCAGGCCATATCGACTACATCGTCCGTTATGGCCCGAATAAAGCTCGTTACTACAGCTACGAAGCATACAGGGATATTTTAGATGACATTTTAAGAGCGATTATCGAACGGGGCAAAGGAATTGAATGCAATACAGCCGGTTTCCGGAAAGGGATCGGACAGCCAAACCCATGTGCCGGTATTTTAAAGCGCTATAAGGAATTAGGCGGGGAGATCATAACAATCGGTTCCGACGCCCATATACCGGAAGATTTAGGAGCAGACTTTCAGACAGCGGGTGAACTTCTTAAGCAATGCGGATTTTCCTATTATACGGAGTTCCGCCGACGAAAACCGGAATTCAAACCCCTGTAAGCAAAGGAGAGACACAATACTTGGAATTGGAGAATTGCCATGAATGTATTTGATATTATCGGGCCTGTTATGATCGGGCCTTCCAGCTCCCATACGGCCGGCGCTGCCCGCATCGGTAAAACGGCTGCCCTGCTTTTAGGTGCTCCTGTTGCAAAAGCAGATATCCTGTTTCACGGCTCCTTTGCAAAAACTTACAAAGGGCACGGCACAGACAAAGCCATTGTAGGCGGAATTTTAAAACTGGACCCCTGGGACCCGGGAATCCGGACAAGCCTTGAAACAGCCAAGGAACAAGGGATATCCGTCACGATCCACACCGGAACCATTGAAAATGCCCACCCAAACACAGCGTTAGTCACCCTTACCTCAGATCATGGCAGTACCATCTCCGTCCAGGGAGCGTCAGTGGGAGGCGGCAACATCGTCATAAACAAGGTAAATGACATGGAGGTTTATTTTACCGGGCAGAATACCACCCTGATCGTCATGCATCAGGATGTTCCCGGAATCATCGCCCATGTGACGAACCTGGTGGCCGTTGGCAATGCAAACATCTGCAATTTCCGCTTAAACAGGCAGGAAAAACGCGGACTTGCCATCATGACCATTGAAATGGATTCTGACTTTGACCAGTCCCTGGTCTCCCAGATCCAAACCATTCCTTATGTATACAACACGATTTTGTTAAAATTAAACTGACCAGGAGGAACCTATGCAATTAAAATATAATTCCGTGGAAGAGCTTGTAGCCGCCGCTTCATCTTCCAATAAAAAAATATCGGAAATTGTGCTAGAGCAGCAGGCCGAGGACATGGAGACCAGTCCGGAAGATGTCTACTCCACCATGGAAAGCAGTTTTGAGGTTATGAGGCAGTCTGTGTTAAACGGCATGGATGAATCCCTTCGTTCTTCCAGCGGACTTTCCGGGGGAGCTGCCGCCAAATTAAAAAAGGCGGTAGAGGAAGGAAAAAACCATTACGGCCATCTTCTTGGCAATGCCATTAGCATGGCTCTTGCCGTGACGGAATACAATTCCTGCATGGGGCAGATCGTGGCGGCTCCTACAGCCGGCTCCTGCGGTGTCATTCCGGCAGCTCTCATTTCCGTTATGGACGAATTTGATTTACCAAAGCATGATATCATCATGTCCCTGTTCACTGCATCGGCCATTGGTATGGTCATTGCCAAATGCGCCAGCATCGCCGGAGCGGAGGGCGGGTGCCAGGCCGAGGTGGGATCCGCGTCCGCCATGGCTGCTGCAGCTCTTACGGAAATCTTTGGCGGAACGCCCCAGATGGTTTCCGACAGCTGCGCCATTGCCCTGAAAAATACCATGGGCCTGGTATGTGACCCGGTGGCAGGTCTGGTAGAGGTTCCCTGTATCAAGCGCAATGCCATGGGAGTAGCCAATGCATTTACTGCTTCGGAGCTTGCCTGTGCCGGAATCACAAGCGCCATTCCCGCAGATGAGGTGATCTTTGCCATGAAGCAGGTGGGCAATCTCATGTCTGCCTCCTTAAAGGAAACTTCAGAGGGCGGCCTGGCCGCAACTCCTACCGGCTGCCGCTTACGTAAGCAGATCTTCGGATAAGCAATGAATACCATAAAAAACCGGAAAACAGCGGTCGACTCTTCCGCTGTTTTCCGGTTTTTTATGATTCTATTTTTCAAGCTTCTTCTTATAAATTTCAATGACTCTTTTCATTGCCTCCTGGCCAGGAGCACCAATGGTCATTCTTTTTTCCACACAGGTTTTTAAGCTGATGGCATCATAAATATCCTCCTCGAACACCGGGCTGATGGCCTTATATTCTTCCAGGCTCATATCATCCAGGGCAATGCCCTTTTCTATGCAGAAAAGTACAAGCTGTCCAACGATTCCATGGGCATCCCGGAAGGCCACTCCATGATTTACCAGATAATCGGCCGCATCGGTTGCATTGGTAAAACCGTTTTTGGCGCTGGCTTCCATCACATCCTTTCGGAAGGTCATGGTGGAAATCATTCCGGTAAACAGGGCAAGGCAGCCTTTTACCGTATCAATGGCGTCAAAGGCCAGCTCCTTATCCTCTTGCATGTCCTTGTTGTAGGCAAGAGGAATCCCCTTCATGGTGGTTAACAGAGACACCAGGGCGCCGTAAACCCTGCCGGTCTTTCCCCGGATCAGTTCCGCAATGTCCGGGTTCTTTTTCTGAGGCATGATGCTGCTTCCGGTGCTGTAGGAATCATCAATTTCCACAAACCGGTATTCATTGGTATTCCAGATAATGATCTCTTCACAGAATCTGCTTAAATGCATGGAAATGGTAGATAAGGCACTTAATAGCTCGATTAAGTAATCCCGGTCGGCCACGGAATCCATACTGTTAAGAGTCGGCCCTGCAAATCCCAGAAGCTCTGCCGTATATTCCCGGTCCAGGGGATAAGTGGTTCCAGCCAAAGCGCCAGAGCCAAGGGGACAATAGTTCATCCTTTTTTTAATGTCATGAAGACGGGAATGATCCCTGTCAAACATTTCAAAGTAAGCCCCCAGGTGGTGAGCCAGGGTGATTGGCTGCGCTTTTTGCAGATGGGTAAATCCAGGCATGTAAGTGTCAAGATTTTCTTCCATAAGCTTTAAAAGCTCTGAGAGAAGTCCTTCCATCAAAAGGGTAAGCTCATCGATCTCATCTCTGGTATACAGCTTCATATCAAGAGCCACCTGATCATTGCGGCTCCGTCCGGTATGAAGGCGCTTTCCGGCCTCCCCGATCCGTTCCGTTAATACTGCTTCGACGAAAGAATGAATGTCTTCATGTTCCCCCGTTATTACCAGGGCTCCGCTTTCTAAATCCTCCCGGATTTCCATAAGGCCTTTTACGATCTTGTCTTTATCTTCCTCCGTAAGAAGTCCTTGTTTTGCCAGCATCTTCACATGAGCAATGCTGCCCTCAATATCCTGATGATAGAATTTTTGATCAAATGATATAGATGCATTAAAGTTGTGAACCAGCTGATTGGTTTCTTTTGTGAAGCGTCCGCCCCATAGTTTCATAATTGAGAATTCTCCTTTCCTTTGTATTGCTGTGACTGCTTAATTGGTAGAATGAACCCGCATGGGTCTGCGCTTTCTCCCTATTCCTGAGGATACACCTGCAAGTATCAGCAGAAAGACCACGCTTCCAGCCGTTATGATACCGCCTGTTTTAAGTCCCTCCGGCATATATTCCAGTGAAATATCATGGGTCCCGGCAGTCATATGCACGCTTAAAAACGTATCAAATAATTTATAAGGCTCAACAACTTTTCCGTCAACCCTGATCGTCCAGCCCTTGTCATAGGGAATGCTTAAAAACAGCAGGCCGGCCTTATCAGCAGTGACAGTTCCCTGTATCTGCGTATCCGTCCACTTTGTAAGCTTCATGGAATTCCTGTCTAAAATGTTGTACACAGACTCAAGGCCCTCAGGAAGAAAACGGTAAGCGACCGCTACCAGATCCTGATCATTGTCATCGTTTCGCAGAGTAATCTTTTCCCCTGCTTTTATATAGCCCAGTTCCAGCAGATAGCCGCGGCTCACATTATCAAAGTTTTTGGTCTTTTCTCCAAGCAGAGCATTTACCTTTTCCACCTTTTTATTGCTGACAAATACATAATAGTCTCCATCCGCTTCCGGTGTAAACGTAAAGCTGGTTCCGGTGATTTCGCTTGGAACCTCAGACAGTACCGGGGTGGCTCCTAATACCACGGAAAAATCGTTCTGGACCTCTGCCGGATTTGTTAAATCCAGCTGCCAGTTATCTTCAAAGTCATATGGTAGCATAAATCCCAAAGATAAGGCAAAGCTGTTTTCCCGGAGATACATCTCATCCTTTGAAGCAACCGGTACGGATATGCCGTCATCCTCGGTTTCTTCCGAGTACAGCCCGTATTTGACCGCAAAAAGAGCATCCACCAGAGGCGTGCTTCCCGTAATGCTGTAAGCATTGGTAGAGCTTTCGCAACCCAGTTTTTTAAAGAATGCCGTAAGATCTGCATTGGCTGTGGAGGAAAAGAGGGAGACCGTAGGAAAGTTCAACCAGGCTCCGTCATTTTTGGTTTTTCTTGTGACCTTTTCGATCCGGTAAAAAGAGGTACCCGGCATCAGGCTTTCTGCCAGCTCTGATGATGCCTTATTATCCTTCATATAGCTGGTCCTGCTGGTGGTCGTCACGCTGGTGACCGTGGTATTAACCGCGGCTTCTAAGGAGACCACGCCAAGGGCCAGAAGTACCAGCACATTCCGGCTGACTCCTCTTTGGTAAAGGCTGATAAGGCCGGCATAAATGGAAAGGAACAAAATAGCCACATAAAATACGGAAAAATGATAAGCCTCATCCGTTATAAGCTTCTGCGCCATCAAAACAAAGATCACCGAAGCAAAAA
Organism: Lacrimispora sphenoides JCM 1415; assembly: GCF_900105615.1. NCBI lineage: Bacteria > Bacillati > Bacillota > Clostridia > Lachnospirales > Lachnospiraceae > Lacrimispora > Lacrimispora sphenoides. The sequence continues at coordinate 5,251,169 of NZ_LT630003.1, read as the reverse complement.
AAGCCATTACTACATGCTTCCATGGAATCTCATGCAAGTGAATGTAAGCCTGATAGCACGTAAACAGCATGAGAAAAATATAAATAAAAGACTGTCTGCATGGCAGGCTGTTGGGATAATGAAATCCATGCCAGATAAAATTCAGTGTATTAACGGAAAAGCTGGCAAAGAAAAACAGCAGCATAGAGCACATAACAATCTTTTCCCTCTGCCTGATCTGTTTACAGCCCAGGTAAAGAAGGAAAAACATGAGAACTGCCACACCGCAGTAGATATTAGGCCAGTGGTCCAGCCCGATTTCCGGTTCCACCGCCGGAAGATGTCTGGCGATCATGTCAAATATGGAAAAGTAAGAGCTGATGGTCTGGGGAAAATTAAAATCTCCTGATGCAGTTGACTGCAGCGCATAAATTTCAGGAAGCAGAACTACAGCAGAAAGGCCTCCTGCTAATAAGGAAAACAGAGCAAACAGTCCTCCGCGGATAAAGATTTCCTTCCAGGATCTCAAGCCTTCTAATATAAGAAGAGCAATAAAGTAGAATACCATAAAAATACATATCATAATGGATATGTAATAATTTGATAAAATTGATAGTCCCAGTGTAATACAGTATAGGAAACACTTCTTTTCTTTCACCAGCTTCTCAAGGCCCAGCATAATGAGCGGGAATAGAAGAATGCAATCCAGCCACATGATATTCCAGCTGTAAGCCGCCATATATCCGGACAGAGCATAGAAGATGCCAAAAAAAGCGACTCCGAAGTCCATGGTCTTGTTATGCCTGCGCAGATACCAGGAAAAGGAAAGTCCGCTTAATCCGATCTTAAATACGATCAGATAGGTCATAAATTCAATGACATAATTCTTCGGGCAAAGTACCAGCAGCCAGTTTAAAGGACTTGCCAGATAATAAGCATAAAGAGCTGCAAAATTCACTCCCATGCCGATATCCCAGCTGTACAGAAGACTTCCTCCATGGGTCAGCTTATAACGGAACTCAGAAAAAAACGGAGCATACTGATGATACATGTCAGTCCTTAAAAAGCTTTCCTCGCCAAAAGGAAAAATCCCCCGCTGGGCAAATATGATAACCATGATCACCATTGGCACAAAAAAAGCTGCAAGGAGTCCGTCGGAGGGCCTTACCAGGCTGGTGCCTGTCCCCTCTTTTTTAGCAAATATTCTTTCTTTATAGCTATCTAACTGCCCAATTTCCAACTCTTCCTCAGCTTCATCGTCTTCCGGCTCCTCAAGAATGTCCATGAAATCCGTAACAGGAACAGCCTCTTTCTCCTGCTCCAAGTCTTCTCCGTAATTAAAATCTTCATAATCAAGATCCCCATCATACAGCTCCTCCATCCCGTCAACCGGAATATCAAGGCGTATCCTGGGTGCAGAAGCCAGGTCTAATTCCTGTTCTGCCCTTTCCCCTTTGGGATCGTAAGTCACCTTCTCCTCTTCATTTCCTTGCTTCAAGTCATTTTCCCCTGTTGTAATTTCTTTTTCACCTGATGTCATTTGCAGCATATCCTCTAGTTCTTTCGATATCTTTTCAATCTCGCCATCGTGTTCCATTTCATTTACCTCTCTTTACAGGGGTTCTTCCTCTCTCTTCCGGAATATGAAAACCTTGCTGAATCCATAGTTTGCAATTACAACAACCACGGATACCAGAATTTTACTTACATATTCATCCATTTTGAGCCAGGAAACCATTATCACCATAAGAATCATTTCCATGACGCCTGACGCTGCTCTGCATGCGGTAAACGATAGAATCTCCTTCATGACAAAGCCCAGATGCAGGTCATAGCTTTGAAAAACAAAGATTTTATTTACAACAAAGGCAAAGAGGACGGAAACAACCCATGCTGCCGCAGTTGCGGCACGGTAGTCAATGCCCGCCTTCACCATGAACCAATAGACAACCCAGTTAACCAGGGTCGTCAGCACTCCAAATATCAAATAGGAAATGACTTCCCGGTTCATGACCTTGTCCCAGATTTTTCTAATCATCTTTTCTCTCCTAAAAAATTACATTTCCTCTTTTCTGCCCATGCACTTTGGGCATACCGGTATACCCGCAGGGTATTTCCTCTATTGTATTATAGGGAAAGAAAATTGTAAAGGGATTCTAAGGCTTCCTAACCAGAAACTCCCTGGCTCCCTGGGAATAGTAAACCTCTCCATCCTCTGTAATAAATACGCCGTATACACCGTCCGTGGAGTCCAGAAGCTCCATTCCCTTTTTAAGTCCAAGGGAAAAACAGGTGGTGGAAAGGGCGTCCCCGTCTGCGGACAGCTCTGATAAAATGGTGACGGACACAAGCCCGTTCTCATATGGATAACCATCCCCCGGGTTTAAAAGATGGTGGTAGTTCACACCATCTTTAACAAAATGCCGTTCATACACTCCGGATGATACCACGGACATGTCATTGATATTCATAATTTCTATGGTTTCATTTCGGTCTGCATAAGGTTTTTGAAGGCCGATTTTAAACGGTGTGCCGTCAGGCTTCTGCCCCACGCAAAGGACATTTCCTCCCAGATTGATCACGGCACTCTTTACTCCCTGTTCTAAAAGAAAATCCTTCATCCGGTCCGCAATATATCCTTTGGCGATTGCCCCAAAATCAAGGGAAGTATCCGGAGATAAAAATGTAAGGGTATTTCTCTCAAGCTTTAAATTCCGGTAATCTACTTTTTTCCTGGCCTCCTGGATCTTTGCATTAGGCGGTACAACCGGATCCAGGGATGTGAAATCCCACAGAGAAGACAAAGGCTCTATGGTAACATCAAAACCCCCGTCTGATATTTGAGAATAATAAAGGCTCTTGGAAATAAGAGCCCCCACATCCGGGGATACTGTCACGGTCTCTTCACTGGCAGGCCTGTGATTTAACTTGTAAACCTCACTGCCCTCAATGGTTTTACTGAAAATAGTTTCATAGGACCGGCATAAATCCAGACAGTCAGATAAAATTTTAGGATCGTCCTTATCGTAAAGAGTCACAGTTACAAAGGTGTTCAGCATAAAATCGGATTTACTGAGCGGATCCACCCTTCTTTCACAGCCCATAAGCAAAAGAGCTGTTACACCTGCGATCAAAACAACTGCTCTCCTTTTTTTCATCCCATAACCTCCAGATTCTTACATGCTTCTCTGGCATGATCCAGGAGCATCCGGCGGACTCCCTCCAGTTCTCCCATACCCTTTAACCGGCAAACCACCTGATAGCCGTCAGACTCCAGCTGGCTTTTCCAGGATTCTTCTCCTTCTCCTGCCATATCATTATGGGCATGGTCTCCGGATACAATCATAAGCGGCTGCAGCACCATACGGTTAGAACCGGTTTTCTCCACCACTTCTTTTATGGATTCAAAAGTTGGCTCCGCCTCCACGGTTCCTATATGATACCTGCTGTATCCATTCTGCCTAAACACCTCCGCTAAACGCGGATAGCACTCATTGGCCTCATGCTCCGTACCATGTCCCATGAATAGGATCTCCGTTCCTTCCCTGTCATATTCCTTCGTGTCCTCTGCCAGCACGCTGCAAAGCCTTTTATAGTCCTCTTTCTCCGAAAGCAGCGGCTTTCCCCACAGGATCCGGCGGAACCGGTTCTCATACTGCTTCACGGCAGCTACCATGCCGTCATTCTCTTCCCCTCCCATAACCAGGGTGGGCTGAACGATCACATGCTGAAATCCCTCCTGTGCCAGCTTTTCTAAGGCTTCTGCTACACTGTCTATAGAAATGTTGTCTCTTTTTTTCAATATTTCAATAATGATCCGGCTTGTAAATGCCCGGCGCACCTCATACTCCGGGAACTCTTCCCTTATGGACTGTTCAATGGCTTCTATGGTTTTCATTCTGCTTTCATGATAAGTGGTTCCAAAACTTACTACTAAAATCGCCTTTTTCATTCTGACATCCCATGCTTTCTGTTATGGATCGTTATGCTTAAACTTCAATTATTTTCCCGATTACCATATCATAGATGAACTTTACTGTCAAACCTCTTTTCACGCACAACAGGCGCAAAACCAAAGGGTTCTGCGCCTACTGCACACATTGCATTCATATACTGGAGATTATTTAAAAATCTACCTCTTTATCATAGTAACAACAGGATAACAGTTTCTCCATCTCAGCGGACGTGATCGGTCTTGGGTTGGAGCCGGTGCATGCATCACCTACTGCCAGCTCTGCTACTGTCCCTAATTTTTCATTGAACTCTGCTTCGTCAATGATTCCGCCTTCATATTCCTTAATACAAGCAGGAATATTAAGCTTTTCGTTCATGGAACGGATCTCTGCGATCAATGCATGAACCAGTTCCTCATCATTATTCCCCTTCAGATCAATGAAGCGGGCAATATCTGCATAGCGCTTTGCAGCCTCCGGAACCTTGGAATTAAATTTAATTACCTTTGGCAGGTACATGGCGTTTGCGCAGCCATGGACAATATGTCCCCCTGAATAAGCAGCCCCTGTCTTATGGGCCATGGAATGGACAATGCCTAAAAGGGCATTGGAGAATGCCATTCCTGCCAGACACTGGGCATTATGCATACGGGCACGGGCTTCCTTGTCCCCGTTATAAGAATCAATTAAATCATTATGTATCATCTTAATAGCATGAAGAGCCAGAGGATCGGTGTAGTCACAATGGAGGGTTGATACGTAAGCTTCCACCGCATGAGTCAGGGCATCCATACCGGTATGGGCGGTCAGCTTCTGAGGCATGGTCTCAGCCAGATCCGGATCAACGATTGCGATATCCGGTGTGATGTTGAAATCTGCCAGCGGATATTTCACTCCTTTTTTATAATCCGTAATAACACTGAATGCCGTTACCTCGGTTGCCGTACCGGAAGTAGAAGGAATGGCGCAGAATCTTGCCTTTGTTCTCAGAGTCGGGAAATTAAAGGGAATGCATAAGTCCTCGAATGTGGTATCAGGATATTCATAAAATGCCCACATTGCCTTTGCCGCATCAATAGGAGATCCGCCGCCGATTGCAACGATCCAATCCGGCTCAAATTCACGCATCATTTCTGCACCCTTCATTACCGTATCCACGCTGGGATCCGGCTCTACTCCTTCAAACAGCTTTACTTCCATTCCGGCTTCTTTCAGGCATGCCACCACCCTGTCAAGAAATCCAAAACGTTTCATGGAACCGCCGCCGACAACCACGATTGCCTTTTTTCCTTTTATATTCTTAAGCTCTTCCAGGGCGCCCTTCCCGTGATATAGGTCTCTCGGTAATGTAAATCTAGCCATCGTATAATCCTCCTTGTGAGTATCCAGTTCTTTGCTATAGCTGTATTGTAGCTCAAACAGGCAGGAAATACAAAGGTAAAAAAATATATATCAGTATATAAATACTGATATATATTTAACATTCTTATTCTAAAAAAATACTCTTCACTGTTTCCAGCTGGTTTAGAAACCCTTTATCCCAGTCCGTAAACGAATACCCCTTCCTGTAGATCAGCGCATCCTGGTATGTCCCGGTCTTTTTTTTGCACTGCCGCTCCACCAGGCCATACCTTGTAAGGAGCTCTTCCGGCATGGGAGAGACCCACATATACGTGTGAGGATCTTCATCCAAAAGGTCGAACTGGCTTCCCCGTTCAAATACGTAAACATGTTTTGTAGATTCCGGAACCTTTCCTTTCTTTTCAAAATTCTCCCGGCGGCCGGATGATCCGTCGCCATGGGCAATCTCAATATAAGGCAGCAAGTCTTCTCCTATGATTTCCTTTTTCTCCGCAAGGGGATGATGTTCGGACATGAGAAGCCTTAGGGAGTATTCCAAAACCGGCTCAAGTAAAAGGCCCTTTGCCGCTGCTGCCTGGGCATAGTATCCTTCTGAAGAGGACTGATACCGAATAATACCCAGATTATATTCTCCGGTTTCCACATCCTTTAAGGTATCTGCAGAATTTGTCTCCCGCAGCCATACATTCATTCCCTCTTCCTTATCCAGGCTTCGGATAAACCGGGAAAATGTAAGGCTTAAATAACTTGCCCTTGGCATAGAAAGGGAAAATTCCACCCCTCCCACCTGATCTGGTTTATATAAATGTTCCATCTTTTCGATCTGGTCCAGGACATTTCTGGCATGCTCCAGAAAAATCCTTCCCTTTGCCGTAGGAACCACGCCCTTGGACGTCCGTCTGAAAATCGGAGCGCCAAGGCTCTCTTCCAAGGTTTTGATCGCCTTGCTTAAATTAGGCTGGTCCATGTAGAGGTTGGCAGCCGCCTTGGTTATGGAACCTGTTTTTTCCACCTCCACGGCATATTGTAACAATACAGTATTCAATGATCTTCCTCCTCCGTCCACTGCCCGCCTTCCTTGTCCACCTCATATAGATATTTGGACAGAGCCGCCAGCGACACAGCCATGTTCTCATTCTGCACCAGAACATGGTCAGGCACAGTTAAGTGAGTGGGAGCAAAGTTCCATATGGCCCTTACACCACCGCCTACCAGACGGTCACATACCTCCTGGGCATATTCCGCCGGGACCGTGATGATGCCGATGTGAATGTTCATTCTCCTGCAGAGATTTTCCAGCTTGTCCATGGGAAAAACCGGTTTGCCTCCAGTTTTTGTATTCACCCTTCTTCCATCGGAATCAAAGGCCAGGACAATCTCCACTCCGTACTGCTCAAACCCCTTATAAGACAGCAAGGCTTTTCCCAGGGATCCCACTCCCACCAGAGCCGCCTGGTTCGTATTATGGAACCCTAAAAACTCTTCCATGTCTCTGATTAAGTCCTTCACCACATATCCCAATTTGGGCTTTCCAGCTGTTTTTGCTACCATTGCCAGATCCTTGCGCACCTGGACTTCATTAAGCTGAAGATCCAGGGCAATGGCAGGCGCTGATATAGTCTCTGTCCCTTCCCTGTATTTCCGTTCCAGATAATGATGATACATTGGAAGACGCTCCAGTGTTTTCCTGGATATGCCTCCTACCAAGTTTTTTTTCTCTTCCATAAGCATACACCTTCTCCATTCTCCCTTAACATCAGTACTCTTGCATCCCAGTCCTTAAGACTCCCCTTCATAAAGAAGGTCCGTAAGAAGCATGGCGTCCCCGAAACTAAAGAAACGGTAACGCTCTTTAATGGCTTCCTCATAGGCATGAAGCACATGATCCCTCCCTGCAAGAGCGGATACCAACATTACCAGCGTAGATTCTGGCAAGTGAAAATTCGTAATCAGGCAATCCAGAATCTTAAAGCGGTATCCGGGATAAATGAAGATTTCCGTCCATCCGCTTCCTGCCTTTAAAATCCCCTCGTCCGTGGAAGCAGACTCCACCGTACGGCAGCTGGTCGTTCCCACACAGACAATGCGGCCCCCATTTTGCTTTGCCTCATTGACCTTCTTTGCCTCTTCTTCTTCTATAATATAGAATTCAGAATGCATATGATGCGCTTCAATCTCATCTACCTTCACCGGACGAAAGGTTCCTAGCCCAACGTGAAGAGTTACATGGGCGATGGACACCCCCATATCCTCAATTTCCTCTAACAGCTCTTTTGTAAAGTGCAGCCCTGCGGTAGGTGCCGCCGCTGAACCCTCATGCTTTGCATAAACCGTCTGATAACGGTTTTTATCCTTTAACTGGTGAGTAATATAAGGAGGCAGAGGCATCTGTCCCAAACGGTCCAGTATCTCTTCAAAAATCCCCTCATAGGAGAACTGGATCAACCGGTTTCCTTCTTCTACCACATCGATCACAGTTCCCTTTAACAGGCCCTCTCCAAAGGTGATCACGGTTCCAACCTTTGCCTTTTTTCCCGGCTTTACTAGGGTTTCCCAAATGTCATTCTCTCTTCTCTTTAATAAGAGGATTTCGATCTTAGCTTCTGTTCCCTCTTTCACTCCAAACAATCTGGCCGGAATGACCTTGGTATCATTAATGACTAGACAATCCCCTTTCCGCAAGAAGGAAAGGATATCCCTAAAGTGCCTGTGCTGAATCTCTCCCGTGTGTTTATCTAAGACCAGAAGCCTGGATGCAGAACGGTCCTCAAGAGGGTCCTGGGCAATCAACTCCTGCGGCAGATCAAAATAAAAGTCCCTAACGTTCATAAACTTGCTTTCTCCTTTACCAAAAATGCTCCTCTGCAGGGTGCCACGCAGAGAAGCATCTGTTTTACGTATTGTTTGGTTGGCTGCCCGAATCAGTTGTATCCTCCGGCTCTTCCTTCTCATCCATCAGAATGTGATAGACAGCCAGAAGATTTTCGTCAGACTTCAAAGCATTCTCAAGACCGCCGTTTACCTCTTTTGCCTGCTTTTGCACTGCCTCAGACTGGTTTGCTCTCTCCATAAATTCAGATTGTTCTGTGCTGGTATCTGCAACCAGATAATAGCTTCCATCTGCTGCTGTTTTAACGTAACATACAACCATGCTGGGCGCTAAAGTTTCCGCCTGACGGAATTTGATATCAAATCTGGCATATACCACGTAATCGCCCTCGTCCAATCCGGTCGCCGTATAGCATACCAGGTTTTCAAAACTCTGGTAGAATTTCACTTCCTCTTCCATTCTGGCTCCCTGTTCTCTCATCGCCTCTTCAGAATAGGTGTTGCCAAATACCTTTGAAAGAGCCTCTATATCACAGGTCTTCCTGGCTTTAAAGTAAGCTTCCATCAAATCATGAATCGCCGGTATGGCCTCTTCCTGCAGCGTGATTTCCTTTGCTGACTCTGATGGCGTACCCTCAGCCTCTCCTGCCGATGGATCCACTGCTTCTGTGGATTCATTAGCCGAATCATTTCCTGACTGTTCGGGCTTATCCAAAACAATAACGGCAAAAATCAGTATAACCGCTGCCAAGGGAAAAAACAAAAATTTCAGCAGCCGTCTGATTTCTTCCTTGGAAACCTTCTTCCATTTTTCAATTAAGTCCTTCATATGGGCTTGACCTCCTGGAGAATCAATCTCCTTTTTATTCTAACAAAAAAATAGACAAAAATCAACAAATACTATTGCGCTTTAAAAGAATCTATAGTAGAATATAAAAGATGCATCTGTAGCTCAGTGGATAGAGCAGTGGCCTCCGGAGCCGCGTGCGTAGGTTCGATTCCTATCAGATGCATTCTTTTTTTACTTATTTTTAACCCTCTCATAAGCCTTATTTTATAAGGATTTTCTCGTATTTATCAGTTTTTCTCCAATTACCCAAATTCCTGACTTTTACTTGTTTTTACTGTTTTCTACTGGTTTTTACTGAAAGATAATGGGTCAATAATGGGTCGCATAATGGGTCAGATAATGGGGCAAAATTCCATCGCTAAACCTTGGAGATACTGGACATTACATCTGTCATCTGATCATTCAAAACGTGGATATATGTACTGTATGTAGTATTAATATCAGCGTGTCCTAAGAGTTTGCTTACAACACTTATCTCAGTTCCTGCTTTTAACAGTCTGGAAGCAAATGTATGTCTAAGTGCATGGATTGTGTAATCCTCCGCCCCTACTACCCCAAGAACACTTTTAAACGTCCTCAATATTTTCCGTTCAGAAACATAGCCTCCATCAGCAGTACTTGCAACATAATCCGTTTTAATCTTCTTTCTTCTATTATAATCCTGTATCTGCATCAGTAGAGAAACCGCCATATCATTCAAAGGTATTAACCGATTTCCAGATTCCGTTTTCGTAATATCACTAAAGGTCTTTTTCTGCTTTCCCACAACAGAACCACTTTTGTCCCGTTCTTTCGCTTTGGTCAAAGTTTTATTTACCCTTAAAGTCCTCCTTGTAAAATCAATATCCTTCCACTCCAAAGCTAAAGTTTCAACAATTCTCATTCCAGTGTTTAAAATCAACAGCAGGACAGGCATATGCTTAAAGAATTGATTATTACTTTCCCGTAATGTATTATTAAACTCATACATTTTGTCAGTTATGTTTTCTGGAAGAATTTCAGTCTTTTTAGTTTTTATTTTCATGTTACGCTCAATCGGTAATTGCACAGCAGGACAGGGATTAAACGTTATCTTCTGAGAGCTATAAGCATACTGGAATATCCCTTTTAAAAATTCATAATGCTTCTTAACAGTAGAATACGCCTTTTTAGATGATAAATCATTTATCATGGCCTGAATATCCTCTGTGGACACACTTCCAAGTTGAATACAACCTATGTAATTACAAACTGTATTGTTTGTCTGCTCAAGACGGTCATATGATACTGGCTTTAATATAGGGTATTTTACTGTTCTCATCCAAAATTCAGCATAGTCACGAAAACTTGTGGATTCTGCTTTTACAGTATATTTAGTCCTGTCCTCATTATATTCCTTAATTTTTCGTTTAAGTTCTCTTTCCGTTTTAGCAGTAAAAGACTTGTATAGTGCCTTTCCTTCTGATTTTTTTCCTGCTACATAGCGGTATTCATATCGTCCATCCTTTCTTAATCTTGTTGAACCTTCACCTTTATCTCTTCTATTTGTTTGCATATCGCTCATTATGTCGAATCCTTTCCAAAATAATAGAGCATAGGCAATTAATTTGACCATGCTCATATATTATCAAAATAAGTCAGATTTTAATAGCTTTTCCAGAATTTTTCTTGAACCAATCATCAAGAGCTTCTTTTGTAATCATGTAATCCTTGTTTACTTGTACCGTTGGCAGAATTCCTTTGTCTAAAAACTTTTTCATCTTATCCCTTCCAAAGCCAAAAATTTCCTGTAGATCAGCTTTGTTGTAATACATTTTTTCTATAACCTATCTCCTACCTTTCATTTTCATATTTCAACATACAAAAAGAGCGAAGTATCACCCTCGCCCCCTTAATCACTCACTAATTTGTAATTTTCTTTCCATTCAAATATATTCCATCTGCCCGAAACACCGCCCGCTCTTATCCAATCGGCGATAAAGTACATACATGCCCTATCTTTACACCGATTCTGTCTGAAAAGATTGCCTATAAGTAGCTTTTCATCTTTGACAAAAAGGCATAAGCCCTATGGGTCGATCTATAATCCTCGCTAAATATTATATTACGTTAGCAATTTTACGTCGGGAGGCTTCTTATATTTCAAAAATAGTCCCTCTTGTGCAATCAATTGCTGTAATATTTGAATCACTTCATCAGTTGGTTTATAAATAGTAACCGAAAATCCACCATTAATACTCATAAGAAATTGAGGTTCTGAAAAGAGTATCTGTACCGAAGAAAAGTCGTTTGATACAATCCTCTTTATAATATATGCTAATTTATCTGGAGAACTGTTTCGGATATTCACATCAAATGAAATCTCATGCTCCATCTTAACAGGTATTGGGGATTCAGTTAAATAAATCTCGCTAGGATAGAAATAAATCATCTTCAAAGCAATACGTGATATCTTTTCTGCAAATGAAGGAAGATAAGTGCTCTCAAAATATTCCTCCAATTCGAGAAAACGCACGTCAGATGTTTCATATGGGATGAAATCTACATAGTAATAATCATCTGATTTTTGAAATTGTTCTATTGTTTCATACATAAAATTTAAACCTCATCAATTCGCGAGTACCTCCCCATTTTCTCCTAATGAGGCAACTCTCTTTCCCTTTTTATCGTTTAGCTTCCACTTCCTACCCCCGTGTCCTGCATTATCTTTATCAATCGTCCAGCCACCTTTTTCCTTATATTTATCAGTACCTTTGACCTTTTGATCAAACTTTCCTAAGTCTACATCTCCATTATCATCTCTTAATCTTGCAGGAATTTTACCTTTTATTTTGGCGATTGTGCGAGCTTCAGAATCATTAAGCCAATCAGTAATAGTGTTATATAACCATGAGCCTACTGCTATCGTTACGCCAGCTACGACTATAGCCCCTGTAGCAGCGATTGCAATCTCTCCAATTCCAGGAATAAAATATACTCCTGCCGCAATCGCCATTCGTGGTTGTATATCATTATTCGAACCGCTTATTTCAATGGCCTGATTAAGTAAATTTGTAAATTCGCCTTTTGTATAATACACACCATTAATTATAACTCCATCTTTTATTATAATAACGCTTCCAGAGGTTTTAGATTCACTCTGAAAACCAGAACTTGCAGTATAATTTTGGGCAAAAGCTGTAATGCCTGAATTTATAGTCATTAAGCTAGCAAGTAAAAGGGCTATGTATTTTTTGTAGTTTCTTTTTTTCATATTATTACCTCCAAATTATAGTTCTTTTTAGATGAAATTGCAATATTATTTTAATTTTAGCTTCATAAGTAAAAATTTTTTCTAATTTATTTAATTTGCCTTAAGTTCCCTCCTTTTTGAAAGACTTTTTTTTACTTTCAAATAAATCATACTTAATTTAATTCATTGGAATCACCTCTTTCTACAAAAAAATTATATATAATTGCCTCTTCTCCTTGAACAGATTTGTATTCAAAAAGACAATTATACTCACCTATAAAACCAGCATTTAATTGCAAGCAAAACGCTGCTAATATCGGAAAGTTAGTGTCGTCTAACACATAGTCACAATTAACTTCCCTATTTTATATCTCAACTAACTTCTTCCATTGTTAGCAATATACCACATTATTCGCGTTTTTTCTTTTCCATGTAATCACTAACTGTTTATATGTATTTTCTGGTTTAACTGTATCGAATAATAGAAGACAAAAAGGGTAGTAGCATAAATTCCCCCGCTGCTGCCCTTGTGTCTTTTGCCATTCGACTACCCCAGAAAACCCTTTAAAACGACAAATTAACAACTTTCTATTTTACCGTAATCTCACTCTGAATCATTTCTTTCGTAGTCGTAAGGCTCATCATCAAGTTTTTCTAATTCAATCTCTATAATTCCATTGTCACGACAGGTAAAGGTATCCTTTGATCCTACCGGTTGCTTTCTCAAATTGTTACATTTAGGAAAAATATCAGCCAAAGTAGCATAGCAGTACTTTTCCAATTTGTTGAAACTTACGTCAAAGCAGTGCTTCTTTATTACTATTTCATCACCTTCTTCAAAGATAGGGCAATAATTATTCTTTTTTACTACTGTCATTTTAATGACCGTCTGAGGACGAATCTCCATTTCAATACCTCCTGAAATTTTTTATAATTAGCTGAATAATAAAGTCACTTTATATTTTTTTGTTTATTACATGAAATCAATCTTTTATTAAGGTTACTTATCTGCATACAATCTTCAAACAGTAAAAAACATATAATTTTTACCTGTTTCAGGACAATTAAAATCATTCACAGCACCTGCAAGAGAAATATTGTTTTCTTCTAAATATTTAATAACGCCATGAAAAGTATTGATACTTTTATTTTCAACATAAATATATTCGTATCCGGGAACCACCCATTTAGTCCAGCTGTGTGCGCTTCAGCATCATCCAAGCACTCAACACCAGCAAGATATAATCCTTGTGAAAAGTTATCCCAAGGATTATATGAGCGAGAAAAATCAGACATTACACCTCAATTTCCCAAAAGATTCCCTTTGTCATCCTTTTTCGCTAAATGAGCTATTTCATTAAAATGAGAATTTGCATCAGCCCAAAGCTTTTGGATAAATCCGTTTCCGTCATTTGTAGTACCTTCTTTTCAAATTACAACGAACGATTCTTTTGTGCACTTTTCAATCTTCATCCATCCCCTCCTCTATCTAACTCAAAATACGCCATAACATACCACCATTCTATCATATTACTTATCGTATATAAACCACATTCTCGGTTTTCCAGCCTCAATATTTTATTTTCAAACAGGCAAATCTTCCTGTGATTCCTAGTACTATGACTAGCTGACTTGATACTTCCTAGCTATTCAACTGATAACAGAAGCCAGGGATTGCCGGAAAGAAAAAACTCCGTTTCTTTTAGTATAAAAAACTAGCTCATCATAAATTTGATAAGCTAGTTTTACCTTATTATTTCATCTATTTATCTTGACAAATTACTTAAAAATCTTGCATAATCCATATACCAGTCTTTAACGTTGCCAAATGTACCTACTATGTCCATATGATCTGTATTTATGATTCTTGGCATTGCATTCCATTGTCCTATTTTTATACCACCATTGTATTGTTCAATAACATCATTAGACCCTAACTTAGGTCCATCTTGGCTAATACAATTTACAACCCCATCATTTGGGAACCATTTTTTATCAATGATAGGAAGATCTTTTTGTTTACGTGTATATTTTCCCATTAAGTTTGCTGTTGGATAAAATACAGGATTCATTGGGCCAATTTGTGCTATAGAATGACCTGTAAGTATCGATTCTGTAGTTGCCTGCGTTGTCCAGGAAAAATAATATACATCTGACTGAGCTTTTACCCATGCATTAAGCTCTTGTGCACCTTCTGTGGATAAATCATAAGTTGCTATATCCTTTGTACTATTCCAGATATTGCTTTCTAAAACCTTTTTTATATAATCACGTTGAGATTCTCCAGCCTGCTTTTTTAATCCCCATTGATCTAATTTTAAATCATATGTTGAGCTAAATAAGTTGTTTTTACCGGTTATTGTTCCTAATACACCAAATGTATAACTTATTAAATCTTTTGATGGCATTAGATCTGATAAAGTTGTACCATCATTCGGTGTCGATATGGTACTAACACTATGGATCCAATGCTTTCCACCTTCAAACAATGGTGAAACATTTTCTTGTCCGCAATTTATCTCCCCTTCGCTTCCTTCACTTAACAACTGTGTAAGTGTACGTATGGTTTGTCCGCCCATACTATGACCTATTAAATGTATTTTATTTTCATTGCTTATATTTTTATATAAGCCTGGAAATGTCCTTCCATATCTATTATGTTTAAATTCTTTTGCATGAGCTTCTCCATAATCTACTGTTCCACCTACTATATAAGCGTAAAGTTCACAAGCTCTATCCCAGTTACTGGATACCGGACCTACTGTTGCGGTATAGGTCTCGTGCCCTGAGGCATTTAACTTTTCTTGGAGATCAACTACTCCACCCCAATATTTATATCCTAATAATTCTTCCCTTCCAAAGCCCATAAAGCCATGAACCAATACAATTGGATAACTATTTCCCCCTATAAAACTCCTGGTGCTAACTTCTGGAAATTCTACCGGAAACTTTAATGGAGGCATTTTATTTATATCTTCTTCACTTTTAACTTCTTCTGCCGATTCTATTAAATAGTCTATATCTTCTAATGTAGGTATTCTTATTGTCTCCTCTGCATCATTTCCTTCTGTTTCATGTGCCATTGGTTCATCTGCTCTTACAATCATTGAAAAATTTGTTAGTGTCATAGAAAATACTAATAACATAATAGTTGCTTTTTTTAAATTCTTTTTCATTTCACAAGTCCCCCCTGATTCAATTTTTAGGTAATTAAAAACATTAAAACCATTGTAAAACTAGATACTAATAATGTGGTTTTTTCATATAAATCCCCTCCATATAAAACTGAATTTTATAGTTTCGCGCTTAATATATCAGACTTTTTTAATCAAATCAATATAGAATCTGGATTTTACTAAAAGAGCAATAAAAAATTAAGAATTAATCAATAATCTGTAATGTATTCGTAATGTATATATTATACGAAGATGTAAAAGCTGTAAAACCACTGCATAAGCAAATAAGTAATCTATAAAAGTGTATTAAAGAAATTGAATTTAGGCGAATTGTATATCTCTCTGCTATATAAAAAAATATGCTATTTATACGCTACCTTTTCTGCTGGTGTCAGAGGTAAGTGACCAATTAAACAGGTCCTATTCTTCTTTTCCAAAGCTCTCATATTTGGATTGTTCGGGTATTTCCAATCTAGAAACTCTTGTGTTCTATAACGAGGTGTCCATTTAGGCTTGTTCTCTTTATATCAAACAGCGAAGATACGTGCCAATACAATAAAAAATCAAAAATTACCATTATGCTACCTCCATATTAATTACAATAGACACCGGGTTATCTACAGTTGCCATTTCACACCATCGAAATAGTTCTTTCATCTGTAAAATATACGATTCGATATATATCCTCTTTTCACAAATTTTTCACAGTTTTATCAAACTTTTATCATAATTTTCAGTTAAATTAAAAACGTATATAGGCTGGTAGCCTTTTACATAAATCTACTTCATTAAGCCGGCAAGACCTCTCACTCTTGTCGGCCTCTTAACTTTTTTTAACTTAATTTCAATAAACATCTCATGTTCGTACTTCGGCCGATGAAATCTTCCCCAGGTTTTGTCGGTTACGCTCTATCTAGAGCCTGTTCCGGATAATCTTAGTTTTATTGATTAAATTAACGAAAAAACCTACTAGCTTAGTTATTAATAGCTAGTAGGTTTCCTAACATATTTAGTTTTATCGGCTTCGCATAATGCTCATATCCTACCGAATAGCCCCATTTTTAAAATTGTCAAACCATTGACTCATTTCCTCGTTACTATCAACTTTAAGAATTTTGAAGATTTCATAAGCAAATTCCACAGCTGCAGTTTCATTTGCAGTAATAAAACCGCAATCCACCACCACTTGAGCAGAAACATATAAGTCTTCTCCTTTGTATCCCTTAGCACTCTTAAAGAGATCTAAGGAATCTCCTGTATGCTTAACACAATCTAGAAAGCCGTGTTTACACAAGAAATAGGTCGCGCCACATATTGCTGCAATAGAAATATTCTTTTCTTTGAGTACTTTCACGAATCCTTTTATTTCATCATAATCGTTTTCTTCCCAAGAAAGACCTCCTGGTAAAATTACCATAGCAAGCTTTTCATATGTATGATAATTTTCTAAACTATAATCAATACAGGCCCTGATACCTCCCATTGATATTTTGGGTAAGACATCAATGGCAATAGTTTTTACCACATAATCAGAAAAAGAATTCACTACGGCAATAACATAACTTGCTTCCCAATCGCACCATTGATGAGTTAATAAGACAAGAATTTCATTTTTGATCATGCTTATATTTTACCCCCTTTAAATTAAAACAAAATCTAATCTAATTACTTGCTTCAGTACTATTTTATCTTATAAACTACTTAATGTCGACAACCTGGGCAACCAAATTGCTCACAAAATTTTGTTTTTATGGTAATAAAATGCTACCGTAAATTGTAATCTATTACTTCTTTAGCTTGTTAAATAGTTCCCAAAAGTCTGATCTATTGCAGTTTACTTTGGTTTTTAGTGAATAATATCCAAGTAAACTATTCCCCTTAATGTCATATGCCATATCAGATATATAGATAGTTGCATCACCATATTCTTTTATCACCTTTCGATATAACCCAAGCTGCCGAGCAGGAAAATTCGTAAGTAAATCCTCTTCTATAAATACTGTCATTCATATCCTCCATTTTTATAACTGGTTTTATGCAACAAATCAGCCGGTAGCATTTGACAGCTACCGGCCTATTCATATTATTATACAATTTTATATGTAAATATTATTTACCAATATTTACCATGAACTTTCAACACCTCTAT
The DNA here is from genome assembly GCF_900105615.1 of Lacrimispora sphenoides JCM 1415. Taxonomy (NCBI): domain Bacteria; kingdom Bacillati; phylum Bacillota; class Clostridia; order Lachnospirales; family Lachnospiraceae; genus Lacrimispora; species Lacrimispora sphenoides. The sequence continues at coordinate 5,233,660 of NZ_LT630003.1, read as the reverse complement.
AATATCTCTTTCATACAAAAAGTACCCTTAATTATATACTAGGACGGATCGCGCCTACACCTCTAACATTAACCTTTCCAATTCTATAATGTTTCCATGCATTCTACCGCATACATCTTCAAGACTTTTCTATTGTCTTCTTGTTATATGTATTGTCCTCTCTTTTTTAGATTTGTTCTGTAGCTCTCTTAATAGTAAAGCAACGGTCATATGTTTTCTTTTATCCATAGAATCTGTATCAATGTACACAGAAGCTATTACTTTATTACCTTTTACTTTTGACTCAACCTTTACTGCTGAACGCAAAAAATCATATTGCCTTCGGTAGTATTTTGGATTATAATCATTGTAATACTCTTTTAGAAAATAATTCAATGTCTGATAGACTCTTTCTGTCATCTCATCAACCATACCTAACATAGTAGGTTTTAGAGCTGCAGCCAATTCATTCATATTACTTACTCTCTTTGCCATAATTCTTTATTCCTTCCTTTTCTGTTTTTCACATCAAATGAAACTTATATTCCAAGATACACCTTTACATTGCCTCTGTGACGCATCAGAATAGCCGTATAGCCATCTGGAGCTATAGGAGGGGGCTATGTGTTCCCATTTTCAGTTTCAGGCACTAAAATAAGCCCATATACTTATATTTATACAAGCATATGGACTTACTTAGATGTCAAACTATGTTAATGGAGCAATATCATTATATTCCTCAATTTTACATTTTACTTTCTTTTCACCCTTAACAGAGAATCATTTATCGAATCTGTTCCCATTGTCTGATAAACCCTTCTTATGATTGCCGGTGAGTCTAACATTCACCACTTGATTAAATCCTGAAGTCTCTTCATTTCTCTGTGTTCAAATCCCAGTTCATTTAGCGCTTTAAAAATACCTTCTGCATATCCCCAATGCCTGTCTGATTTTCGCTGATTCCTTTCACAGCCATACATATCATCATTTTTAAAACACTGCTTTACAATTTCAAACTCTTCTCTTGACTGTTCTGCTATCCTGATTGCTTCATATAGCAAATCCTTACATCTTAAAGTTTCACGTTTTGTCATAGTGCAATCCTCCTGTGCTAAACTATAATATACTTTCAATCATTAAATTGTTGGAAATTATTTCCAGCAGTTGCACATGACTTACGTTTTTCTAATTCTGTTCTTGTTGTAACTCTGCGCCAAGCAGTTTACATAAATAAACCTAAGGAGGTAACCATATGGTATACGAAACATTTCTGGAAACGATCAGGCATTCCCTGAAAGAAAGGCTGGGGCCGGAATTTACCCTGACGCTCCAGCCCATCACCAAGAACAACGGGCTTATCCTGCATGGGCTTTGCATTGGAAAAGCCGGAGAACGGGCAGCCCCCACCATCTATTTAAACCATTTCTATGAATCCTACCAAAAGGGCAGGCCTTTTCATGCCATCCTTGATGACATCATGGCTCTTTACCAAAACAGCCCCCTGCCAGGTGAACTTCCCATTGAAGAATTCCTGTCGCAGGAACAGATCATGGAAAAGATCATCTTCCGGCTGATCAACGAACCAGCCAACCGGGAACTGTTAAAAGAAGTCCCCCATATTTCCTATCCGGAACTGGATCTTTCTATTACATTCTACCTTTCCCTTCAAAGAGACGAAGACAGTCACCTTACCGCTCTCATCCACAACCGCCATCAAAAAGCCTGGAACCGGTCAACGGAAGAATTGTACTCAGCAGCCAAGTCAAATACGCCCCGCCTTTTTCCAGCCCGTATCCGCTCTCTTCCCGAAGCCATTAAGGACATAGTGAAAAAATCGTCCGAACGTGGAATGAACGAAGAATCCCTGGAAGAATTCTTTGATACCGCGCCACTGTCTCCTCCGATGTACGTACTGTCCAATTCCTCCGGATTAAATGGAGCCGGCTGTCTGCTTTATGAAGGCATATTAAAAGACTTCGCATCATGCATCGGCAGCGATTTAATCATACTGCCTTCAAGCATTCACGAAGTCCTCATTATTCCATATAGTAAAGATATTTCTTTTGATGAATTAGCAGAAACCGTTTTCTCCATTAACCAGGAAGAAGTACCAGAAGAAGACCGTCTTTCCAATCACATCTATTTCTATTCCGGAAGCAGCGATAAGCTGTCTATCGCATTCACCTCTTCTGCCCCAATCGGAACAAAGAATCCATAATAAAAATAGCCATTGCTATGGCGCCTGAAACCTGTAGTGTTTCCACCAGATAATGACTGGAAAGCTCCGGGTTGTTTGCGATCACATAGGATACGCTCCGGTAAATGGATGTTCCCGGAACCGACGGCAGGATGCCTGCAACCAGGAACACCGTGACCGGAGCTTTAAACATCCGTGCAAAGATGTGGCTGGTTAAAGCCACCAGCAGACTGGATAAAAAAGCAGCAGCTATAACAGAACCGGATGAGGCTTGCACCAAAAGATAGACAAGCCAGCTGGCTGCGCCGATTCCTCCTGCCAGAACCACATGCTTTTTGGGAAGCTCCAATATTAATGAAAAGCTGATTACCGCCAGAAAGGCCCCTATCGTCTGTACTACCATGACAGCCCTCCTGTCATCCACTGAAATAAGCCCATGCCTGCTCCCACGCCTGCAGCCACTGCAAGTGCAATCACTACCGCCTCCATGATCCTTGCCGTTCCTGAAGCATAGTCACCATTTAAGGTATCCCGGATCGCCGTAGTAAATATAACACCGGGAACCAGAGGCATGATTGCTCCGATAATGATGATGTCACTTTTGATTCCCGGCATAAGCCACTGTCCCATAAAAAGGGTGGTAATTGCAATTAAGAATGCGCAAAACCCGTTGGCACAGAAATCATTGAGCCTGATTCTTGCGGAGACCTCCATGGCTGCTGCTAAGGATATTCCGGTCACAGCCGCCGCCAGGCAGTCTCTTGCCCCTCCGCCTAATAGCAGAGTAAAAAATACTGCCACGCCCATGACTCCAATATCCTTTAGCCTCCTGCCGTACTGAACCGAATCCTGTATCTCCTTCAGTCTGCCATAGGCTTCCTCCACCGTCAAGCGGTCCTCACACAACATTCTGGAAACATCATTGACCAGGTAAACTCTGTTTAAGTTGGTGGATCTTACCGTAACCCTTCTCGCTACCGTTATTGCCTCAATGGCGGGGTCATTAAGGGACGCAAAAATCCCTGTAGAAAAAACGATGGCTTCCGCAGTATTCCTGCCTGCCTTTCGTAAAATGTGGTCAATGGTATTCTCCACCCGGTAAATTTCCGCACCGCTTACCAGCATAATCTCACCTGCCAGAACCGCAGTTTCCACAAGCAGCTTATCATTCATAGGCTTATTCCTCTATAAGTTTAAAAAATAAGACTTCCAATCTGAAATACCAGTACAGAAGCGGCCCAAGCCACCGCCAACTGGAAGAACACCATGCCAAGGGTCCATCTCATAGAACCCGTTTCCTTTTTAATCGTTGCCACAGCTGCAATACAAGGAGAATACAGGAGGCAGAAAATCATCAGGGCATAAGCATTCACACCGCCAAAACCAAAACCCCCAAGAATTCCTGACAGTTCCCCCATTCCTGCAGCGGAATTTATATTGTTAATTCCAAAAAGGACCGAAAAACTGGAAACCACCACTTCCTTTGCAGAGAGCCCGGAAATAAGGGCTACTGCTATCCTCCAGTCTCCAAGGCCTGCAGGGCGGAGAACGGGAACTAACACTCGTCCGATGGCAGCTGCAAAGCTCTCTGAAACATCTGTCACAAATCCTGTCGTACCGCTGTTTAATACAAACCAAAGCACAATGGTCGCAAGGAAAATGGTAGTTCCCGCCTTACCTAAATAATCCCTAACTTTGTCCCATACATAAATCGCTACCGTTCTGCCGTTTGGTGTCTTATACTCGGGAAGCTCAATTAGCAGGGTATCCTCTTCCTCAGCCTTCGTCATCCGGTGAGTCACATAAGCGATCGTAATGGCAACCATGAGTCCGATAAGATACAGGGAATACGCTACAACCAAAGCATGTTTCGGGAAAAACATCTGGGAAAACAGTACGTAAATAGGGAGCCTGGCAGAGCAGGACATAAAGGGCGTAATTAAAATAGTTCTTTTCCTGTCCTTTTCACTGGGAAGGGACCTGGCCGCCATAATTGCCGGAACGGTACATCCAAACCCCAGAAGCATGGGAAGGAAGGCCTTTCCGGAAAGTCCTACCCGCCCCATGATCTCATTCATGACATAGGCAACCCTGGCCATATATCCGCTGTCTTCCAGAAAAGCCAGCGCAAGGAACAGAATAAAGATATTGGGCAGGAACGTCAGAATTCCTCCTACTCCGGCAATAATTCCATCTACTACCAGAGAAGTGATCCAGGCAGAGGCATAAATGCTTTCCATAAACTGCTGCATATAGGTGGAAAGCAAGCCTAAAGCGATTTCAAAATACCCCTTTAAAAAATCTCCCACAGTAAAAGTCAAAAAGAACACCAGTGCCATAATACCCAGGAAAATCGGCAGCCCTAAAAAGGGATGGGTCAAATATTCGTCGATTTTATCTGTAAACGCAGCTTTTTGTTCCTTGTTCACCAGGCATTCGTGGATGATGCTTTCTATATAATCGTATTTCTGGTTGATGATTTCCTTCTCATAATTATGGTCAATGATATTGCTTAAATCCAGGGGATGATCATTCCAGACTTCCTCATCATATTCCAGGAACTTAATAGCATGCCATCTTAGATTATCCATCTTCCCATAATTAGCCTTTAACACAGTTTCTATCTTGGAAATTTTATTCTCAATTTTAGGCGTATAATTTACGACCACGCCTTGAGGGCCTTCTTCATAATGATGAACCACCGCATGAAGCAATACATCAAGCCCGGTTCGTTTTCTTGCTGATACCGGTACCACTGGAATGGATCCCAGCATCTCAGGAAGACGATGCAAATCAATTTCCATTCCCCTGTCCTCAACGATGTCCATCATGTTAAGGGCTAAAATAACCGGCTTTTTAAGTTCCAGAAGCTGAAGGGTCAAATACAAATTTCGTTCCAGAGATGAGGCGTCAACCACGTTGATGATCACGTCAACCTCTCCGCTTTCCAGGCATTTCCTTGTTACTATTTCTTCCAGGGTATAGCAGGTGAGGCTGTAGATCCCAGGAGTGTCTATGACCCGGATGGGACGTCCCTTGTAGCTGGTCTCTCCTTCCACTCTCTCCACAGTGACACCCGGCCAGTTGGCCACCTTGAGCTTTGCTCCAGTAAATGCATTGAATAAGGTTGTTTTCCCGCAATTGGGGTTTCCCACAAACCCGACTCGAATCGTTCTGTTTTCCTTATTCATTGTTCGCAGCCTCCCTGATTTCAATTCCTTCCGATATCCTTTTTCCAAGAGCAAGGCGGGTACCCCTGACTTTGATAATCACAGTACCGCTTCCTTTCTTATTCATCAGGGTAACTGGCGTCAGCTCATTAACTCCCAGAGCCTCCAGTCGCCTGGTGATGGCATCTTTTACCATCACACTGTAGACGATGTAGGTTTTTCCGATTTCTCCTTCATGCAGCTTCATAATAATCTCCTCTGAATGCAGCCATCTTAAGCCGATGGCGTTCCAAGACTCCTGCCTTAGATGCATCCATTGAGATTTTACTCTTATTGAGAATCATTGTCAATACCATTCAGCTGTTCCAGTAACATTTTTATTTCCTTATTCTTCCATCTCCTGAAGCATCTTTTTAACCTGGACCATTCGGTCACGCAGTTTTGCCGCTTCCTCAAAGTTAAGCTCTGCCGCTGCCTGGTGCATCTTCTTTGTAAGCTCCTTGGAAAGCTTTTCCAGTTCCTTGACATCCATGGATTCCGGATCCTTCTTAAAGTCCTTCTCATCCTCAATGGCTGCCTTTGAGATGGCAATGAGGTCACGGACCGACTTTTTGATGGTAGTAGGAGTAATTCCATGTTCTTCATTATAGCGCTGCTGAATGGCTCTTCTTCGGTTAGTCTCCTCAATCGCCACACGCATGGAATCCGTTACCTTATCCGCGTACATGATTACATGGCCTTCGGAGTTTCTGGCCGCCCTTCCAACGGTCTGGATCAGGGATGTCTCTGAGCGGAGAAATCCTTCCTTATCCGCATCCAGAATGGCCACCAGGGTGATCTCCGGAATATCAAGGCCCTCACGCAGCAGGTTGATTCCCACCAGCACATCAAACACATCCAGACGCATGTCCCGGATAATTTCGGAACGCTCCAGGGTATCAATGTCAGAGTGAAGATATTTTACCCGGATTCCCACTTCTCTCATATAATCGGTCAGATCCTCGGCCATACGCTTGGTCAGAGTTGTAATAAGCACTTTGTTTTTCTTTGCTACTTCCTTATTTACCTCGGAAACCAGGTCATCAATCTGTCCTTCCACCGGCCTGACATCGATTTCAGGGTCAAGAAGTCCAGTCGGCCGGATGATCTGCTCCACTCTTAAAAGCTCATGCTCTGCCTCATAAACGGAGGGTGTGGCAGAAACGAACATCATCTGATTGATCTTGGATTCAAATTCCTCAAAATTCAATGGCCTGTTATCAAGGGCTGACGGCAGGCGGAAGCCGAAATTCACAAGCGTTGTTTTTCTGGAACGGTCTCCTGCAAACATGCCCCGTACCTGAGGAAGGGTGATGTGGGATTCATCTACCATGATCAGAAAATCCTCTGGAAAATAATCGATCAGAGTACAGGGAGGCTCTCCCTGCTTGCTTCCGACCAAATGTCTGGAATAGTTTTCGATCCCGGAACAAAAGCCGGTTTCCTTCATCATCTCCACATCAAAATTCGTCCGTTCCGAGATCCTCTGTGCTTCTAACAGCTTGTCTTCGCTCTTAAAATAAGCTACCTGCTCCTTTAGTTCATCAAGGATGGTCTGAGCGGCCCGCTCCATTTTCTCTCTGGATACAACGTAATGGGAAGCCGGAAATATGGCCACATGCCCCAGATCTGACCGGATCTCTCCTGTCAGGGTATCTATCTCTGTAATACGTTCCACTTCATCTCCAAAAAACTCGATCCTGTATGCCTCACTGCCGGAATAGGCCGGGAATATCTCCACCACATCTCCTCTTACCCGGAAGGTACCACGCCGGAAATCCATATCGTTCCGGTCATACTGGATGTCGATCAGCTTATGGACCACTTCATCCCGGTCCTTTATCATGCCAGGCCTTAAGGAAATAACCATTTCCTTATAATCGATGGGGCTTCCCAGGCCGTAAATACAGGAAACCGAGGCTACGATGATTACATCGCTCCGCTCTGAAAGAGCAGCCGTGGCCGAGTGCCGCAGCTTATCAATTTCATCATTAATCGCCGAATCCTTCTCAATATAGGTATCCGTAGAAGGCACATAAGCCTCCGGCTGGTAATAATCGTAATAGGAAACAAAATACTCTACCGCATTCTCAGGAAAAAATTCCTTGAACTCGCCGTAAAGCTGGGCTGCCAGCGTCTTATTATGAGCAATGATGAGAGTGGGCCTTTGCAGCTGCTGGATTACATTTGCCATGGTAAACGTCTTACCAGAGCCGGTAACTCCCAATAAAGTCTGGAATTGATTGCCCTCTTTAAATCCTTTCACAAGCTGGTCAATGGCCTCAGGCTGGTCACCGGTAGGAGCATATTCTGAATGTAACATAAAGTCCATGATTATTTCACCTCCAACAATGTCTATCACTGCCAATTATAACATATGGCAGAAAAAAAGTATAGCGAAACAGGGAACGTCTGTTCTTTTGGTATTGTAATTCTCCTTCTTTTAGTATATCATACATCCTATACTATGAAACATCAGGAGGACTATTTATGTACAGTTTTAATAATGACTATAGCGAAGGTGCTCATCCGAAAATTTTAGAAGCTATGATCAATGCCAACTTAATCCAAAAAACCGGATACGGACTGGATGACAACTGCAGCAGTGCCCGCGCCCTCATCAGACAGGAAATCGGCAGAGAAGATGCAGATGTTCATTTTATTGTAGGCGGCACCCAGACCAATCTGATCACCATCGGTACAGCCCTGCGCCCCTGGCAGGCAGTCATCTCCACGGATAAAGGTCATATAAACGTTCATGAGACTGGAGCCATCGAAGCCACCGGGCATAAGGTCATAGCCATGCCAAGCAAAGACGGGAAACTTACTCCTGCCCATATCCAGAAAGCTCTGGACCTTCACACCGACGAACATATGGTACAGCCGAAAATGGTCTATATCTCCAACTCAACGGAGATCGGTACCCAATACAGCAAAGCAGAGCTGGAAGCCCTTCACCATATCTGCCGCCAGAAGGGACTGTACCTGTTTTTAGACGGAGCACGCCTTGGTGCGGCACTCACAAGCTCTGTGAACGATTTAACCTTGCAGGATATTGCAAGGCTTACCGATGTATTTTATATTGGTGGAACAAAAGGAGGCGCGTTGTTTGGAGAAGCCCTCGTAATCTGCCATCAGGATTTAAAGCCGGACTTCCGGTTTATGGTAAAGCAGCGGGGAGCCATGCTGGCAAAGGGCTGGCTCTTAGGGATCCAGTTTGAAGAGCTGTTTACCAACAACCTCTTCTATGATTTGGCCTCTCACTCAAATGAGATGGCAGCCATTCTGAGAAAAGGAATTGAAGCATGCGGATATTCCTTTTACTCTGATTCCATGACAAATCAGCTTTTCCCCATCTTTCCTGACAAGGTGATTACAAAGCTGGAAAAAGACTTCCTCTTTTCTGTTCAGGAACGTATCGATGACAGCCATACCGCCATCCGGCTGGTTACCTCCTGGGCGACCAGTGAAGAAGCATGCCGCCGGTTTGTCAGTCTGCTGGAAACATGCTGATGAAAGAAACCAACGAAGTAAAGAACTCCATGAAATAAAGAAACCCATGAAATAGAAAAAGCCTTCTATGGCCAGCAGTTAAATTCGCCGGCCATAGAAGGCTTTTTCTTTTACGATCCAGTTAAAATCTAATGCTTTTCTTTCAATACTTTTATAGCTTCCGCAAGCTGATTATCTTCGCTATGCTCTATTTTGATCTTTGTTTTCAATTCTTCTTTTAAATCAACCGCTACATCCGGCTCCAATCCTTTTCCATGGAGGTCAAAGCCGCTTGGCGTATAGTAATGGGCCACAGTCATCTTTATAGCAGTACCATGGTCAAGAGGAAACAGTGTCTGGACGATTCCTTTTCCAAAGGTTTTTGTTCCCACCAGTTCCGCCCTTCCGTAAGCCTTAAGCGCTCCGGAAAATACTTCGGAAGCACTGGCGGACTGACCGTTGACCAAAACTGCAATGGGGATATCTACCTTATGGCCGTCAGAAGCGTAATACTGCTCTCCTTCCCCATTCTTATCTGCCATATACACCAGAAGCGTTTTATTCTTCTTGGTTTTTACGAGATTGGGATTTTCGATTACCAGATCGTCCGGAAGAATGTAATCCAGCATGGAAACCACCGCATCCACAACTCCTCCAGGATTGTTTCTCAAATCCACGACCATCTTTTCCATACCCTGTTTTTCCAGATCATCAATGGCGTTCTTAAACTGGCCTGCTGTAACCGTGTCAAACTGACTGACCGATATATATCCGATTTTGTCTGCCAGCATTTCATGCTCCACCGTAGGAACTGTGATCTGACGGCGCTCCATTGTCATATCAATGTAGGCCCCCGTATCCGGGCGAAGAACTGTGACGATTACCGACGTTCCTTCCGCCCCTTTGATATGATCCTTTACCACCAGCTCCAGATCCATACCGGTCATTTCCTCATCGCCCACCTTATAGATCAAATCGCCGGGCAGCATTCCTGCCTCAGCTCCAGGTGTTCCTTCAAAAACCTTAGTAACCGTAATGATTCCAGTTGCAGCACTCTGGCTGACCATGACTCCGATTCCGCAATATTCTCCAGCCGTATCCTCTACTAACTTCTCATACTCGTCCGCGGTATAGTAAACTGTATAAGGATCCTCAAGTCCATACAGCATTCCCTTGTATATCCAGTCTTCCACATTTTTCGTATCTTCATTAAAGAGATAATACTTATCAATCACGCTTTGAATCGTCTGTATTTTGGCTACGATCCGGTTCATATCCAGGTTGCCTTCCTGGTTTTCTGCCTGAGCGGATTCGGCTGTCTGACCTTTTCCGTCAATTGCAGCTCTGCCGATCAGAAAGATTCCCAAAGACATCCCCACAATAACAAGACCTGCCAATGTGGTCAGAAGCGCACCTACTAGGGCGCCTTTCCAAAATTTATTCTTACTTTCCACTGTTATTCTCCTATCTAGCTCTTTATGGGCTTGCGCATTTCACCGGATTTACATGGAAGCTGTCTGCCTGATCTCAAAATAGAGATAAGGTCCTGTGGAATATCCAGTATGACCCACATTTGCAATTACCTGCCCCTGCCATACTTCCCGCTTAACCAATAACCGTGAACGGTGCATATAAACGGCATAAACTTCTCCGCCAAAAGAGATTGTGATATATGCCGGCAGAATAACTGTATGTAGATATAGCCGCTTCCGGCGTTAATAGCCGAAATGTTCCGGCTTTACGCGGGCAGAGCCATATAAATTTAATATTCCCCATACCAACCGTATTATACGTTTTTCCGGCCTGCTTCGCTGCAGCAATGGCTCTTTTCGGCTCAGAAACGCTCTCTGGTGGGCCCCAATCTGTTTTCCGTAACTGGAAAGCTGAGAATTTTTTCCTTGGCCGGATATCACTCTCCGGCATTTTTCTATCATATGCAGCAGTGCTGCCAATATATTCCACGTTCAAAAGTTGGAAATTAGCCCTTATACTTTTAAATGCTTCCTGATGGTAAAGAAGCTTACAAAAAAACCGATTCCAACGCCAAGTGCCAGTGCCGTTGCCGCCATATAAGGGAATATGGCTTCCACCGGAAGGAACTGAAACAGCCCTGATAAGATGCTGAACTTTGTGACCACGTATTCAACCGTGGACCGGTACAGGAAGTAAATCGATATCAGAGGAATGCAGGCTCCCACCAGTCCGATGATAATTCCTTCCACCACAAAGGGTGCCCGGATCATATAATTGGTGGCGCCGATTAATTTCATGATCTGATTTTCATTCTTCCGGAAAGCAGCTGCCACTGATATGGTATTGCTGATCAAGAATATGGCTACTGCCAGCAAAACGCCGATGATCAACATGGAAAGAACTCCGATCACCTTGCTTAAGCTATTCATTCCCTCTGCTGCGGTTTTTGAATAATTAACCTTTCTGACACCTTCAATGTTCTTTAACCAGTCAACAACCTGGTCCTGATCCACCAGGTCGTTTAAAAATATGGTATAAGAAGCAGAATTGGCCAGCGGGTTGTCTTCCTCAAATCCTTCCGCAAGATCCTGCATATCACCGAAGTATTCCTGCTTCGCATCCGCCCATGCCTCCTCTGCCGATGTGAATGTCACTTCCTTTACGTCATCTCTGGCTTTGATCTTATTGCCGATTTCCTTGATCTTATTCGAATCCAGCCCATCATCAAAAAACACCGTGATTCCCACCGTGCTTTCCGTATTCTTAATCACATATTGCACGTTAATAACAATAGAAAAAAACAGGCAAAACAAAAAGATGCAGGCGGAAACCGTTGCAATGGATGCCAGGGAAAACAAAATGTTCCTGCATATATTATTTACACCTTGTTTCAGGCAATACCAAAATGTACTAATTCTCATATGTATAACCGCCTTTTTTCTCGTCGCTTATGATGGTTCCACGGTCCATCACAATCACCCGTTTTTTCATTCGGTCTACAATTTCCTGGCTATGGGTGACAACGATTACCGTTGTTCCCAGCTTATTAACCTCATTTAATAGCTTCATGATCTCCATGGAGTTGTGTCCATCCAGATTTCCGGTAGGCTCGTCTGCCAACAGGATTTCAGGACGGTTAATTAAAGCCCTGGCAATAGCGACACGCTGCTGCTCACCGCCGGATAACTGCTGAGGAAAAAATTTGTATTTTGAAGAAAGTCCCACCATCTTCAACATGGCGGGAACCGACTCTCTTATGTTTCTTGTGGATGCACCGATCACCCGCTGCGCAAAGGCTACATTTTCGTAGACATTCCGATCCTTTAACAGACGGAAATCCTGGAAAACCATGCCAAGCTTCCGCCGGTATTTGGGAATGAAACCTCTGGGCATCTTGCTTAGATTCATATCATTCACAACTATTTTACCGGAGGTAGGTTCCACTTCTTTTAACAGCATTTTTAAAAGTGTGGATTTGCCTGAACCGCTGCGGCCAATGATAAAAACGAATTCCCCGTCCTCAATGGTCATGCTGACGTTACGCAGCGCCTTATTTCCGGCCTCATATGTTTTGCTTACATTCCATAGTTCAATCATTTCAGTCCTCTAATTTTTGTGCTTTGATTACTTTTGCTTTTGGGCGGGTAGGGAAAAATCGAAATTGGGACCCTCTACCCCGCAGTGAAACCTCAATTGCGCTTTGCTCCATCTCGGTTAACAGGTTTCGTCCTATGAAAAGAGGCAGCTATACTACTGCTTTTGTGCAAGCACAACACAGCTGTATAGCTGCCTCTTTCGCACTGCTCATAGCCAGCGTTAATAGTCCTGATTCTCCATATATTTCATGTATTTAACTACCATCAGGGCAATCTTAAAGGTGATGGCGTCTTCAAATACACGCAGATCCAGGCCGGTACTCTTCTGAAGCTTGTCTAACCGGTAAACAAGGGTATTCCTGTGAATATACAGCTGTCTGGATGTCTCGGACACATTTAAGCTGTTCTCAAAGAATTTATTAATAGTTGTCAATGTTTCATCATCAAAATCATCCGGTGACTTACCGTCAAAAATCTCTTTGATGAACATGCGGCATAAAGGCAGCGGAAGCTGATAGATCAGACGTCCGATTCCCAGTTTACTATAGGCAACCACATTTTTATTGCTGTAGAAAATCTTGCCAACATCCATGGCCATCTTGGCTTCCTTATAAGATCTGGAAACCTCTTTAATTTCGCTTACGATCGTACCAAATGCAATATGGACCTGAGTCATTGCCTCGGTATTGAGCATGTCCAGAACAGTGTTGGCAGTCTTTTCCAGATCCTCGTAAGTTTCGCCTTCTTTTACTTCTTTAACAAGAATGATATTCTTCTCATCAACGGCAGTAACAAAGTCTTTGGTCTTTGCAGCAAATAAGTTGCGAACTGTCTCCAGTGCGTTCACATCTTTTTCATGCTGGGTTTCAATAATAAATACAACTCTCTTGATGTTTGTTTCAATATGAAGCTTCTTTGCTCTGTTGTAGATATCCACCAAAAGCAGATTGTCAAGCAATAAGTTCTTAATAAAATTATCCTTGTCAAATCTTTCTTTATACGCAACAAGCAGGCTCTGAATCTGGAAAGCGGCCAGCTTGCCGACCATATAAACATCGTCACTTCCACCCTTTGCGAGAAGAATGTATTCTAACTGGTGCTCATCTAGCACTTTAAAAAACTGATATCCCTGGATTACCTGGCTGTCGGCCGGAGAATCCACGAACGCCAGGATTGAACTTTCATAATCTTCCGCATCAGGAAATGTGGTTGCCAGTACCTTTCCTTCTGTATCACAAATACACAGATCAATTCTCGTAATCCCTTTTAATCCTTCAATGGTTGTTTGAAGTATTTGATTCGAAATCATGGCATATTCTCCTTTTTCGTAAATTTACCTTATTATATATTAAAGCAAAAAGAAAAAAAAAGCAAGCGGGTAGAATAACCGCTTGCTTAAATTTTCATAAATTTTAGTTTAAAACTACGATTTCTGTGTCTTTATCGAATACATGGATCTTTGTTAAGTCAAGAGCAAGCTTAATTGTATCCCCTGGTCTTGCAGTTGTACGAGGATTTACTCTTGCAGTAAAGTTTACATCTTCCACATCAAAGTATAAGTAAACTTCAGCACCTAACAATTCATAAACTCTAATGGTAGCGTCAATGACACTTTCCGGAGATGATGTAAGGAAAGCTTCCTCATCATGTAAATCTTCCGGACGAATGCCTAGGGCTACAGTCTTTCCGATATAACCGGCATCCTCTAATTTTTTCGCTTTTCCTTCTGGAAGAGCGATTGTATTTCCGCCAAATGTTAAAGTAACGTCGCTTCCTCTCTTAGCTACAGTAGCATCGATTAAGTTCATCTGAGGAGCTCCGATAAATCCTGCAACGAATTTATTACCTGGCTTATCGTATAAGTTCTGAGGAGAGTCAACCTGCTGGATAACGCCGTCCTTCATTACTACGATTCTGGTACCAAGTGTCATAGCCTCTGTCTGGTCATGAGTTACGTAGATTATTGTTGCCTGAAGTCTCTGATGCAGCTTGGAAATCTCAATACGCATCTGGCCTCTCAGCTTCGCATCAAGGTTGGATAACGGCTCATCCATTAAGAAGACTTTTGGATTACGTACGATAGCACGTCCCATGGCAACACGCTGTCTCTGACCACCAGATAAAGCCTTTGGTTTACGGTCTAATAAATGCTCAAGATCAAGGATTCTTGCAGCTTCATGAACCAGCTTATCAATCTCATCCTTTGGAGTTTTTCTCAGTTTCAGGCCAAACGCCATGTTATCAAATACTGTCATATGAGGATACAGAGCGTAGTTCTGGAATACCATTGCGATATCTCTGTCTTTTGGCTCTACATCATTCATTAATTTTCCGTCAATGTAAAGTTCACCAGAAGAAATGTCTTCCAGACCTGCAATCATACGAAGAGTTGTGGATTTACCGCATCCAGATGGTCCTACGAAAATTACAAACTCCTTATCAGCAATATCCAGATTAAAGTCCTTAACTGCTTCAAATCCGTTAGGATATTTCTTGACGATGTTTTTCAGTGATAAACTAGCCATCTTACTAATCCTCCTAAAATAAAGTGTTTATGCTCTGATCTGAACCGACAGCTCTCATTGCTGCGGCCCTTGTTCTGAAACAATCATACATGAATTATTTTTCTTTTACCATATTGTTATTTACCAAAATACAATTATGGCTTTTGGCTAATTTGTATAACGGGTTTTAAAAGTGATTGAAACGTCAAAATATCAAGAGAAACGCTCCAATATTTCTGTTTATATTCGATAGCCAGGGAGTATTTTCGCCCTGTTTTAGTCAGAAATCACAAGACGGCGCCAATAATTTTGGCACCGTCTTGTAAATCTTATACGTTGTATTATGAAAACATAAGGATGTTTTCATAATCGGATGGACGGCAGTAAAAAGCACTGCCTTTTATCAGAAATCCAAAAAACGTTTTCTGATAAGTTGTATTATTGCTTTCTCACAAGAACGTTCAGCCATTTTACGTCAGAATGACCAGAACGTACATCCTCTGTTTCCCAAAGCTTTACGATTTCAAACCGTCCATTATCTCTTAAGAGTTCAGTCATGGAATCCGCCGTCAAGTCGCAGAAATACCGTTTTCCTCTGAATCCCTCAAAGTCTCCCAGTTTAAAAGACATATAAAGGATTCCCTTATCATTTAAGGCCCTTGCTATCTTTGTAAGAATGTCAGAAAGTTCCTTCTTTGGAGTGTGAAGTAAGGATGCGCAGGCCCAGATTCCATCAAATACATTATCAAAATCTATTTGTTCAAATGTCATCTGAAGCACTTCCAGACCGGTATGGATTTCTGCCAGCTTACACATCTCTTCCGATGCATCAAGCGGTGTCACATCGTATCCCAGTTCATAGAAAGACAGGCTGTCCCTGCCTGATCCGCAGCCTAAGTCCAGAATCGTATCACCTTCTTTCAGAAGATCCAGAAATTCCTTCATAATTCCTGACATATCCTGGTTCACTGTTTCTTCAAATTCCTTTGCCGCATACTTATTATAATAGTCTATCGAGTCCAAAATAATCCTCCTGTTATCCTTTTACCCGTTATCTGATTCTCTCAATTTTACTATCTGTTATTCTGACTTTTCCTTCTTTCAGGAGATGTCCGATTGCCCGTTTAAACGCATTCTTACTCATAGAAAATTCCCGCTTGATGATCTCCGGATCCGCTTTATCTGTAAACGGCAGACTTCCGTCAAACTGTGTTTCTATGATCTCAAGAACCTTGCCGGAATCCGTATCCATCTGGATATAAGCCTTCTGTCTGGGACTTAGATCCAGCTTTCCGTCTTCTCTTACCTTCGTTACCCGTGCCGTTACTTCATCACCTTCCCGGTAATTTTCAAAAACTTCTTTCCGGGGAATCAGGCCATAATACTTATAATCGACTGCTACAAAGGCTCCCAGGTTTTCATTGATTTCATAAATAATTCCGGTCACCTGATCATCCTTCTTATAAGGGGACTGATTGCTCATATAGGTATATACCCTCATAGTAGCCGCCAGACGTTTGCTTTTATCAATGTAAAGGGCCACCAGCACCTTCTCTCCCTGCTTTACCTTATGGGTCTGTTCTTTAAAAGGAAGAAGCAGATCCTTTTCAAGCCCCATGTCGAGAAATGCACCGATTTTCCCAACTTCTTTCACTAGAAGCACAGCCGTCTCACCTGCCTGAAGCTTCGGTGATGCTACAGTGGCTATCAGCCGGTCTTCCGAATCCTTATAGATAAATACAGGAATCCTGTCTCCAGGCCCGGCTCCCTCCGGCACCTGTTTTTTAGGAAGAAGTACGGAAACCTCACTTCTTTCTTCCTCACCCACATAAACGCCGAAATCCTTGACCCTCTGTACGACCAGGGTCTGCATCTTTCCTAATTCAATCATGTTACATCCTCTCTGTTGTTCCCCGCAGCCAGATGACTGCGTAAGCTGCTCCCCGTTCATCACACAGGGAAACCGTATACCCTTCCTCTGTCCGGCTTATGCGGGGATAAACTACATCTCCAAAGACTGCCGCTTTTTTATATTCCACTCTCAGTTCGGAAACCTCCATTTCATCCGGAAGCACCTCTCTGGCAATCTCCACATATTGAGCGTTATTGACATGATGGTTCGTGTCAATATGATGTTTTCCAATGGTAACCGGCTCTGTGTCTTCATATTCCTCCGGCAATTGGATCTTACGGGAAGCATAATCCATAGAAAGCCGCTCTTCATTGCCGTTTCCATATCCCCGGAGGTCTTCCGGTTCAATTTTAACTGGACGCCCCTTTTCCGTATCAAATAAGAACCATACGGAATTAGCCCTTACAAGGTACTCTCCGGCCTGATCACATATGGTGAAATTCCGGTATCCGTAAAATCCCTTAAAATCATAAGGCCAGGTACCTACCACAATCTCCTCACCCAGAACGGGATAACGGTCCACCACGATCTGCCAGGAGGAAAGCCACCAGGCCTTATGACGGTCAGTTAAGTAAGAAATCCCAAGACCAATATCCTCAGACTGAAACGTAGAACAATCCTGGAGATAATTCATAATGCCTGTTAAAGTCAGTCTACCGCATTCATCTGTCTCACTGTAGCGGACCCTGCTGCCAAATGTATACATTACACACCTCTCATCAAAATTATATAACATTATAAAGCATTTTCATGCTCTTGTCCAGATAAACCAGAAAGAACCCTGCCCCGGTATCCCGAGAAATTCTATCAAATAGGAAAGCTTTAACAATAACTTAACAACCGGTAATACAAAAAACGGAACCTTATAGGGTTCCGTTTTTCAGACTGGGCTACAAGGATTCGAACCTTGAAAATGACGGAGTCAGAGTCCGTTGCCTTACCATTTGGCGATAGCCCATCAATACAACAAGAGGAATTATACAAGATTTTTCTACATTAGTCAAGCCTTTTTTAACTCATTTTAAAAAACTTCGTTACCACCCGGGTTCAATCATATACTCCTCATCAGAGATTGTCCGGGCGGCAGAAGATTTTTTATTCGTAAATTTTCTTTCCAAAGATCTTTTCCAGTTTTTCCAGAGGAAGCTTAGGCGTTCTGTCTTCCCTCAGCAGACCGTTAGTCTCCTGCATGACATCCGTAAGCTGCGTATAACAGAAACCGGAAAATTTTCTGCTTTTAATCAGGAAATCCGTGATTGGTTCCAGACGTTTTAAAAATTCCCCTTCGCTTCCCACCTTATTGTAATACCCCCAGCCTTTCTCTTCTGCAGAAAAAGCGATGCCGCCATACTCTGTCATCAGGACAGGCTGCCCCCGGTACGTCTGCCCATCCGCCAGAACAAAGCGGCGTTCCGCATGGCTATTAAGGATATCTTCCAGACAATCATATTTCCCTTCGGTTTCCGGCATCAGTTCATAATCATGTAAGGCAAGAATATCGGTGTGCTCGGTCTGTTCCCAGCCATCGTTTCCGCTGACCGGTCTGGTTTTATCCAGAGCTTTGGCCTGATAGAACAGCATATTAGAAAAGCTCTGCTGACTTTTATCCGTTTTTATGTTTCTCATTCCCCAGCTTTCATTCGCTGTCACCCATGTAATAATGGATGGATGGTTATAATCCCGTTCAATAAATTCAGCAAGCTCTCTGGAAGTGCTTTCCACAGTATTGTCTGTATACATATAGCAGCTTGGCATCTCTCCCCATACAAGAAATCCCAGTTTATCGGCCCAGTAGTAATATCTTGGATCTTCGATTTTCTGATGTTTTCTGGCCCCATTAAACCCCATTTTCTTTGAAAGCAGGATATCATTCCGGATGGCTTCCTCATTGGGAGGCGTGAGAAGGCTTTGACTCCAGTAGCCCTGATCGAGAACCAGCCTTTGATATAACACCTCTCCGTTTAGCAGAATCCTTCCATTTGAAACGCAGACAGACCGGAGTCCAAAATAACTGGTTACCTTATCATTTTGAAGATTTACTTCCATCTCAATTAAATTGGGTTTTTCCGGCGTCCATGTCAGTTGATCCCGGCGCAGATCCAAGTCCGGCAAAGCCAGAATTCCTTTTCCATAGCCGTTTTCACAGGCTATTTTCAAACTGCCCAGATCCATTTCCATACCGCCTTCTGCAGGAAGGCTATGAAAGGAAGCTTCCGCAGTCATACGCTCCATGGTGGAAATAAAGATTTCGCATAATGCTTCATTACATTCCAGATCCGGAGTTGCCTTTATTCGTTTAATATAGGGTTTTCCCGCATATTCCAGCCACACGCTCTGCCATATCCCAGTTGTAGGAGTATACCAGCAGGCAAAATTTTCACCTGTCCAGGTCTGCTTTCCTCTCGGTTTATCCGCGTCACTGTAATCCATGACTTTAACCGTTATGATATTCTTTCCTTCGGAAACCAGTCCGGTAATATCTGCCTCAAAGGGAGTATGGCCTCCTCTGTGCCCGCCTGCATAGGTTTGATTGATATAAACCTCAGCTTCATAATCCACGGCTCCAAACTTTAAAAGCAGGCTTTTTCCACTTAATCTGCCCTTTTCCACAACGAACTCTTTCCGATACCACACAATATGATGGACTCTCGTATCACAGATTCCGCTCATTTCAGACTGATAGCAGAACGGAACCTGAATTTTCCGGTCAAATACCGGTTCATCAAAAGAAAAATCCCATTCTCCATTCAGATCTGTCCAATCTTCCCTTTTAAAATCAGGCCTTGGATAACTTTCAATGACCATCTTCATTCTCCTTTCCATTTTCCAATTTCAACTTAAGACAAAACTTTATCTTACCCTTTTAAACCGGAAGTACTGATGCCTTCCACCAGGTATTTCTGAAGGCAGATAAAGATAATGACTGCAGGCAGGATTGATAAGGTTGCCATTGCGAACATCGCGCCGTAATCGGAAGAGGATCCCGGATCGCAAAACAACTTTAAGGCAAGGCTGACCGGATATTTGGCAGACTCATTGATATAAAGCAGGGCGGAAAGAAAATCATCCCATCTCCACATAAATGAAAAAATGCTGGCCGTAATCAGCGCCGGGGATATAAGCGGCATAATGATCCTTGAAAATATGCCATAATAAGAGCAACCGTCAATCTTAGCTGCCTCGTCAAGCTCACGAGGGATTCCATCTATAAAATTGATCATCATGTAAACAAAGAATCCCTGAATCGCAAAACAATAAGGAAGAATTAACGGCTTATAGCTTCCTACCCACCCTAATTTCTGATACCATAAATACTGAGGGATCATCAGTACCTGAGCCGGAAGCATCATAGAAAGCAGCATAGCTACAAACAGAGCTCTTCTGCCAAAAAATCTGCATCTTGCCAGGCCATAGGCTACCAAAGCCGAGGAAAAGACAGTTCCAAAGGTTGCTGCAACGGCTATAAACAGGGAATTCTTAAAAAAAGTTGCAAACGTAATCTTTGCAAAGCCTTTCCAACCATTGATATAATTGGAAAATACAAATTTTTCCGGAATCAGCTGACCTGCTGTCTGAAAGATGGTACTGGTTTCCTTAAAAGAGCTCATAACCATCCACACCAGAGGATAGATCATCACAAGCCCCAGACCACAGACGATTACATGGTAAAAAATTTTGCCTATTTTTCTTTTAGTCTTCATCTGTCTCACACTCCTTCCGTATAAACCCAGAATTTCTTCGTTGCGAACAGAATCATTGTAATGAGGCCAATAATCCCAAGCATTACCCAGGCTAAGGCTGCCCCGTATCCAGTATTATAGAACTCGAAGGACTGCTGGTACATATAAACCGTATAGAACAAAGTGGAGTTAAGCGGTTTGCCCTGCGTAATAATGAAGCACTGGGTAAATGCCAGGAAACCGTTGATCATCTGCATCACCAGATTAAAGAAAATAGTAGGTGTTAAAAGAGGCAGAGTGATCTTGAAAAACTGGGAAAATTTATTTGCGCCGTCTACTCTGGCAGCCTCATAAAGCGTTACAGGAATCTGCTTTAAGGATGATAAAAAAATCAGCATAGAAGAACCAAACTGCCAGACTGCCAGGATAATAAGGGTCCAGATAGCCGTGTTCTTATTTCCAAGCCATGCAAAGCTGGTCTGAATCCCCATAATACCCAAAAGGTGGTTGACCACACCGTCAGTTGCAAACATTCTCTTCCAGAGAATAGCGACAGCCACTGAACCTCCAATGATGGATGGAAGATAGTAAGCCGCCCGGTAAAAGCCGGTTGCCTTTGTTGTATTAAGCAAAAGCATTGCCACCATAAGTGCAAAGATCAAACGCAGAGGAACAGATACTAAGGCGAAATAAAACGTGACTCCTATGGTCTGGAAAAATACTTTATCATCGGTAAACATCTTTATGTAGTTTTTAAGTCCTGCAAAAACAGGCGGCGACAAAATGTTATAATCACACAAAGAGTAGTAAAAGGATATTCCCATAGGCACCACCATAAACAGCAGGAAGCCGATGATGAAAGGAAGACTGAATATCACTCCCGCTGTACTTTCTTTGTTCAGGAAATGTCTGAGGCTTGCCCCTTTGTTATCTTTCATAGACGTCCTCCATTCAGGGATAACTTGTGTTCTTAGTCAATCGGATATTCGCAATCCGCATCGCTACTTGATGATGTTAAATCAGGGGCAGAGCAATCTCTGCCCCTGTACTGCTTCTATTTATTTTTTGTTCATAATGTTATTAGACCCGTTAAAGAATTCTTCTGCTGCTGTAGCTGCATCATAAGCACCGTAGCATAACTGTTCCTGAACCTGATTTAACAGATTGGAAACCTCACTTGCGCCGTCTGGCTGCGGTGGATTGATAGGGGAACAGTTCGGGGTTACAACATCATTGATATAACGGATTACCTCCTGATCCACATCACTCATCTTCGGTGCCAGTTCCCCTGCAATTACGCCGGAAGCCGGAACACCTCTTTCTCCCTGCAAAATGTCGTTTGCCTCGCTGGAATTTGTTAAGAAGTTAAGAACCTTAACTGCTTCTTCCGGATTCTTTGTTTGAGCGCCTACAGAGAAAAACATGCCAGACTTTAAATAACCGGATTTCTTCGGATCTGCTGACGGCCAGGTGGTAATACCGATTTCCATACCATCAGGAGCTGCTTTTTGAATAGCAGTCAGCTGATTTGAGTTATAAAAAGCACACCAGGACATGGTTTCAGGACCGGAGCCGTAAACCAGAGGCTCCTGTTCAACGGAACCGATGGAAAGCTCAGCAAATACGCCTGGATCAATAAACCATCCTTCTTTAATTCCCGTCTCATACATCTGGAAAAATGGAATGTAATCTTCCGCAGTTCCGCCCATCTTTTTGTCCCCATAGAGAACAATATCATTGCCTCTCATAAAGTAATCCAGATAGGCTCCCGCATTATAATAAGCAATGTTTGTTTTATACCCTGTCTTTTCGTAAACCTGGCGGCACAAATTAATAAATTCATCCGTAGTCATATAATCCTTAATTTCAATCCCGTTTTCTTCCAGCAGTGTTTTATTATACAGAAGAGAAGGCGCATTAATTCCTGCGCAGATTGCATAGATTCCATCTCCCACCTCACCGCTGGCCATGGTGTTTTCGGAAATATTGGAGACATCCAGGGTGCCATCTTCAATATATGGCTTTAGATCTACCAACAATCCGTTCTTCACATATTGGTCAACGAACGAATAATCCATCTGCACAAGATCCGGGATTGCCTGCCCTGCTGCAGATGTGGCCAGTTTGTTCCAATAATCAGACCACTCGGAAAACTGCCCTTCTATCACTGTCCCCGGGTTCTGCTCTGCATATAAGTCTAAGGCAGCCTGAGTTTTCTCATTTCTGACCTGATTTCCCCACCAACTCATAGTCAGCTTTACATCTCCGCCACCATTCCCTGCACCTGCTGCGGTAGACTCTGCTGCAGCAGAACCTTCCGTAGTGTCTGCAGTTGTAGATGTGGCACCGCCTCCGCATCCGGTAAGTGAAGCTGCTGCCATAGCTGCCGCCATTAGTAACGCAATTCTTTTCTTCATGAAACCTTCCTCCATTCATCTACTTTTGCTCTATCAAGCGTTTTCATTATACTTCCCACCATTCTTCCAGTAAATGAGTAAAACCGGGTTCCAAGTTGAAAAAACCGTGTTGTCTGTATAATTTGAATAGTTCTTTTACTTAATTGGTTGTTTTGCGGGAATGTTTTATATATAATTTAGCTGTCATTAGTTCAGTACGCGAAAGGCGGTCCTTTATGAAGCAGTTTATTAGAAATCTCTCTTTAAAAAAGAAGATTCATTCCATTGTATTTCTTTGCATCATCCTTTTGGCTTTCGTTTCTCTGTTCAGTATACATCTGGTATCCAAGGCCCATCAAAAGGTGCTTTATCAATCTGTGGCCTCATCCTTATCCTATACTGCCAAAGAGTTAAGTAACCAGCTGGACAATATTTCTACTATGGCTGATATGTTCCTTGCTGATACCAATGTTCAAAGCGGACTCGGGACTTTAAAGGATTCTTCCAGCGTTCAGGACCGTTCCATTGCATACAAAGCTCTTTACGGAACTTTAAATGAATATTATTTTACCTTCCGGAAAAACAATATCAACTATATGAGTCTTTATCAGGATCGCTATTCCATTCATACCCATATCACATCGGGAAATACCCTGCCGGAATCCGTTATTCAGGATCTTGTTGCAAGAGCAGAGAACGCGAAGGGACTCACTCTCTGGATTACCGATTACAGCGATGAGTACGGCCTGTTTATGGTCAAGAATCTGCGCCGCTCGGAATATTTAAGTCTGGATTCCTTAGGAACGCTTGTTGTCAGCTTAAATATTGACGGTATGATTAAAGCTGCCACAAAAACCAGCCATTTTTATGATGATACCCGTTATATTCTTTACGGTCAGGAGGATTTAATCTATAATTCCTCCAGTTTAAAAGCCGGGGAACTGTCACTTTTTGATAATTTCTTTCATTCCAGATATGGTCTTGTGAATCCGGATGGTAACAGCTTCTTTTATGTAAAAGGAATCATACCGGAATTTGACTGGGATTATGTTTGTCTGATTCCATATGACAGCATTGCGGATTCACTCCGTACCAGCCTAAAAATATGCCTGGCAATCATTACAGTCTCCATAGGACTGGCCATTTTGCTCTCCTCTGCCTTGATCGACTCCATTACAAGGCATTTTGATAATCTGCTTTTAAAAATGGAACGCTTTGCAGCCGGAGAAAATGAAACACCGCAGATTTCCTACGATTACAGCAAACGTGCTGATGAATTAGGTATTCTTCACACCCGCTTCGACCAAATGGTTGATAAAGTAAACCAATTGATCCGGACCAACTACTTAAACAAAATTCTTATAAAGGAAGCACAGCTAAAAGCCCTGGAAACTCAAATGAATCCGCATTTTTTATATAACACCCTGGAATCCATTAACTGGAGGGCAAAGTCAGTTGGGGCAAAAGATATTTCTTCCATGACAGAATCCCTGGGTACACTCCTTCGTATTACACTGGATCAAAAGCACAAAGAAGTTCCTTTAAGCCGGGAACTGGAGCTTGTACAATGTTATATGACAATCCAAAAATACCGCTATGAAGACCGGCTGGAATATGAGATATCCGCTCCCAAGAATCTCTTCGGATGTTATGTACTTAAGATGACGCTCCAGCCACTGGTGGAAAATGCCATCCGTTATGGATTGGAGGAAAATACGGAAGAATGCCGAATTCAAATCGTAGCTGAAACAGACGGTTCTTCCCTCTTCGTTTCTGTTAAAAATAACAGTTCCTTCTTTGAGGATGACCTCATAAAGAAACTTAAAACTCACAAAATCGAACCCCATGGTTTTGGAATTGGTCTTTTAAATATTCTGGAGCGAATGGAACTTACTTACGGAGAGAACTATGGTCTAACTCTCTATAATGAGGATGACCATGCCGTCGCCCGTTTGTCCTTTCCACTTAATCCTCATCCTTTAGTCATTTCTGATACGAAAGGAGAACGTTAATGCTTAAATTAATAATTGCCGATGATGAACGAATGATCCGGGAATCTATTTCTTCTCTTATTGACTGGAACAGCCTGGGTATCGAACTTATAGGAACCTGCCGCGACGGTATTGAGGCTTATAATATGATCCTCGATGAATCGCCTAATATCGTTATGACTGACATACGGATGCCTGGCCTGTCAGGTTTGGAGTTGATCGAACGCATATCTCAAACCGATATGGATATCCAGTTCATCCTGCTTTCTGGTTTTGGAGAATTTGAATATGCAAAGCAGGCGATGAAATACCGGGTCCATCATTATCTTCTTAAACCCTGCAACGAGGCACAAATCATGGAAAGCATGCGGGATGTGATCCAGGAATACTATCACCGTCAGGCATTTCAGGATTTGAAAGAACGCCAGAAGGCTCTGACCGCCAATCTCCACCACAGCATTCTGGCAAATATTATCAACGAACAGATTTTTCTGCCTGAACCGGCAGAATCTTCCTGGAATGCCTATTCCGGATTTATGGATTTTTATAATACGGGTTAT
Organism: Lacrimispora sphenoides JCM 1415; assembly: GCF_900105615.1. Taxonomy (NCBI): domain Bacteria; kingdom Bacillati; phylum Bacillota; class Clostridia; order Lachnospirales; family Lachnospiraceae; genus Lacrimispora; species Lacrimispora sphenoides. The sequence continues at coordinate 5,208,171 of NZ_LT630003.1, read as the reverse complement.
GAAATGTGTTTTCTACACTATCTGGAAGAAGATTATTTTATCTCTGTTTTAAGCCGTATTTACGATTACATGGCCGAACATGCACCTGGTATAGAACTCTACAGCATATATGTGAAAAACTCCCTGATACTGTTTTTTGAAGGATATCAGGTCTCCTATGATACGTTCGATTCATTTATGCGAAGCTTAAATCCAAAGGCGCAGTCAGTGGAATTAGACTATAAACGTTATACCTTTTCCAGCCTGGGAAGGCTTTTAGAAACCTTGATTGCAAAGATCAAGCGTTACGGAATCATCTATTTCATGAATGGACTGCAGCCAGTCCCCACCTGTAATTATAAAAACCTGATCTCCGAAATAGAAGAGCTGACCACACTTTTAATAGAAGCAAACGGCTCGGAACTGAAATCACACCTGGAAGAACTTACTGCAATTTTAAACGACATCGGCAATCCCGACTTTTTAAAGCAGGCAGGTTCACGGATACTGATTAAATTTGCCACAGAAAGCAACTACCTGTCATCCGTTGACACCACGGAGTATCTGATGGATTTAAACCAGCAGACTGAGGTTGGCAGCATCCGCTCCTTACTTTGTGAAAAGCTTAACGAGGCCTTAAAAGAGCCGTCCACCCATTCCCAGCGCTACAGCCCTTTTATTGAAAAGGTCATGCAATATGTAGAGGAACATCTGGACAATCCCAATCTTACTTTGAAATCCATCGCAGAGAATTATCTGTTTATGAATGTGGATTATGTAAGCAAACGGTTCAGCAAGGAAACAAAACAAAAATTCTCAAACTACATCACCATCCTGCGCATCCAGAAAGCCAAGCAATTATTAGCAGAAGGTCATACCGAACAAATTCAATGGATCGCTCAGCAGGTAGGATGTGGAAATAACCCCCAGTATTTCAGCCAAATTTTCAAAAAAAATACGGGGTTGACACCAAGCGCATATGCAAAAAAGTTAAACGGAGGAGAATGACATGACAAACAAAGAATTACTGCCAAAAATCCATCTTGTGATGGACAAGCTAATGAACTTGGGAGGAGCTGACTATGAAAATGACCGCTCTGTCGGAAAGGAAGAAGCAAGCCGCGGCATCATTGCCAGGGACTTTGGTATCGAAGAATGGGACTGGCCTCAGGGCGTAGGTCTTTATGGTCTTTTAAAGCTACAGAGATTTTACGGAGATAACCGTTACTTAGAATTCTTTGACAGTTGGTTTGAGAACAATTTAAAGAAAGGACTGCCCAGCAAAAATATTAATACAACTGCCCCTTACCTGGTTTTAGCCGAACTGCTTGATGATCTTAAGAACCCGGAATATGAGAAGCTGTGCCTGGAGCACGCCCACTGGCTGATGACCGGACTTCCAAAAACAAAAGAAGGCGGTTTCCAGCATGTGGTAACTGCCATCGGAGACCGCGACGGAGTCCTGTTAAATGATGGGGAAATGTGGATTGATACGTTATTCATGGCAGTTTTGTTTTTAAATAAAATGGGCCATCGTTTCCAGAATCAGGAGTGGATAGGCGAGGCTCTTCATCAGGTATTATTACATATCAAATACTTATACGACAAACATACCGGATTATTTTATCACGGCTGGAGTTTTCCGTTAAATAATAATTTCGGAGGAGTTTTCTGGTGCAGGGGCAACTCCTGGTTTACCTATGGAATTCTGGAATATATTGAGTCCTACGAAGGAACTCTTGATCCGGGGCTTCTCACTTACCTGACAGATACCTTTAAAGCCCAGGTGAATGCTCTGATAGGTTTACAGACCCCTTCTGGTTTATGGCATACCGTTCTCACTGATCCTTCAAGTTACGAAGAAGTATCCGGCTCAGGAGCAATCGCCGGCGGTATTTTAAAAGGAATAAAAATGGGGATTCTCGATGAATCATATCATGACTGTGCAGACAGGGCCGTTAAAGCGGTATGCAAAAACATAGGAGAAGACGGAACCGTGTTAAATGTATCCGCAGGAACCGGGATGGGCTATCATGAAGATCATTATAAAAACATTACCATTCGCCCCATGGCCTACGGACAATCATTGGCTCTGATCTCACTGGTCGAAGGGTTGAATTAATAACAATCGGATATTCCCAATCCGCCCCCTGCTTAATGAGGTTAAATATACATACAAAAAAACCAGTAAATCTTACATTTACTGGTTTTTCTTATCACTGGGCTACAAGGATTCGAACCTTGAAAATGACGGAGTCAGAGTCCGTTGCCTTACCATTTGGCGATAGCCCATGAGTGCAACGAATGTATTATACTATAGCTTTTCATTCTGGTCAAGTACTTTTTTACACTTTATTTCCAAAAACAAATCATCAGGAAGAGCGTCCTGATGTTGCAGGCTCTTCCTGATTTTTTGTTGTATGAGGCTCTTCCTGGGAACCGTTTTTCCCGGTTTCCGTCGCATTCTTTGTCGTCTCAGGCGGGCTGCTTTCCTTAGCAGGGTCCGTCTGCTCTGTTTGTTTCGTCTCTTCGCTCTCTTCTTCTGCTGTATCCGGATCTGCATTCCCATCTCCGATCACAGGAGTCTCAAAGATCCCCTTTACGGTTGTCTGCTTTCCTATCTTAGGAGAAATACCGCCCAGGGTGAAGGTATATTCCGTACCTCCCTCCAGACCTGTCACATGAATCTCACAGGAATAAGAATCCGTATCTCCTACCTTGGCAGAATAGGTTTTTCCATCTCCGTCTTTTACTGAAACCGTAGGATTTTTCCATTTCACTTTGGTTTTAAAATAAACCTTCACAACGCCGTTGTCGTAATCCACATAGTCGATTTTAACATTTTCCGTCGTTACGACATCCGCTTCTGAGGTGGTCTCTCCCACTGTAGTCGCTTCTGTGGCGGTTGGCTGGGTCTGGGTCGCCTGTGTCGGTGCCTGGCTTGTCGTTTCTGATGAAGAGGCTGCAGTACTTGATTCCTCAGCCGCAGAACTCTCTGCTATGGTTTCAGGCACGGTTGCTGTGGCAACCTGAGTTGTTTGCGCCGGGATCGTCTCTTCCCCCGCATCAGTCTTACCGCTCACTGCATAAGAGCGTTCCGTTATTACTTTTGCAATCTCCTCCATGGTAAGAGGCGCCAACGCCTTCATATCTTCCATGGAAAGAGAATTGTTTTGCAAAATCAGCTCCCTCAAAAAATAAGCTTTTCCATATGAAATCTTATATTCCTCTGCCAGCTGTTTTACTTCATCCTCTTCCATGACCTGCTGGTCATAGACCACCGCCTTCAGCTGTTTTTCCTCCAGCGTATTCCGGATGTCATTGACCACCGCATAGCGCAGGCCCTGCGCCTTGCTGATGCTGTCATTGGACACAGTAACCAGGATCGCATTATCCAGCTCACTTAAATAGCCGTGGGTCACCATGGAACCGATCACGGCGTTGACCGCTGTGTTCAAATCCACTCCCTTTAGATCCATGTCCTGCATGATGCTTTCCCCATCCTCATTAAGGGCCTTTGCTTCCAGGACTTTATTCTTTTTATTCACAGATAATTCCACGCTTGGATTTACATCTATTCCAATTACAGAATCTACTTTCCCATTCTGATAAGTATATGTTCCTCCGGCCAAAGCGATCATGCAAAAGCATGCAGCCACCAAGGTTGCAATGACCCTCTGCCTCAGGAAGAAAACGGAACGTTTTTCCTCCTCTGCCTTTATCTGAGGCGTACTCAAGTCAATTCGTTCCAAAACATTAGGAGTCAAATCCCCGGCCGCAGATTTTAAGCAGGCTTCAATCTGTTGTCTATTCAATTGTCTGCGATTTAATTCAGCCATCTTAAAGCCTACTCCTCTCTCAAATAATTTTCCAGTTTTTTCATTGCACGGTTATATCTGGAAAGAGCTGTAGCCAAAGGAATCTTAAGGCTGGCGGCGATCTCCCTGTGCTTCATACCTCCCGAGGTATGAAGGAGAACGATCTCCCGTTCCTCTTCCTTAAGAATTTGAAGAGCGGCAAGAAGAACCATCTTATCAGCTGCCATCTCAATCTCAGGGCAGACTTCTCCTGTTTCCGCTCCGGTTAAATCCTCCAGTGTCACATCCGAATCATGCTTTTGCTCACGGAATTTCATATAGCACAGATTCCGGGCAATGGTAAACATCCATGCCAAGGGCTTCCCCTGGGATTTATAGCCTGACGCAGAAGTCCATATCTTAAGATATACCTCCTGCATGATCTCCTCCGCATCCTGGGGGTGCCTTACAATAGACAGGATAAAGCTGTATATCGTCCGGTCCGTATTCTGATATAGCTGCCGAAAGGCCTCCCGGTCCCCAACCGCAACTTTTTTAAGAAGCTCTTCGTCGCTCAAACGGCCATAATCCTCAGGCCCGCCAAGGCTCATCAATCCCATAAATAACATGGATCCGATTTCCTTTCTACTATGTTAATGCGAAATACTGTCATCTTATTGCATAATATGGAAAATTTTTATTACCTTATTTTTCCACCCCAAAACCGCTTTCCGCAGTTATGATCAGACAGCACCGCTTATCTATTTCAGTTACCTTTTTCGTGACTTCTTCCTTCAGCCAATCCTTCTTTTTCCTATCATATTCCCGGGGCATCACCAGATCAAAGATCAGATTGATCTGGCTTTTTCCCTCTACCATACGAAAATCGTGGAAAGAAATCCTCGAATCTATCTCCTGCAGCACATTATTCACCATGTTCCCAAATTCCAAAACCCTGGAATCTTTTGTCTCTACCGGGTCCATATGGATTACCAGAAATATCCCAAATTTTCTTACTGCTTCCCTCTCAATGGTATCAATGATTTCGTGGGACACTTCTATGTCAACATCATTAGGCACCTCTGCATGAATGGAAGCCATGCTTCTGGAAGGACCGTAGTTGTGTACAATCAAATCATGACTCCCTATAATTCCATCGTAGCTTTCTACAAATTCTGTAATCTCAACATATAACTTGGGATCAATCGGCTCTCCGATTAGAGGAGTAAGGGTATCCTTGGCAATTTTAACACCTGCCCACATGACAATGACAGAAACCGCAATCCCTATGATTCCGTCAATATTAAGTCCCCATATGCCATAAACAAGGATTGATACGATCGTGGCAGAAGTGGTAATCACATCTCCAAGGGAATCTGCCGCCGTAGCTTTCATGACCGTGGACTGGATTCTTTTCCCCAGAGTATTGTTAAAAAACGCCATCCAGAGCTTAACGCAAACAGATAGCAATAGAATTACAACAGACACAGCCTTAAACGTCATCTCTTCGGGCTGAATAATTTTCCCAATGGATGTTTTTAAAAAGGAAAAGCCTACCTGAATGACCAAAAAGGCTACGATAAAAGCAGCAATGTACTCCATTCTTCCGTGTCCAAAGGGATGGTCTTCATCGGCTGGTTTTCCGGCCATCTTTACCCCTATAAAGCCAATGATAGAAGAAGCAGCGTCAGAAAGGTTATTAAAAGCATCTGCCATAACAGAGATACTGTTCACCAGCATTCCAACCAACAGTTTTGCGCTGAACAAAATTACATTGCAGCAGATGCCTACGATACTCGCCATAAGCCCATACCGGGTCCGTACCTGAGTATCCTCTGTCTTTTTATAGTCCTTAACAAATCTCCTAACCAAAAACTCTGTCATAGTACTCCTTTTTCAGGCCTTTACTCTTTATAACATACCTGTTCAAGAAACAGTCCTTCCGGCGGCGCCGTATAGCCTGCCTCATTCCGATCCTTTGCATTCAGGATTTCCTTCATCTCTTCCGCTTTACGCTGTCCCAATCCCACTTCGATCAGCGTACCCGTTAAGATCCTGACCATATTATATAAAAAGCCGTTTCCCGTAAATCGTATCAGAAGACGGCTCCCCTGCTGTTCAAATTCAATCCGTTTTAAAACCCTGACTGTAGATTTCTTCATTTTCCGGTTGGAACAAAAGCTTTTAAAATCGTGTTCACCTATAAGAAAGGTCGAAGCCCGTTCCATAGCCTTTATATCAAGCTCCTTAAATAGACCATAGATATACTTTCTTTCAAAAACCTGCTTTTTTTCGCCCATATCGATCCGGTATAAATAGGTTTTTTCCTGGGCATGAAGGCGGCTGTGGAATCGCTCTGCCACGCACTCCACGGTTTTTATCCGAATGTCCTCTGGAAGATACTGGTTTAAATATTCCCTGATCTCCTCTGAACTCATTCCTGTATTCCCATGAAAATTAGCTACCTGGGCCAATGCATGAACGCCTGCATCCGTTCGTCCCGAACCATGTACTTCCACTGCCTGTCCCAGCATACGTTCTAAAACATGTTCGATCTTCCCCTGTATGGTCTGATCCGTATTTCCCTGTTTTTGCCAGCCATCATAACGGCTTCCGTCGTATTCCAGGAACATTCGATAATTTTTTATCATATTGTTTTCGACCTCTTCTTCTATATCTGTACAGCAAGGCAGCAATTAATATTCCAAAAGCCACTCCTGCGCAATCCAGCCACACATCTGATATCTGACCGGAACGGCCCCTTACCCCAAGCTGAATGGTCTCATCCACAAACGGTACCATAAACCCAGCTGTTAATCGTAGAAAATATCTTCTCTCCGCCGGAAAGTCAAAGGAACTTATACAACCGTACAGCAAAATTCCCAATAAGGTATATTCTGTGAAATGTCCCGTTTTACGGATTATGTGCTCTGTCAGCCACCTTGTGCTGATTCCCACGGATCCAAGTGATTCCTGTGCCACCCGAAGCACCCATCCGCTGTCAGCCGATGAGATATCCGACGGCTTCATGGAATTTGAAAATAAGAACAGGATAAAAAGAATGGTCACTGCCGTCCATATCGCTTTCTTTTTCATAGCCGTTTCCTCAAAATTCCGCCTTTCTCCACCTTTTAGGCGGCCTGAGTTTCATTTCCTCTATCTTCCATATTTTATCATAATTTCATCTATTATAGTACAACAGCAGTTATAATACAAGGATAGGCATTAAAAAAATCCCCAAAAACGGCCTAAAACCGCATATTTGGGGAAATTCCTTTTATGGTCCAATCGTAACCGGTACGCCTAAATTACAGTAACTCCATAATACATCCATATCGCTGTTGTCCACTGCAACGCAGCCGTGAGTGGTTCCGTCAGGAACCCTGCAGCCATGAATCTCAATAGCTCCTCCCAGAGGAGTATCCCATGGTGGCTGCTGCCCTGCCAAATTGGCCTTTATTATTTCATCTCTTTGAGCCTCGGTGATAATGCCGTCTGCATATCCTCTTTCCGCATCTTTAATACCCGGATAGGAAAGTCCCAATGCCAGATATGCTATGCTCTTATCATTTCTGGTACATACATAGAACTCCCCGCTGGGTGTTCTCATGTCACCCTCTACTTTTTTATTTCCTTCCGCTGAGGCCGCGCCCATGGAAACCGGGTATTCTGCAATCAATACACCATTCTGCTTTAATGTAAGCGTCTTTGTTCTCTTGCTCACATATATGGTCACGTTATTGGTCGTACCGGTATTGCCGGAGGTAATATTGGCACCGGGACCGGACACCGGCTCTGCGTACCCAGTAACTTGGGAAGATACCGCCAAAACGATGACCAGAACGGCTGAGATCAGACACCTATATCCTTTTCCTAACCATTTCATCATTCTTAACTCTCCTTTTTTGTTACATTATACCATCCATTTTGGAAACTATCATTTACAATATTCTTACATTTCCATCCAAAATTTTCCTATTATAAATTCCATTTATTTAAAGTAAACCCTGCAAATAAGCCAGTGTAGAATTTAAGCAGCCTTCTACCCCTACCAAACTGCTTTCCAGACAAAGGTGGTAATTCTGTGCCTTGCCCCATTCGCATCCGGTATAATACTGGTAATAATCTCTTCTCTTTTTATCTATCTCCCGGATTCGTTCTTCCATCAATTCAGGGCTGACGCCTGTTTCAAGAGAATTCATCCGTTTAATCCGCTCTTCCATTTTGGCATAAATAAACAGATTGATGCTGCTTTCAAGCACCCTGTCCGCACATCGTCCAACGATGATACATGGTCCCTCTTCTGCCAGCTTTCGTATCACACAAGACTGGGCCAGAAAAACTTGATCTGACATGGAAATCTCATAAATTGTAGAGAAGGGAGTATAATGGAGCTGTTCTACGGATTCCTGATGGACGGGAAGATGCTCGTCGTAATGCAGAAATGCTTCCTCCTCCAGATCACTTACTTCTGCAGATAAAGAAATCAGGTCCTTATCATAGAATGGAACTCCCAGCCTTTCAGCCAGTTTCATGCCCAACTCTCGTCCGCCGCTTCCAAACTCCCGGCTAATTGTAATCACCTTATCCAACATATGCTCCTCCTTATCTTCTGCTGAGTAATTTCTGAGTAATCCTCTTCTACCCATCATAGTTTCTGTATAGCAAGATATCTACAAGGCTGTCAAATGGGCTTTAAATCTCCTGTTAATATAACTGCATTTTACCACATTCTTAAATACCTGTATACCACATTTCGGCTCTACTTATTCATACTTAAGCCAAATTGCAAAAAAAGTATTGCGTACAGTATTTATTTTGTTAAATGATTAGTTATCTTTTTTAAAGGTTCCCAGACGTTATCACCGTAATTACTTACCAAAACGATCATCGTCTTTTTATCTGCATCATAGCTGGAAATAAAGCTGACACCTGGATCACAGCCTTGAAAATATGGTCTGTAACCGTAACCGTTATCCTGCTTTTCTAACCAAATGCCGTAGCCATAGCATTGCGCTTCTCCGCTATGATTTGTCATCATAGCCGCTGTCATCTCTGGCGAAAGCAATTGGCCGGACATCAAATGTTCCCAAAATAGGCTTATATCATTTACTGTTGTATAGGCGCCGCCTGCACCTGTGCCTTTTGCGTCCACACTGAAAATATTGGTACGGTAATCATTATCTTTTTCATTGTAAATATAATTTACCGCACATTTTGCAGGCAGTCTGTCCAATTCATAATACCCGGTACTAACCATACCACAAGGAGCAAATACATTTTCTTTCAGATATTCATCAAACGCTGATCCTGTTAATTCTTCAATTATCATAGCCAGCACGACAAAGCCGGTATTATTATATTGAAACATGCTTCCACGTGTATACATCATTGGCTTATCAATAAAAAGTGGCAGCAGGTCCTTATTTGAGCGTATCTTATAGTTAGGAAAATCGGTCCACAGTTCCTCATAGCCACTCATTACCCCTTCATCAAAGTAATCCGGTATTCCAGAAGTATGAGATAGTAATTCCTCTATGGTTATTGTACCATCAATAGCCTTTAAGTCAAAATTGAAAATATTTCCTATTTCATCATTAAACTTGAGCAACCCTCGTTCTATTAGCTGCAATATTCCAACAGCAACAAAAACCTTACCTGCAGATGCCGTCGCAAATTTTGTATCGTTTTCATTTGGAACCTTATTAGGTAAATCCGCATACCCAAATGACTTCTGAAAAACCATTTCATTACCTTCCTGTATGAGCACACAGCCCCTGAAGTCCAAGCCGATCAAGTCATTTATATCCATGCGCGTTTGATTCCTTTCTGCTGTTTTTTAGTAATCTTCCTTCAGTATAACATAAGTACTTTAAAAAAGAAGCATCCCAAATTCAATTATTTCCCCATAAAAAAACAGATCTCCATAACTGGAAATCCGTTTCTGATCCTTTAAATTGTACGTGTGAAGATGGAGTCGAATATTACTGCCGCCAAATCTATTTAAAATATAGAGACGCACACATTGTCTGACATGTTTCTACAGCTTGTCCACTAGTTAATATCCACAATTTCATATCCACCAGTTCATATGATTGCCGGTATTCATGTTAGGATTAATTCAAGTTTCTATATTCGTCAGGTAAACGATTAAAAATAAACCAAATTGCGATTGTAGCAATTAACGAGTAAATTGTGGAAACTATAAATCTACTTATAAACTCTTTGTTTGTTACCAAACATTTTATTCGATTGATGATTTTACCTACCATAAATTTAACCTTCTTTCTATTACTGCTATCATTACACTAAGCTACAAATAGTATAATCATAGAGAAATAAACTTATGACCTCATAGCAATTGATTTGTAAACTGTCTTCAGCTGTCTTCAAGTTGTAAATACGAAAAAATAGCGAAGGCCTTAGTAAATTAAGGCTTCCGCTGCAAATAAAAAAAGCGCGAGACGGGACTCGAACCCGCGACCCCGACCTTGGCAAGGTCGTACTCCACCAACTGAGCCACTCGCGCATATCTCTTATTAACTTTCCTCTTGAGACATATACCCTCAAAACCACACATTGCTACATATCTATCTTCATCCGTTCTTTCCTCTTACCTAAACCAACCTGGTTAAGCCCTCGACCTATTAGTGACAGTCAGCTGCACATGTTGCCATGCTTCCACCTCTGCCCTATCTACCTCGTCGTCTTCAAGGGGTCTTACTCTTGCGATGGGATATCTCATCTTGAGGGGGGCTTCACGCTTAGATGCCTTCAGCGTTTATCCCTTCCCGACTTGGCTACTCTGCCATGGCTTTGATAGCCAACAGATACACCAGAGGTCAGTCCATCCCGGTCCTCTCGTACTAAGGACAGCTCCTCTCAAATATCCTACGCCCACGCCGGATAGGGACCGAACTGTCTCACGACGTTCTGAACCCAGCTCGCGTACCGCTTTAATGGGCGAACAGCCCAACCCTTGGGACCTACTACAGCCCCAGGATGCGATGAGCCGACATCGAGGTGCCAAACCACTCCGTCGATGTGAACTCTTGGGAGTGATAAGCCTGTTATCCCCAGGGTAGCTTTTATCCGTTGAGCGATGGCAATCCCACTTTATACCACCGGATCACTAAGTCCTAGTTTCCTACCTGCTCCACCCGTCGGTGTCGCAGTCAAGCTCCCTTATGCCTTTGCACTCTTCGAATGGTTTCCGTCCATTCTGAGGGAACCTTTGAGCGCCTCCGATACCCTTTCGGAGGCGACCGCCCCAGTCAAACTCCCCGCCTGACATTGTCCCCCAGCCAGGTCATGGCTGCAGGTTAGAAATCCAATACCGCAAGGGTGGTATCCCAACATCGGCTCTGATAAGACTGGCGTCCTATCTTCTTAGCCTCCCACCTATCCTGTACATGCAGTACCGAATCCCAGTATCAAGCTGGAGTAAAGCTCCATGGGGTCTTTCCGTCCTGGCGCAGGTAACCAGCATCTTCACTGGTACTTCAATTTCACCGGGTGCATTGTTGAGACAGCGCTCAAATCATTACGCCTTTCGTGCGGGTCGGAACTTACCCGACAAGGAATTTCGCTACCTTAGGACCGTTATAGTTACGGCCGCCGTTTACTGGGGCTTAAATTCAGAGCTTCGCGTTGCCGCTAACCCCTCCTCGTAACCTTCCAGCACCGGGCAGGCGTCAGCCCATATACCTCACCTTTCGGTTTTGCATAGACCTGTGTTTTTGCTAAACAGTTGCTTGAGCCTATTCTCTGCGGCCTGGTTTCCCAGGCACCCCTTATCCCGAAGTTACGGGGTCATTTTGCCGAGTTCCTTAACAATGCTTCTCCCGCCGGCCTTAGGATTCTCTCCTCATCCACCTGTGTCGGTTTACGGTACGGGCACATATTACACAATAGCGGCTTTTCTTGACAGCCCCTACGAAGACTTCCCTACTTATGTTCGGTACGCGTCACACCTTCCTGTTGCTGGGTGGATTTGCCATTCCAGCCAGTCCAGTGCTTGCCCCGGTCTTTTCATTCCCGGGTTCTTCTTCGGTTCTGTGTCCCCACAGTTCTGATAATATGCGGTACAGGAATTTCAACCTGTTGTCCATCGACTACGTCTTTCGACCTCGCCTTAGGCCCCGACTTACCCAGAGCAGATCAGCTTTACTCTGGAAACCTTAGATATTCGGCCTGGAGGATTCTCACCTCCATCTCGCTACTCATTCCGGCATTCTCTCTTCTTAACACTCCACATCTCCTTACGGTAATGCTTCTGTGCGTTAAGAATGCTCCTCTACCAATGTATATAAATATACATTCCACAGCTTCGGTGTCGTGTTTTAGCCCCGGACATTTTCGGCGCAGGACCTCTCGACTAGTGAGCTATTACGCACTCTTTGAATGTGTGGCTGCTTCTAAGCCAACATCCTAGTTGTCTGTGAAATCCCACATCCTTTTCCACTTAACACGCACTTTGGGACCTTAGCTGGTGGTCTGGGCTCTTTCCCTTTTGACTACCCAACTTATCTCGTGCAGTCTGACTCCCGTACATCATCTGGCCGGCATTCGGAGTTTGATATTCTTTGGTAAGCTTTGACGCCCCCTAGGAAATTCAGTGCTCTACCTCCGGCAGACTAATACGAGGCTAGCCCTAAAGCTATTTCGAGGAGAACCAGCTATCTCCGGGTTCGATTGGAATTTCTCCCCTACCCACACCTCATCGCCACCCTTTTCAACGGATGTGCGTTCGGTCCTCCATTTCCTTTTACGGAAACTTCAACCTGGACATGGGTAGATCACCCGGTTTCGGGTCTACCTTTACTGACTCTATGCCCTATTAAGACTTGGTTTCCCTTCGGCTCCACACCTTAAGTGCTTAACCTTGCCAGTAACGGTAACTCGCCGGACCGTTCTACAAAAAGTACGCGGTTCCACCTTTAACGTGGTTCCACAGCTTGTAAACACAGGGTTTCAGGTTCTCTTTCACTCCCCTCCCGGGGTCCTTTTCACCTTTCCTTCACAGTACTATGCGCTATCGGTCACTAAGTAGTATTTAGCCTTGGGGGGTGGTCCCCCCGAATTCCCACAAGGTTTCTCGTGTCTCGTGGTACTTTGGATCCTGCTCGCTGACTATTGCTTTCCCATACAAGGCTTTCACTTTCTATGGCCGGTCTTTCCAGGACCGTTCTGGTAACAAATCGTCTCACTTATTGCAGTCCATAACCCCAGTATGCACGCATACTGGTTTAGGCTCCTTCCATTTCGCTCGCCGCTACTTTGGAAATCGAGTTTTCTTTCTTTTCCTCCGGGTACTTAGATGTTTCAGTTCCCCGGGTTCCCGACGTATGGCTATGTATTCACCATACGACAACTGAGGTTTGCTCAGCTGGGTTTCCCCATTCAGATATCTCCGGATCAAAGGATATTTGCTCCTCCCCGAAGCTTTTCGCAGCTTATCACGTCTTTCATCGGCTCTTAGTGCCAAGGCATCCACCCTGCGCTCTTATTAGCTTAACCAATTCGATGTTCACCTGCGGGTGCGGGCTACTTATCTAAGATACATAGCGTTGTATCTCTGGTCTTAGGTTTGTTATTTCACCGTACGTTACGGTTACTTTAACGAGTTTTGTTTGGTTACATCGTTCGATGTAACACCTCGGATGTCTTGATGTCGTCTTTATACTTTAACATATAAAAACTAATCTAGATATATTTCAATATGTGGTTTTCAAGGTACATGCGTGATGCAATCTGAAGTGCTATTAATTATAATAAACTTCGTAATTACACCAAATGGAGATGGAGAGATTCGAACTCTTGACCCCCTGCTTGCAAGGCAGGTGCTCTCCCAACTGAGCTACACCCCCATAAAGTAATCTGGCACCCACCTGCTCTCCCATGCCGTCTCCAGCATAGTACCATCGGCCGCTTAAGTCTTAACCATCGTGTTCGGGATGGGAACGGGTGTCTCCCCTAAGCGCATCGGCACCAGAAATCTTTTGTCTTCTTGGTGTTTCCATATTCTTTTTTATTTCTTTGAAAACTTAAGACTCAACAGTATATAAAACCCTTACTTCTTCTTCCTTAGAAAGGAGGTGATCCAGCCGCACCTTCCGATACGGCTACCTTGTTACGACTTCACCCCAGTTATCAGTCCCGCCTTCGGCAGCTCCCTCCTTACGGTTGGGTCACTGACTTCGGGCGTTACCAACTCCCATGGTGTGACGGGCGGTGTGTACAAGACCCGGGAACGTATTCACCGCGGCATTCTGATCCGCGATTACTAGCGATTCCAGCTTCATGTAGTCGAGTTGCAGACTACAATCCGAACTGAGACGTTATTTTTGGGGTTTGCTCCAGATCGCTCCTTTGCTTCCCTTTGTTTACGCCATTGTAGCACGTGTGTAGCCCAAATCATAAGGGGCATGATGATTTGACGTCATCCCCACCTTCCTCCAGGTTATCCCTGGCAGTCTCCCCAGAGTGCCCAACTTGACTTGCTGGCTACTAAGGATAAGGGTTGCGCTCGTTGCGGGACTTAACCCAACATCTCACGACACGAGCTGACGACAACCATGCACCACCTGTCTGGAATGCCCCGAAGGGAAGGGATCGTTACATCCCGGTCATTCCGATGTCAAGACTTGGTAAGGTTCTTCGCGTTGCTTCGAATTAAACCACATGCTCCACCGCTTGTGCGGGTCCCCGTCAATTCCTTTGAGTTTCATTCTTGCGAACGTACTCCCCAGGTGGAATACTTATTGCGTTAGCGGCGGCACCGAAGAGCTTTGCTCCCCAACACCTAGTATTCATCGTTTACGGCGTGGACTACCAGGGTATCTAATCCTGTTTGCTCCCCACGCTTTCGAGCCTCAACGTCAGTTACAGTCCAGTAAGCCGCCTTCGCCACTGGTGTTCCTCCTAATATCTACGCATTTCACCGCTACACTAGGAATTCCACTTACCTCTCCTGCACTCTAGCACCACAGTTTCCAAAGCAGTCCCGGGGTTGAGCCCCGGGCTTTCACTCCAGACTTGCAGTGCCGTCTACGCTCCCTTTACACCCAGTAAATCCGGATAACGCTTGCCCCCTACGTATTACCGCGGCTGCTGGCACGTAGTTAGCCGGGGCTTCTTAGTCAGGTACCGTCATTTTCTTCCCTGCTGATAGAGCTTTACATACCGAAATACTTCTTCACTCACGCGGCGTCGCTGGATCAGGGTTTCCCCCATTGTCCAATATTCCCCACTGCTGCCTCCCGTAGGAGTTTGGGCCGTGTCTCAGTCCCAATGTGGCCGGTCACCCTCTCAGGTCGGCTACTGATCGTCGGCTTGGTGGGCCGTTACCTCACCAACTACCTAATCAGACGCGGGTCCATCTCATACCACCGGAGTTTTTCACACCGTACCATGCGGCACTGTGTGCTTATGCGGTATTAGCAGTCGTTTCCGACTGTTATCCCCCTGTATGAGGCAGGTTACCCACGCGTTACTCACCCGTCCGCCGCTAAGTCAATTCAAAATCCGTCCGAAAACTTCATTTAAATCGCTTCGCTCGACTTGCATGTGTTAAGCACGCCGCCAGCGTTCATCCTGAGCCAGGATCGAACTCTCAAATTAAATGGTGTTCAATCCGGGGTCAAAATCAACTAACTAGCTAATTTATTTCCCGTTTTACTTGTTGTTTGGTTCGTATACAATTGCTTGTATTCGTTCTGAAATTTTCTCATTCAAAGCCATCAAACATGACTTGTTTTATTAGAATTTTCAGGGTTTTACATACTGTTCAATCTTCTGTTTTCAAAGTGCTTTATTTCGTGTCGCTGTCTCAGCAGCAACTTTTATAGGATATCATAACGGGTTGTTTTTGTCAACCTTTTTTTATTTTTCTTCAAAACTTTTTCATCGCTCATCGATGTGTTTTAGAAGAAGTTTTTGCCGCCGTTTTCAGCGGCGAGTTATATCATACCAAAGCATCTGACAAAAGTCAACAATTATTTTGTATTTTTTTCAAATTAATATTCCAGAACATTGAATGGTAAAATCGGCATATTATATTCTATCGTACTGACCATTGTTTCCCTTCTATATTACATAGATTTAATGCCTGTATATTTGTCTTTGAATTTTCTTATTACCTATTATATAAATCACCTTCAGCATTACCTGCACCTTTAATCTGTTATTTTGAGTGGATCTCTTATAACAGCCATCTTGAATTGACTATCAAAAATTCAAGAGATTGCGCCTACATTATCCCTCTTAAATTTTTCCACAGTCTTAGCAATAATGAAAGTTCTTTGAGTATCCGATAAACATCTAAGCTCGTTGACGCAAACTTATAGCTATAAGAGGAATCCTATAAGAACCTTCATACCTTTATATCGGCCCTTATAATAAAAAGTATTTTCTCAAGCACCATTACTGTTCTTCCTATATAAATAAGTTACTGACAATGAATTGGTACGCGTCGCAATCATACTCCATGATTTTGACTCCTATCAACGTGATTTCTATATTACTGTTCTATTTATTATGAGAGTGGAACGCTCTTGGATATCTAATGGAATTTTTGCAGGAGCTTTTATTTGATATTTCCCATGGGAAAATGTCTCCTTTTTCTTGACAATTTGTCACTCAAATGGTATCATCTATGTTGTCGTCAGCGGGTATGGCGGAATTGGCAGACGCGCCAGATTTAGGTTCTGGTGGGAGACCGTGCAGGTTCAAGTCCTGTTACCCGCATTGATCGAAAACCCTAGTGTTTACAAGAATTTCTTGCAAACACTAGGGTTTTTGCATATCAGGCTTGAAAGTTTTTTACTTTATAAG
Organism: Lacrimispora sphenoides JCM 1415; assembly: GCF_900105615.1. Taxonomy (NCBI): domain Bacteria; kingdom Bacillati; phylum Bacillota; class Clostridia; order Lachnospirales; family Lachnospiraceae; genus Lacrimispora; species Lacrimispora sphenoides. The sequence goes on along the minus strand of NZ_LT630003.1, from coordinate 5,191,561 downwards.
GCACTCATATACCCATAAATGCAACACGATTTCACACATAAAGAAGTTAGAAATGATATAATTCAATAAAGGGCGGGTATCTGGAATTCCAGACCTGCCTTTTAATTTACTAAATAATTAAAACGGTTTGAGCAGTATTACAATCTGTAGAAAAACATATGGGAGTATTGGGGATCGGGACTAATGTAAAAAACATGGTAAAATATGTCTGAATGATAGAACAAATTTTATCCTTCTTCATATTCTAATTTATAGTAAAATAATTGGAGTAATATAATGACAAATTATCCCCCTCCTTATGGAGCACCTACTTCTCCTCCTCCAAGAGTACCACCCAGAAAACCAAGAAATTCATATATGATTGATTGCATGTTCAAATATACGTATGTATGGCCACAGTTAGGTGATGAGTTTTGGTATTATCCAATTAGTTTACAGTACGGTGCAGTGTTAGGATACCGCTGGACAGGAAGAAGCTGGACTTTCTTTGGTTTTGATCCGGATTTGATTGATGAAGTAGCATGCGTTCCGGTACCTACACTTTATTAGTTATAATAGGGAAGATGGATACAGCCCATTTCATGCAGTAAAATAAAAAGGCATCAGGATAAGTAAATCTTGATGCCTTAATTTCTCTTCTATATTCAACAGTTTCCTGCTGACCTCCCCTGCACCGGCCGTATTATTTACTTTCGTAAGGTGCCATGGTAGAATAAGCATACAAAGGTTTCTATCATTTATATCAAACGAGGTAAGTTGCCATGCGCAGTGAAAAGGAAATGTTTGAATTGATTTTGAGAGTTGCACAAGCTGATGAACGCATCAGAGCAGCATACATGAATGGTTCCCGAGCAAATCCCCTTATTGAAAAGGATATTTATCAGGATTATGACATTGTTTTTGTGGTTTCTGAGACACAATCATTTTTGTCGGATAAAACGTGGATAAAGGTCTTTGGAGAAGTTGCCGTCATGCAGGAACCGGATTCTAATGACTTTGGCTGGGGCAAAGACTGCGACTTTACCAAATCATATGGCTGGCTCATCTTATATAAAGACGGGAATCGAATTGATCTGCATATTATGACCAAAGAAAAGGCCATTGAGAATTATCTTTCCGACAGCCTTACAGTGCCTTTGCTGGACAAGGATCATATCTTGCCTCAAATACCTCAGGCAAGTGATACTGGCTACTGGATTAAAATTCCCACGAAACAAATGTATGACGGATGCTGCAATGAGTTTTGGTGGTGTTTAAACAACGTTGCAAAAGGAATTAAAAGAAATCAGATTCCATATGCGATGAGAATGTATATGGAGATTGTACACATTCAGCTTGATATAATGGTGGAATGGTACATCGGCATGAATCATGGATTTTCTGTTTCAACGGGAATGTGGGGGAAATATTATAAAAAATACCTGCCTTCAGAGCTGTATGATAAATATTTGAAGACCTACTCTGACGGCAGTCCTGAAAATCTTTGGAATGCTGTTTTCTCAGCCTGCGATCTGTTTCGTTTTCTTGCACTGCAAGTTTCCGGCCATTTGGGTTACACCTACTTCGTGCAAGACGATGAAAATATGATCAAATATATCACTTCAATAAAAAATGCTGACATTAATCAATCGGAGATCTAATCCAGGATTGTTTTCCAGGCTTGCTCAGAAAAAGCCTGAAAACACATTTTTATCTGTTCTGCATTGCTCTTTTCCGTTGCAAGTGGCGGCAATTCTTCCAATGAGAAATAACGGCTGTCCGTGGTTTCATTATTTGCTTTAAATGAACCTCCAATAACGGAACACTGTATAAAAATTTTACAAATTTTGTAGGCATAGATTGGAAGATTATGTTTTTCTCTGTCCTGCACGGCAATAACCTTTTCAACCTCGACATCAAGGCCTGCTTCTTCCCTGACTTCTTTTATTATATTTTCTTTTACTGATAAATCTACATCGACCCAGCCTCCAGGCAGTGACCATCTCCCATCGGCTTCTTTAACCAGAAGAATCCTGTTGTTCTTAAAAATGGCGGCCCTGGTATCGATCTTGGGGGTTTGGTATCCTGTTTCACCGCAAAATAAATCTTTGACCTTTTCGACAGGCATTTCTGATTGTCTGCTGATTATTTCAGCCGAAATCTCCCGGATCCTTTCAAATCGTTCCTGGTCAAAGCAATCCTTCGTATAATGTAGTCCGGCCTGTGCGATTGCCTGCAATTCAACCGCCCATTCAAGCCATTTTTTATCCTCCATAATGCTTTCCTTCCTCACTCCATACTAAGTAGTATATTATCTCACATCTCCATAACTATCAAGATTATCTTTCAAAATTGCGGTTACGGACGGCAGGCAAAAGAAAAAATGAAGCAATCAAAGTTAATTTAGAAAGGAGAGGCAATTTGGATACCAGAACAATCATGATATTTCCAGAATTTCATAACATGGATGTGATTCATTTCTATAGGAAACAATACGATCCATTATCTGCTCTTGTTAAACCGCATATTACTTTAGTTTTTCCCTTTCAAAGCAATATGAGTAATGATAGATTGAACAAGCACTTAAGCGATAAGCTTATGAATATCAAACCTTTTGAAATTACTCTGAATGGAGTTACAAAGCAGCCTGGTGAATTAGGGAATTATTTGTTTTTAAATATTATAGAAGGAAAGGAACATATTCATGAAATCCATGAACTACTCTATTCCGGTCTATTAAAGGAGTATAAAAAAGGATACCCTTATACTCCTCATTTAACTCTTGGAAATTTAGACTCCTTAGAAAAACTGGAAATGGCCTATTTAGATGCTTCTAAATGCAATGAAACATTTAAAGCTGTAATAAACACAATTTCAGTTGAAGTGATAGGTGCATCGGGAGAGTCAATGATAATAAGCGAGCACAGACTGCCGGAATGAAGGCGGTATAGCCTTCCGGTCGATCCATTTCTCATATTTTTTCATCTTCTGCCATATTATTTAACATGCATATCGGCCCGGCAGTGCTGCCGGGACATCCCTATTTTAGACAGCCACTACTGTCAGCAACGGCAAGGAGACTTAACTGTGAAAAAAATTTTGGATAACAATTATTTTGATTTAATTATTACAAATCCAATTACTTCAGCCACCAGCGATGATAACATTACCTATCTGAACAACCGGCATTCCTTACTGCATATCCCGGCTGCCGACGTAACTCTTTGTGATATGGTAAAATATCCAGTCCACACCTTTCCCGGAATATTTACGCTCACATCTACGGTCAGCCTTGAACAGTCCGGCGTAGGAACGGTTCAGCGGAATCCTGCCTTAGCCCTGTTTGGAAAGGGCGTAATCATTGTAGTCATTGATACGGGTGTTGAATACCAGCATCCTGCCTTCCGCAACAGTGACGGCTCGACACGTATTCTCTCCATATGGGACCAGACCCAACAGGAAGGAACCCCTCCTGAGACTTTTACCTTTGGTACGGAATACAGCCAGGAGACAATCAATACCGCATTAAATTCTGATGATCCCCTATCTGTTGTACCATCTACAGATACAAACGGGCACGGAACGTCTATTGCAAGCGTTATTGCCGGCACTCCCAACTTACTGGAATCCTTTAGTGGTATAGTCCCTCAATCTGATCTGGTGATCGTAAAGCTTAAGGAAGCAAAAGAAAATCTAAAAAAATTTTATTTTATACCTGATGATGCTTTATGCTTCCAGGAATCGGATCTTATTCTTGGCTTCCGTTATTCCCTTACCATATCAGAAAAGTATAACCGTCCTGTGGTCACCTGCTTCGCCGTAGGAAGCAGCCTGGGAGGTCATGACGGGAGAGGCGCTCTAAGCGGTTACTTAAATGACCTGGCACTGCAGCCCAGTATCGGCATATCCGTCTCTGCCGGTAACGAGGGAAACAGTCAAAGACATTATTTTAATTCTACCCAATTAGAGCCTTATTACAATGATTTTGAATTAAGAATAGGGGAAAAAGATAAAATGTTTGCTATGGAAATCTGGTCAAGTTCCCTTGGACGGCTTTCCATTGATATTTCCTCACCAAACAGGGAATCCACCCAGCAGGTATATCCTTCCCTCGGCGATTGCAGAGTATTTAACTTTGTATTCACCCCTACTACCATTTATGTCAACAATTATCTTTTTGAAGAGGAAACCGGAGACCAGATGATCCTGGTTCGTTTTCAAAACACCACTCCCGGAGTCTGGCGCATCCGGGTCAGAAGCATTGAAAATGAACCTTTGTCCTTTCATGCCTGGCTCCCTTCAAATGGTCTCATATCCAACCAGACCTTTTTTCTTAATTCCTCTCCGGATACCACCATCACTTCACCCGGAAACGGCAGGCGCCAGCTGACTGTGACTGCCTATAATCAGATGAACAACTCAATTCTTGGTGAATCAAGCAGAGGTTATACAAGAGTTGGCCTTATTAAACCGGATATTGCCGCTCCTGGTTATCAGCTTACCTGTGCGGTTCCTGGAAATAGGTATGGCTCTATTACTGGAACAGGGGCTGCTGCAGCCCACGTGGCCGGCATCATTTCCATGGCCTTTGAGTGGGCCATTGTCAAGGAACATTACAAAACAATGAATGGAGTCGATGTCAGCCGCCTGATGATGAGGGGGGCAATGCGCGCAAGCTCATACACCTATCCAAATAACGTATGGGGATACGGCCAGGTGAATGTGAACAATATGTTCATGCAGCTTACCAGTATTTAACCTCATCAAGCAGAATCGGGGATTGAGAATATCCGATTGACTGGAATGGAGAACAATTAGAGTCAAAAAAACAGAATTTCAGTTATATGTCCGGAACATTATATAAAAGGTGCTTTACAACTGTTATATAATTTTCTGGGAGGTGATCATATGAGACACTGGAATAAAAAACTTGAAAAAACCTTGGAGGAAGAATTCAACCGGTTAGAGGCCGCCAGCAGGGATGTAATCCCCCCTTCTGCCCCTCCCGGAGAATTTGAAAACATCATGGCCGAAATGGAACGCAGAGGGATTGAACCCAGGATCAGAAAAGAATTAAGAAATCGGAAATAGGCGGGCTGGGTTTTTGAAAACCCGCCATTTTTGATCTATGCGTCATATGATAAGGGCCCGGGAAAATCCCAGACCCCTTTCCCAATTTAGAAACTATCCTTAACCCCTTCCATCAGGTAGAACCGCCTGATTTAATTGATGCTTTTTTCCTCAAACGTTCCTACCAAAAAAACCTCCAGGCCGCCGGAGAAAACTCGATCCAGCCTAAAGGTTTTGATCTTAAATTGATGTCAGCTGCCTGAACATATTTGCCACATCCAGCTGTCCGTATCCCCATATATTGTTGGGATAAATATTCTCAGGGTCCCGTCTTGCCCCGCGAATTAACAAGCGGTTGACCTGATATCCGGTAACGGAAGTATAGTTTCCCTTATTGTAGGCCCATTCCATACTCATGGCTGCGACCCCAGCCGCATGGGCAGCCGCAGCTCCGGTACCGGTCGCATTTCCATATCGAAAGTCAGGAAGTGCACAGGGAAGCTGGTAGCCTGGAGCACCCAAATCAGGTTTTACAAGCCCCAGTCTGGTATATCCTCTGCTTGATTCACTCAATATATTTCCATTCAGCTGATTATAGGCCGTAACTGTCAGGGGATGTATGGCATCTCCCTGGGCGGTTATGGTTGTATCAGGATTGGAGTTTAAGAAAAAGGTCTCATTTGATATGAGATTACCGGAGGGCAGCCAGGCATGATAGGAAAAACCTTCATTTTCAGTGCTGCCTACCCTGATACTCCAGATTCCGGCAACTACATTTTGAAAACGCACCAGAATCAGCTGATCTCCGGTTTCCTCTTCAAAAATAATATTGTTCACCCAGACAATGCTGTCCAAGGATTGAAATACAATTTTTTTGCAATCTGAAAAGGAAGGATAAATAATCTGTGAGGACTCCCAGGTTGGAGCGGTGATCTCTATAAAAAGCCTGGAAGGCATGTAAGGCCAGATTTCCATGGAAAATCCCTTATCATTGATTCCTACGTTTAACTGGAAGGTATCTATGTAAGGGGCGGTCTGAGTGTTGTTAAAAAAATGTCTTCCGTTATTGCCTTCATTTCCGGCAGCAATGGTCACACCGATTCTTGGAAGCTGTACCAGATAATCCAGATAAGCGGTGGAGGCACCTCGCCCGTCATGCCCTCCCTGACTGCTTCCAAGGGCAATGCATATGACTAGAGGCCGGTTCAGCCTTTGAGCAGTAGTAACCAAATACCGGATTCCAAGGATGATGTCTGATTCCTGATAGCACAAAGCATTATCCGGAACAAAGAACAGTTTCTTTAAATTATCCTTAGCCGTTTTAAGTTTTACTACCAAAAGGTCCGCTTCAGGAACAACACCGCTGAAGTTATAATCATCATTAGGCCTTCCGGCAATAATGCTTGCAATGGCAGTTCCGTGACGTATGGTATCAACTGTGGGAACAATCGCAAGAGGGTTTTCAGAAATTAATGCAAAATTAATCAGTTCTTTGGTATATTCTGCACCGAAAGTAAACCCTCTTGGAGGTGTGCTTCCCACCTGGGTCTGATCCCATATAGACAGGATTCTGGTTGTTCTGTCATTATACTTAAAAGCAGGATGGCGGTAATCAATACCAGTATCCACAATGCCAACAATTACCCCTCTCCCAATCAGGCCAAGGCCAGGAGTCCTCTGAACAGATCCTATACCGGATTTCTCAATGCTGACCGATGACTCCAGGGTATATAGAGCCGGAAAGAAATGATAGGGATTTATCCCAAGATCACAGGGCTCCATCTGATCCTTTGGTATATGCAGTAAGGAATTCATATCATTCAGCGTGGTAATATTATCACCAGTATTATAAGATGGCACCATGGCATTACTTATGATAAGATCATAATACCGATTATCCAGTATTTTTTCCATATTGCGGCCTCCTGCCTGTTTCAAATGAAGCATATGATATATTTTATGCAAAAGAGGTTCCAATATGAGCAGAAGAATCTGCCACAATCCAGGGAATAAAATGGCAATAGTGGAGTAATGTGTGTATTTATATTTTATATTGCAATTTATGATGTATTTACGAAATATAAACGGATAATCCATAAAAATTTACTTATTTCCCTTTACTTAATCGATTATTTGCGCTATAATTTATATAACTCTTCTTTGGAGTGCCGTATTTCCCCAATCCTGCGGTGCTCCATTTTTATTTTAATCTCTCCTTTCACAATTTCTTCACATTTCCAACAAATTCTCAACACATTTCCACCGTATATTAATACCTGTAAACAGGCCAGAGAGACCTTTCATATACATTTTTTCATACTCAGCCGACAGGATCCCCCCTCCTGTCGGCTTCCTCCATATTTTGAAGTGTAAAGCAAGATTACTTTATGAAACCAACGGATTCCTATTCGGCAGCCGTTTTCTCCTGCCCATATTCCGGCAGATGGTGCCAATTGTTTTTTCTATGACCTAACCATTTTCTTCCTGGGAAGAATCCTGTGCAGCGTTACCTTCCGAAGATCCACGGTCTGCTCTCCCGGTCAAAATTTTCTCAAATGATACCTTTTCATTTAGTTCCTGGTCACCATCCGGCTCCGATTCTCAGCCAAGGGTTTTTATGTCAGATTTTCTTCCGAATACTTCTCTAACGAACTTTCCTCTGCAGGGCTTTCTTCTGCAGGACCTTCCTCTGCAGGACCTTCCTCTGCAGGGCCTTCCTCTGTTAGTCTTCCTCTGTTGGGACTTCCTCTGTTGAGTCTTCCTCAGATGGGACTTCCTCTGCTGGGTCTTTTCCTGCTAGGTTTTCCCCTGCTGGGCCTTCCTCTGCTGGTTCTTCTTCTGTTCGATTTTCTTCTTCCGTATTTACTTCCTAATTTATCACCATTAAAATAAGCAGGAAAACCACTAAGCGGTTTTCCTGCCAAAAATCTGTATTAACCCTTGATTCCTGTGGAGGCAATTCCTTCCACCAGATATTTCTGCATGGTCAGGAAAATCAGAAAAATAGGAATCAGGGAAAAAGTTGCCATTGCAAACATCGCGCCCCAGTCTGAGCCGGCTGTTGGGTCGGAAAACATCTTTAATGCATAGCTGACCGGGTATTTCATTGGATCGCTTAAGAAAAGCAGAGCCGTCATAAAATCATCCCATCTCCACATAAAGGAGAAAATGGCGCTAGTCACCAGAGACGGTTTAATAAGAGGAAGGATGATCCTTATGAAAATGGAGTATATGGTACATCCATCCATTCTGGCAGCTTCATCTAAATCAATGGGGATTCCCTTTATAAACTGTACATTTAAGAAAATGAAAAAGCCCTGTCCAAAAAACTGAGGTACAATGATGGGAAGATAGCTTCCCACCCAGCCCATTTTGTTAAAAATGATATACTGGGGAATCATGATGATCTGGAACGGAAGCATCATGGCAAGCAGCATACATGCGAACCAGAAATTTTTAAATTTAAAATCAATACGGGCAAATCCATAGCCTATAACGGCGGAAGAAACGACCGCCCCAACCGTGGATAGGCCTGCAATGATAAAAGAGTTCTTAAAAAATGTGCTGAAACCATATCCGGCAAAGCCCTGCCAACCTACGCGGTAGTTTTCAAGTGAAAATTTATCAGGCAGCAGTTTAGCAGCAGTCCGGAATATTTCATTGGAGTTCTTAAAGGAACTCATCACCATCCACACAAGGGGATATATCATAACACATGCCAGCAAAAAGGTGAACACATGATAAACCACTGTGGTGGCTATTCTTCTTTCTCTATATCCTGTTTTCATATTTTATCACCCTTCTGATTCATAATATACCCATTTCTTCTGTGTCTTGAAAAGTATCAGGGTCAAAAGCCCTACTACAAACACCATGAACCATGCCATTGCACAGCCATAGCCCAGTTTATTATACGTAAAGGAATTCTGGTACATGTATACTGTATAGAACAGGGTGCTGTCCTTTGGTTTTCCCTGAGTAATAATATAGCTTTGGGTAAATGCCATAAAGCCGTTGATCAGCTGGTTAATCAGGTTAAAGAAAATCGTTGGTGTCAGCATTGGAATCGTGATCTTAAAGAAACGCTGAATGCCATTTGCACCATCTACGGTAGCCGCCTCATAAAGACTCACGGGAATCTGTTTTAACCCGGATAAAAATATGAGCATGGAAGAACCAAACTGCCAGACAGCAAGGATAATCAGGGTCCAGATAGCGGTATCCGCTCTACCCAGCCATGCAATGTCGGACGGCAGCCCAAATATACCTAAAATTGCATTTATTACACCGTCACTGGCAAACATCCGCTTCCATAGAATTGCCACAGCCACGCTGGAGCCAATGATGGAAGGAAGATAATAAACAGCCCTGTAAAAACCGGACATTTTAGTGCTTTTTACAAGCAGCATGGCTACAAGCAGAGCCATGAGAAGCCGGAGGGGAACCGAAAACAGAACATAGTACATGGTCACGCCAAATACCTTCCAAAACTTTGGATCCGCTGTAAACATGGCCTTGTAATTTTCCAGACCTATAAAAACCGGTGATTTTAAAATATTGTATCTGGTAAACGAAAACCCTAAAGAAAAAATCATTGGTACGGCCAGAAAGGCAAGAAAGCCTATAATGAAGGGCAGGATAAATACATATCCTGCAACCTTCGGTGTATTCATTACCTGGGAAAATGTTTTTTTTCTTTTGGGGGTCATTTGATTGTTCTTCATCTAATTCCCTCCAGACTATTCTGTCACTATTTCGCTGCTTCTTCCAAAATCTTTTTCGCTTCAGGTACAAAGCTGGCTGCCGCTTCATCAGCGGATGTATCACCATAGCGGATTGCTTCTACTACGCTCTTGGTTAACGCCTCAACTTCACCCTTACCTGCCGGATCTGGAGCATCAATCGGTACCGCAATCTCAGAAACCTTTGCGACATAGTCAAATACTTTCTGTGCTACTGCATCTACCTTTGGTTTAATGGCATCAGCAACCTCAGTATTAACCGGGATTCCTCTTTCAGCCAAAAGGATTTCATTACATTCTACGCTGTTGGTGAACCAGTCAATAAACTTTGCAGCTTCCTCTTTGTTCTTGGAAGTTTCAGCAATGGAGAAGAACTGGCTTGGCTTTAAATACATATTCTGTGTGTCTTTGTTCAGAACCGGATTCATCGTTACTTCTAACTCTCTTCCGGCTGCATTGGAAAGGCTGATAAACTGATTGGAATATGGGAAGTCATTCCATGTGGTCTCATCTACAATCGGTTTTGTTTCAATGTTATCCGGGTTCTTTTCAACAAGAATATCCGGTGCGATGGAGAATTCTGCCTTTTGGAATTTCTCCACATTGGCGAAATGTATCTTCGTAGAATCTTCCTTACCTTCAATTAACTCATCGAATATATGAGAACCATTGGCTCTTGCTGTCATCTGCAGCATATTGATCCAGCCGTCATAAGCTGTCTTTACCCCTGTTTTCTCGTATATGGTTTTGGAAATGTCATATAATTCATCATAGGTCATCTGCTCAGGAATGGTCACTCCTGCCTTTTCTACAATGGCCTTATCATAAACCATCATAGGAGCGTTGCTTCCAAGGCTGAGAGCATAACAGTTTCCATCGATAGAACCACTCTCAATGATGCTTGAAGGAATCTTTGAAGTATCAATAACGCCTGAGGACATGAATTCTGATAAATTAGCCAGCTGTCCGCTCTTCTGGTACTGGTTTAAGTAAGAATAATCCATCTGGATGATATCCGGTAAGTTACCGCCTGCTGCCATTGCAGAAAGCTTATCCCAGTAACCACCCCAGTCAGTAAACTCAACCTTGATATCCACATTTGGATTTTTACTCATGTATAAATCCGCTGCTTTTTTTGTTACGTCATTTCTGGTCTGATTGCCCCACCAGCAAATGTTTAAAGTTACCTTATCTCCTGATTCTGTCTTTGAGCCTTCATCTGCCTTTGCAGTTGACGCCTCTGTTGCAGCAGCCGCTGTCGTCCCTGAATCCACTTTTTCTGTCTTGGAACCACAACCTGCTAAAGATGCCGCTGCAATTAATGCAGCAAGTGATGTTGCCAGTAATCTCTTTCTCACTTGTAAAACCTCCCTTTAAGTTTTTTGTGTTATCCACATTTTATGGCAATTATGCACAATGGTAAAGTTAAAATGTGGCTTTTTATGTTTAAAAAAACGGCTTTATGTAATTTTAGACGGTTTTGCAATTCCTTTTTTTATCTTTTTACTATATAATACGATTACTTGGGAAAGGATATAAGATTATGAAAGGATGTACGTTCTGGTTTAATAACCTGTCTTTATACAAAAAAATACTGACCATTTTTCTGCTTGCCCTGCTGGCAGTTTGTATTACCTTCCTGATCAGCATCAGGATTCTCACCTCCCGCTATAATGAGGAACTGTACCGCACCAATGCCAACTCCTTAAATCATGTGACCACTTATCTGGAATCGGAAATACAGCTGATCCAGAGCATATCATACAGCATGATCGGTGACCCCATCCTTCAGGATAATCTGGTGTTTTTAGCGGAGAAACCTTACAGCAACCGGCGGGCCCAGGCCCGCCAGGAAATTTATCAGCAGCTTTATTCCTATGTTTACCGCAGCAAATATATAAAAACCATTAATATTATCCTGACTGACGGAACGAATATCTGTATGGGAAGCTCTGACGAGATCCTTAAGTTCGACCTAAGGGAGCTTGATAAAACAATCAGCGACTTAAAGGGACAAGCAACCTGGGCTCCTGGCATAGAGCCGGGAAATGATACGGTATGCGCCAGGCAGATATTAAAGCTTAAATACTTAAACTTAAAAAAGCTGGCCGGGCTATACATTACGGTTAACATGGAGCGAATGATTGAGGACGGCTTAAAAAGTGCCGGGAGCCTTGTGGAAAACTCTAATTTCATCCTGATGTCAGGGGATAAGAGGATTTACCCTGCAACTGCCTTTCACGACGCGTACTGCGCGGAAATCATTGCCGACGGCAAACAGCAGGAAAATGCCTATCTCATTTCCACACTGGACAATAAAAAGGAATTTATCATAACCAGTCATGTTCCCTATGTGGGCTGGGATTATATATATTTCAGGGATTATGATCCGCTTTTTTACAGAATTCAACTTATGAGTCTTCAGATCATTATATTTACCGTCTTTATCATATTTATCACCGCAACCTATGTCAACCTGATTTTCCGCCATATCTTCCGCCACCTGGATTATTTGATAGAGAAGATTCAAAAGTTCGGCAGCGGGGAGTCCCTGGCCTGTGATGTGAAATGCTATGATTATGAAAACCGCCAGGACGAAATCGGCCAGCTTCACCGGAGTTTTGATGAAATGACCCACAGCGTAAAGGTCCTGCGGGATGAAAATTATGACAAGCAGCTTCTGCTTAGGGATTCCACTATAAAGATGCTCCAACAGCAGATCAATCCTCACTTTTTATACAATACCCTGGATACGATCAACTGGATGGCGCAGAAATACGGAGCCGAAGATATCTCGGTTATGGTTCGTTCCCTTGGGAATTTATTCCGGGCCTCCATTGCCGGACAAAAAGACATTATCCCCCTTGAAGATGAACTGGACGTGCTGGATAATTACATCCGCATTCAGGAAATTCGTTTTAAGGACAGGCTTCACTTTGAGCTTAAGACCCCGGAGAACATTACCCAAATATTTGTTCCAAAGTTCTGTATTCAGCCCCTGGTTGAAAACGCCTTAAAACACGCCATGGAGGATACGGATGAAATATGCAGGATACAGGTCATCATAGAGGAAATGGAGAACGATTATGAGATCCGGGTATCCAACACCGGTTCCCGGTTTGAATCGGACCTTTTAGAAAAGATCAGGCACAAAGAGATCAAACCCCAAGGCTCCGGTGTGGGCCTGACCAACATTCATTCCCGGTTAAAGCTCCTCTATGGAGATCATTATGGCCTGAAATTTTATAACGAAAGAGACATGGCAGTGGTTATGCTGTCTATTCCTAAGGAAAAGGAGATTTCATATGTTGAGACTGATGATTGTAGATGATGAACTGATTATAAGAGAGGCCCTTTCCCAAATGATCGACTATAAATCCATCGGCTATGAACTCATCGCCACTGCAAAAAATGGAATGGAGGCATACGATATCATCTGTGACGATTATCCGGATGTGGTGATTACGGATATCCGAATGCCTATCTTAAACGGCCTGGACCTTATTGAACGTTCCATAAAATCAGATTCCCATATTACCTTTATTCTTCTTTCCGGGTACAATGATTTTGAATATGCCAAACAGGCCATGAAATACGGGGTTCGCTATTATCTTTTAAAGCCAACCGATAAAAATGAACTGATCGAATCTCTGGTTTCCATAAGGAAGGAACGACTTCAGGAGGAAGAAAGCAGGAAGATGCAGCAGCAGGATTTCTTAAGAAGCCTTCATTTTCCCCTGGAGCAGAGCTTTATTATGGAAGCCCTGGAGCACCAGGATTCCTTTCCGGCCGTATTCCGTAAATACCAGGGCCTTTTATCCCTTCCGAAGAACTGCATTTATGCCTGTATCTGTTCCTTTGTGGAAGAAAGCTATATAAAAAGCTTTATCTGTGACGTTAAAAAGCTTTTAGATGCTTCCAAGGTTCCCCTGCAGTTCTCCATTGTTTATGTAAAAAACACTGCGGTCCTCATATTCCCGGCTTTTACTCTGGCGATACAGGAACGGATCGAAAGTGCCATAACCGAACTTCGGTATCCCGGTCAGTCCGTTACTTTTGTGGCGGAATTCCTTCTCAGGGATTCATCTGAAAAGCTTTTTCAGGAAATCATTCAGAAGATCTCCCGTTTTGAACGGATCCTTCTCTTCAGTGAAGGAGGAGATGTCCACGAAATCAGAAACCATATTGCTTCCCCCTGGATGATCAGCAGGCTTGAGAACTCCATCACCTCTGCCGAGGATGTGGTGCAGGCTAAGGAGCTCCTTGACTCCGTTTTTATGGACTCCATTCCTTTATCTACTGCCAGAAACCTTGCATTAGGATTATTCCTTCAGATAGGGCCGGAACGGGAAAAGCTACCTGTAGACGCTGCCTGTGACTTTTTCCGCCGTCTCTATTCCTGCGATACGGTATCCGGGATCCGGGAACTTCTTCGTGTGGTACTGCGGAAAGACACCGCATGCGGAACTCATAAGACCGGCTCCAACATCGCCCTTTTAAAAGCCTACATCAGAGAACACTTATACTCTGAAAATCTCTCTTTAAAGTGGCTGGCTGAGAATTATCTTTTCGTAAGCATAGGATACTTAAGCAAGCAGTTCGTAAAGGAAGAGGGGATGCGTTTTTCCGATTACTTAAACAAGGAGCGGATGGAGGAAGCCATCCGGCTGATGACCTATTATCAGAATGATAACATAAAGCACATTGCCCGCCAGGTAGGATTCGGCAGCAATCCCCAGTACTTCAGTCAGGTATTCAAGCGGTATACCGGCTACCCGCCGACCGAATATATAGAAAAACTAAAAAGCAAGCATTAAACAAGCATGGAAAAGGAGAAATAGTGATGACAAACGAACAGCTACTTGAAAAAATCCATTTGGTTGTGGAGAAGCTGATGAATCTTGGAGGATATGACTATGACAAAGACAAGAGCGTCAGTAGCACTGATACAAAAAAAGGGCTTATCCAAAGAGATTTTGGCATAGAGGAGTGGGACTGGCCTCAGGGAGTCGGACTGTATGGTTTATATAAACTCCAGGAATTTTACGGAGACACCCGGTATCTCCCATTCTTTAAGAGATGGTACAGCGGCCACCAGAATAAGGGGCTTCCTTCTAAAAACATCAATACCACCGCTCCATTTCTGCCCCTGTCCTTTTTATACGAAGGCCTTGACAATCCGGAGGAATTTTACGATCTGTGCGTTAAGAGGGCAAACTGGCTCATAAGCGACCTTCCGAAAACACCGGACAATGGATTCCAGCATGTGACCAGCGCCATCGGAGACCGGGATGGTGTTAGTTTAAACAACGGGCAGATCTGGGTCGACACTCTGTTCATGTCCGTGCTTTTCTTAAACAGAATGGGATACATATCTGAGAACGCCCTTTTGAAAGACGAAGCTCTTCATCAGTTCCTGGTTCATATCAAATATCTCTTTGATAAACAGACCGGCCTCTTCCACCACGGCTTCAGCTTTGAGCGCATGGATAACTTCGGAGGCATCTTCTGGTGCAGAGGGAACTCCTGGTTTACCTACGGGATTATGGAATATTTAGATACCTGCGGGGACGGTTTAGATAAAGGGGTGAAGGCATTCCTGATTGACACCTTCAAATCTCAGGCCTCCGCCCTTTTACACCTTCAGTCCCCATCAGGACTGTGGAACACGGTTCTAACCGATGATTTAAGCTACGGCGAAGTCTCCGGCTCTGCCGCCATTACCGCCGGGCTTTTAAGAGGTGTGAAAGCAGGAATACTAGACGGCTCCTATAAGGCTGCAGCTGACCGGGCCATTGAAGCCATTTGCGCCAATATATCTGATGATGGAACTGTGTTAAATGTTTCGGCAGGAACCGGAATCGGCATGGATTCCGACCATTATAAGAACATCGCTATCATGCCCATGGCCTATGGACAGGCTCTTGCCCTGACCGCTCTGTGCGAGGCCCTGGAAAAGGAATAACCCTCCGGCAATACTGCCTGGAAAGGAAAGAAGGAACATGGCTGTACTCTTGCCAGTTCCTTCTTTTTATGCCATTTCATAACCCGTTTCTGCTGCCTCTTATGTCACTAGGCCTCTCCCCCTGCCTTTCTGTATTTTAACGGTGTCACATCCGTATGCTTTTTGAATACCCGCTCAAAATAGGTAATACTTTCAAATCCAAGGATTTCTGATATTTCCGTAATAGAATACCCACTTTTTGCCAGAAGTTCTTTCGCCTTTCTCACTCTGGCCAAGTTCCTGTATTCATTTACAGAAAACCCGGTTACCTCCCGGAAGATTCTGCTCAAATAGGATTTGCTGATAAAAAATGTCTCTGCCAGTTCCTCTAAGCTCTCCCCTGTCTCGCAGTGAAGTGTTAAATATTCTGCCACCTCATGCACCTTTCCATGCTTTGCAGTCTGAACCGTGGGAGGCATCTCCTTAAGTACAGTCTTCTTCCTGCTGCGGTAGACCATCAGTAAAATCTGGGAAAGCTTCAATCTTACCATTATCTCATACCGCTCTTTCCGGTGAATCAGTTCCTCTGAAATCCCCAGCAGCAGCCCCTTCATTTCTTCCCATTCCACCTGGGAAAGTCTTGCCACTCCATAATAATCTCCAAAAAGCTTCTCAAGGGAAGAGACCCCTGCCTGCTTAAGCCATGGCTCCAGAATTCTTCCGCTTAGCTGGAGAAGGATCCGGTCATGTCTCCTGCTTCCAGCCTGGCTCGTCTTATGGACCTGTTCCCGGTTTACCAAAACGACATCCCCTGTTTTCACATAATAGGTTTCTTTCTCAATGAAATAATAACGTTCCCCTTCCAGAAGAAAATAGAGTTCGTAGGTATCATGAAAATGCTTCATTGCCATGGAATATTCCTGGTCCCGGACCACCTCATCAATGGTGATTCCCTCCATGCTTTCCGAAAATATGGTTTTTTCCATCCCCGCCTCCAAAATAGTAGCCAAAAGTATGATTTTATTAAAAAAAGCCCCGATTATATAAGATTTCTAATACTATAATCCATTATAATGGTACTAAAATGAACTTGCAACAATAACCAAGAAACCTTTTACAGAATTATTCTTTTATCAGGAGGATACCCTTATGAAATATGCAAACAACAAAGTCAGCGATATTAATATCGCCTATATCGGAGGCGGCTCCAGAGGCTGGGCCTGGACCTTTATGACGGATCTGTCCATGGAAGATTCCTTAAGCGGAACAATCCGTTTATATGACATCGATGAGACAGCCGCAAAAAATAATGAAATCATCGGAAACAAACTGACAAACAGAGAAGATACCACTGGAAAATGGAATTACGTCACCGCCTCCTCCTTAAAGGAAGCTTTAACGGGCTGTGACTTTGCTGTCATCTCCATTCTCCCCGGAACCTTTGATGAGATGGATTCAGACGTCCATCTTCCTGAAAGGCTTGGCATCTACCAGTCCGTAGGTGATACCGCCGGTCCCGGAGGAATGGTCCGTGCTCTCCGCACCATCCCGATGTTTGTGACCATCGCAGAAGCTATAAAAGAATATTCACCAAATGCCTGGATCATCAACTATACAAATCCAATGTCCCTTTGCGTAAAGACTCTTTACCACGTATTCCCTGAGATCAAGGCTTTCGGCTGCTGCCATGAAGTATTCGGCACCCAGAAGGTTTTAAAGGGAATCTGTGAAGAAACCTTTGGCTTTGAAAACGTTGACCGAAGGGACATCAATGTAAATGTTTTGGGAATCAATCATTTCACCTGGTTTGACCAGGCTTCCTACAAGGGAATCGACTTATTCCCTGTTTACCGTAATTATATTGACGCTCACTATGAGGAAGGCTACAACGAACCGGATAAGAACTGGGCTAACAACAGCTTTGAATGCGCTCACAGGGTAAAGTTTGATCTTTTCCGCCGCTATGGCCTGATTGCTGCTGCCGGTGACCGCCATCTTGCAGAATTCATGCCCGGAAGCGATTACTTAAAAGACCCGGAAACCGTAAAGAGCTGGAAATTCGGCCTAACTACCGTT
Organism: Lacrimispora sphenoides JCM 1415; assembly: GCF_900105615.1. Taxonomy (NCBI): domain Bacteria; kingdom Bacillati; phylum Bacillota; class Clostridia; order Lachnospirales; family Lachnospiraceae; genus Lacrimispora; species Lacrimispora sphenoides. Next base: position 5,173,750 of record NZ_LT630003.1, on the reverse strand, counting down.
GCCTGGAGAAAAGAGGATTTAAAGAACCGTTTAGCTAAGAGCCACCGTCTTGCTGGGGGAGAAGAGAAAATTGAACGGAAAGCATCCGGAGAAGAAGGAATCCTTCTCATCAAAGCTTTGTGCGGACTTGAAAAAACCGTGAGCAATGTCAATATCCCAAATTCCTTCTTGCAAATTCCTAACCTGCCGGCAGAGGCCGTCGTTGAAACCAACGCTCTGTTCAGCCGGGACAGCATTAAACCGGTGGTAGCTGGCGCCATTCCGGAGAATGTCCTTGAACTGATCGAGCCACATGTTGCCAACCATCAGCGGATTCTTAAAGCCGCTCTCACTCATGACCGCTCCCTGGTATACGAAGCCTTCTTAAACGATCCCCTGGTAAAAGACCGGGCTGGAGAAGAAGAAGTTAAAAAGCTGGCAGACGATATGATCGAAAATACCCTGGCCTATCTGCCGGAGGGCTGGAAATAATACTATAAAAAATAAGGAGCTGCTGCAAAAAGCTAATCAAACATCAGATACTATATCTGATACAGATTGTCTTTTTTGCAGCAGCGCCTTATTCTATTTTGAGCCATTGCCCCAGCCTTTCTGGAGTAATCCTGCGTTTTGCTTAAACAGGCGTTTATTTCTCCAGAAATTTCAGGGTAAAATGTGCCTCCCCCTGCTCATCGATCTCCATAATCATGTAGGATGGCTTTCTCCCTTCCTGTCTGGGATAAGAAAGGCTGCCCGGGTTTAATATCGTGATCCCGTTATGTACCTCATAAAAAGGCCTGTGGGTATGACCGTACATAGCAATATCAATTCCTCTATCCGCAGCTTCCTGCTCCAGGCGCTCAACCCCAAGGGATACATTATAATAATGGCCATGGGTCAGCAAAGCCCGGTACTTCCCTATTACCACTTCCCTCTCCCGGTCCAAATCCGAGAAAAAATCATTGTTGCCAAGAACCATCTGAAGCTCACAGCCTGCGGGAATCCAGCCCGCTATTTTGTCTTCGCTGCCTTCTGAGTCCCCCAGGTGGATCAGCATGTCCAGCGATTCGGTTTCTGCAATGATCTTATGTAAACTCTCATCTTTGCGGTGCGTATCACTGACAATCAGTATTTTCATTATTCTCTCCCTCCTGTAAAAGTTTCTTTAAGCCGGCCTTTCATGGCCTCCAGAGCCTTTCCGCGGTGGCTGATCTTATTCTTCTGTTCCATGGTAAGCTGGGCGCTGGTTACTCCGAATTCCGGTATATAGAGGATGGGATCATAGCCAAAGCCTTCCTTTCCGGCAGGCTGGTCAGCCAAAAGCCCTTCCATGGATTCTTCCGTATGGAGCACCGTTCCATCAGGGAGCACTGCGGCAATATTGCAGACAAAACGGGCGCTTCTATCTCCGCCCTTTGCATGAGCAGCTCTGTCGAGGATATTCTGATTTTTAATCTCATAGGAAGTGTCCTCTCCCATATATCTGGCAGAAAGGATCCCAGGCTCTCCATTTAAGCAGTCCACAACCAGGCCAGAATCATCTGCAAGCACGATTCCTCCGGTTCTTTTCCACACTGCCCTTGCCTTTATCTCCGCGTTTTCCCCAAAAGTAGCTCCATCTTCCACAATATCAAGGCTTGCACCGGCCTCTTTCATGGAGAGGATCTCCATTCCTAAGTCTTTTAGGATCTCCCTGATCTCCCGCATTTTGCCTTCATTTCCTGTAGCAAATACGATCTTTTTATCGTTCATCTATTCCGTCCTCCATAAAACGTTTTCACCGGTCTTTTGTGTATGCCTTTAAGCACAGGTTACACCTTTTCTCTTCAGCCCGTTCCCATGTCATGCCATCAGCACTGATATAGCCTTCTCCGTCTGTGACATTGACAAAGGTACGTCCATCTCCCGCATCATACTCAATGGCCGCAGGATGAACTGCATCCGGCGTAGTAATCTTTACGATAACTGCAAAGCGTTCCCCTGGGGAAAGTTCTAAGTCTTCCCGATGATTTCCCATAAGGGGCACCGTATAGTATCCTCCATAGTCAAAGCTTCCCCTGGTAAGAAGAACTTTCCGGTCAAAATCCTGACCTTCCAAAATATCGGATTCCCTCCCCGCATGACGAACCACATAAACCTCATAGGAAGTATGGGGACCTGTAGCATAAAAGCCTGCCGCTTCAAGGTTCTGGGAGGTTCCGGCCTCGTAAACATTAGAAAACCACACGGTATCTTCTCCATATCCCAGCTGGCCGACCCAGCCCCGGAGATCGGACTGATAAATGTGGTCATAATTGTCCGTGTTTTCCACAACCGTATAAACAATGTTATTCCTTCCAATATTGGAATCATAATAGGATACATAAAAATATCCCTGGTCTCCGAATCCATCTCCCCAGCTGTTCATACAAATAAATGCTCCATCTCCCTGAACTTCCCCATGAAAGTTCTCCTTCGGATAAGCATCGTCCCAGCCAATGATCACAGAATCATGGTTCGGAGGCTCTGTGCCAGTGTAGCAATAGGCGTAGGCATCTTCATTATAGGCTTCAGACCGGATGTCCCCTTCCGCAAGGGAAGTATAAAGGGAACTTTGAACCCCTCCATACATAAGAACCGCCCGTTTAATTTTTTCAAAATCTTTATCCGGCAGGATCTGGATCTCCTGAACATGCTTTACCGCTTTTAAGCCATCGGGGGAGATGCCATCGCCGTATGGGTCGTCTGCTTCCAATACCGGTCCTCTCCAAGACAACAGATAGGCCATTGACATGGTATATTCCCCGCCCTCTTCCTGGGGAATGCAAAACCCATTGTTCAATGACATATGGTCTTCTGAAAATTCATAGCTTTCACCGGGGAGCAGGGCCGCTTCCAAGGCCTGCAGTGAGGCAAAAGCCCAACAGGTTCCAATGGAACCCTGGTTTTTCACAGAAGGAACCCGGCCTTCTTTTCTCCCATCATAAAAGGCCGGGAGCTGCTCATTTATAATTTCCGATTTCGATGACACCCCCCGGCTGTTCGCCTGTGCACTTCCCGGCTCTTTTAAATAATCCTGGTCTGCTATATTCACAGGAATGATCTCCGAACTGGGAGTCCTGTATCCTGCAGAAAAACAGATGATCATCAGAAATAGGAAAAACCATCCTTTAATCTTCAACCGAATCTCCTTTTCTTTAAGAAAGTTCGATTCGCCTTTGGCTCATCGAAGCCTTGGGGGCTTTGGCCCCATAAACTGATAGAAATAGGTTTTCATCATACCATTATAAATTTTCCGGTTTTTATCCGCCTTTCTGCCGATGTATTTCTCAGCTTCCTCGTAGGCAGTGATCATGTACAGGGACCATGCATCAAGAGCTTTATACCGTTCTCCAATCTGCCGGTACAGCTCCGGTAAATTCTTCTTTTCCTCAATTCGTTCTCCGTAAGGGGGATTCGTAATAATAAAACCGTACTTCTTTGGATGACTTAAGGCAGTCAGGGGTCTTTGCTGAAAGTGGATCATGTGATCCACTCCGGCTGACTCTGCATTAGCTCTGGCAGCCTTTACAATCTCACCGTCTATGTCATAGCCCTGTATATCCACTTTGACATCTGAATCCAAAAGGTCGTTTGCCTCATCCATTGTCTCATACCAGCACTTTCTTGGAATCAGGTTTTTCCAGTCTTCGGATAGGAAGGAACGGTTCATGCCTGGGGCCATATTGGCCGCCATCATGGCCGCTTCAATCACAAAGGTCCCGCTTCCGCAGAAAGGATCGACAAGAATCCGGTCCTTGTTCCATGGAGTCAGCATAATAAGGGCCGCAGCAAGGGTTTCCGTGATCGGAGCTTTGCTGGTCAATGTACGGTATCCTCTCTTATGGAGAGAATCTCCAGTGGTATCAATGCCAACGGTCACTTCATCCTTATGAAGGAATACCCGCAGAGGATAGCTGCTTCCGGTCTCCGGAAACCACTCCACACCATAAGCCCCTTTTAACCGTTCCACCATGGCTTTCTTCATGATGGACTGGATGTCTGAGGGGCTGAATAATTTACTTTTAATTGATGAAGCTTTGGCGACCCAAAATTTCCCATCCTGAGGTATAAAATCTTCCCAGCAAATTGCCTTAGTACCTTGAAAAAGCTCTTCAAAGGATTCTGCATGAAAGCTTCCCACCTTTAGCAAAACTCTTTCTGCCGTACGAAGAAAAACATTCCCACGACAGATGGCCTCATCATCTCCAATAAAGGTAACCCTTCCGTCTTCTACTGATGCAATGTCATAACCGAGATCCGTGATCTCTCTTTTTAAAACCGCTTCCATACCGAAATGGCAGGGTGCGATCAGTTCAAATGTTTTTTTCACTTTATTCTCCTAAGTTCATCTCTTTTATTACATTCCCGTCAAAATCCATAACACGGAACACCTTATCCTCCAGCATACCGTAAGTAGGAGGATTACCGCCCTTTGGAATGGACACTGAGCCTGGATTTAATATGGTAATATCTCCAAAACGCTCTGCTGTCAGGATATGAGTGTGTCCATGAAGCAAGATGTCTCCCTTTTGTAACGGAGGCAGGTTTTCCTGATTATAAATGTGTCCATGGGTGGCATAGATCGTCAGGCCGGAGACGGCAATCAGGGCATAATCCCCAAGAATAGGAAACTCCAGTACCATCTGATCCACTTCTGTGTCACAATTTCCCCTTACACTATAGATCTGGTCTTTGCATTCATTTAGCATGGAAATCACCTCTTTCGGGGCATATTCCCTTGGAAGGTCATTTCTGGGGCCATGATATAGAATGTCTCCTAACAGGATCAGCCTGCCGGCTCCGGAAGTTTTATATACATCTAACAGCTTCCTGCAAAAATAGGCAGAACCATGAATGTCGGAAGCAATCATATATTTCATAGGTTGTTTTCTCCTTTTGTATTTAATAGGTATATTTTAAGGCTAGCGGGGTAATTCTGTCAATGAATTTACCTATCCGCGAACCATATATTTTCCTTTGTAATAAGTGATTCCATTGGCTATATTGACTACATCATATCCAGACTGCTCCAAATTTCTGCAGACTATCATGCTTTGTCCGCCCCTGGAACAGTAAATAATCAAAAGTTTATCTTTTGGCAAGCTGCTTACCCAACGATCCATATTTTCATATGGCAGATTTACCGCTCCCCGAATATGGGACTGCCTGTAGGACGATTGACTGCGAAGATCTATAATCATAATATCACTATAGTAATCGATATAGTGATCGATTTCCCAAATCGGTATGGTCTTGAACATACTATCACCTGTCCTTTCTAGTAATAATATATTCCATATTTTCAGGATTGCGAAAATCATATAGAAACAGGAAGATTTCATCAAAAAAACGCAGGAAAGGACCTCTTTGTCACTTTCCCGCGCCTTTTCTCAAGAACAATTAAAACAACTTCCGTTATTAGTTGAATCTGTTACGGTTGTTGTCTTTGCTGGAATCACGGCTGCTGTCCCTGCTGGAATCACGGCTGCTGTCTTTGCTGGAATTACGGCTGCTGTCCCTGCTGGAGTTACGGCTGTTATTCTGATTATTGTTCTGATTGTTGTTCTGGTTGTTATTCTGGTTGTTGTTCTGGTTGTTGTTCTGGGAGTTCCTGGAGTTCTCCATATCATTCTTAGACATAATAAATACCTCCTGTCGGCGTTTTTCGTTACATCGTTAGTATGGCGGGTTTATAAAATATTATACAATTGTTTTTTTATTTTAAAATTAAAGAGGAAATGATATATTATTCGAAAATGCAGCCATATTTTGTAAAAATACTTTGCATTTTTATCACAGCTATATTATAATCAAAATGAGGGGTTTTCCCCTCATCCTTATTAATTATTTATACTCCCCTCAGAAGCAGCCGAAATAGCTCCCCTATTCCGGCTGTTTCTCTTTTTTCTGATTTAAGCATCAAAAGACCCCCAGCATAAAATGCCGAGGGTCTTATATCCCTTCCAAAATCCGGTTATCCGCTATTTCATTAATCGCCAAGAACGTTGACGATTTTTACAGGTGCCCGATAATTCCACGGTGAAGTCTTAATACCTGTTCTATAAGTTGATGAATGCACTACTTGTCCATTACCGATATACATGGCAACGTGGTTTATGGATGATCCGCTTCCATAAAAAATCAAATCGCCCGGACGCATCTGATCTGCGCCGACTGTTCTTCCCTGGGAAGCCTGTCCACCTGAGGAACGATTTAAAGTGAGGCCTGCTGCATGCTGCATCACATATCTGGTAAATCCGGAGCAGTCTACTCCGGTACGTGGATCGCTGCCGCCATAGGCATAACGTCCGCCTACAAATTGAAGAGCGTAATTAACAATGCTTTGTCTGAAATTAACAACCGCCTCTGTCTGAGTCTGAGTCTGAGTCTTAACTTCCAATGCAGCCAATGTTTCTTCATCGGTTGAAGATACGGTTGCATTGCCTTCTACTGGCATATAGCCATATGTATCATTGATCTTAACCTTCATATATCCGCCGCCCATATCCTGTACAACTTCAAAGGAAGATCCTTTGGAAGCGGTCATAAGCGCTTCCTTACCAGCTTCATCCTTGCTGATCGTTACATTATCTGCATCAACGGTCACCATATAGTTCCCATAACTGAGTCCTGGACCGGAAATTTCATCTGCTCTTACATCTGAAGGAACTGCCATTACCATTGCTCCGCAAAAAGCCATAAGTCCTAACGTTTTCCATGCATTGTTTATCATCGGGAAATTGCTCCTATTTTTACTTTTTGATTTTCAAATGTTACATAAGTATTAAATTCATTACGGTTATTATACAATTATTTTATCTTTTCGTCAAGTATTATTTAAAAGTGCACGAATTTAAAATTATTTTAGTTTAAAACCCTGACAAATTTCACAGGTTTGCGATACATGACGTTTGTTACGATAATTCCGGTCTTTTCTGTGGAAGCGTGGACGACCCGGCCGTCTCCCATATATAAGGCAACATGGTTAATGGATCCATTTTTTCCATAAAATACCAGATCCCCTGCACGGGCATCCTCGTAGCTGACGCTGCGGCCCTCCCCTGCCTGAGACCTAGAGCTATGGCTTAAGCTTACACCAGCCGCATTCCTTAATACATAGCTGGTAAATCCAGAACAATCCACTCCTGTTTTGGGATTAACTCCTCCGTAGACATAGCGTCCGCCCACAAACTGAAGCGCATAATCTACAATTTTCTGGCGCTGCATTACAGACTTGTCCACCTTTTCCTGAGTCTTCTCAATCAGGGTCGCAGCATCGCTTTGTATGTAACCTTCTCCTTCCGGAGTCTTTATTTTAATCCAGCCATCTCCTGGGGATTCAACCACTTCATAAGTCTGGCCTTCCCCTGCCTGGGAAAGAGCCGTTCCCGACTTATCCGCAGCTTCTCTGACAGACACAGGCATATCCATCTTCGCATAAAGTGTTGTGCTGGTTTCTACAGCAATTTCCGCTGCTTTCGCCTCTACCTGGGGAGTCCAGCTTAAACTTGCTAAAATCCCTAAAAGGCCCATCGCCTTCCACATTTTATTCTTCATATTAAATCTCCTGTTTTTACGTTTTTCTGTCGTTCCCGCAATACTTCATTAAAATGTTACATAATTGTTACATTTCGAATTATATACTTATTCCTCGAATTTGTCAAGCAAAAACGGCAGTTATGGCGCTTTATGCGTCATAACTGCCGTCACAGTTTCGTAATATTTCCATATACTTGTTAAATTTATTTGACTTTATCGTTTCGTTCCTTTTACGAACCAGACAATGAGAAATACCAAAAGCAAAGGGCCCATAATAGGCATCAGAAGGCTGAAAATCCCTGTAACAATGCTGGCAATCAGAAAGAAAAATAAGATAAGAACCGTAACTCCCAAAAGCTTCCAGTACCATTTGCTCAAGTCAATGTAATGCATACGGCGCCCGGAATTACCTGGATCCTCATACACATTCCGATCCGCGCCAGAGTAGGATTCGTAAAAAGTTCTTCCGGATCCGCTGCTCTTTGCATTCTCGCTGGCCTCTAAAATAGTCTTGGCAATCAGTCTTGGATCGCCGATGGAGGCTATCACTGCCTCTTCCGTAGAACCATTTCTCACTTCCGTGCCGATATATTCTTCATAGTACCTGATATTTTCTTCAATCACGCTTCCAGGAACTTCACCTGATAAAGCCTCCCTTAAGCGTTGTAAAAACTCCTGTCTGCTCATCTGAGCCTCCTTCAATTAAGTAAATAGCTTTGATTATTGTATCATCCGACAGGGACTTCGTAAAGAAGCCTTCTCTGAAAAAATTCTTAAAATTTCATAATAGGGCTTATCCGAACAGACTACTCTACCTTCTCCTTAATTACGCCATCCCGGTATGCCGCCACCAGTTCCTTTAAATCTGCAATCCGCTCGGCCAGCTCCGCGCCTTTATCCGTATCCGCCACCATGACCCGGTTCTTCATGTTCTCAACAACTGAAACTTTTGGCGTGCTTTCCTTATTCGGATCAAAGGGCTTGTGCTCCGCAAGAGCCAGATGGTTGGAATTATAAATGAGCGTATAGCCTGCGATTCCTGTCTTAGTCTGGTAGGCCTTTGACAGCCCTCCATCTATGAGGAACAGCTTGCCTCTCGCCTTCACCGGCGATTCCCCTTCCTTTATTTTCACCGGAACGTGACCGTTGATGATGTGGGAACCTTTTTTAGGAAGGCCGAATTCTTCTAATATCTTATCACAGGTTTCTTCCTTCATGCTAAGTCTGTAATAAGGGTTCATAGGCTCCTTGTGAGCAGATGGATCTTCGATAAAATAATGTTCAAAGGTCGTCATCTTCCCCTTGCCGTAAACCGGAGATTTGGCTCCGCACCATAGATACCACATGAAATCCCTGGCATCCTCACTCTCCGCAGACCCCTCCGGCATAAAATATGCATTTTGAGCCTTCCGGTCCACGTAATCCATTAACGCCTTCCCTGAGTAAGCATGGTGATCCACAACGATCTCTTCAAAGGAGCCATCCTCCCTCATAGGAATACAGCCATGGTAGAGGAGGTTTGAATTGTAACATTTGTACATGCTTCCATGAGAATACAGAAAACGAATATGCTTATGAAGAAGCTCGTTATGCATGAAAGAAAGCTGAAGGGTATGGAGAAGCTCTCCTTCCTCCTTACTCAGCTTTAATGGTTCCTTAGGATCTACCGTTGGGAAGAATTTATCAAGCATTGGATATTCCTTACCCTCTACGGTCACAACACCCCGGTCAAAGTCAATGGCCTCAATCAGGATCCGGTCGCTCATCTCATATTCCGGATGGCGTTTTATGATCTGGCCTTCCACCTTAAACTGAATGATCGCAATGGCCTTGTGCATCTTTGCCGCCAGCCCCGGATCCACCGCATCATAGATGTTTTCATCAAGGATCTGGGGTACAAACCGATCGCAGGGATCCTCTCTGTAAATCCTGGCTGCAAACATGGATAAGGGACGCAGGTTGATGCCGTATCCGTCCTCCAGCACATCAAAGCTGTTATAGCTGATAGCGATACGCAGTACGTTGCAGATACAGGCCAGATTCCCGGTGGCTGCTCCCATCCAGGAAACATCATGATTGCCCCACTGGATATCAACGTCATGAAATTGCAGCAGTTCATCCATAATAATATCCGCCCTTGGACCGCGGTCGAAAATATCTCCGATAATATGCAGGCTGTCAATGGTCAAATTCTGGATCAGCTCGCATAAGGCTATGATGAACTTATCTCCCACCCGGATGTCAATGATGGACCGTATGATCTCATTATAGTATACACGTTTATTATCATCATTATAATCCACATGAAGCAGCTCATCAATAATGTAGGCAAACTCCGGGGGCATTTTCTTCCTTACCTTGGATCTGGTGTACTTTGATGAAACCACTTTGCAAATCTGTACCAGCCGGTAGATGGTCACTCTCTGCCAGTCTCCGTCTGCCAGGCCCTTAAGCTCCAGCTGATTCATGATCCGCTCCGGATAGTAAATTAAGTTGGCTAACGCCACTTCTTCTTTCTCTGGTATGATGTGGCTGAATGTTTCCGTGATTTTTTCACGGATAACGCCTGAGGCACTTTTTAATAAATGGACAAATGCCTCATATTCACCATGTAAGTCACTGAAAAAATATTCTGTTCCCTTTGGTAAGCCCTGTATGGCAGTAAGGTTGATGATCTCGCTGGAAGCAGCCTTAATCGTCGGATACTCCCTTGCCATCAGTTTTAAATACGCCAAACTTCTCATAATACCTCCCCTTCTCCCTGAAGCGATGCTGCTGCATTTCTATAGAGCTATAGTATCATAAAAGATTTCAATTTAAAACCCTTTTTAGCAAGGCAGTCCCCATGGGGCCAAGACTTCCCTTGATTTGATCCTGCACAACAAGAAAGCTGCCGGCTTAAACACCATAGCCAGCAGCTTGCGGAATCGTTGGTTCTTTCCCTTTATAATGTTCCTTTTGCTTCCTTCCAATCAACAAATAGATTGTAACGTTCTGTTTTAAAACGCAGAACACAGTAATTTGGATCCTCCGGTCCGTCAAAATTTTCTTCAAGCCCCTTGTACCACATCTCTTTTTTTATATCCGGATCGGTTAATATTTCTATTGTCCCCACCAGGGTGATATTGTGGTCTATTCCGTTAAAACAAACACTGGCGAGGCTGCATTGTTTAATGCGATTGGATTTATTGCTTCCAAGTCCAGTGCAGAATGTGATCCAGTCGATACCATCTGCCTTTGATGCGGATATCGTGGAGGCGGTCGGATAACCGTCTTTGTCAATCAACGCCAATACGCAATATCCCTCGTTTCCTCCACCGGTCTTTCTTTCAATAATTTCTCCGGCTCTGGTAATAACTTCTTCATTCATCATATTTGCCTCCTGTTTTTTTATTTGAAATAAATATATCACATCAATTAAGACAACAGTATGTCATGTTCCTGCTTTAATAATTTCATATTGTTAAAAAACTACCAACTATCAATCGTCAATCGGATATTTAAAATTTTCATTATGTTTATAATCACACCTTGATGCTGCATACTGTAAGTGATATAATCTCTTCAATGCAAAGAAGGAGACAAATTTATGAGGTTCCATTTGGAGGTATAGATGAAACATATTACTAATGGGCAGAAAGATCTCGTTCATATCAGTTTTGAAATCGGACTGCTTTTAAAGGGCATTCATGGCCTGATGGAAATTGTTGGCGGGGCATTCCTGATATTTCTAAGCCCTACCCGGTTGAACTGGCTGACACTATTTTTAACCCGGCATGAATTATCAGAAGACCCTAAGGACATCGTGGCAAATTTCCTGATAAGCTTAAGCAACAGCTTTTCAATCAGCACCCAGCATTTTGCTGTATTTTACTTAATGTCCCACGGGGTTATAAAATGCATCCTGATTCTTTTACTGTGGCGCAAAAAGCGATGGGCATATCCGCTGACCATCATCTCTTTTCTTCTTTTTATGGCATATCAGATATACCGCTATACGTTGACTCAATCTGCATTTCTCATCGTGCTCACCATTTTTGACGCGGTTATGATTGCATTAACCTATTTGGAATATAAGAGAATCAAATCCTGATTTATAAAAGTTTAATTGGAAAGGTGGTTAATAACATGTGCGGAAGATATTACATTGAAATAGATGACAGCGAATTACGTTCAATTGTTGCCGAAGTAGAGAGAAAAACTGCGGTAAAAACCGGAGAAATATTCCCGACTAACCTTGCACCTGTATTATCCCCGGATGGAATCATGAAAGCAATGCGCTGGGGATTTCCTAAGTATGACGGCAAAGGTGAGATAATTAATGCCCGAAGCGAGACGGCAGCAGAGAAAAATATGTTTCGGCGTCCGATGATGGAGGGACGCTGCCTGGTTCCTGCAAGCTGGTATTTTGAATGGGAACGCCGGGGAAAGCAAAAGGTGAAGTATGCCCTGATGGCTCCGGAAAAAAGTCCGGTATGGATGGCGGGATTATCAAAAACAGACTTACAAACAGGAGACTCCTCTTTCGTTATCCTGACTCGTCCGGCCTGGTCCGGCATTTCATTTATTCATGACAGAATGCCGGTAATTCTCTCCAAAAAAAGTCACGACGAATGGCTTTATGGACATGACCCGGTTAGTACAATGAATCAGGCAATCAGTGAAGTACAGTATAAGGCTATATAAAAGATTGGCTCTGCCATAGCAATTTTAAAAATCTATGCATATAATATAACGATTATATAAAATCTCTAAGAGGCCATAAATGTACATGAATGATTTAGGTACAATCACGCAAATGGGACGAATCCTGCAAGTTAATAATGCAATGGTTACAGAGGTTTTTACCCGCAGCAGAGCCACTGGATATATAGACATTATCTACTCTCAGTCTGTACAAAATGAAACGATATCCGAACCATTAAGGCTTAATGCAAGCTTTTACACAGATGTCCTGAATCTATTCGGTCAGCATATATGCTTATGTGACATCGAAGAAGGCATGGTGGTGGATGCCTTATTTTCACCGATTATGGAATGGCGCATTCCGCCACAAGCTAACGCTTATTTAATTGTTGCAAAAGAATACGGTCAGCCATCATTTAATTCTACCACAGCTCTAATCACAGAAGTGGACATCGATAAATTTCTTTTCTATACTTACGATCCTGATAATCCCGATAATCAAATAGAATTTCATATTGCCACTAAGGCTACCGTTCGCGATACAAATGGCAACCCTGTTCCTTTCCGTACACTTTACCCTGGTTTATTAGTAAACGTGATCCATTCCGAAATTCAAACCGCGTTTATCCCATATCAAGCGATTGCTTTCCATATTCAAATATTATAGCTTATCGGAACTTGTGAAGCAGGTTTTGATAAAAGGGCTGTTTTTTAGCCCGCCCATCCGATTATAGAAAGCACCATTTGCTATCGGTAATATAAATATTACTTAATAATATCAGCAGGTCTCAATCAGCCTGCTGTTTTTTTGTCTTCCCTTTTATTTAACCCTTCCCTTTTATTTCCACTATTAATCGAACATATATTCGATTATAATATAGCCGAGGTGATTCCATGAATAATGTCATATTTCATATCGATGTAAACTCCGCCTTTCTAAGCTGGGAAGCAGCATATCGAATCCATCATTTGGGAGGAACTTTAGATTTGCGGGATATACCGTCTGCGGTTGGCGGAGATACTACAAAAAGGCATGGTATTATACTTGCCAAAAGCGTGCCGGCAAAGAAGTATCATATAAAAACCGGGGAGTCCGTGACTGAGGCACTAAGAAAATGCCCTGACCTGGTTTTAGTTCCCCCAAACTACAATCTCTACCAGAAATCTTCCTCTGCATTTATTCATATCCTGAAACAATATTCTCCTATTGTGGAGCAGTATTCCATTGATGAGGCGTTTATGGATATGACTGGTACTGAAGTCTTGTTTGGAGATCCTTATCAGGCAGCAAATGATATAAAAGAACGTATACACAAAGAACTTGGCTTTACCGTAAACATTGGTGTTTCAAACAATAAAGTCCTGGCCAAGATGGCATCCGATTTTAAAAAGCCTGACAAAGTGCATACGCTGTGGCTAAGTGAAATAAAAGAAAAAATGTGGCCATTATCTGTAAAAGAATTATTTTTCGTGGGCAGGGCAACCTTTCAGAAATTACGGAATCTGGGAATCAAGACCATAGGAGAATTGGCGCAGACTGATTTATCAATCATTAAAAGTCATTTCGGCAAGTATGGGGAGGTCATATGGTCTTTTGCAAACGGAATCGATGTTTCAGCAGTAGAACCTGCTCCCCCGCCAAATAAAGGTTATGGGAATAGTACAACCACTGCATTTGATTTAGTGGATGCAAGTACAGCCAGGTTAGTACTGTTATCATTGGCAGAGACCGTATCTGCCAGATTAAGAGAGGACAACGTGAAAATTAGCGTGATTTCCGTGGGAATAAAGGACTATAACTTTATATATTATGGTCATCAAAGAACCCTTGATACGCCAACAAATATCACTTATGAAATCTATGAAACCGCTTGCCGGATTTTTGATGAGATGTGGAATAAGATTCCTATCCGTCATTTAGGAATCCATACAAGCCATGTAACCACAGAGAACAGCCGTCAATTAAATATATTCGATAAAATAGATTATGAAAAAATGGAGCGGATGGATAAAGCAGTGGATGAAATCAGAAAGCGTTTTGGAATTGACTCAATTAAAAGAGCAAGCTTTTTAAATGATAAAGCAGTCGATCACATGAGCGGCGGAATCAGCCGGGAGAAACGGACCGTAGACTACAGCAAACAACATATATTGTAGGTGAAAGATATGGGAGTATTTGGAATTGGGACTAATGTAAAAGATATTAACAGCGGAGAACCGCAAGGTAAAATGTATCATGTCGCCTGCAAGGTATGGTTTACCGCCAGCTGCAGCCCCAGGCCTTTAAGTCTTAAGTTTGAAGGCGATGATGGTATCATACAAACAGTATCTGATATAATCATAAAATGTTCAGAGGATAAAAATTATAACGGAATTCCATCAAAAGAATTTCAATGTGATGCAATCATTGGGGGCCTGAAAAGAGAATTTAAACTGATCTTTTATATGGAATCCTGTAAATGGGTTATGATAATATAAATAGGTGGGGCCGGAATCCCGGGTACCCACCTGTATTATTTACACTGATAGTCCCGGATCCTGCAGTACCCTGCTATCCTTTAGTGATTATTACCACCACCAGTTACATCTGTTACATCCAAAAAAGCAATTACAAAAATTGCATCTGCAATTTCTACGGCATCCCCTGTTAAAGCAACACATATATTTCCCTCCCTTCTAAGTAACGTTATACTATACTTTATGGCATCAATAGACAAGATGTGAAAATCGGGTTCCATGCCAGGCCTTATTTAACGGTTTATAAAGAAAGAGGGAGCATTGCACATGGCTGAAACTCAGCCATGGAGCAACACTCCCGCAATCAATTATACATGGAGAACTTCCCCGGCATAAAGCCTTTCTCCTTCTTTCCTGTCACTGACATTGAAAACGCAGACATTTCCTGTAGCAAAACATTCCTCTGCTATTACAGCATCTGAAGTATGGAGGACTTCATCGTTGCAGAAAATTACAACATAGCTTCGATTTCCCACCGTGATTTTCACAGCCTGAGCTTCGCTCTCTGTCAGTGGTTTGTGAAGTGTATGGCTGTATGTCTCCACAGCCTTCACCTTGGCCGGTTCTGCTGTAGAAGAATTCCCTCCATTTATGACTGTAATCATGCTGGCAAATCCCTTCTTTTTCAAAACTGCAGTAACTACATCATTTTCTTCCCACTGATTATAATGTCTTGAAGTCACACCTCTGCTGCTTTCAAGTAAGGCATCTTTTGTCAAAAAGTTTAAAAATACTCTGGTCTCTTTTCCCTGGAAAGTCACTGAATTTACTTCTGTGAAAACCTTTCCTTCCGGTGCGAAATGAAAATACTGCCGGTATTCATGTTCTCCTTCTGCATAAAACTGATCATGAATCAGATAAATATCCGGTTTGATCCAGATGATACGCCGGTTCACAAAGATACCCTTTTTCATATATCCCAGATGACCGCCCTGGACAAATTCTGCAATCTCTCCGGCTCTGTATGTTCTGTTTACAGGAAGAGAAAGCTTATTTGTATACCAGGAATCTTCAAATGAAGTAAAGGATTCCCCATCTACGGTTGTGGTATTATGGCCTGGATTGTCTTTCAAAGTAAAACGAAGAGGAACGTTCATATAGGTTGCTCTGCCGCCATCAACCAGTACATCTTCTCCATTCACAACTAAATCCACATGCATTTTATCCCCATGGCAATGACCGGTACTCATTGCACCGCAGGTAAAATGAAGAAGATTTGAATCCCGTTTCCAGCTTTCCCTTAAATAATAGTTCCCGCTGTTCTCCAGACATGCCGATATAAAATCCGGTTCTCTTGCAGGAAGAAAGGTATAGTCAGCACAGGCATTGCTTCCAAAGTCCCAGGCTCCTTCATAATCCATAAGCTCATAACCGCTCCATTTTAAGACAGGATCCTGGAACAGCCAGGCTCCCATGGTGATTTTATCCCGTAAATCGGTGTCATCAGAATCACCATGAGTAAATTGATGGCTGTTTGGCTTTTTCCAGATAACATTTGCCAGTGCCATGCGATGAACCGCATCCTCTAAATCCGGCTTAAGTGGTATCCCGTTCGCTCTTGCAAGGAAAATCACGCAGCACAGGCAATGATATACTTCATTGTGATACATAGGGGATTGCTCCCACTGGCTGCCATCCTTGTAAATCTGCACCTTTACGGACTTATAGATCCTCTCCAGAGCAATGGACGCCCACTCCTTTGTTTCATCGCTCTGAGGAAGTCCCATCGCAATCTCGAAAAGTCCGCTGTTCTCCAGAATGCACCAATTGCTCTGCAGCCTTTCGTCTCCGCCCTTTTCCACCAGTCTTCTGGCATGGAGCCTCAGTGTTTCTGCAAATCGGTCTAAAAAGTCCTCTGTTATTAAGCTGCTGTCTTTAAAATAGCGGATCGCTTTCGTCCATGTCTCTCCCCGAAGCCCTGTTTCCAACAGGCGCCACGGTCCCATCACTGTCTTTTCATCAAGTGGAACCCTGTCTATCCAATCATTCACCAGGCGCAGAAAGCATGTTACATACGCTTCATCTTTTGTCATCTGCCAGGCCTGCCCCAGGCAAATGAAAAACCTGTGTCTGTTAAACTGCCAGACAAATTCCGGATCACCGGAAGGCATATAGCGCCAGTCAATTTCCCCGGAAAATACCACAGGTTCATAGGTACGCTCCATATCCCAGTTTAAATCAAACAGAAATGTATTTTCACATACCTCATTTGCTATCCGTAAAATATGCTCCACATCATCATTCCAATGTTCTTTACAATAACAGGCTGAATTTCCCGGGTCAGGGACAAAATAAAAAGCATCCGGTCTGTCAAAATATTGTTCGATTGTCATTTCCAATTCTCCATTAATACCAGTATGGCTCCCAGTCTGTAGAAAGCCGGGTCAATGCCTCCATATAAAAGTAGTCGCCCCAAAGAACACACTCATCGACTCCGTGGTTTGGACATGTGTTATATGCAGAACTCTTTGCATAGGTTCCATGTAACAGAAGACCATTTGATACAGCCGGATCAGTCACCGCGCACTCCGTAACCAGTGCATGCAGAAGCCTTTTCGCCATACCTGTATAATATTCTGCTTCTTCATTAGGAAGATATTTGCTCATCTCAAGCATACCGCAGGCTGCAATAGCGGCTGCAGAAGAGTCCCTTGGTTCATCGCTTCCGTCACTAAAATCAAAATCCCAGTAAGGAACCATGTCCTTAGGCAAATGCTCCAGAAAATAATCCGTTACTTTGCAGAAAATATCAGCATATTCCTCATTTCTAAGAAATTTATAAGCAAGTGCAGATCCGTAGATTCCCCATGCCTGCCCTCTTGCCCAGGCAGAACCATCCCGATACCCCTGATGGGTGACGCCCTTCTTTGGTTCTCCTGTCTCAATATCAAAGAAAAAAGTATGATAAGTGGAATGATCTTCTCTAATAATATTTTTCATTGCAGTTTTAATATGTGCTTCTGCTTTTCTTATGTAGTTTTCCTCTCCAGTCACTTCACCTGCCCAGAAAAGCAGAGGCATATTAAGAAGGCAATCGATAATCATACGGTAATTGTTCTCTTCCCCCAGCTTTCCCCAGGCCTGAAAAAACTGGCCTTTTTCATGAAATCTCGTCATCAGATTATCTGCCGCCATAATAGCAGCCTCCTTACCAGTCGTATTACCCGTAAGTTTGTATGCAGCTACACAGGAGGGGCAGTATAAAAATCCCATGTCATGGTGATTCACCCCTTCCTTTTCTTTGATCCTTCTGTAAAAATCCTTTACTTCGATTTCAGCTGTATTTCTTAATGCCCCATCTCCTGTTTTCTCATAAGCCAGCCATACCTCACCAGTCCAGAACCCAGGTGTCCATTCGTAGTTGGTTCCCTGCTGGTAGAAATTATTCACACTGGCCTCCCGGGGAAATTGTTCCGTAAACTGATTCGTCGCTGATTTGATCAGTTCTGCCGCCTTATCATAGGCAGCTTTTAGCATTCCATCATCAATTTCCTTGTGCTGTAATAGTTCTTCTCTTGTTTGCATATACCGTTCCTCCTCAAGTCAAGTAAAAGATCCCCTTATTCCTTCACTGCTCCGATCATAACTCCCTTTGTAAAGTATTTTTGTAAAAATGGATATACGAATAAAATCGGAACAGTAGCCACCATGATTGTGGCATACTTAATGCTCTGTGCAATGGCCTCCGCATCAGCTCCCGCACCTCCGTTCATCGCCTGTAAATCATTGGATATAAGGATTTCTCTTAAGATAACCTGAAGGGGATATAATTCCCGGTCTCTTAAGATCGCAGAAGCCCAGAACCATGCATTCCATATGGAAACCCCATAATACAGAACCATAACTGCCATAATTGCTTTCGACAACGGCAAAATAATCTTAAACAAAATGGTAATATGACCAGCCCCGTCAATTCTGGCTGCTTCCGTTAAGCTGTCTGGAATGGACTCAAAGGATGTTCTTAAGATAATCATATTATAAGTACTGATCATAAAAGGAATGATGAGTCCCCATCTGCTGTTAATCAAATGCAAATCCTTCAGATTTAAATAAAACGGAATCATTCCTCCTGAGAAAAACATGGTAAACAGCACAAACAGCATCAATGGCTTTTTAAACATAACACCCTTTCTGGAAAAGAAATAAGCTGCAAGTGCAGTCATTACCAGATCCAGAGCAACACCTGCCACCAGAATAAACAGAGTATTTGCATAACCTTTTAAAATCATAGGGTTTTCAAATACCTTCAAATATGCCTGAAGATTAAATCCCAAGGGCTTTAATAAGAATCCTGAATGTGCGATCAGCTGGCTGCTGTCGCTGAACGAAGCCATAGCCACAAACCACATGGGATATAAACAGATTAATGCAACGATAGTCAAAATAATATAATTGACTACATGAAATATTCTCTCTCCGCGGGAAATTTTAACTTTCATCTTTCTCCTCCTTTACCACAGGCTGTTTTCTGTTGTTTTTTTAGAGACCTTATTTGTAATATACAACAGAACACAGTTGATCACAGAATTAAACAGACCAATAGCGGTTGAATAACTCCAATCCTGCTCAATTAAACCTGCACGGTATACATAAGAAGAAATAATATCTGCAGTTTGATAGGTAGACGGATTATATAGCAGAATCGTTTTCTCATATCCCATACTCATCAGGGAACCCATTCTTAAAATCAGCATGATAATAATCGTAGGTGCAATTCCAGGTAACGTTACATTAAGAAGCTGTTTCCATTTCCCTGCGCCATCAATAGAGGCTGCTTCATATAACTGACTGTCAACACCAGATAATGCAGAAAGATAGATAATCGATCCCCAGCCAATCTCCTGCCATATACTGGTGGCTGTATATATTGTACGGAAATACGCAGGATTCTGAAGTAGAGGATTCCGCGTTCCCCCAAACAGCGCAACTATATCATTAAAAAGGCCGGTTGTCAGACAGAAATCCTTAATCATACCACAGGCAACTACCAGTGAAATAAAATGAGGCAGATAGGTAATTGTCTGAGAGAATTTTTTAAATTTAGCATTTTTTACTTCATTCAGCAAAAGGGCCAGAATAATAGGAGCCGGGAACCCAAATATAATACTATAAATACTTAGCAACAGAGTATTTTTCAAAAGCCTTCCAAAATAAGGACTTGTAAAAAATCTGGTAAAATTTTCAAACCCCACCCACTCACTGCCAAATACTCCTTTGGCAGGCGTAAAATCTTTAAATGCAATAATTGCACCATACATCGGTTTATACATAAAAACAGCATAATAAATAAGGACAGGAAGCACCAGCAGATATAACGTCCAGTTTCTCTGTAAATCTTTCCTGATTCTATTGCTCAACGAATTTCCCATCATTCCTTCCATCCCTTCCTTTCATCTGAATACTTGATCCAAAAACTTTGATTTGAAAACAGCCGGGGACTGACTATGCAATCGCCCGGCCATATTTTAATTGGAAATCAACCAGAATTATCTAGCTTCATAACGCTCTAAAGCTGCGTTCTCAATCTCAAGTGCACGGTCCAGTTTCATATCCTTTAAAGTCTGGATATAATTATCCCATTTATCAAAGCTTTCTGTACCAAAGATAAATTTAAGGGTCATTTCATCTATATAAGTTGTAAGCTCATTTGTAATAGTGGCCAGTTCCTTAGATTCCTCCTGGGTTGGAGTGATATTTGGAACTGTATGTTTGTTTGCGTTCGCAACTTCCCATACCTGTGGGCAATCCTTAACGGTAGGAAGCTGTAAATACTGCTCAAGATAGTTAAGATCCTGTACAAATGGACCATTATAATTAGCACGGACGTATTTGGATAAAGACTGTGCCAGTGGCCAGCCATCCGGGTTATTCATAACCAGATCGGTATAAACGGCTTTCCCATCCTTCATCTCATAAGATACACCTTCCACACCATAATTAAATAAGTTATGCCCTGCCTCAGAATAACCGTAATCCAATAATCTGGCTGCCAGTTCTACATTTTTACAGCTGGTGGTAATGGCTGCTCCCACATCAGGGAACTTATTTTCCATATAGCCATATTCAGGTGCAGCACCCTTTTCTAACGTTGGAGTTGGAGTCGGAACCAGCAAATAGTCAGGATTGCTCTTCTGTACGCTTGTCATAAACAGCTGCATACGGCTTGCTGCCCAGCCTACAGAAACACCAGATTTATCACTGGTCATCTTAGCCGTTACCTGATCACCGTTAAGAGTAGCAATATCCTTATCAATTAACCCCTCCTGATACCACTGGTTCATAGTCATCAGATAATCCTTATATCCGTCCTGAGCAGGTGCAAAAGCGATCTTACCCTCATCATCGATGATAAACCATGTAGAGTTTGCAGCTCCTACATGATAGGCGAATGCAAATGGGTTGGACTGTTTGAAGTTGGTCCAGTCAAAACTGATAGGAGCCTCGGCACCCTTCTTTTCCTTAAATGCAGTCAGTACCGTATGCCACTCGTCGATGGTTGTAGGCACTTCAAGTCCCAGTTCTTCCAGCCAATCCTGACGGATGAACCCACCTACTGTATAGCGCAGCTTATCTTCACCGCGGATGAATGGGAATGCAAAATAGTGGCCGTCATCTGTCTTAATCATCTTATCTACATCAGGGTTTTCTGCCAGGTATTTTTTAAGGTTTGGGCAATACATATCAAAAACATCATTTAAAGGAATGATAACTCCATCCTTAATTGCTTTTTCCGGACCGCCTGGATACATCTTTACCCATTGCCACTCCATAATATCAGGGAGATTTCCATCAGCAACAATTAAATTAAACTGTTCCTTAGCCTGGTCAGCACCTGCTGCGGGATGCTGGAACTTAATTGTAACACCGGTCTGTTCCTGTAACGCTTTTCCTAATTCAGTTTCACCTAAATTCGTAAAGTTAGCTGATGCGTTAGGATTTAGCTGAAGCCAATAGGTAAGCTCCCCTCCTTTTGTCAGTGGATAAGATACCTCTCCCCCTGCTTCCGCATTCGAACTGCTTTCCCCGGTTTTTGCTGTTTCCTTTGTCTCCCCTGCCCCTGGGGCCGCCCCTGTTTTACTTCCACACCCTGCCAGCAGAGAGATGGCAGTCGCCGCTGCTACTAATACAGCAATCGGTTTTTTTAAATTTCTCTTCATAATACTTCCTCCTTCTTTTTATGCACATTGCACTTATTTTCTTATATTCTACATGGTACTATGTGCATTTTATATACTCAAATATTGAAAAAGGTTGACAAAATCACATGATCTCATCAACCTTTCTTGACTAAAACTAAAATTCATTTACAATTTATCGAATCTCTACCGTCCATTTTTTAATTGTCCGGGCGTTGCTCCTGTAAATTTCTTAAAGGTTCTGATAAACGTGGAGCTGTCCCGGAAACCTACTCTCTCCGCTACCTCAACCACATTAATCCCCTCTGCCAAAAGTTTCTCTGCCTCATCGATCCGTGTCTGATTGATGACCTTTAAAAGGCTTTCCCCTGTGTACTTTTTATAAATAGAGGATAGATAGGCAGGTGTCATATGAAAATGAAGTCCTGTCTGAGAAATATTTAAGTCAGGATCGCTGAAATTCTCCTGGATATATTTCTGCAGCTTTTCGCACAATTGTTGATTTTGTCCGCACTCTTTGGAGTTGTCCGTGGATTTACACAATTTTTCAACGGCTTCTCCAAACGTTTCCTTGATTTTATCAAGAGGCATTTTTACAGAAATGCGCTTTAGTCCTAAATCTTCATTTGGAATCTCCTCTACTTCCTGTACTCCTTTCATAATTGTTCCCATTAAGTCATACAGAAGGCATTTTAACATATCCAGAGATGCTTTATTTTCCAGAAAATTGACATCTAAAATTTTATTAATATAAGAAGAAGCCAATGCGCTGTTGCGGCTTTTGATTGCTGCTATGATTCGTAGTTCCTGATCAGTTGAATAATCGTATTTTTTATGGGTACTGTTTTTAATTTCCCGGTAACTGATATAATCAGGATCCAGAACAGCCACAAACTCCTCTGCTTCTCTTGCTTCCATATAGGATAAATGAATCCCCTCAAGCCCTTTATGAGCTTCTCCTGCCAATACAACTGTCATAAATCCAAAATTCTCATAGATATATTTCTGCATTGCATCGATGATTTCCTCTAACTTCTCATCATACCCTTCAGAAAGTTCAGGGATATTGACAATCATCGCGACGGTATCTCCCAGCTCCACCTTCTCCATACTGAAGCTGCCTTCAATTCCTTCGCCAAACACATTTCCAATAATAAACTTTCTCAGACTGTTTATTTGTATGTATTCTTCCTGGTTTTCCTCCCGCCCGGAAGTGTCCTTTCCTGTAATAAGAAGTACAAGGTTGCTTTCTTCCCGGAACTTCTTAACAATTGCTTCCCGGTCCGGTGTATCTTTACTTTGTTCAAAGGAATTTATCATCAGATCCGTTAGATAATACTGTTTTACCACTTCCTGGCTCCTGCTCACCATATGTTTAAAATCCGATCGTTCAGCCAGAAGTGAAATGGTTTTTTCCTCCAGATATAAATATTCATTGTCAACAAATATCTCCTGAGTATCATCGTGTTTCCGGAACACTTCCATGAGAACCTTTAATGGATTGTAGTTAATTTTCATCATCCTGGAGGCTGCTCCGAAGCCGGTAAACAGGCAGATAAATATACCAATAACGAAAATATTCCGCATCTTTCCTGCTGAACCGCTTATCATTTTCTCTGGCATCAGCAGAACATATTTCCAATTAAACGTATCGGAAAATACAGTGCGTATAATATAATCTTCCCCATTCCACCTTATTTTCTGATCCCCATCCTGATTTAGATGCTCATATTGGATTCCAATGCTTGAATAATCCTCAGACCGGTTCATAATCTGATTATCCTCATTTATAATCAGCCAATCCAAGCCCGACTCCCAGGAAGCCATTTCAATGCTGCTGTTTAGTGCATCCATATCCAGCCAGATTCCGATCATTGCAGTGGATTCTCCGAATTCTCCTTTTAAGTTGTTCATGGTCAAAAGGAGGGTAGGTCTTCCCTGAGTCCATTTGGAATTCATTGGAATGGAATCACGAAAGTGATATTCAGACAGATGATTTTTCAAAATCTCAGCTGATTTTGTATCTTCCGCTCCAAAACAATAAAGATCGCTATACATGGGAAAATCCATGTTACCAAAGGAAGAGACCACTTTGTTACAGTTCTTAAAATAAACCATGATATCTTTGCAGTAATCGCCGCTTTTATTGATCGTTACCTTAAGATCCATAATTTCATTCTGAATCGTATAAAGCTGATAGGAATTGTCGGACCGAAATTCTCCCTTCACCACAGAAAGCTGCTGTACGTTCTTGTTAAGAGCCAATTGTGTTAAAATATTCTCATAGTATTCCAGCTCTCTGTCACAGGTATTTTTCACAGTCTGAATCAAACTCCGGTTAGAGGTATCCGCTTGTTCCTTTGCAATATAATAAGCATAAAAATAAAACAAAATCCCCATGGAAATCGGGATTAGAAAAATGAAGCCATAAGATAAATACAGCTTTTTATAAGCTTTACCCTTGTTTATCATACTTTTTACTTCCTTCAATCGTATCTTCTTATGGTATATTTTATCATAAATATGCAACTAAATATAGATGTTATGGTCGTTTTTTATAATTAGACCAATTCCTTCCTTAAATTCCATCTTTTATATGTTACAATTCTATTACATAAGTGTTACAATGAAGTTGTTCAAAAAACAAATAATAATAAGGAGGTTACGTATCATGTTCTTTGATTTAAGCTCATGTAACTTAAGCGATTTATTAGATTTAATTTCTCAGTTCTGCAAATAATATTACGAAAAGGTTCAGCCGCCCTCACGGTTGAACCTTTTTTCTGCTATTCTTTATTCTTATTTCCTGCACAAGCAGAAAGGATGCCCTGACGGGTCTAACATTGTGATAAAATCATCGCCGCCGTATTGATCCTCCGCCATAACGGCCCCTAATTTTCTTGCTGCTTCTGACATTTCAAAAACATCGTCAACCTGGAAATCAAAATGCATTTGCTTTTGCTGCTTTTCGTTTTCTTCCGGCCATATCGGCGGGATATACCCTGGTTCTTCTATGAATAAAAATACAATTCCAGTGGAGCTGCGGACAGCTGGCCTTTTCCCGTACCTTAAGGTCAAGTTCCGCATATGATATAACAATAGAAAAAGCAAAGGAGTTTCTTATATGTGCAGCCCATGCATTTTTACCCCATACCGCGATGTAAACTGCAAAGACCTGGCGATCTTCTATGAGGCCACAAGGGAATTACGGGGCGCAACCTATAAGCCCTACCTGGTATCCATTCAAGAGGCCAGGGGAATCAACTTCCGCTTTATCTGCAATTCCTTCATTATGACCCGCCCTCCCCAGAATGCCATAACCATGGTATGCATTTTCAAACCCTTTTGCAAAGAGGGGGAAAAGGAGGAGTTAAGGGCGGTTGTAACTAGTATATGTAAAATGGGATGCTATAAAGGTTAGTGAAAATAAGGTGATTTTATGAAAGCAAAAACCAAGATCGGAGATTGGATATATCCTGCCCCGGTTTTCTTTCATTGGAAGCGGCCTGCCAGATCATGATTTGTACGGATCAAAGCAGGCCGCTTAAGCTTTAATAAGCAAGCCGGTATACATCAATCATCTCTGGTTTCCCCAGTGACCGGATTCCGGGCAAAGTTCTGGTTCCGTAAAAGGAGCATTTATCCGCCAGAATTTCTAAATCCGCTTCCTTTATTCCCGCATTCAGCTCTCTAAGGCTGACAGGCATTCCAAGGCTCTTAAAATATCCTTCCAATCTGTTGATCCCATTAAGAGCCGTTTTTAAAGGCTCTTCAAAGTTCATTTCCTCATTCAATACCCGGACAGCCAGCTGGGCAAACCTCATAGGATCAATTTCGCATACGTACCTGGACCAGGAACAAAACAGGGCAGACAGACCGGCACCATGGGCAATGGCCGGATACATTCCTGACAGCTCATGCTCCAATTGGTGAACCTGCATCATATATTCCCTTCCCAGACCGGTAAGCTCATTATGGGAGAGGCTTCCTGCCCACATAAGGGTTGCACGTGCCTCATAATCCTCTGGATTTTTATCTGCCACAGCTCCCGCTTCCATAACAGAGGTTAATAGCCCTTCTGCGATCCGGTCCGTTAAAGGCGTATCCTTTGTCGTCCCTCCCAGATACCGTTCCAGCGTGTGCATCATGATATCTACGGTTCCGCATCCGGTCTGGAATTTGCTGACAGTAAACGTCAGCTCCGGGTTGCAGATGGCAAACAGAGGACGATGGGTCGGGCTGTTAAACCCTCGCTTTAAGTCCCCCTCTTCATTTGTGATAACACAGGATAAGCTTGTCTCACTCCCTGAAGCAGACAGGGTTAATATGTTTCCGTGGGGAAGTGCTTTTGCCGGAACCTCTTCCTTTAAAAAGAATTTCCAGGGATCAATTTCAGGATTAAGTGCTCCGTCGGCAATGCACTTGGCTGAGTCAATAACACTTCCGCCACCCACTGCCAGAATAAACTCCACATGTTCCCTTCTGCATAACTCCATGCCTTCTTTTGCCAGGGATAAAACCGGATTAGGCTGTACTCCGCCAAAAAGAACATATTCGATTCCATGCTCTCTTAAAGATTCTTCCACCAGCCCAAGCAGGTCGCTTTTTCTTACGCTGCCTCCACCATAATGAATCATGATTTTATGAAATCCATATTCAGAAATGATGGCACCTGCCTTTTTGTGGGAATCACGGCCGAATATCACCCTTGTAGGTACACAATACTCAAAATTATTCATTCTGTCCTCACTTTCCGCTGCGGTTTAATCTTCATGTTCCGCATCATTTTTATTCTTAATAGAAATTATACCACGAACATTTCTTTTTTCCAATATGGACTCTACTCACCTGTTTCCCTTCATATTTTTTATTATCACAGCATATCTTATAAAGGAAAGCCTTAGTAATCTGCTTTCCTTTTTCATATGTAAGTAGTTCGATTCATCTGGCGGCTCATCGAACGGCTGATCTGCTTTTTTCAGTCCGGGCCTGGCTTGCCTTTATTAAAGTAAATCATGCCATGGAATGACAAGGAGAACGCTTATGAACCTATTTAATAAAGATATCAGACTTTCCCATGTATCCAGACACCATATCATCATTTACATAGAAGTCATTATTCTGACATTTCTGCTGGTCTCCTTGTTTTTCATATCCCCAGGCGGGAAGCCCTCATTTCCGGTAGTCAATCAGGACAGTAACGCCAGTCCCTCGGAG
The DNA here is from genome assembly GCF_900105615.1 of Lacrimispora sphenoides JCM 1415. Lineage (NCBI taxonomy): Bacteria > Bacillati > Bacillota > Clostridia > Lachnospirales > Lachnospiraceae > Lacrimispora > Lacrimispora sphenoides. The sequence continues at coordinate 5,146,655 of NZ_LT630003.1, read as the reverse complement.
GCAAAAAAATTTATAAAATGGGTGGATTTTGATGTGACCGCAAGGGCCATGCAGGAGGCCTTCCGATATGATGTTAATACCTGCCAGTCTGAGCCCCATTTAAACTGGGTGGATTTACTTGCTTATCTTGGTGCCAAGTACGGGGGGGATTTTTCCAGATATTCCACCAAAGATTTAGATGGGCTGGCGGAGCAGCTTCTAGCCGGTAAAACCATGGAAGAACTGACTGCAAAAATGACCCACTATTCCTATTACAGAGAAGCCTATGGAGCGGTGCTTGATGGCCTTGTGGGCCAGTATGATATTCAGATTTCCTCTCAAAATGCACCCCTGTACGCCACTCCTGCCCTCCTTCCCGACGGCACCCAGGATCCGGATAAGGTCTGGGTAAAGAAGTATGGGCTGAAAAGCTTTTCCCCCATTGCCAAGGGCTTCCCCTATAATGATTTTGACGATTTTGGAGTTGCACGCTCTTATGGCTACAGACGACAACATCTGGGGCATGATATGATGGGCCAGGTAGGGACTCCCATCATTGCAGTGGAAAGCGGCTATGTGGAGGCCATCGGCTGGAACCAGTATGGAGGTTGGCGTTTGGGAATACGAAGCTTTGATGGAAAACGGTATTATTATTACGCCCATTTAAGAAAGAATTATCCTTATCATAAATCCTTAAGCCAGGGCAGCATCGTTACGGCAGGAGATGTGATCGGTTATCTGGGACGTACCGGATACAGCAGGAATGAAAACACCAATAATATCAATGAACCTCATCTCCACTTTGGACTTCAGCTTATCTTTGATGAGTCACAAAAGGAAGGCAACAATGAGATCTGGGTCAGCTGCTATGAGCTAACCAAATTTCTTTCCATGAACCGCTCCGAGACGCTTAAGAACCAGGAGACAAAAGAATATAACCGGGTTTATAATATGACGGATCCAGGAATCCCTGATAATTTCATTCCGCCTGAACCTCCTAAAGCAGAAAATTGACCTCTAACTATGACAGGGGCTGTTGCGGCAAGTGCAACAGCCCCTGTATCTGCATACATTCGAGGAGACAGTGTGAAACGCTTTATTTTACTTTTGGCTGCTGCTGGGTGATGCAGTGGATATTTCCGCCGCCAAATGCAACCTCTTCCGTACGTACCCCAACCACTTTGCGGTCCGAATACATTTCCTGGATCTGCTGTAAGGCCAATGCATCATTTTCATCGCCATACTGGGGAACGATCACTCCCCCATTTACGACCAGGAAATTCATATAGGAAGCGATGGAAATCTCGCCGTCTTCTCTTGGAAGGGTACCCTCTACCAAATCAATCGCATCTGCACCATGAAGCAGAACAGGGTTCTTGGTCAGGCAAAGCTTATGTACCTTTAATTTACGGCCCTTTGCGTCTACTGCTTCGGATAATGTTTTATAAGCTTCCTGGGCTTCTCTATAGAAAGGATTCTCTTCATCCTCCGTCCAGATACAGGCAACTTCCCCCGGTCTTACATACTGGGCAACGTCGTCAACATGTCCGTTGGTTTCGTTTGGATCAATGCCATCCTTAATCCAGATAACCTTCTGGCAGTTTAAGTATTGATCCAGCATATCTTCGATTTCTTCTTTTGTCATATGAGGATTTCTTCCCTCACTTAACAGGCACATCTCTGTGGTAATGATGGTTCCCTCTCCGTCTACATGGAAGGAACCGCCTTCCAGAACAAAGCCTTCGGTACGGTAGGAATCGATTCCTTCGATTTCACATACCTTCTGTGCCACAAGATCATCCTGATCCCATGGGAAGTAAAGTCCGTCTACCAGACCGCCCCATGCATTAAAGGTCCAGTCACAGCCTCTGATGCCGCCTTTATCATTGATGACAAAGGTCGGTCCGCAGTCACGGATCCAGGAATCATTGCTTGTCATCTCAACTACCTTTATTTCAGCAGGAAGATGGGCACGGCAGTTCTGATATTGTGCAGGAGATACGCAAACTGTAACCGGCTCAAACTGGAGGATCGCTTTCGCAACCTCAGTAAATACACGCTGTGCCGGCTTTGCGCCGTTTCTCCAGTTATCCGGCCTTTCCGGCCATAACATCCAAACCTGTTCCTGCTCTTCAAATTCTGCAGGCATACGGTATCCATCCTGCTTTGGTGTTGTGTTCTCAATTCTCTTTGCCATAATTTATCCCTTCTCTTTCTTATTTATCTCTTTTTCTGTTTACAATCAGCTCACCAAGTATGAGGAATATCGCTGCCCCGATGGTGATCGGAAGGACTCCTGCCAGAGTTTCCGGATCAAAGCTTAAAGGAACTGCGGTGAAGATCAGCGCAACGATGATCAGCGCCATTGGAACGAATGCCAAAACCCTTAAGAAACCATTGCTTCCCGGAACCTTAAAGGGCCGCTCTGTATCCGGGTCTATCTTTCTAAGCTTTAAGAAGGCCGGAAATACAGGGATATAGGAAAGCAAAAACATAACCAGATTCAGTGCGAAAAAGCACCAGAACAGATCCTGATTAGGAATAAGGGGAGCGATGATAAGAACCATGCTGGCTACCAGTCCATTCATAATGGCAGCGCCAATGGGCATATCATTCTTTTTGCTCCTTATCTTAAATACCGCCGGCATGTCCCCATTCTCTGCCGAATAAGCTGCCACATTGTTTACTCCAAGTGACCAGGAAACCATATTTCCAAAAAGTGTAAGCAGGAAGCCAATGGCAACCACTGTTACAATGATCCCTCTGGTGCTTCCGGTCAAAAGCTGGACGCTTGCAACCAAGCCGGTACTCGTACTGATCTGATCAGCCGGAATCGCAACACCGATTCCAAAGGCCATAAAGATATAGATCGCTGCAATGACAATTCCGCCTGCAATAATCGCCTGAGGAATCTGCTTCTTAGGATTCTCCATATCATCTGCAAAGGTACAAACAACTTCAAATCCAAGGCAGTTAAATAAAATAACTGATATGTAGGATAAGCTGTTTAAATTAAAGCTTGGAATCAAGGAGGCTAAGGTGTATTCATTGGCAACTCCGTGAGTGACCGCACCGTAAATGCCAAGGCAGCCCAGGATTACTGCAATGAGGATTTTAATTACTGCCGCTCCGTTTAAGATCCAGGTACTGTCACAAACGGAAAAAAAGCTGATGAAAACAATGATCCATACAAACGTAAGCTCTATGATCAAGGACGGGAAAAATCCTAGTTGTCCTCCGGTCAAAAGATTAATGACCTCGGGGAACATAAGCGCCAAAGAAGCCATCCAAAGCGGAAAGTTGATCCAGTAGTACCAGGACACCCTTCCTCCCCATTTTTTACCAAAGGCTTTTGACACCCAGTCATATAATCCACCGTCACCCTCATAGGTTGTCCCCAGTTCTGAGGAGATCAAGCCATATGGTAGCAAAAATGCTATTAAGAGGAAAATCCACCAAAAATACTGGGAATTACCAATCGCTGCCACCGGACTTGCTGCTTCTGCCACAAATACAACGCATATAACCGTCATTATGGCATCAATTAACCGAAACTTCTTCTTTGGCGCGTCTGACATCATTCTCCTCCTATCTGATATTTCTATCATCCATGAATTTCTCTAACTGTTCCTTTGCCGCTGCGATCTGAAGCTCGCTTGGAGCCTGATCTCTCTGATACTGGGTAAAGTAAACAAGCAGGCCTCTCATTGCTGTCAGGCGGTTCCCTGCCTCTAAGAACGCTATGGAGCTGTCGCTGTCAAGTACTTCATCGGTCACGTCTTCTCCCCTGGTCGCAGGCAGGCAGTGCATGAATTTGCAGCCGATATTTCCAAGAGACATTAAATCTCTGTTTACCTGATAATCCTTAAATGTAGCAACACGCTCTTCCTTTGGAGTCTCATTTTCATATAGTCCATACCATACGTCTGTATAAATGAAATCTGCTCCCTTTACGCTGTCACGGTTGTCTGTTACTTCCCATGTACCGCCGGAAATCCTGCAGTTTTCTACCATGATCTTTTTGTGCTCTTCCAAAAGCTGATTGTTCTTTGGTCCGTAATGAACGAAATGCATACCAAGCTTTGTGGTGATAAATCCGAGAGAAGCGCATACCTGGGTTCCGTCGCCTACGAAAACAACCTTGCAGTCTTCCAGCTTTTTGCCTCTTGGAAGATGCTCTACGATTGTACAAAGATCTCCGATTTCCTGGGTCGGATGATTGTAATCACTCATACCGTTTAATACCGGGATTGTACATGCTTTGGCTAACTCCACCACGGAGTTGTGTTCAACCACTCTGGCCATTACCACATCGATCAGCTGGGAAAGCACTCTTCCGGTATCGCCGATGGTCTCATGACCGCCAAGCTGAATCATGCCAGGTCCTAAATACTGGGCATGTCCGCCAAGCTGTTCCATCGCTGTTTCAAAAGAAACGCGGGTTCTTGTGGAAGACTGCTGGAAAATCATTCCCAGTGTTTTTCCTTTTAACAGAGGGGGATAATAACCTGCCTTGATGCTTCTTTTAATTGCCAGAGACAGTTCAATGATGTCTAACAACTGCTCCTTAGTAAAATCGTTGGTGTCAATAAAATGTGTAATTCCGTTTGCTTTCATGGCAAAGTCTCCTTATATAAATTTTTATTGTTTATTAATTAAATGTGAATATGGTGCCTGTCTTTCCGTCCAGTGCTTCAACTGCATTGTCAAGGGAAGTGATGATCGCCCGTTTTGACGGATTGGATCTTACAAATTTCATGGCTGCCTGAACCTTGGGAAGCATGCTACCCGGTGCAAACTGTCCTTCCTCACAATACTTGTTCGCTTCCATCAGGCTAAGATGATCCAGATTCCTCTGATCTGGTTTCTTGTAATTGACTGCCACCTTTTCCACTTCCGTTAAAATCACCAGGATATCTGCCTCCACTTCTTCTGCCAGGAGTTCAGCTGCAAAATCCTTATCAATCACTGCTGCCGTTCCATGAAGAGCGCCGGCTGGATCTTCAATGACCGGAATTCCTCCTCCTCCGCAGGTAATGACAATTGCCTTTGGCCACAACTCTTTTACCGCCTCAATCTCCACAATCTTTTTAGGAATCGGAGATGCAACCACCCTGCGGTATCCCCGGCCGGCATCCTCTTTCATAACGTATCCCTTCTCCTCTTCCAGAGCGTGAGCCTCTTCTTTGGTATAGAAAGGTCCGATGGGTTTGGTCGGATTGTGAAAAGCCGGATCGTGTCCGTCTACAATCATCTGGGTAGCGATGGTGACAACAGGAAAGTTCTGATTCCTCTTATTGAGCGCATATTTCAGGCCCTGCTGCAAATGATATCCGATATAACCCTGGGACATTGCCCCGCACACATCAAATGGCATAGGCGGTGTTACATCTTTTGCAGTTTCAGAGGCAAGCAAAATTCTGCCCACCTGAGGTCCGTTCCCATGTACAATAGCCATCTCATAGCCACGTTCATTTAATTCTGCTATATACTCGCAAGTCTTATGAACGACTTCAAGCTGTGCTTTGGCAGTTGCTTCTCCTTTTCCTGACTGCAGTGCATTTCCGCCTAAAGCAAGGACTATTTTCTCTGCCATCAGTAAAACCTCCTTTTGTAATTTTTGATTTGCTGTGATTTGCTTTTGCCGCGTCGTCACAAGATGAAAATAGCAGTTCTCACGCCGGTTGAGAATTCAACCAGGGGTAGATATTTATAACACTTTTAACTCTAATCCACATAAACTTTCCTAAACTTTTGTGCAACATGCACTAAAAAGTAAGCTTTTCAAGAAAAATAGGAGTTGAAAAAACATTTTTATTTGCTATACTGATGATGGGCAGCTTGAGGTCGAACAAAAGTCAGGAGGAATTATGGGAAAAGGTATCTTATTCATTTACAATCTGGTTTTGATCATGATCTACTCCGGAGTCTTTTGGACGTCTTTTTCGCTCTTTTTTAATGGAAAAGAAAAGATCCTGTTATGGGTAGGGATTATATTCGGAGCAGTTTTAACGGATGATATTGTGATTTTTGCATCAGAAATGTTTGGGAATTTTGCAGAATCTTATAATAGGATTTTTATGATCGTTCCGACCCATAAGACCATGATCTACCTGATCCTGTCACTGGGATACTTAACCATCTTCAAACGGCTGTTAAACCGGATGATAACCTACCGTGATTATGGAATTTTAGCAGTATACGTGACTTTCATGCTGTTTGTTCCGGCCATGGACAACAGTGCCTGGAAAATATGGCTCTATTTCCTCCCAAGCCAGCTTTACAACGCTTATATAGGAGCGGAATGTCTAAGAATAATAAAAAAGAATCCTGAGGAATATCAGGACCCTTTCTTTAAATGGTGTAAAAGACTTTTTTATATCACTGTTATCATGAATATCCTCATCATTGCGGAAGATACCATTGTAATCTTTAATTTTGATACTTATTCAAAATATTATATTAATATGAATAACAGGAGTTTAACCTCTGATATTCTATACCTCATTTATGCCTTATTTTCTGCCGGATATCTTATGTACTACATGATGATATTGTTAAAGAATAATACCATTGTTTCGGAAGTAACCAGCAATACCAGGGGAAACCTGCCCTCTGATATAGAAGAAAGTGTTCTGTACCGTTTCAGCGAAGCGAACCATCTTACCGCAAGGGAGAGGGAAATACTGAGAGTGCTTCTCATGGATAAAACCAATCAGGAAATAAGCGATGATCTATACATCTCCCTGGGAACAGCGAAAACGCATGTTCATAATATCTTTCAAAAAATCGGGGTTGTAAAACGCCCTCAGCTTCTCGAGGTTTATGCCGCTTACCGGGATGAACAGCTAAATAAAGAACCAGAAAAAGAAACGCCGTCCCCATAGGCTTTTGCCAGCCAGGGACGGCGTGTTTTATTTTAGAAGATGAATAAATAATCCGCTGCGGAGCTTTGGCTCGAACCATGTGGATTTAGGAGGCATCAAAAGCCCTGCATCCGCCACGGCAAACAGCTCCTGAATGGAGGTGGGGTACATGGAAAATGCCACTTTCATATCCTGGCTGCATCGTTTCTCCAGTTCGTTAAGCCCACGAATCCCTCCGATAAAATCAATTCTCTTATCCGTTCTGGGATCTCCGATTCCCAAAACAGGACCAAGCAGATAATCCTGGAGGATGGATACATCCAGGCCCTTTACCGGATCTGGGGATTTTAAGGAATCGAAAACTTTTAAACAGTACCATTTCCGGTTTAAGTACATACCAAAGGATCCTTTTTCCAAAGGTGCAAAGGCCTCGGTTCCCATACAGGATACTTCAAAGGACTGCCCTGCCTTTTGAAGAAACTCATCTTCTGTAAGGCCGTTTAAATCCTTTACCACCCGGTTATATGGCATGATCATCAGCTGGTCATGGGGAAACAGCACGGAAAGGAAATAGTTAAAGGGTTCTTCTCCTGTATACCCCGGATTCTCCATGCGCCTCTTAAGCCCAACCTTTACAGCGGAAGCCGCCCTGTGATGGCCATCTGCAATATAAGTAGAGGGGATCGTCTGGAAAGCCTTCTCGATCAGGGAGATGCTGTCTTTGTCATGGATCTGCCATACCCTGTGACTGATCCCGTCTTCTGCCGTAAAATTATACAAAGGCTCAGTGTCTGTTATTAAATTCACAATTTTATTGACCGTTTCATTGGAACGGTAGGCCAGAAAAATGGGGCCGGTCTGTGCATCGGTGGTATCCACATGGCGGATCCGGTCCACTTCCTTTTCCTCTCTGGTGTTTTCGTGTTTTTTTATGACTCCATTCACATAATCATCAATGGAAGAACAAGCCACGATTCCCGTCTGACGCCTTCCGTCCATCGTAAGTTCATAGATATAATAGGCTTCCAGACAATCTTTTTTAAGAGTCCCGTCCTCGATCCAGCTTTTCAGCATTTCCCTGGCTTTTTCATAAACACGGTCATCATAGATATCCACATCATCAGAAAACTGGGTCTCCGGCCTGTCAATGTTTAAAAATGACCTTGGGTTGGCTGCCGTTACCTGGCAGGCCTCCTTACGGCTGTATACGTCATAGGGAAGGGCTGCCACCTGACTGGCATACCGTTCATCAGGCCTAACGCATTGAAATGGTTTTACAATTGCCATAATATCTCCTTTATTTGTTTACAGTTCAGTCATGCAGAAACATGTATGTAATTTGTGCTTAGTGAGCTAGCTCACCGCACAAATTACATACATGTTTCTATAGGGCTGACGCCCGGCATGAATCATTTAGCGGCCCATATCTTTCCCCTTTGGAAATACATCTACCCGCTAAATGATTTATGACATGACTTAACTCCTACACTATTTAACTACCCTCACCCGGAGTACGCCCTTTATTTCACTTAGTTTACTTATGCTCTCTTCATCCGGAACGCTTTCCAAGTCGAGCAGGGTATATGCGTACTTTTCACGGCTTTTGTTGGTCATATCAGAGATGTTCATATCTCCTGCTGCCAGGGTTCCTGTAATCTGCCCGATCATGTTTGGGATATTTAAGTGAAGCACTGCGATACGGCTTGCTGCCTTGCACACTCCCATATCACAGGCAGGAAAGTTTACGGAATTGCGGATATTCCCGTTATCAATGTAATCCACGATCTCTTCTACCGCCATTTTGGCACAGTTATCCTCAGATTCCTCGGTAGAAGCCCCTAGGTGAGGGATAACGATGGCTCCTTCCATATGAACGGATTTTGGATTGGGGAAATCCGTCACATACTTTTTCACCTTGCCGGTTTTTAAGGCTTCTGCCATATCATCCTCATTCACCAGGACGTCTCTTGAGAAGTTTAAGACCACAACGCCATCCTTCATACGTTCAAGAGCCGCCTTATTCACCATTCCTTTTGTGGAATCAATTAACGGCAGGTGAAGGGTTATGTAATCGCATTCCTGGTAAATGGTATCTACGGATGTGATGTGCTTGATATTTCTGGAAAGCTTCCATGCCGCATTTATGGAAATGTAGGGATCATACCCATAAACCTCCATCCCTAAGGAAGTGCAGGCATTGGCCACTTCCGCACCAATGGCTCCAAGTCCGATGACGCCCAGCTTCTTTCCTTTAATTTCATATCCTGCAAAGGCTTTTTTAGCTACTTCCGCAGATTTTGCAATATTCTCATCATCCTTATTGTCTTTACACCAGCGGATGCCTCCTTCAATATCCCTGGAAGCCAGCATAAGGCCTGCAATGACCAGCTCCTTGACTCCGTTGGCATTGGCTCCCGGTGTATTGAACACCACGATTCCCTTTGCGGCACACTCATCCAGGGGGATGTTATTGACTCCTGCTCCAGCTCTTGCAATGGCTAAAAGATCCTCAGGGAATTCAAGCTCGTGCATGGAAGCGCTTCGGACAAGGACACCATCCGCTTCTTTTATGTCATCTGTTAAGGTATAATCTTCTGTCAGCAATGCGGTTCCGCAGCTGGAAACCGCATTGAGGCAATGAATTTTTCTCATCATGTCTCCTCTCTTAACTGTATGGTCATTTCCCATGCTTTGCTTCAAAATCCTTCATAAAGGAAACCAGCTTCTCCACACCTTCTATGGGCATGGCGTTATAAATGCTGGCACGCATACCACCTACGCTCCGGTGGCCTTTTAAGTTTTCAAAACCTGCTGCCTTTGATTCCTTTACAAACAGTGCATCCAGTTCCTCGCTTCCGGTCACAAAGGGTACATTCATCAGAGAACGGTCTTCCTTTACTACAGTACCGGTAAACATCTTGCTCTGGTCCAGATAATCATATAAAATGGCTGCCTTTTTTTCATTGAGTTCTTTCATGGCTTCCAGACCGCCAAGGTTTTTTAACCACTTAAACACCTTTCCGCAGATATAGATTCCATAAGCCGGCGGTGTGTTATAAAGAGATTTCTCATCGGCATGAGTCTTATATCGGAGCATGGTAGGCGTTCCCGGAAGCACATCCTCTGTGATCAAGTCTTCCCGGATGATGGCGATGACCACGCCTGCAGGCCCTACGTTCTTCTGGGCGCCTGCAAAAATCAGGCCGTATTTTGAGATGTCAATAGGTTCCGATAAGAAACAGGAGGAGAGATCGGCAACAAGTGTTTTTCCTTTTGTATTTGGCAATGTTTTAAACTTAGTCCCGTAAATTGTGTTATTTTCACAGATATAAACGTAATCCGCATCATCAGAAATCGGCAGATCCGAAACATCCGGGATATAACTGAAGGTCTTGTCGGCGCTTGACGCAACCGCATTGGCCGTACCGTAAAGCTTTGCTTCCTGGTATGCCTTCTTAGCCCACTGTCCCGTAATGATGTAATCCCCTACGCGATTCTTGAATAAGTTCATGGGAACCATAGCAAACTGCTGGGAGGCTCCGCCCTGTAAAAATAATACCTTGTAATTGTCCGGAATCTTCAATAAATCCCGTAAATCCGCTTCTGCATCACCGATGATGGATTCGAACATCTTAGACCTGTGGCTCATCTCCATGACTGACATACCACAACCTCTGTAATCCATCATCTCCTCTGCGGCTTCTCTCAGGACTTCTTCCGGCAGCACAGCAGGCCCTGCGGAAAAATTGTACACTCTGCTCATAATCTTCCTCCTCATACTTTTGTCTTAAATCTTTAAGTCTTCTGCGTCAAACGCATCCTGGATGGGCGCTCCCGGTGATACCATTGGGAATACCTTGTCATCACAATGAATCTGACAATCTATAACAACAGGAACGTTTAACTCTATAGCTTCTCTGAGGACAGGCTCAAAATCGTCCTTACTGGTCACACGGTAAGCCTTAGCTCCCAGCCCTTCCGCTACCTTTACAAAATCCACCTGATCATTTAGAACTGTATGTGAATATCTCTTTCCATAGAACAGGGTCTGCCACTGACGGACCATGCCTAACACGTGGTTGTTTAAAACCACCTGAATGATGGGAATATTGTAGCGGGTCGCCGTGGCGATCTCATTCATATTCATACGGAAACATCCGTCTCCTGCCACGTTAATGACTACCTTATCCTTGCAACCCAGCTTTGCTCCCAGGGAAGCCCCCAGGCCATAGCCCATGGTTCCAAGACCACCAGAGGAAAGGAAGCTTCTGGGATATTTATACTGGTAGAACTGGGCAGCCCACATCTGATGCTGGCCTACCTCAGTTGTAATGATGGCGTCTCCCTGTGTGATCTCATAAATCTTTTCAATGATATAGGGACCGGTCAGCGCGCTCTTATCAAAGCGCATGGGATACATATCCTTCAACCGGTCAATGTGGGCCAGCCACTCTTCATGATTGATGGGATCCAAACGGGCATTCAGCTTTCTTAAGATCACTTTTACATCACCGACGACGCTGGCATATGTCTTAACGTTCTTATTGATCTCCGCCGGGTCTACATCAAACTGAAGGATCTTTGCCCTCTTGGCAAACTTGGCGGCATTACCGGTCACCCGGTCACTGAACCGGGCACCCACTACGATCAATAAGTCACATTCCGTAATTCCAAAATTAGAGGTCTTGGTCCCATGCATTCCTACCATTCCGGTATACAATTCATCGGTTCCGTCGAAAGCTCCTTTTCCCATAAGACTGTCTGCCACCGGGGCCTGAATTTTGTGGGCAAAGGAAGAAAGCTCCTCCGAGGCATTGGCAGCAACCGCCCCTCCTCCTACGAAGATATAAGGCTTCTGGGATTTCCGGATCAGCTGCAGCGCTGTCTCTAAATCCTCCTCGGTTATGGTATCCTCCTGCCTTTTTACCGGCTCCGGAGTCTGGGATTCATATTCAAAGGTGCCGGCGGTTACATCCTTTGTGATGTCCACCAGCACAGGTCCCGGTCTTCCGGTCTGTGCGATCTGGAAGGCCCGGCGGATGGTATCAGCCAGCTTTGTTATATCTTTAACAATGAAGTTGTACTTTGTAATAGGCATGGTCACACCGGTGATATCGATCTCCTGGAAGCTGTCTCTTCCCAGGAGGCTCACTGCCACGTTGCACGTAATGGCAACCATTGGGATGGAATCCATAAATGCGGTGGCAATTCCGGTTACCAGGTTGGTGGCTCCAGGCCCTGAGGTGGCCAGACAAACTCCCACCTTGCCGGTGGCTCTTGCATATCCGTCTGCCGCATGGGCTGCGCCCTGTTCATGGGAGGTCAGGATATGGGTGATCTCATCTTGATGTTTATAAAGGGCATCGTATATATTTAAGATCGTACCGCCCGGATATCCAAAAACAGTATCCACTTCCTGCTCTTTCAGGCATTCGATCACAATCTCTGCTCCTGTCAATGTCTTCATAGGCTGCTCCTTTTTTTATATTTCGAGAATCGCTCCCCGGCTTGCCGGGGCTGCCATGGCTGCATAGCGTGCCAGATATCCAGTGGTCACCTGTGGTTTCCTTGGCTGCCAATTGGCCTTTCTTCTGGCCATTTCTTCATCAGATACCTTCACGTCTAACCGATGGTTATCAATATCAATGGAAATGATGTCTCCCTCTTCCACCAGAGCAATGGGACCACCCACCGCTGCCTCCGGACATGCATGCCCGATGGAGGCGCCTCTGGAAGCGCCGCTGAAACGTCCGTCGGTAATGAGGGCCACTGAGGAACCTAACCCCATGCCTGCAATGGCTGAGGTGGGATTTAACATCTCCCTCATGCCCGGGCCTCCCTTGGGACCTTCATAACGGATAACAACCACATCTCCTGCCACAATCTTTCCACCCTTGATGGCTGCTATGGCATCCTCTTCACAATCAAACACTCTAGCCGGGCCTTCATGCTTTAACATCTCAAGCGCTACGGCGGAGCGCTTTACCACTGCGGAATCAGGGGCCAGGTTTCCCTTTAATATGGCGATTCCGCCAGTCTGGCTGTAAGGATTTTCCACCGGCCGGATCACTTCAGGATTCTTATTTACACAACTCTTAATATTCTCTCCAACCGTTTTACCTGTTACTGTCATACAGTCTAATTCCAGAAGTCCCAGCTTGCTGACCTCATTCATAACAGCGTAAATGCCGCCTGCTTCATTTAAATCTTCCATATAAGTGGGTCCTGCCGGAGCCAGATGGCAAAGGTTAGGTGTCTTTGCACTGATCTCATTTGCAATTTCCAGATTTAAATCCACTCCTGCCTCATGAGCAATGGCAGGAAGATGAAGCATGCTGTTGGTACTGCATCCCAGAGCCATATCCATGGTCAGGGCATTGCGGAAGGCTTTTTCCGTCATGATGTCACGGGGGCAGATGTTCTTCTTAAGCATCTCCATAACTGCCATTCCCGCATGTTTTGCTAACTTAAGACGTTCCGAATAAACTGCCGGAATGGTTCCGTTTCCTTTCAGTCCCATTCCCAAAACCTCGGTCAGGCAGTTCATGCTGTTGGCCGTATACATACCGGAACAGGATCCGCAGGTAGGGCATGCCTTTTGCTCGAATTCCCTAACATCCTCTTCTGTCATGTTTCCTGCGGTATAAGCTCCCACCGCCTCAAACATGCTGGAGAGGCTGGTTTTATGACCGTGCACATGCCCTGCTAACATTGGTCCGCCACTGACGAACACTGTGGGTATGTTAATGCGGGCTGCTGCCATTAAAAGTCCAGGAACATTCTTATCACAGTTGGGTACCATGACCAGGGCGTCAAAAGCATGGGCTCTTGCAAGGCATTCTGTGGAATCTGCAACCAGGTCCCTGGTAACCAGTGAGTATTTCATGCCAATGTGTCCCATGGCAATTCCATCACATACTGCTATGGCCGGAACCATCACCGGTGTACCGCCTGCCATGGCGACTCCCATTTTAACGGCATCCACTATTTTGTCCAGGTTCATATGGCCTGGTACGATTTCGTTATAAGAACTGACAATACCGATCAGAGGTCTTTCCATCTCTTCCTCTGTCATTCCCAGTGCGTGAAACAGGGAACGGTGAGGTGCCTGCTGCATCCCTTTTTTTACTGAATCACTTTTCATGTGCTGCACACTCCTTTTCTTTTCCAATCCGTTCCGCAATCAGATCTCCCATCTCTGCGGTTGAGACTTTTTTACACGTTTCCGAATATATGTCTGCCGTCCGGTATCCTTCCTTAAGCACCTGCTCCACGGCTGCCTCCACGGCTGCTGCTTCTGTATCCAGATCAAAGGAATAACGAAGCATCATAGCGGCGGAAAGAACGGTTGCTATAGGATTTGCAATATTTTTACCCGCAATATCCGGGGCGGAGCCATGACTTGGTTCATACATTCCAAATTTGCTTTCATTCATGCTGGCCGAGGATAGCATTCCAATGGAGCCTGTGATCATGCTGGCTTCATCGGATAAGATATCGCCGAACATATTCTCTGTCAGGATCACATCAAACTGTCCCGGATTCATGACAAGCTGCATCGCACAGTTATCCACCAGCATATGGGTTAAGGCCACCTCCGGATAATCCTTTGCCACCTCTTCCACCACGTTTCTCCAAAGTCTGGAGGAATCCAGCACATTTGCCTTATCAACGCTGGTTACTTTCTTCCGGCGCTTCATGGCAATATCAAAAGCCTTAACGGCGATTCTTCTTATTTCATTTTCATTATAGGTAAGGGTATCCACGGCAGTCATAACGCCCTCTACCTCTTTGGTATACCGCTCTCCGAAATACAGACCTCCTGTCAGTTCTCTCATGATGACCATGTCAAACCCGTCTCCAATGATCTCCTTCTTTAAAGGACAGGCATCCGATAGCTCTTTATACAGATAGGCCGGGCGGATATTGGCAAATAAATTAAGACCCTTACGGATGGCAAGTAGCCCCGCTTCAGGTCTCAGATTCGGTGCCACATCGTACCATCTTGAATTTCCTACATTTCCGCCAACTGCCCCAAGGAGAACGGAATCACTGTTTTTCGCTGTTTCAAGGGCTTCATCTGTTAGGGGAACTCCATATGTATCAATGGAAATGCCGCCCATCAATACCTCTGTATACTGGAATTCATGACCGTATACACTTCCCACTTTATCAAGGACTTTTCTCGCCTCTCCAATGATTTCAGGCCCGATCCCGTCGCCGGGAATCACTGCAATGTTGTAATTCATCTCTTCCACTCCCTCTATGACACTGTACTATGCTAATATATTTCTTCTCATAATAGAACATTTATCGGGATTTTTCAACTAAAATAAAATAATTTTCGGGAAAAGAATATATGAGATTGGAATCGATACTATAAATTTAAGTTATAAGATAAAAAAATGGGAACCGATCATCCGGTTCCCATTGGCTGTTTTTCTACCTAAATCTCTTCTGGGCCCAATGCCTCAATTTTCCGGGCAATGTCCATTTCTTCCTGGATCAGTTCCTGGAAATGCCCGCATACTTCCTGGATGATTTCCCGGTTGTTCTGCCTGAAAGAAGCCTTATATAACCCATGTTTCACTGCCGTCCACTTTATGAAGTATTCCTTATGGAAATACCTGTCATATGATTCTCTGAACAATGGCATGTTTTGAAGATAATGAAGATAGAGATATCGGTTGTTAATCAAAGCATCTATGTACTTTGCAAGCAGTTCCCCATTCTTCTGTTTTCCATAAGCGCATTCTCTGATTTGTTCAAGCAGATTATCCTGTTTTTTCTGATGAGTGCACAAAATTTCCTGTGCCTCCTGCCGGATTCCCTTACAGAACTGTTTTTCCGAAACCTTCTGGATCTGGCAAATATCAGAGACGTGGGAAATCATATCTTCCTCTGTTAATTCCATATATTTATTATCATACGTAGGGTCAAAACAGGAAAAAACCCCTTTTTCCTCCTTCCGGGCAATAAAATAATGGAAACTGTGTAATGTATGATAATAAGGAACCCACGGAATGAAAAATGCATCCATTTCAACTACATGATATTGTCCTAAGGTAAGACTGGATATATTTTTCTCCATTTCCTGTTTGGAGCAGCAATTCAAAAATTTCAGGTTTACACCCAAGGCTTCCAGATTTGCAGGCATTCTTCTGGATAAATATAAGTGATGGATCTGGTCATAGGTAAAGTCTGTTTCCGACCATAAGTCAGCAAGCGCATTCCGGTAATCCACTCCTATGAAAACAGCAGCATTTAACATGCTGCTGGTATAGCAGTTTAATCCCTGAAAATAAATCAGATTCATAGTTGCTCCCCTTTTCTCCTTTCATTTTTTCCAGATACAGTTTTTCTGATCGCATCAACTATTTGAATTTTCCGGGGCTGTTTAAATCCTGACAAATGCACTTTGCAGTAAGCCCTGATTTCTTCCTCGATTTTTTCCTGACTGACCAGAGGATCGGCCGGAACGATATCTGCGCATACGGTTTCAATTCCTAAAGGATCCGTTTCTCCATAAACAACACAGTCATTTACAAGCAGACTGTTTAAGATACAGGCTTCCACTTCTTCCGGATATACGTTGAATCCTCTGACAATAATTACGTTTTTCTTCCGCCCGCAGATATACAAATAGCCGTCTTCATCCAGGTAGCCAAGATCACCCGTATACAAATAGCCATGTTTCAGTACCTTCTTTGTTTCCTCTTCATTTCTAAAATATCCCGACATCACATTGGGTCCCTTTACAAGAATTTCCCCATTGGTGTATGGAACATCCGTAATCACCCCGTCAGCTTCTATGGATATTTCAACCCCCTTTATCGCCTTTCCTACGGAATCCAGTTTCTCTAAACTGATTTTCGAGCATTTTGTAATTAACGGGGCTGCTTCTGTCATCCCGTAGCCTTGCCACAGCTGGATTCCCGGATAAGCTGTTATAAGCTTTTTCAATGTGGTACCGGAAACTTTGCTTCCTCCAAATCCGAAATATTTTAATAAATGAATATCATAAGGAATGGGCCTGCCCGTTGTCTGTTCCATCAGAAGGGGAACCAATGCCCCACCCTCATAATGGGTCACTCTATTCTCCTGAACCGCTTTATAAAAGGAGTCCAGCGTAAAATCTTCCTTGAGAAAAACTATAGGGAACGCTTTCATGAGACATGCACAAAGGATCATCATTCCATATGCAGAAGAAAAAGGAGCTGCAAGGATGTACCTGATATCCTTCTCATCCATCTCCTCAAAACACATTTTATCGATGTATCCCAAAACGGAAGTTTCAACATTCCTTTCTGAAAGAGGTACAATTTTCACCCTGCCGGTAGAGCCTGATGTTGTTAAGAGAATTATGGGTTCATCGGGTCCCGGGCTGTTTTCGTAAAGAACCTGCATAGATTCCCCCAGCAGGCATTCTTCAACGTAAGTCACCCGTAAATCAGGTACATCCATGGATTTTATTTCATCAAAAAACGAACGGTATCTTATGGAAGTAATGATTATATCTGTGGATGTCTGGTCCAGGAGAGGAGTTACTTCGTGTTTTGTCAAGCGGACACTGATAGGGAAAGCTGTTTTCCCCAACAGGAATATTCCGAAAAGAGCAGCGATATAATCGCTCCCATCCGGTAAAAATATTGCGGCAATTTTCCAATCATTCTTGGGCAGGAAAGCCTGTATTGCCGCGGCTTTTTGAACCAGGTTCTGGTACGTGATACTTGTTTCTCCATCAATAATCGCTTGTTTCTCCAGGTTTGTTTGATTCATGAACAAATCTCTGATCATTTTATATTTTTCTCCTTTACTTTCTTCTCAGCCAGTTCAATCATCCGGCCAACTTCCAGACAAGATTCCATTTCCGTAATATCAAAGGTAATGGAATACGTATCTTCTATCTTAAGTAAAAGATGGATAAAAGAAAGGGAGTCAAGCCCCAGATCCTTATACAGATTGGTCTTTCTGTCAGAAACCGGAAACTGGGCCGCTTCCTCTATCATACGGATAATTTCGTCATTGATCATAACTGCCGGTTTTCCCTCCTTATTCTTCCGGATATTCCTAGTTACGAAGAAAGGCCTGTATCTTGCTGCAAAGCTGGATACAGGCCTGCTTCTATTGCTTACTCAAGCAAAATCCCGCCGCTTACTGAGAACCTGACGAATAGTTCCGAAGTAACACCTTCTGCTCTGCATCCGACAATAATTCCAACAAGGGAACCCGCCGGGATCGAGGCATTGATGTCTGTCAGGGAACCTCTTTCCAGTGTATATTTGGGAACCTGCCCTCCACCTGCCGGCGCTATAAACGGATCCGAAAAAGTCAGGGTATCCTGAAGAATGGTAAACACCATCTCACCTGTCATCTGCCCAGGTATATCTGAAGTTAAAACTGCAAGGGCAGCAAACGGGAACAGCGTAGATCCCTCCGGTAAAAATAGTGACATCTTAGCCCCAAATAGTACATAAATATTTTTTACGACTGCATCATAAGGCATAACAAAACAACTACGGTAAAATTGATCATAGTTAACGAAGTTAAATGTAATCGTTCCAGCTGCCCAGTCACCCTCTTGAAGCTGTGTAGGCCTGCCTGAATTAATTGCATTTGCTTCAAATCCAGCAAATTGAATAATTGACGGATTGCCCAGGTCATCCGTGGAAACCTCGGCATATTCATCGTCAATGGCAAAAGGAATCACTCCTGACATATTGGTGCCCGTTCCTGCAGGCCCAGTAGGTCCGGTAGGCCCAGTTTCTCCTGTAAGACCGGTGGGACCAGTCGGTCCAGTTGCTCCGGTAAGTCCTATGGGGCCAGTAGGTCCGGTCGGGCCTGTGGATCCGATCGGGCCGGTCGGACCTGTTGCTCCGGTAAGTCCGGTGGGACCAGTCGGGCCGGTTGCCCCGGTGAGCCCTATGGGACCAGTAGGTCCGGTCGGGCCAGTGGCTCCGGCTGCTCCAGTCGGGCCGGTCGGACCGGTTGCTCCGGTAAGCCCTATGGGGCCGGTAGGTCCGGTCGGGCCAGTGGC
Source organism: Lacrimispora sphenoides JCM 1415 (assembly GCF_900105615.1). NCBI lineage: Bacteria > Bacillati > Bacillota > Clostridia > Lachnospirales > Lachnospiraceae > Lacrimispora > Lacrimispora sphenoides. The sequence goes on along the minus strand of NZ_LT630003.1, from coordinate 5,127,773 downwards.
TCCGGCTGCTCCTGTCGGGCCGGTGGCTCCGGTAAGCCCTATGGGGCCAGTAGGTCCGGTCGGGCCGGTGGCTCCGGCTGCTCCTGTCGGGCCGGTGGCTCCGGTAAGCCCTATGGGGCCGGTAGGTCCGGTCGGGCCGGTGGCTCCGGCTGCTCCGGTCGGGCCGGTCGGGCCGGTGGATCCAGCAAGACCTCTAGGGCCGGTGGGTCCAGTCGGACCAGTAGGTCCCTGAGATCCTTGGGCGCCAGTTGCACCAGTTGGTCCAGTAGGTCCAGTAGGTCCTTGTAGTCCCATCGGTCCCCGGGCACCAGTCGGGCCGGTCGGGCCTGTAGGTCCGGTCGGGCCAATAAATCCCCGTGGTCCCATTGGTCCCATCGGTCCTACAGGTCCTTGTAGTCCCATCGGCCCTTGAGCGCCAGTTGCTCCGGTTGGTCCAGTTGGTCCGGTAGGCCCTGGTACGCCTTGTGGTCCTGTTGGTCCCACGCAGCATCTGCAGCCTTGCGATCCTGTTGAGTTACAGCAGCGTTTTTCATCAAGGCAGCGATTTTCATTACAATTTCTACAATTATTCATTATAATCCTCTCCTGTTAGAGCGTAAATTACGGTGTTTACTTGTAAGACCTTTGTACAAAGCTGAAGTCATAACATAAAGGGGATTTCACCTCTTTATACATTAATATATGTTTCTAATCTCTTACTGTCTAATCCCCTTATTGCGCCCTTCCATAAAGGGTTTACCGTCAGTCATAGCATTTGGCATATCACAAAAACGATTCTGTTGCAGCAAAAAAGTACCTGCCAATTTGGGCAGGTACTTAACCTAAAAATGAAACCGTTATTTACTGATGAATCATATCCTGATAGAACTCAAAAGCCTCTTTTGCAGTAAAACCTTCGTGTACAATCTTACGGACTGCCGCGCTCATCTCCACAGGGCTCTGACTCTGGAAGATATTTCTTCCCATATCAACCCCTTTTGCCCCCTGGCTGATGGAGTTATATGCAAGCTCCAAAGCTTCTTTCTCCGGAAGTTTCTTGCCTCCTGCTACCACAATGGGAACAGGGCAGGCAGATACCACTTCTTCAAAGTTTTCACAGTAGTAGGTTTTTATGATATTGGCTCCTAACTCCGCCACAATGCGGGTAGCCAGCTTAAAGAACCGGTCTGTACGCTCCATCTGCTTTCCGACTGCCACAACTCCCATGGTAGGAATGCTGTAGCGCATACCCAAATTTACCGCTTTTGACAGATTATCAAGGCTTGAAAGTTGTCCATCCCCCCCGATAAACGTCTGAACCGCCATACAATCCGCATTCATGCGAATCACATCCTCTATGTCAACGGCAAGGACTTCATGGGACAAATCCTCGTCAAGCATAGAAGAACCGGAGGTAACACGCAGTGCAATGCCTTTCCTTCCTTCTGCCGGCACACAGCTCCTGATTGCCCCTCTTGTCCCCATTAAAACATCAATATTAGGAAGCAGCTTAGGCACCACTATATCAAGTCTCTCCAGGCCAGATACAGAACCCATAAAATATCCATGATCAAAAGCAAACATCACCGTATTTCCGCTGTTCTCATCAAAAATATTTGATAAATGCTTCTTCATTCCCCAATCCAGATGACCAGCACCCTTTACATAAAAAGGCTTATTGTTTGCAAATGGTTCATCCAGGTGATAATCATGTTCTACTTTCATTCCATCCAAATCTGCCATATTCTTTCTCCTTTTGCTTCTATATTATTTACTGTCATGATTCCTGGTGTTCAGCCGTATTAGAAATCATAGTTGTTCATGTTATCTTTATTAAATACCGTACGCTCTGGAAGGAGAACAACTCCATTGTTTACCTCACCGGTGGTTGCCCCCTCTACCAAACAGTCATTTGGCATTACTTCCACGGTACCGATTTCCGGAATATCAATCTTGTCTCCTACTTTTACCTGATTCCCTGCGGACAGATAGGCGGCAAGATAGCAGCCAATCGCTCCCTGCACCTGGCAGTCCCAGAGCCCCCACTGCTCAATCACACCCGCATTGCAGTAATCCTTAATGGACATGGGGGAGGCAAAACCGGTAATGGTTACATCTTCTTTTGTAAGGCCCTTGTTCTGGGCTGCCTTACACTGGCCTGGAAGAGCCGTAGAGTCATTGCAGATAATCAGGTCAATATCCGGGTTGGCTTCCAGAATAGATGCCCCGATCGAAACCGCTTTTTCCGCATCCTGTTCGGAATAATAATTATTCGGAGCCACATTCACCCAGTTAGGATAGTTCTCTTTGATATAGGCTTCTCCCGCAACCTGCCAGGAATTCTGATCCGCTACCGTTGCCTGGGAATAATGCCAGCAGTATTTCACCGCATCAGCTTTGACATCCTTCCCCCGCTTTGTTAAAGAATCCACTCCCATATCTACCAGCATTTTCCCAAGCATCTCAGGAGTTCCTTGTGAAACCATTAACGTACGCACCGTATCTGAAACATCAGAATCCCATGTGACCACAGTCAGACCTGCGTCAGACGCTTCTTTTAATGCGGAGTCAAGCCCTGTTGCATCTACGGAAGAAACACAAAGGGCATCCACGCCGCTTGCCACCGCATTGTTGATTACCTGAACCTGGTCAGCTACAGCCGCATTGGCGCTTCCCTGATAGTCAACGGTAATATCCCAGGTCTTTCCATACTTCTGTGCTCCCGCATTGGCGGATTCAAAAAATGCATTTCCTGTCAGCTTAGGAATAAATGCAACTGTTTTTCCAGAAATACCGGAAGAACCGGTATTGTCTTTGCTCTCTTCTGCTTTTGATTCTGTTTTCGTTTCCCCAGCTGGTGCATTAGATGCCGCAGCAGGTTTTCCTGAGCTGCCACAAGCAGTCAGCGATGCCGCCATCAGCCCTGCCAATACAAGTACCATTGCTTTTCTCATAAATAAAAACCTCCTTATATTTTGATCGTTTTATATGAATGAGGTTTACACCCCATGTTACCAATCACTTTTGTTCTCGTTTCAGAAAACGTGCTTTGAGAGCCGGATTATTCAGAACAGCCCTGCCCGTCACCACTGCCAGTAATAGAAGCCCGGCCGGAATGTCCAAATACTGCTGGCTTACCTTAAAGCACAGAGGAAGCCCGAATCTCAAAGTACCGATCACTACCGCGGCAAGGGCCGTTCCAGGTACGCTTCCTTTTCCTCCTGTACTTAAAGTACCGCCTAAGACCACCGCAGTGATGATGGGAAGGGTCAGGGTAGAGCCAATATCGCTTTTTGCCGTACCAAGATAAGAAGTCAGGATGATTCCTGCAACCGCCGCACTGATTCCAGAAAGAATATAAGTGCTCATAATAATGAATTTGGCATGAATTCCGGAATATTCCGCCGCATCGGGATTTACCCCTACCAGAAATACCTGTCTGCCATATCTGGTTTTATGTAGAAGAAAATAAGCCAGCACTGCCAGGATAAGAAAAATGATCACCTGACTTGGAATCACACCAAACAGCTTTACTTTAGAAAGCCTTAAAAAACCATCCGGGAAACCGCTGATTCCTTTGTAGCTCTCCGTTGCTGACAAATTGGACACCAGAAGAGCAATTCCCGAGTACAGAAAACTCCCTCCAAGAGTGACCACCATAGGCTGTACGCCGCAGAATGCAATAAAATAGCCGGAAAGGGCACCGCAAAACCCGGCTGCAATCATAGCGATCAGGGAGGCAACCCAAATGTTCACTCCTCCATCCTGCCAGGCAACTCCCAGAATAATGGAAGAAAGCCCTACAATGGAACCAGCCTGGATATCGATTCCTCCTGTGATCATTACAAAGGTGACAAACAGTGAAATAATACAAATGGAAATGATATCATTCATACTGCCAAACAGCACTCTCGGCATAAGGAACTTACTGTTCTTTGATGCAAAAACAACAATTTCCAGAATTAATATCAAAGAGAGTACAAATTCCCACTTTTTCCAGATATGAGATTTCATTTCTTCTCTCCTCCTTTTTCTGCAGTCCTTGCGGCCAGGATCCGGTGACGGTTTTTCTCTACTGCCCGGTTCTGAGACACAGTATTAATTACAACAATGGTCAGCAGCATGACACCTGTGATCGTATTGTCATAATCAGAAGAAAATCCAAGAAAGACAAGAATTCTGCTGATGGAGGACATGATGACCGCACCGATGGAGGCTCCGGCCAGGCTTCCAATCCCGCCGCTTAAACTTAAGCCTCCGAGAACGCAGGCAGCAATTGCCTTCATCTCATATCCATTCCCTGCTGTGGGCGTAATAAAGCCAATGCGGGACGCATAAATCATACCTGCGGCGGAAGCAAACACTCCGCACAGGATATAAGCTGCAATCTTTGTTTTATCTGCCGGTATTCCCACCAAGGTTGCACCAGCCGCATGATCTCCGACTGCGATAAAATATTTTCCCTTTTTCGTTTTCGTCAAAATAAGATGGCCAATCAAGATCACAAGGACTGCCAGCGCATAAAAAACAGTTAAGTTTCCAATCAGGATGCGGTTTGACATTCTGGTAAAATCCGCCGGAAGGTTTTCAACCCAGGCACCCTTCGTGTATACATAAATCATCCCGCGCACAACACCGTTAACACCTAAAGTAAAAATCAGAGAGGGAATGTGAAATACAGCCACGCCGACTCCATTGACCAGTCCGGTAAGAATACCGATGGCCAGAGCAGCTGCCGTAGCTGCCACCATCCCATATCCATCTCTTAAGAGAGCGGCTCCTACGGCTGCCGATAAGCCCAGCACAGCCCCAATGGAAACATCGATTTCTCCCGTTAAGATAACAAAGGCAATTCCTGCCGACAGAAGGGTAAATACAACGCTGTCATTAAAGCAGTTCCATATGGCTGCCGGCTGCCAGAAACTCCTGTTCACCAGGCCTACCAGAAAAATCAGTCCTGCCAGAAACAGAAAACTATTTAACTCACGGATTTTTCCAATCTTTTTCATGCTTCCACCTGCTTTCCTTCTGTCACGCCAAAAGATGCCGCCATAAGGCTTGCCTGGGAGATCTCATGTTTGCCTAATTCTCCTCTAAGCCGTCCCTGAAAGACCACAACTGCCCGGTCTGAAAGCTCTACAATCTCTTCCATATCGGAAGAAATCAGCATAACCGCCACTCCCTTTTTTTTCAGTTCGTGGATAATTGCATACACATCTCCCCGTGCCGCTGCATCAATACCACGTGTAGGCTCATCCAGAATCACCAGCTTTGGATTGGTAGACAGAGACCGGCCGATTACGATCTTCTGCTGGTTGCCTCCGGAAAGGCTTCCCGCAATCTGATCCTGACCCGTAATCTTGATGCGGAAATCCTCTACATATTTCCGGGTGATCAATTGCTCCGCCTTCTTATTTAAAAATATACGCCCAAGGGATTTCCCCGGAACCAGAGCAGAGGTGATATTAGCCGCAACATCACTGATACCAAACAGGCCATTTAAGCGGCGGTCTTCCGGTACATAATTGATACCGGTTCTTAAAACCTCCCTGGTGGATAGGCCTGTCACATCTTTTCCATCCAGAAAAGCCTTCCCTCCAAGAACCTTATCTTTTCCAAAAATCGTAACTGCAAGTTCGGTACGCCCGGCTCCCACAACTCCTGCGACCCCAAGAATCTCTCCAGGATAAATCTTAAGGTTTATGTCCCGGAATCCGTAACCGGAATAACCTTTCAGTTCAAATACCGGCTCCAGCGCAGAGTATTCCAGATAACTGGATTCTTTTTCCCCAGCTCTCTGCTGCCCATCCATGTTGGGAGGAAGCAGCCCCTTAACCAGCATCTCCCTGGTAAAGTCCGAGGTCTTTCCCTTCAATGTAATCACGCCGTCCCTCATAATTGCCACATGAGTAGCGATCTGGAATACCTCAGCCAGACGGTGAGTAATATAGATGATCCCAATGCCCTTCTTCTTTAAATCCTCCACAATCCGGAAAAGGCTCTCTACCTCATCAAAGGTCAGTGCACTGGTAGGTTCATCTAAAATCAGAAGCTTCGCCTGCCTTAAGAGCCCTCTTAAAAGCTCCACCAGCTGCTGTTCTGCGATAGAAAGGCTCATTGCCTTCCGGTCCGTATCCAGATGCCAGCCGATCTCATCCATGATGTTTCGCAGCCGCTTCCTAAGAACAGCCGTATTTTCACTAAAACCGATCAGGATATTCTCTTCAACAGTCATATTAGGAAACAGCATGGGTTCCTGGGGAACCATATATATTCCTTTAGAAAGAGCAACAGACGGTTTGAATACCGAAAGCATGTCCCCAGCAACCGTTACGTTTCCGGCATCCGGTTGGTAGATTCCCATAATGATTTTCATCAAGGTGCTTTTTCCCGCTCCGTTTCCGCCAATCAGGGCAAGTACTTCCCCCTCTCCTACGCTTAAATCGATGCCTTTTAAAACAGCATTGGAGCCAAATGATTTGACAATACCTCTGGCAGAAAACAGTGTCTGTTCCGAACGGGCTGCTTCTGATTGTTTCATATTTCCTCCCACCCATCATATTTGATATATTTGTTCGCATAGCTAACTTTTGTTCATGCCCATATCATACATGACGCAAAACACGTTGTCAATAGTTTTTTCAGAAATATATGGTGTTTTTGAACTAATTTAAACGATATAATATGTATTATTTATGATATTTTACTTATCGATTACGGGTTTATATTTTTTGATCCGTCACTATTGACATATGAAATTCCATTTGTTATACTAAAGAAAATTCGAAACATTTTATTCGACTAGAAACATTTGTTTAGAACAATAAAGAACAGGAGACCTAAAAATGAACTATGAAGATTCCCTTATTATTAAGACAGCATGGTATTATTATATAGAAAATATGACCCAGCAAAAAATTTCCGAAAAACTGGGAATATCCCGTATGAAAGTGATTAAGCTTTTAGAGAAAGCCAGGCAGGATGGAGTGATCCAGTTTCAGATTTCCCAGGAACGAAGCCGTCACTTAAAAGTCGAACAGGAGTTAATCCGCAGATGGAATTTAAAGGATGCATTTGTAGTTCCTTCTGTACCAGGCAGTTCCTCTCTCAACGATACCATTGCCAAAGCCGCCGCTATGTATATCAGTGACCGGATTACAGAAAACACATACATCAATATAGGATACGGAGATACTCTTGGACGGGTTATCAATCACCTGGCCACCATAACAGAAGCACCTCTGTCTGCCGTATCTTTAACAGGAGGAGTCAGTTATTATCTTCCAAATACATTTTCCAGCAAATTTAATGCAAAACTGTTTCTGTATCCTGCACCGCTCGTTGTTTCAACCAAGGAGCTTTGCAGTGCCATGCAGAACGAGCCTTCCGTACAGGAAATTTCCCGCATGGTGAATCTGGCTTCCATGACCGTCGTAGGCATAGGAGGGATCAGAGAAGATGCAACCATAATCAAGAATGGAATTTTCACAAAGAATGACTTTCTCTATTTATCCATGCAGGGAGCCGTAGGTGATATCCTGAGCCATTTCATCGATCAGGACGGAAATCCCATTCATACTGATATCGAAGACCGGCTGTTAAGCACATCTCTTGCAACCCTGCGCACCCTGCCCAATGTCATTGGAGTTGCCGCAGGTGACAGCAAAGTAAAAGCCATACGTGCTTCTTTAAAGGGAGGCTATTTAAATGTGTTAATCACAGATGAACAAACGGCATTAAACCTGATGGAGGAAGATCCCGACTCACCGATATGAAAATAGAATGGAGGAATGGAGATGTCATCAAATTACCTTTTAGCAATTGATGCAGGCACCGGCAGCATCCGTGCCGTACTTTTTGACAGCATGGGCAATCAGATCTCTTGTATTCAAGAGGAATGGGAACACAGGGAAGATCCCCGGTATCCGGGGAGTATGGATTTTGACTGGGTACATAACTGGGAGCTTGCCGCATCCTGTATCCGAAGGGTCTTATGCACAAGCTCTATCGATCCTTATGAGGTAGCCGCAATCTCCACCACCTGCATGAGAGAAGGTATCGTTCTTTACGACAAGGAAGGAAAAGAAATCTGGGCCTGCGCCAATGTAGATGCCCGGAGCAATGAAGAAGTTGAACAACTGATCCGCAGTGATCCGGAGCTTGAACGCCTCCTCTATCAGGAAACAGGACAGTCCTATGCACTGGATGCCCTTCCAAGGCTTCTCTGGGTGAAGAATAAAATGCCTGATATTTATAAACGGGCCGCATACATTGGAATGTTCAATGACTGGCTCATATTTAAGCTGACCGGGATCCTTGCCGTAGAGCCAAGCAACGGATCAACCACAGGATTGTTTGATTTAAAAAACCGCTGCTGGAATCCGGAGATTGCCGGACGGTGCGGACTCCGGACAGATATATTTCCCCTTGTAAAGGAATGCGGGACCGTAATCGGGAAAACCGCTTCCTGCTGCAAAGACCAGACTGGACTGCCGGAAGGAATTCCCGTCGTCGTTGGCGGAGGAGATGCCCAGCTTGGCTGTATTGGCGTAGGAGTGGTACATGCCGGGGAAGCCGCGGTATTCGGAGGCAGCTTCTGGCAGTATGAGTACAACACTGAGAAACCGGATACGGATCCGGACTGCCGTGTCCGTGTAAACTGTCATGCCATACCAGGTATCTGGCAATTTGAAGCCCTTGCTTTTCAGCCTGGCCTTGTCATGCGATGGTATCGGGACAGCTTCTGCCATGCAGAAAAAAAGCTGGCAGAGGAAGCAGGTATGAGCATCTATGATTTGATGAATGAGGAAGCAGAGAAAATACCGGCAGGGTGCTATGGAATGATGTGCACTTTTTCGGATGTAATGAACTTTATTAACTGGAAACACGCCGCACCGACCTTCTCCAACTTTGGCCTTGATCCCGGGAAATATAACCATTATACCTTCTACCGGGCAATTTTAGAGAATGCGGCTCTGGTTACAAAAGGACATCTGGATCTGGTCCAGGATGCCATCGGCCATCTTCCAGAAGAAATCACGTTTGCCGGCGGAGCCTCTAACAGTTCCCTCTGGGCCCAGATCCTGTCTGATGTTCTGGGGCTTCCGGTAAAGGTTCCTAAGGTAAAGGAAGCCACTGCACTGGGCGCTGCGATCCTGGCCGGATATGGAATCGGCATGTATCAGGATATAGCTGAAACTGCAAAAGGGCTGGTAACGATAGAGAGGCAGTTTATGCCTAACATGGAGAATCATAAGATTTATGGGGAAATCTATGGGAAATGGAGAGAATTTTATCAGGCTCAGCTGGCTCTCTGTGACCGTAAGATCACTAAGAATATGTGGATAGCACCTGGTTTATAAGAGAAGAAAAAGGAGAAAAAAATATGTTCATTACCAATGAATCAGAAAAAGAATTCCGTTTTGGGGACAGCGGCCCAAAATATTTGATGAAAGGACCGCGCATGAATTTTGCAGTCGTACAGTTCCAGCCAGGTGAGGATTTCACCGCTCACTATCATAACGTAATGGAAGAAGATTTCTTCATTCTGGAGGGAGAGATCAATATTGTTGTAGATGGAGTTGTCCACCATTTAAAACAGGGAGATTTCATTCACATTGAACCTTCCGAGGTTCACTACTGCTTTAATCCATACAAGAGCAGAGTAAAGATGATATCTACTCTGGCACCGTATCAGCAGGTAGATAAGGTCGAAGTAGAGGACTATTCGTTTTAGATTTCGAAAATGGTACCCTGAAGAATCAGGGTACCATTTACTATTTTTATGAAATGCCTTTATCTACCGTCAAACACTTATCAATAGAAGCCTTTTCTATTTCATTAATATTGGAAGATCCTTCTGTACGGGTGTAATAGCAGCTGGAATCGCTGTTTAAGGAACCCACAGACAGGGTAAAGGATTCTTCCGAGCCATTCTTATCATAAGTATAGGTAATGACCGCAGCAGGCTGATCAAGACCGTAGCCTGCCAGTTCGCCATCCTGTACCTTATAATTGGAGCAGCTCTTTACCTTCAGACCGCTTAAGGAATCTGCCAGGACATTCAGGCCGGAATTATCGGAAAGCTTGTTGTCCGGCGAATCCGCAGAGTCCCTGTACCATTCGATCGTCCCATCTTTCTCATCCAGCTTCTTTTTTACATAATGTTCACTGATGCCTGCCTTTGTTATTGTAATGCTCTTTATGTCAGCTCCGGAAACAGCCGGGAACTCCTCCAGGGCCATCAGATCATTTAGTCCGGTGCCGGTTTCATTGTACAGGGTGGAGCTGATGAGATACGGGGTATCCTGCCCTTCCAGTGCTGCATAATAATCCCCGTCACCGGTGGCATTGCCAAGGAGGATCACGGATTTCGTCCCATCCTCTGCTGCTGCAGCGATCTTTCTTATGGGCTTATCCAGACCATAAGCACTTAGGCTGTCTCCGCCTTCCAGCTTCCGCAGGGCTTCAAGCTTTGAAACCGTGGAAGCAAGGGAATCCATTTCCTCCTGTTTTACCGGAAAAAGATCATCTCCGTCATAGCTCCATTTGCCATCCTTTTTTGTAAAGGACAACTCCTGTCCGTCAATATCATAGGAAAGGCTGGAAACACTTGAAAGGTCGGTGAGATAGACTTTCTCCCCCTCCTCTTTCTCCTTCGCCTGTTCTTTGGAGTGGTTCATATACTGGCCCACCCCCACATAGATCACACACAGGGCCGCCAGAGCGGCTGTTCCATATAAAAGGCCCTTTTTCTTTTTCATGTTTCAGCCTCCTTTTACAGACGCCTGCGCTTCAGCCAGATCACCAGTCCTGCTGCCAGTGTCATCACCGGGATAACAAATATAAACAGGATTCCCCACATGCCTCCGTGGGTAACGGTGTTATAGGTCACATCCAGGCTTTTGGCAGGAATGGATACATTGGAAACGTCATCAAAATTAGCCGTAACTGCATTCATGAAAAGATTTAAATTAGTTAAATTGGTAAAGCTGGTGTTCAGCCCCTCATCGATAAGGGAAGGGGTAGTGAATACAGTCAAACGTGCCGTTCCGGAGCTTAAAGTCTTCTCTGATACGGCTCCCAGGATATAGGTTCCTTCTGCCTGCTTATCGGCCGTTACCAGCAAGCCTCCATCACTGGTCTCCATAAAAGGAGTTACCTCCACGCCTTCCGGCAAATCCTCTTTCTGGGTCATGGCTGCAGATTGAAGGACAAGGGCTGCGCTTTTTCCATCAATGCCGTTCGTCACTTCGCTTCCTGCCTGAATGGTCGGGAAAATATAATAGGGATTGTTCTGATAAAACTTCTTGGTATCTGCTGCAAGTCCGTTTTCCAGATTCAGGCCGTAATCGCTCATTAGGGCACTTAAGTTCGGGCGGTCCTTTTCCGCATAGCCGGCGAGGATCAGAACCCTTCCCCCTTTATCCAGGTAATCAGAGATCATCTTCTTTTCATCATTCGCCAGGTCTGATGCCGGAGCATTGATAAGCAAAAGTTCACAATCCTCAGGAATGCTTCCTCCTGTCAAAAGATTCAGGGAGTTTACGGTCAGATTTGACTTTTTCAACATATCAGAAGCAGTAGCTCCAAGAGCCACCTCTCCATGTCCTTCTGTCACGTAAACGGTTTTCTGCACATCGTTGATCACATGGGAGATGGCCCCGGTAAGCTGACCCTCTCCGTCAAATTCGGTCTCCTTAGACTGTCCGTAATAATAGTAGGACATTTCATCCATTTTAATGATATCGGTCAGGGCGATGGATTCTGTCCTTCCTGTGGAATCGCAGCTTACCAAAAGCGTGTTATCCTGTGCCTTAAGCTTTTGTACCTGGTCCGGATGAAGAACGGAGTCCACGGTCACGACCTTGATGTGGCCGGATAAATCCTCGTAACGTTTTATAAAGCTTGTAATCCGCTTATCCACCGAGTCCGGATCTGCCACCACATAAATCGTAACATCCTTATCAAGCGCCTTAACAAGATCCTTTGTGGTTCCGCCCAGGGTATAGATCTGGCTGCTGCTCATATCCCATTGCCGTACCTTCTCCGGAAGACGGCCTACGATAAGGTTTAATATTACCACGGCTGCTATGACAATCAACGTTAGGATTGCCGTGTAGCCTCCTTTTTTTAATTTTCTAGTCATCTCCATCCTCCTAACTCCATCTGCGTTTCTCTATGGACTGCACGGTCAAGAATACCAGCAGGAATATGATGCTGATATAGTAAACCAGGCCTCCTGCATCAAAGATGTCATGACTGGCAAAGTTCTGAAATACATCGGTCACTGCAATCTTTTCCAGAACATTGGTCAGTGCGCGCTCAAAAAGGCCCTTTTTTACAAGGTACAGCACTGCGATGCAGAGGACTCCAGCCGCTTCCAGAACAGCTGCAAGGGGACCATGGCTCGTTATACGGGATACCGCAAAAACGATCCCAGACCAAAGAATCAGAAACCCTGCTGCAGAGCCGATCGCCGATGTGGGCAAAAATCCAACAAGGCTGGGCCATAAAAGCAGAAGAAGGATGATTCCAAAGGTTCCTACGGCTGCAATGATCTGGCTTTCTGTTAAGGAAGAAATAAACATCCCGATGGCAATATAAACGCAGCCCAGCAGGAAAAAGGCCAGCAAAGAAGCGTAATCCGCTTTTAAATTTGCATTTCCATTCAGCTTGATGATGAGAGGACAGATTCCGGAAAGCAGTACCGGGACAGCATAGACGGTTATCATGGAAAGATATTTTCCAAGAACCATCTGGGCAACGGTTACCGGAGAGGTGAGCAGAAGCTGGTCTGTTTTGGTCTTCCGGTCATCTGCAAAGCTTCTCATGGTAAGCACCGGAATGCCAATCATAATAATGGTCACCATGCCAGACAGAGTATAGGAAAAGTAGGGGTATCCGCTCATCATGTTATAAGCCATAAAGTAAATTCCTATAAACAGCACCATAAAGGCGATAAATACGTATCCGGTCATGGACTGAAAATAGGCTTTCAGTTCTCTTCTATAAATTGCTGCCATTATTCTTCATCCCCCTCTCCGTCTTCCTTTTCTTCCTTAAGGTCTGCCTCTGAAGGCTCCCATTCAAAATCATCTGTTTCAAGGCTTTCACTTGTCTCTATCCCCTCTGCCGTTCCTTCCCCTGTCAGTTCAAGGAATACCTCTTCCAGGGACGCCCTTATGGTCTTCATGGAAAGAATGGGAATCCTCTGGTCAGCAAATGCAAAGAAAATAGTTTCCCGGATATCCTCTCCATCTTCTGTCCCTTCCGCTTCTGTGCAGATGCGGAAATTAGCTCTGTTTATTCCCTCTTCTCCGCTCTCCCGTACCGACACATCGGCTGCCTGGGGAATGGCTTCCAAAACTTCTAGGATCTGTTCTTCTGTCCCTTTTACTAAAAGCTCTATTCCTGCAGTTCCGGCCATTTGGCGTTCCAGATTCTCCGGCGTATCGCTGGCAATCAGTCTTCCCTTGTCAATGATCATGATATGATCACACACTGCGCTGACCTCGGAAAGGATATGGGAGCTTAAAATAACCGTATGTTTCTGCCCAAGCCTGCGGATGGTATCCCTGATTTCGATGATCTGCTTAGGATCCAGTCCTACGGTTGGTTCATCCAGAATAATAACCGGCGGAAACCCTAAAACTGCCTGGGCCAGGCCTACACGCTGTCTATAGCCCTTTGATAAGTTGCGGATCAAACGGCCTTTTACATCCACCAGTTTGGCAAGCTCCATGACCTCATAGACAGCCTCATTCCTCTCCTTTTTGGGTATTTTCTTTAATTCCGCAGCAAACTGCAGCTGCTCTTCCACAGTCATATCCACATAAAGCGGCGGAAGCTCCGGTAGATACCCAATACATTTCTTTGCTTCCTCCCCATCTTCCAGTATATTATGGCCATTGATCAGCACATCGCCCTCCGTAGCTCCTATGTACCCGGTCATAATGTTCATTGTGGTGGATTTTCCGGCCCCGTTTGGTCCTAGAAATCCATAGATCTGTCCATCGTTGATCGTAAAGCTTAAATGGTCCACAGCCAGATGACCGCCGTAATCCTTTACCAGATTTCTGACTTCAATCAACTCTCTCTCCTCCTGTCTTTTATGCATTTTGCATCCTTACTTAGGGTAAAAGGGAATTGTGAAAATTGTGTGATATATTTTTGTTGATTGTGTGATAAAAGTATGAAATATTTCGACAAACTCAAAAATAATCGAGTAGGAGAAAATTCCTCTAATTGAGAAATTTTCGACCTCTCACACCACCGTGCGTACCGTTCGGTACACGGCGGTTCAATCAACTTAACAAGTAACACCTTTCGGTGTAGTAATCTAACATTGAGATTAGTCCAAATGAGGCTAATCTCTTGTTATTTATTGCTTGGTGTACATCTCGACATCTTGCTGGCTTTGCATATCCATGTAGGTATGCCATTTTCCATGCTGACCAACCCGGTACGCCTAATTTTATAAGATTCTTAGCTCTGTTCTGTGGTGTTTTCCAATGTTTCCAAATGCACATACGCAGTCGATAGCGAATGTTGTTATCCATCTTTGCACAGAGCGTTTTCATACTTCCGATTTTGAAGTAGTTAATCCACCCTCTGATAAGTTCATTGAGTTTCTTTACTTTGTAGTCATTTCCTACTCCCCAACTTCTACAAGTAATCTGTTTCATTCTTGCCTTGAACTTCGCTACTGATTTTGCATGTGGCTTTGCTTTATACTGATGTGCTCTACTGTCAAAGTAAAATCCAAATCCGAGGTATTTAAGACCGCTCGGTCTATCCACCTTACTCTTTGACATATTTACCTTTAGACCTAGTTTCTCCTCAATAAACTTCGTGAGATTTCTCATCACTCGCTTCGCAGACATTTCGCTTCCGACCATGATAATACAATCGTCTGCGTATCTAACAAAGTTCAGTCCTCTTTGTTCCATCTCCTTGTCAAGTTCATTCAGCATGATATTTGCAAGAAGTGGTGAAAGGTTGCCACCTTGTGGTGTTCCTATCACTGATTCCTTGTACTCATCATCGTCCATGATTCCACTAACCAAGAACTTCCTGATGATAGAAATAACATCGCCATCTTTGATTGTCCTCCCTATTAAGGTCATTAACTTATCATGATTTACTGTATCAAAGAACTTTTCCAAGTCAATGTCCACAATCCAAGCGCTTCCATCATTCATCATATCAAGTGCCGTGATGATCGCTTGTTGAGCACATCTATTAGGTCTAAATCCATAACTATGGTCATGGAACTGTTCTTCATAGATTGGTGTTAATACCTGTGCTATTGCTTGTTGTACGAATCGGTCTGTTACTGTTGCTACTCCTAGGTTTCTGACACCACCGTCTGGCTTTGGTATTTCTACTCTGCGTACTGGTTGAGGCTTATATTTTCTTGCTCTCAACTGTTCCTTAATGGTTTCACCGTGCTTTTCAAGATGTTCCTTGAGTTCTGTGTACTTCATATCGTCCACGCCCTCTGCACCTTTGTTTCGTGCAACTTGCAGATATGCTGTATTAAGATTTTCTTTACTTAGTATCTGCTCCATTAGACTACTTGTTTCCATGCATTGTTTCCTTTCCGTCTCGCTAAATTTGACCACCATTATCCCGATTGATTACGGCAGATGTTGTCATTTCTGCAATACGAGACCTACTCCAACTGATTGATTGTTCGCCCCTTCGCTCCATTTCCATTACAGAAACTTCTTCACTACTATGGACTCGGCTGACTTCTCACAGTTCGTTGTTACTCGGCTAATGAAACCGCTGTGAGACCTCCACGCTTAAGGTGCACGCTCTTTCCCTCCATATATCCGCCGCATTTACTCTGCTTCTACAAATGTGGTAGTTATTAGACTTCGTTGTCTTTTGCCAACTTATCTCTCAAAGCCTAGCCTTATATGCGATTTCTGTCCGTCAGACCAGAGGTTTGCTTACAGCTTCCTTCAGATTCCACCTCACGATGGACACCCTTGCTGTTTAGCTATACATTTCCCACTACCTGGGCATGTTTGGGACTTGCACCCATAAGAGCGCGCCCATGGCGCGCAAACAAAAAGCCTGGGCAGCTTTTGCTGCACAGGCAATCAAAATAAGGGATGGGGTCAAGTCCCCCGCAGTTTGCTGCGGGGTATCTGATTTATCTTATAATAAAACATGTACTGCTGGAGGATCCCGGCATATCCCTGATACCGCTCCAGGGGAAAGCCCTGAGGATAATGAAGCTCTAAAATCTGCTTTACGTGGGTATCCACAGGAAAAGCCCCCACATGGTGAAGCCCGAACAGGCAGATGCAGTCTGCCACCTTCCTTCCGATCCCATACTGCTCCATTAAAATGCTGTGGGCGCTTTTATAATCTGCTTCCTTTAAGCGTAAAAGCCATTCCTTTCCTTCTGGACCGCTGCACATTTCTGCAATTGACAGGATGTATTTATCCCGGTAACCCAGACCCAGACCGGCCAATCCCTTAAGGCCCGCCAAAGATAGGCTCTCCGGCTCCGGAAAGGCATCATAGTTTCTTACTGTTTCTTTCCAGCTCCCGTCAGGAGACATGGTCAGACCCAGCCCCTTCCTTTTGTCTCCGAACCGTTTACACAGCTCCTTAACACTGCCTGTGATGCGGGTGATGTTGTTATTCTGGGAGATCAAAAAAGTCACCAGCATTTCCCATAGATCCTGATGAAGGATCCGGACTCCCCATCCCCATTCCATGGCTTCTCTAAGATAGGCATCTTCAGAGTCCACATGTTTTTTATAGCCGCCGTAATCGGTCTGTAAGTCAAAATAGCCGGCCCATGTTTCTTTAAACTCCCTCTCCCCGCAGGAAAATAAGAAGCTGTCTCCATCTTTGACTGCTTCCACATATTCTCCCACAGCTGCGATCGACCAGACTCCGTTTTCGCCCTCCCGGCCTTCCATGCGGAAGCACTGGCCGGACCTTGCGATCTGTTCAAAATCCATATCCTTTATCTGAATCCGGTACATAATAAGCGTTTCTCCATTTCATTGCAAAGCCATAAGACCTAATGTTTCCAGGTCATTCTTAGTTATCATTCAAATGGGCCAGAAATTCTTTCAGCCGTTTCACATCTCCGTCCTCAAAACAGTACCCATCCATACCGCAGGCCCTTGCTCCTTCAATATTCATGGGCAAATCATCGATAAAAAAGCATTCCTCCGGCTTTAAGTGGAACCGCTCAAATAAATGGCTGTACATTTCCTTTTGAGGCTTCAAACACTTTACCTCAGCGGAAAATAAGATCCCGTCAAAATGTTCAATTCCCGGAATGATATTATAACACGTCAGCAGACGAAGGGAAGCATTGGAACAAAGATAGATACCATATCCCCTCTCCTTAAGCTGCCCTACCAGTTCCCCCATCTCTTTATCAGGCCACATATTATATTCATGCCAGTGCTCAAGGCAAAGAGCTGCCATTTCCTTTGCATGGGCAGTATCCAGACGTGCCTGCATCTTCTTTAAGGCATCTTCCTCTGAGATCAGCCCCATATCCAGAAACAGCCACTCCTGAGACTCGAATACAGCGATCCTTACTGCCTTCCGCTCTGCCTCATCCTCAATAAAATGCCTGCAGACAATATCTCCATCGTAATGTACCAGCACTCTGCCCATGTCAAATACTATATTTTTAATCATGATTTTTCTCCTGTAATAATTCATTTTTCTTTTTAAACCAGAAATAATAGGGAACCTCATAAAGCAGCATACAGGCCCATCCGGCCAGGCATGCATATGGAACTCCATTCATTCCCATAGACGGAACCAGCAGGATGACCAATGCCACCCGGACGGAGATCTGGATCAGGGTGGAGATTAAGGTGATGGACATATTTCCCATTCCCCGGAAAAAACCCTGGATCCCATTGGTAAACGCCGGCAGCAGATAGAAAAAAGCCATAAGGTGTAAATATTCCGCCCCAATCCTTACCATGGCTCCATCCCCATTGGGTACAAATAATCTCATCACCGGTTCCTTCACCAGCAGGATGACAATGCATATGATCACCCAATAGCCTGCTTCTATAAAAAGTCCGGTCCGAAAACCTTTCTTTACCCGTTCTCCATTACCGGCTCCCCGGTTTTGTGCCACAAAGGTCATCATACCGCTGGAAATACTTTGTTCCGGAGTAAAAGCGAAATCATCCACCCGGTTCACTGCCTGGAACGCGGCTATGGTGCTGACTCCCAGAGGATTTATGACTCCCTGTATCAAAAGCTTGCCAATCGGCTGGCAGGATTGCTGCAATGCCGTGACCGCACCCTGCTTAACAGTAAGGCTTAAAAGCTCCCGGTCCATACGGAATTCCTTTGGTTTAAGTTTAAGAAGGGGAACCTTTTTATATATGTAGGAGATACACAGAAGCGCGGAAACCGCCTCCGCAATGACCGTAGAAAACGCAGCCCCAAAAACTCCCATATGAAACCCTGCCACAAATACCAGATCCAATAATGCATTTAAAACCGAGGCCATAGCCAGGAAGTGAACCGGAGTCTTTGAATCGCCCACACTCCGGAGGGCAGAAGCCACTCCGTTATAAAAAAAGGTAAAGGGCGTTCCTATTAATATAACCCTTAAATAAACAGCCGCATCTTCTGAGATTTCCTCCGGTACACGGAGAAGCCTTATGATCCCGCCGGAAAAAAACACCCCCAGGCCCACAATGACCAGGGAAAAATAAAAGCCAAATAAAAGGGTGGTTGCTATCTCCTGCTTTAACTTTTCATGGCTTCCTGCTCCAAAATACTCACTCATCAGTACCGAAGCCCCGATGCAGATCCCCGTAATTCCCAGGATCACAATGTTCATGACCGGGCCTGCGGCACCAACTGCTGCCAGCGCCTCTTCTCCCGCAAACCGTCCTACCACAATGGAATCTACCGCGTTATAAGTGAGCTGGAATAAATTTCCCAAAACAAGCGGAATGGAAAACCGTATCAATTGAGATGAAATATTTCCTCTTGTCATATCCTTCATCATATCATCCTGCCCCTTTGGCGGATCAATAGCTCCTTAGCTTCTCACTGCCATCATCCTTTGTATTTTCCAGACGTTTTACCACTACGTAGTAGCCTGTATTGTCATTGATCTTTACATAAACCCGGTCGCCTACCTTATGTCCCATAACAGCCTTTCCCAAAGGAGACTCAGAGCTGATAAGGCCTTTCATGGAATTTCCACGGACGGTTGTTACAAGCTTGTAGGTCTCCTCCTCGTCATCATCCTCAAAATACAAGTCAACCGTATTATAGAGCCCGATCTCATCGTCTCTGGATTCATCGGATATGACCTGGGCCGTCTTTATCATCTTCACCAGATAACGGATCCTGCTTTCATTCTGGTTCTTATCCTTTTTTGCGGCGTGATATTCAAAGTTTTCACTTAAATCCCCATGAGCTCTTGCTTCTTTTACCGCTTCCAGTGCTTCCTTCCGAACGACCAGCTTCCGGTGGTCTATTTCTTCCTGCATTTTCTTAATATCAATTTCCGTTAATTTGTCAAACACGTTGTTCCTTCCCTCTTTCTACATTCTCCTATAGGATCCGTCATTCCTTCTTCTGGGCAATTACTTCAATACGCCCGGAAGCAGTCCCCACATGACGGTATGATCTTATGGAAAGTCCGCATTTTTCCGCCAGAGCCTCTATGCCGCTGTCCGTGAGGCAAACCTCTGCCGCTTCTCCCTTCCACATGGAAGCTCCCTTTTTTTCCAGATTTTTAATGGATTTATCGAGATCCGGGCCGTCAAACCAGAGAATCCCGTCCTCTGCCAGATACTCCGCCGCACGGGTCAGGATCAGCTTCAGATCCTGAGTACGGGAGATCCGGTCAATGAGGACGATCTGGTACGCCTCCTTACCGCCTTCTATTCGTTCATCGGCTTCCTCTAAGGACATGGCCTGAGGATTATATCCGGCCTTTTTGGCCTCTTTATATAATGGGCTTTTCTCTTCCCCGACAAACAGCATCGTTCCTTCTGCTGCAACTTCACCGATGTCGGCTAAAAGCCGCTCGCATCTTGCTTTTGTGCGGTGAGAGCCCTTCTTTCTGTTTACAATCCGGCTTTCTTCCCTTGCAAGATAATAATTCCCGCAATCCATGCACTTCATAAAGACCCGGACAGGCTCCAGCACATATTCATCCGCCTCTCCGCCTTCCATATAGAGAACTGCACCATAATGGGGGACACCCTTTCCTGAGCAGACGGGGCACCGCTCTACTTCTGCCGTCATTAAGTTCCGAAGTTCTTTTAACGCTGAAAAATACCAGCGGTACAGTCTGTTTTTAAATTCCTGGTCGAAAACAAACAGCCGGGTCTTTATGACTTCCGCCATCCATTTCGTTTCATGGATCACCGATTTATCTGCCATAAATCCCTTTAAACTCTCCTCCAGAGTGAGAAGCCCTGTGACAGTATCCTCTTTCAGCCGTTCATTTTCCTTATAGGCCATTAGGTGTTCGATTCCTTCCACAACACTGCTGCATAAATTGACCATTACCAACAGCTGATTCATTCTGCCTGTTGCCATACCATTTCCCTTCTTTCAGTTGCCTGTCTTGTCCATGCATACTCTTTTATATTATCATTTTTAAGGGGTGAAAAGCAAGATGCAAACAAGAAAACCGAAAATCAGTACCCGGGAGCCGCCAGCCACGGCTCCAAGGTACTGATTTTACTGAAATGATAGTCAATCGGATATTCGCAATCCGTGCCCCTGCTTGATTAAGTTAAACTTATGAAAGCAATTTGCCTTACGTTATATTTCTGCTGAATAAATCGGTTTCTTCCAGCAGGCTTTCAATGCTGTCCAGGTTCAGACGGTGCAGCAGCTCGATCACATATGGATTCTCTGCCGGATGCAAATAAGTCGCCTTTTCCCCGTAATCATTGACCAGTTCTGTTCCCTGCTCCACTCCTAAAATGGACCTTGGTCCGCCGACACAGCCGCCCTTACAGCCCATGCCTTCGTAAAAGTTTGCTTCTATCTTCCCATCCATAATATCCTGGATCATCTTCCGGCACGCAGGTACCCCATCTGCCTGTTTGGTACGGATTTCTGTTTTTTTATTGGGATTAATGGCTCTTACCGTACTCTCTACCGCCTCACTGACTCCTCCCTTTCTGGCGTAGATCCTTCCGGCCCTTGAAGAATGGTCTTTTTCACTTTCTTCCATGACAGCCGGGTCGATTCCCAGGGCATCAAATATATTCTTTACCTCCTGGAATGTAAGAACAAAGTCAACCGCACCGGCCAGATCCTTTTCCCTGGCTTCCGCCTTTTTGGCAAGGCATGGTCCAATGAATACGGTCAGAGCATCGGGATGGAGTTCTTTTACGACTCTTGCGCAGGCAACCATGGGCGATACCGAGCCAGGCACATGAGGAACCAGCTGGTGATAGACTTTGCGGATCATACCGATCCACATGGGACAGCAGCAGCTTGTCAGCTGGTAATCATTAATATCATTGATGTTTTTATCAAATTCAAGGGCTTCTTTTAATGTAAGGATGTCCGCAAACAGGGCAACCTCCAGCATTCCGTCAAACCCTACGGCTTTTAATGCCGACCTAAGCTTTCCGGGAGTAACCTCTTTTGAAAACTGGCCTAAAAATGCGGGAGCTATCATTGCATATACCAGTCCCTTGGAGCTTCTTATCGCTTTTAAAGCCGGGATAATATCCGTACTGGCTGTCAGTTTTTCCGGTGCGCAGCCTTCAATGCAATTTTCACAGCCCAGGCACAGCTCCGGATCAACAGTGACCCCATCCTTTCCGATCCCCAATGCCCCGAAAGGACAGCGCTTTAAGCATTCCTCCCGTTCCTCTTTGGAACAGGTGCAGGTTCCGGTACGGATTACTACCGGGTGCTTCGTAGGATTCAAAAGACAGTCAAGATGATGAGGATCGTACGAGGTTTCCAAATTCATCTCCGGATCCAAATTGTCATTTAGTACGGACTTTACCAAACTTTCATACAACTGCTTAAATGTCTGCATAAGATACCTCCCGCAAGTACGTTTTGATTTTCTTTGTAGTACTGATATTTTTATCAAATCCGGTGATTCTATGATAGTTATTATTATAATACTTTTTCTTCTTCCTTACCATACCATTCATGGGAAAGATGCTAATTCCAGGAAAAGTATGGTTTGGCGGAAAGAATCATTGTTTCATATTCATTTTTTATATTCCCAAAAACTCCTTTTTTATATGCAAATGCTCGATTTTATCCGTAAATTCTCCGTCTACAAAATCAAGCTCTATGATATAAGGCATCCAATCCAGAATCCGCAGGAAAGAATCACAGTCATAGTCTGTATCATAATAATTTAAGATACTGCTAAGTGCTGTTCCATGGGTTCCAATGACAATATTCCTGCCATCATTGTTTCGAATAATTTCCTTTAATGCCGTCACATACCTGCCCTGTACCATGGCAATTGATTCTCCGCCCTCCTCATGAAAGTCATGATCTTCCCAACGCTTTCGAAACAATTCATGATGATTCCCGTTTCTCCCGCTTTCACGTTCACGGAGACGTTCATCGGTGATGATTTCCTTACCATAATGCGCTGCCGTTTCCCCTATGGTGTCTAAACTCCGCTTATAAGGACTGCAATAAAACGAATCAATATTTTTATCCTGCAAGAATTTAAACACCTTCCTGGAGTCTTCTCTGCCTTCCGTTGTTAAGGGCCTGGTTCTGTCATCCTCCCAGGCATGGTCCGGCTGTGCGTGACGTACAAAATATACTCTTGTCATTATTCTTTATCCTCCCCCACTATCTGTTATTTATTAAATGAAATCCATTTCATGATTCTATGGAATCAGCCGGTTAATATCTCTTGGAAACAAGGTGGAAAACCGCACATTCTCCTGTTCAAGCAGCTTGCTTGTAAAACGTTCCAGGCCCAGGCCCAGGCCTCCATGCGGCGGCATCCCATATTTATGCATTATAAGATAGCTTTCAAATAATTCTGTATTCATGCCTCTGCGTTCCATTTTATCAATCTGTTCCTTATACCCATGAATTCTTTGACCGCCTGTTGTTATTTCCAGTCCACGGAATAAAAGGTCAAAGCTTAAGGTTTCCTCCTCATTCTCCATGCTATCCATGGCATAAAAGGGTCTCTTTTTGCTTGGATAATGGGTTACAAATACAAATTCACTTCCTGTTTTCTGCTTTATCAGCTCGTAAAGAAGTTTTTCTTCTTCCGGCTCAAAATCATCAAAATCTTTTATAGGTCTATGATACTCCATTGAAATCAATTCTTTTGCTTCTTTAAATTTAATCGCCGGAATCTCTTTGATTACAGGCAGCTTCACTTTTAACAGCCTTATTTCATCTTCATATTGTTCATTTAAATATTCCATTACATATTTTAGCATCATCGTTTCCATCTGCATAATGTCTTCAAAACTGCAAATGTACCCCATTTCAAAATCCACGCTTGTATATTCATTCAAATGCCTGGAGGTATCATGTTTTTCCGCCCGGAAAACCGGAGCAATTTCATACACTCTTTCAAAAACGCCTACCATCATCTGCTTGTAAAATTGCGGGCTTTGAGCTAAATATGCCTCTCTGCCGAAATAGTCTAAGCGGAAAATATTTGCTCCGCCTTCAGCGCCTGCATAAACGATTTTAGGCGTACGGATTTCTGTAAATTTTTCCTTTTTTAAGAACTCACGTATTCCATAAGTGATCCCTTCCTGCAGCTTAAAAATAGCACGTTCTTTTTCGTTACGAAGCGTAACCGGCCTGAAATTAAGCAGAGTTTCCATAGAAGTATCTACACATTTATTATTTATTACAACTGGGCTTTGCTCTTCCGGCTTTGATAATATCTCTATGCCAATTATCTGAAGGTCATAGCCTGTTCTGGATCTTTCTTCCCCTTTGACACAAGCAGTCACGATTACGCTGCTCTCTTCCTTTATTTCATCAAGAGAAAACCGGGAAATTTCCTTAGAATAAATGCACTGAACCACGTTACGTTTCGTTCTTAATAGTACAAAAGCAAAATCGCTCATTTTCCTGATTTTATAGATGCTTCCATGAATTCTTATAGTTTCACCGATATGGTTTATTAATTCCTCCGCCTCAACGGTTATCTCTTTGATTTCTCCAATGATACTCTTCATTGTCTTTCCTCCTGGATTATTATTATTTTATTTTTATTGCTATAAATATATCCATAAGGACATCATCAATATGTCCCATACGATCACAACCTTTCCCTTTCTCGTATGGGTAAAAAAAATAGAACCACACGAGCAAATTAAATTTACCAATGTGGTCCTAAATATTCTATCCACATAGGCGCAACGCTTTTAGCGCTTGCACCTGTGGTTTGTCACAGATACAAGCGCTGTCAATCGTCGTCCCAATTCAACTTTTTAAGTTGTTGATGTTGATTCATAATAGCTGCCTCCATTTATAATTTGATTCAGGTTATCACAAAGAGCGTATATTGTCAAATGAAATATTCAATGGTATCTGCCGGTTTCTTCTGTGTCACCCTGTTAAATATGATGACAGCCTCCCTTGTTTCCTTGGGTCCAAGGGCATAAGTACCCTTTCCCGTGTCATTAAACATTTCCCATGGCACACACCGGTTCCTATGGTAAGGCATATCTGTGATCAGCTCCAATCCCTTTTGCTTAAAAGGCTTCTTTCTGAAATAAGGATCAAATAAATAAACATTTTCCTCATCGGCCCCTGTTACCAGTACATAGTGCCAGCAGCCTAACATCACACGCGCCACCACAACTCCGTCCTGCTGCAGTCCATACATGATCTTGCTGTTTTCTCCTATAAACACTTCGTCCCCAGTCAGATATTCACTTTGAACCGGGAATTTTTTCATCTTTCCGAATTGGTTGATCCAGTTGCTAAAAAACATCATAGCCATACGTGAGGTTCCATTTTTCCCGAACTCCCCCTTGGCATTATAGGAATCAAGACAAAACAGCATAATATGTTTGATGATATCCGGCGGAATCTGATCCCGGGTGAAGAGATAACTCATTGCATTCAGTAATGTAGTCGGGCCGCAGTCGTATTCCGTGACCTGATAATTTAGCGGATTTTTCATATTGAATTCACTTCCTTCAAAGATTTTCATACACGGTTACCAGTTATATGTTAAAAATACCGGTATACCTATAATGGCTTTTTACCATTACAGGAGTCAAACGATATTCTTTAGTCAATCGGATATTCGTAATCCTCGACCCTGCTAGATGAGGTTAAACTCACATACCATATTTCTTTCTTATAAGCATTATTTGTATCATTTTAGTACACTATTGTCAATATATTTTCAGATCGTATTATACCTTTTATATTATGCAGTCACAATACGAAAGTTTATGGCAGCTGATGGTTGTTCATTTTTATCGGTTCAGCAAAGGTCTGAATCTTTCCTGGCAGATAATCAGGGTGGTTCACTATAACATTGTGCCACAAAACTTTAACGTTATTACATAAATTCAATTTAATACGGTGAAATTCGGCACATAAGAAAGACTCCTTGGGAGAAACTCTCAGGAGTCTTTTTCTATCCTGCAATTTGCAGGCAATCATTGTCTTTTGGAAAATAGATACGAGGCGGGAAGTTACCCTTTCAGCTTCCGATCGCATAATCTCTGCCTTCACATTCCAGTTCTTTCTTCCATACCTTATGAAAATCAAACGCTGTGCAAAGATAATCATAGCGAATGTCATCAAAGTAAAATCCAACATTTTCAAGCTCCCGATTGACATCCATACAGACAACAAGGCCCTCTTTTTTAACAGACTCCGCCATTTTCTTTAATACTTCCATTGGTTTGTTCATGTGACGTAATCCGGACTGGCAGACAGCGATGTCATATTTTTTATTTGTTTCAAAGGAGTATATATCTGATACAATAAAATTTATCTCAAATCCCGAATTATGAAAGCTTAATTTGGCTCTATTCGTAAAATATTCATTATCAACCCCTGTATAAGTGCTTCCTGCAGGCAGATGGTCAAGCAACTGCATTCCTAAACAGCCTTCTCCACATCTTAATTCAATAACATCTACTGGAATATCTACGTGCCAGACATTTGTCACAAGGAAACTCAAGTAATCATCATTCCAAAAGTACTTTCTATTCTTATAAAGCTCATTCGTCTTTCCATTCCAATGATCACGATGATCAGTATTACGTGGTTTGTAAGCTTGTTGGCGCAGCGGTTTAAGGCCTAATAGTTCATCAACAGAAACATTAAAGTATTCAGCAATACCTGGAAGTAACGTTATATCGGGCATTGTAGTACCAGTTTCCCATTTGCTGACCGATTGAAAAGATACACCCAATACATCAGCTAAATCCTGCTGGGCTATCCCTTTAGCCCTTCTCAATTCTGCTATTTTAAGTTTAAGTGTTGCCATGTAATAACCTCCCCCTAAATTCATAATTAAATATTATCACACAGCTCCAGTTAAACCCATAACGCAACAAGCGAATTCACTCGCATTTAAGTTGAGATATCAGTATCCGCCACCACTTTGCATTGTAGTCCGGTAGCAACAGGATCATCAAACCAAAGAGTATAGACTTTAAAGGCACCAATGTCTATCAATTGATTAAGACCACTTAAGTTCTCGATAACGTATATGCCATTCTTCTCCAACAGCCTGTCAGCAGGTTCATGCTCTTTTCCACGGCGTATTCCTGAGCAGTCAATTCCCAAAAATCGAAGCGGTTGATTCGTAAGCCACTGGATCAACTCATTGGATAACTGCGGATGATCACGAAAATAATCAGCGGTACCATATTTTTCTTTTTCACTTCGACCCGTGTATATGAAAAGAAAGGCATGTTCTGGTATGTGTAAATTCTCAATATCAGAGAGGGAGATTTCACGATCTTCTGCAATATCTGATACATCCCAAAGAATACCCGGGCACGTAATGTAATCTAGCGGGATAACGCTTTTCTCATAGGTATCCAAATGTGTTCCCACGTGTCCTGTGGCTATATGGCGGTTTTCCTGTGTGGAGAGCCATTGCTCTATTAAGCACTGATCCACTTGTGTTGTCAAATCATATTTCATAACGATTCCTCCTGTATTTTGTCTTTCAGATAGTTATTGAACTTTTGTAAAAAGTCAAGTATTACTTGTTGCTCCTTTATTGGAACAGAATATAAAAAGGCGATATCTCGTTCTTCCCATTTCGTATGAGCAACCTCATGTTCTTTATACAGAACCTCTCCTTTAGAGGTCAGCCGATAGTATATTTCTTTTTTATTATCCGGAAGAACATAACGCTCGATAAGTCCATCCTGCAGCAAGCGCTTAGCCAGCCTTGTAACTGCACCTCGAGTCATAGAAAGAAGCGCAGCGAGCTGCACTCCATTTGGGTGTTCAAGCTTTCCGATCGCTTCAATACAATGCAATTCCGAATTACTATATCGTGAATTTAAACCACTATTTATAAGATTGCTGAGTAAGTCTTGATTGTTATAAAGCTGCGTAAATTGTTGAAGTATTTCCCGCTCCATTTTATATCTCCTTTTTGTTTCCTGGTAAGCAATCTTATGATAACACACCAACTTTTTGTTGTCAAGTCAACAAAAATAATTTTAATAGAACAGTCAGCGCACAAAAACGGGGAACAGGATAAAATATAATCCTGTTCCCCGCTCTCGTCTATTTCATTTTACAGTAAAATCGGCTCCACTATTTTCTTAAATCCCCATCTCTTCCTTTACACGCTTAAAGCATTCTACTGCAAAATCCAAATCCTCCCTTGTATGGGCGGCGGATATCTGTGTACGAATTCTGGCCTTTCCTTTTGGCACCACCGGATAGCAGAATCCGATCACATAAACGCCGCGCTCCAGCATCCTTGCTGCAAATTCCACGGCCGTCTTTGCATCATACAGCATGATCGCTACAATCGGATGATCACTTTCTATAATATCAAAACCTACCTCTTTTATCTTTTCCCTAAAATAACGGGTATTTTCATGAACGCGGTCCCTGTACTCCGTACTCCGCTCAAGAATTTCAAAAGTCTTTATGGCACCTCCGGCGATTGCAGGAGCTACAGTATTGGAAAATAGATACGGTCTGCTCTTTTGACGGAGCAAATCCACGATTTCCTGTCTGGCGCTGGTATATCCGCCGCTGGCTCCACCCAGAGCCTTGCCCAGTGTACCGGTGATGATATCCACCCGGCCCATGACGCCGCAGTGCTCCGGTGTACCCTTGCCAAGCCTTCCCATAAATCCTACTGCATGGCTGTCATCCACCATCACCATTGCGTCGTATTTGTCAGCCAGATCGCAGATAGCTTTTAAATCAGCCACGATGCCATCCATGGAAAATACACCGTCTGTGGCAATCAGACGTATCCTGGCATCCTGGGAATCCTTTAAGCACTGTTCTAACTCCTCCATATTATTATTGGCATAACGGAAGCGCTTTGCCCTGCATAAACGCACGCCGTCAATGATGCTGGCATGATTTAATGCATCGCTGATCACCGCATCTTCCTCTGTCAGCAATGTCTCAAACAGGCCTCCGTTAGCATCGAAGCAGGAGGAGTACAAAATCGTATCATCCATGCCCAGGAAGGAAGAGATTTTTGCTTCCAGTTCTTTGTGTATCCCCTGGGTTCCGCAGATAAAACGTACGGAAGACAAGCCGTATCCCCATGTATCATAAGTGGATTTTGCCGCCTCTATAATCTCCTGGTTGTCAGAAAGTCCAAGATAATTGTTGGCACACATATTGATGACATTTTCTGTCTTCGTAGTATTGATTCTGCTCCTTTGAGGAGTTGTAATAATGCGCTCCTCCTTATAAGTTCCGTCTTCTCTGGCCTGTTCCACCGCTTCTTTATAATAGTTTAATGCTTTTTTCATAATATCACTTCTCTCCTATCGTTCATTTTCCATGTCTGGCTGAATAACCTTATCTATGTTAATTCGTTCGTCCCATCCTCTATTAAATCTTCGTCCAGTCCAGAACTACCTTTCCGCACTGTCCGCTGTTCATTACGTCAAACCCTTTCTGGAACTCCCGGAAATCAAACTTATGGGTAATAATCTTCTCAATTTCAAGGCCACTGTTTAGCATAGCCATCATCTTGTACCAGGTTTCAAATATTTCTCTTCCATAAATTCCCTTTAACTGCAGACAGTTAATCACGATCTTATTCCATGGCACTACGGTATCGCTTCCCTGAAGGCCCAGCACTGCAATCTTGCCGCCGTTGTACATATGGTCAATCATGGAAGTAAACGCCTGGCCATTGCCGGACATCTCAAGTCCGATATCAAAACCTTCTTCGATATGAAGCTCCCGCATCTTATCATCTAAGTTCTCTCTGGCTACATTGACAGTATGGGCACCGCAGATTTCCCGGGCCAGATTTAACCGGTAATCATTGACATCGGTGATTACCACATGTTTGGCTCCCACGTGGCGGCAGATCGCTGCGGCCATGATGCCGATAGGTCCGGCACCTGTGATCAACACATCCTCTCCCACCATATCAAAGGACAAAGCGGTATGTACTGCATTGCCCAGAGGATCGAAAGAAGAACATAATTCTTCGGAGATTCCCGGCTCACAGATAATCACATTGGTCTGCGGAATCACCAGATACTGTGCAAATGCACCGTCACGGTTTACCCCTACACCGACGGTATTTTTACAGAGATGGCGTTTTCCTGCTTTACAGTTACGGCAGTGTCCACATACGATGTGGCCCTCTCCCGATACGATATCGCCGATTTTATATTCCTTCACAAGGCTGCCCACTTCCACGATTTCACCTACAAATTCGTGTCCGATGGTCATCGGCGGTTTTATGGTTTCCTGAGACCACTTATCCCAGTTATGGATATGTAAATCCGTACCGCAGATTGATGTGTAGTGAATCTTGATCTTTACATCATTTTCCCCTGTTTCGGGAATGGGGACCTCTCTAAGTGCCAGCCCACGCGCCGCCTCTTCTTTTACAATTGCATACATCATTCTTTCTTTCATTGTAACCTCCACCTTTCTTATTGCTTTATATGTCTTTGTGAGACGAAAAATGTCTTTTATGCGCAGACATATTTCCATTTAATGTCTCCCCCTCAGGGACATAATAACATGAAAGCCGGTAGATTGCAATCCCTTTTCTTATGATTTTCGTTAGGAAATTCAGAGGAAAAAAAGCAATAAGAAAACCCCGAAAACACAGTGTTTTTCGGGGTTCTGCTGTAATTCGATTTTCTGTCTGCTTATCTCTTTGAGAACTGTGGAGCACGACGAGCTGACTTTAAGCCGTACTTCTTTCTTTCTTTCATTCTTGGATCCCTTGTTAAGAAGCCTGCCTTCTTAAGAATCGGGCGATATTCTCCATCTGCCTGAAGCAGAGCTCTTGAAATACCGTGTCTGATTGCACCGGCCTGTCCAGTGAATCCACCGCCGTGAACGTTAACCATAATGTCAAACTTATCAACTGTCTCTGTAGCAACTAACGGCTGACGAACAACAAGCTTTAATGTTTCAAGACCTAAATACTGGTCGATATCTCTCTTATTGATAGTGATCTTACCTGTACCTGGTACTAAATATACTCTAGCGATAGATTTTTTTCTTCTACCTGTTCCGTAAAATTTTGCATTAGCCATGATAACTTCCTCCTTTCAGCACCTCTGATTAAAATTTGAACTCTAAAACTTCTGGTTTCTGAGCTGCATGACCATGCTCTGCACCTGCATATGCGTGAAGTTTTGTTATCATGCTTCTTCCTAAAGGTCCCTTGGGAAGCATACCCTTAACAGCCAGTTCAATAACTTTTTCAGGCTTTTTAGCCATCATTTCTCTTAAAGTTGTTTCTCTCATACCACCAACATACTCAGAGTGGTTATAGTAGATCTTCTGATCTAATTTCTTACCGGTAACGGCAATCTTATCTGCATTTACAACGATCACATAATCGCCGCAATCCATATGCGGTGTGTAGATCGGTTTATTTTTACCTCTTAATACTTTAGCTACTTCTGAAGCCAAACGTCCTAATGTATATCCTGTAGCATCAACTACGTACCATTTTCTTTCAATTGTTGCTGGACTAGCCATAAAAGTCTTCATTGGACAACCTCCTGTAAATTATGGTTTTATTAAGCATAACTATATTGCAAAATGCTCACTCCGGGGCTTTGGCTGAACATTTTCGTCTAACGTCACAGTTATACATTATATTACATTCAGCCGGATGTGTCAACCTCTTTTCCCATAAAATCAAGGTTTTTCGGCCTATTTTTGTGTCACGTACCATCCCCTGCTCTCAGGATCAGCCTGAAAAATATAAAATCCGTAGGGCTTTCCCAAAATGATCCTTCCATCCATCTCCTCGTCTCGAACAAAAATGGTTTTTGCACCATTTTGAACCGCCTGATGGACCACACGGATCAAAAGTCTTTCAAAATCCTCTTCCCTGCACCGGTGAATGTGAAGCCAGGCTTTTCCTTCCGAAACAATCTTATCCTGGGAAAGAGTATAGCTCCATTCCTTATTCTCTCTCTGGATCTGATTTTTAAGTTCTGTTTCATAATCAAGGCTTATCAGGGAAAGTCCCTTTGCCGCAGCCTTTGGCCCTGCCACATTCCGGTCCCTGGCATCAAGAATCTCTTCCACATGAGCCGGCGGATACACCCCCATGCCGACCTTCATTAACGTACCTGCAATGATCCTCACCATGTTATACAGGAAACCGCTGCCCTTAATGCGGATTGTAATGAGATCCCCGGTCTTTTCAATGTCCAGGCTATAAATGGTACGTACGGTCTCTTCCGCCTGCCCACGGGCCGTACAGAAGCTTTTAAAATCATGTTCTCCCACCAGATAGGCCCCGCCTTCCCGCATCCGCTCCACATCCAGGGGAAAATAGCAGAAATAGCTGTAAAGCCTCATGGTAGGTACTTCAATTTTCCGGTTCATGATTTTATATTCATAAGTTTTCACGCAGTTCTGCTTTCTCGGATGATAATCCGGTGCCACCTCCTCAGATTGTAAGATCCGGATATCATCCGGCAGCCTCTGGTTTAATGCAAAGCATATTTTATCGGCAGGCATCCGGTTCTCCGTATCAAAGACCGCCACATTTCCCTCCGAGTGAACCCCGGAATCGGTTCTGCTGGCCCCGATTACGGTTACAGTCTCCTTTAAAAGATTCGTCAGTTCCCTGTTAAGTATCTCCTCTATGGTGATCCCGTTATTCTGGATCTGCCAGCCGCAGTAATTGGTGCCGTCATAGGCCACAATCATTTTAACCCGTTTCATACATCCTCCTATTTTATGGGGGCCTTAACCCATGATTCGAAGTCCAGTGATAGCGGCCAGATATACCAGACATACCAGATAGGCGATCCCGTCCAGTTTTCCATACCGAAGAGGCTTCATTTTAGTCCTTCCTTCTCCGCCCCGGTAGCATCTGGCCTCCATGGCCATTGCCAGGTCCGTAGCACGGCGGAATGCGGAAATAAATAAGGGTACCAGAAGAGGAATCATATTCTTTGCCTTCTGAATCAGATTCCCTGTTTCAAAATCAGCACCCCTGGCCATCTGAGCCTTCATGATCTTATCGGTCTCTTCCACAAGGATCGGAATGAATCTTAAAGCAATGGACATCATCATGGATACCTCATGGACCGGAACTCCCGCCTTCTTTAAAAACCCAAGGCTCTTTTCCAGGCCATCGGTCAGCTGGTTCGGTGTGGTGGTGAGAGTCATAATAGAAGAACCAACCACCAGGTAAATGAGCCGGACTCCCATAAAGGACGCCGTTTTCACACCTTCCCTTGTCAATTTTAAAAATCCCAGCTGGAAGATGGGTTCTCCCGGAGTCAGGAATAAATTAAAGCTGACGCTGATGAGCAGAAGAAACACAATCGCCTTTAACCCGCGTACCATGAATTTAAAGGGAACCTGGCTTAAACGGACCGATGTGATCAGAAAAAAAGTGGCGATCAAATACGCCCATATGTCATTTGCAATAAAAAGGGATATAATAAAAACCATAGTCCCAAACAGCTTTGTCCGGGGATCCAGCCTATGAAGCTTTGAATTCACCGGATAATACTGCCCTAAAGTAATATCTTTCAGCATAATATCTCCCGATCTATTTTTCAAGAAGCCGTAAAATCTCGTCTCTGGCTTCTTCTACGGTTGTAACGTTATCATCAACAGGAACTCCGTGGTCCTGCAGCGAATGGACCACATAGGTGATTTTAGGCGCCGCAAGGCCGATCGCTTCCAGCTCCTTGTAATGCTTAAATACTTCCTTCGGAGTATCATCAAACACCTTTTCCCCTTGATTCATAACCAGAATCCGGTCCACATACCGGGCAATGTCCTCCATGCTGTGGGAAACCAGAATGATGGTCATATTCCTTTCCTTATGAAGCCGCGCAATCTGGTCCAGGATCTCGTCTCTACCCCTTGGATCCAGGCCTGCAGTAGGTTCGTCCAGTATGAGCACCTCCGGCTCCATGGCCAGAACTCCTGCAATGGCCACCCGCCTTTTCTGTCCTCCGGAAAGTTCAAAAGGCGAACGGGAATAAAAGCTTTCGTCAAGCCCCACCATAGTGAGTGCTTCCCTTGCCCTTTTCTCGGCATCCTCTCTGGAAAGACCCTGATTCTTTGGACCAAAGCAAACGTCTGTAAACACATTGATCTCAAAAAGCTGATGCTCCGGATACTGGAATACAAGTCCAACCTTGCTTCTTAAGGCCCGCAAATTGTATCCTTCCTCATAAATGTTTCTTCCATTATAATAGATGGCGCCATCAGTGGCTTTCATCAATCCGTTTAAGTGCTGGATCAGGGTCGACTTCCCGGAACCTGTATGCCCGATAAGGCCGACAAATTCCCCATCATTTATTTCCAGATTCACATCCTTTAGCGCACGCTGCTCAAAGGCTGTTCCAAGCCCATAAACATAATTCAAATGCTCTGCTCTAATTGCCATCCTTTACTCCATTCCCTAGTGTCACCGTTCCAGGAAAACGCTCTGCAAATTTTGGCAGAAGATTTTCCATCAGTTCTTCCAGTGTCAGTATCCCATCCGGTAAGTCTACCCCATTCTTTTGCAGTTCATAGGCCAGCTCTGTTACCTGGGGAACATCCAGGCGGTAGGATTTAAGCTCCTCGACCCTTGAAAAAATTTCCTTTGGAGTTCCGTCCATGACCACCTTACCGTTATCCATGACAATGACCCGGTCTGCATCTATGACCTCTTCCATATAATGAGTAATCAATAGGACCGTGATTCCTTCCTTCCTATTTAACTCCCTGGCCGTCTTCACAACTTCCTTCCGGCCGTTAGGATCCAGCATGGCTGTAGGCTCGTCCAACACAATGCACTGGGGCCGCATTGCCATAACGCCGGCTATGGCAACCCTTTGCTTCTGGCCACCGGAAAGCCGATTAGGGGATTTTAAGCGAAATGCAGCCATTCCAACACTCTCCAGACTCTCATCTACCCGCTTCCATATCTCCTCAGTAGGAACTCCAAGATTTTCAGGACCAAACCCTACATCTTCCTCTACGATATTTCCGATAATCTGATTATCCGGATTCTGGAATACCATTCCGGTCTTTTTCCGAACTTCCCATAAATTATCTTCCACGGAAGTGTCCATTCCCTGAATCCACACGGTACCCTCCGTAGGTAGGAGAATCGCATCTAACTGCTTTGCAAAGGTTGACTTACCGGAACCGTTGTGTCCAAGAATGGCTACAAACTGCCCCGCCTTAATATCTAAACTGACGCCGTCAATGGCACGTTTAATCTCTTCAATGTTTTCTTCCTCATCTCTTCTGATATAATCAAATATCAGTTTCGAGGTTTTTATTATTCCCATAGTAGACCTTTCTCTGATGAACTCAAACATACATATGCCACATAATTTTAGATGAATATTTCATAACAGTCAAGCATAGACGCAAATCTTTTGTAAATTCAGGGGTGAAAAAGGCATTAAAATGAAATGTTTGAAACCTTTACTTTATATCCAGAGATAAAAAAATGGCACAGATGTTGATATGATCCTCCATAAGTAGACATGGTAAATAACCAAAATCTACTTATGGAGGATTATTTTATGGCAAAATCACCACATACTCCTGAATTCCGTGCAAAGGTTTCACAGGAGTATCTTGATGGAGTTGGTTCCTACGATTATATATCTGCTAAATATAACATTGGAAGTAAAACCTTAAGACAATGGATTTCAAAATATACGATTTATGGAATTGCAGCATTCGCTCACAAATCAGGTAACACTTCCTATTCATCTGATTTTAAAATTATATGTGTTAAAGCTGTTTTATCAGGCGAAGGAAGTGTAGATGATATCGTTGCTAAATACAATATATCTTCCAGAGAGGTACTCAGAAACTGGATAAAGCGTTATAATGCCAATAGAGAACTTAAGGATTATAATCCTAAAAAGGAGGTCTATATGGCAGAAGCAAGAAGAAGAACATCTATTGAAGAACGTAAAGAAATCGTTGAATACTGTCTTAAACATAATCGTGATTATAAAGAATCTGCAAGCATCTATGATGTTTCATACAGTCAGGTCTATTCCTGGGTGAAAAAGTACGACGCTAATGGAGAAGAGGGATTATCAGATAAACGTGGTCGCCATAAAACCGATGATGAGGTAGGTGAATTAGAACGTTTGCGTCGGGAAAATCTCAGGCTCAAACGCCAACTTGAAGAAAAAGATATGGTAGTTGAATTGTTAAAAAAAGTGAAAGAATTCGAAGGGATGTGAGACTTGGCAAACTGCGCTACGAAACAAAATATTTAGCTGTTGGATATTTTCATGAAACAAAGAAATGGAGTATCGAATGGATGTGTAAACAGCTTGGAATATCCCGGGCAGCTTATTATAAATGGTTACATCGTAAGACTCCGGAACAGGAATTAGGAAATATTGAGCTTGCAGAACTTATCAAAGAATACGACGAACGCTTTCGCCATATCCTGGGCTATCGTAGAATGACTTCATGGATTAATAACTTCAATCATACCAACTATAGCCAAAACAGAGTACACAGGATTATGAAGAAGTTAAGCATACATTCAGTCATCAGGAAGAAAAAGAAGAAATATAATTCATCTACACCTGAAACAATATCTGAGAATAAGCTTAATAGAGATTTCTATGCAACAGCTCCAAATGAGAAGTGGACAACAGATGTAACCGAATTCAAAGTACCCGGCGAAAGAAAGAAATTGTATTTAAGTGCAATCATAGATCTGTATGACAGGTATCCTGTTTCATATGTAATCAGTAGCAGGAATGATAGCAAGCTGGTATTTAAAACATTTGATAAAGCAATCTCTTCAAATCCCCATGCAAAACCTATTTTTCATAGTGATAGAGGCTTTCAATATACAAGTAAAGTATTCCAAAATAAACTAAAAGTTCAGGAAATGGAACAATCAATGTCCAGAGTTGGTCACTGTATTGATAATGGTCCTACAGAAGGCTTTTGGGGTATCATTAAAACAGAGATGTACCAAATGTATGAAATCATGGATGAAGCATCATTGAGATATGCAATAAAGGATTATATAAGGTTTTATAGGAAAGAGCGTCCTCAAGATAGATATCATTGTAAAACACCGTTGGAAGTAAGAACCGAAGCGCTATCTTCCGAAAGGCCAAAAGAATACCCGATTCCCGAAAACAAACGAATTGAGAAATATAAAGAGAAATGGTGTGCATAGAAAAACGACCACACAAATATGTGTGATCGTTTTTCGGCACTTCATTTTAGATATTTATCCTGTCTACTTGACAGGGGGCATATCATGTATCTGTGCCATTTATTATTACGGAACCCAAAGTCCGGAAGCGTCAATATGGTAAATACCGTCAACCTTCGTATTCACCGCCAGGCTGCCGTCGCTATAAAGATAATACCACTTTCCAGGCTGCGGCTGGATCCAGCCGATAGCCATGTCTCCGTCGGAGTTTAAATAATACCACTTACCGTTTATCTGCTGCCAGCCGGTCATCATCTGGGCGTTAGCTCCCATATAATACCACTTATCGCCTATTAACTGCCAGCCAACAACTGCGTAGCCATCCTTGTTAAAATAGTACCATTTTCCGCTGACCATTTTCCATTGACCGACAACGTAATTTCCGTCCTCGCCCCGGTATTTTTTTCCGTTCTGATACTCTGCCCAGGTTCCTGAAGTATCACCAAGCTCCTGTACCACGGAATCATCAGAGGTGGTCACTTCTCCTTCTTTTAAATAATCTTCTTCAGAAGAATCTTTTAGGATCGCCTTTACGGTATAGAAGTATTTATAACCTCCATCCATATACTGCAAAAGATCCACAGAAGTAGATGAGGTAGTAAGGCTCTTGACCCAGATTCCGCCTTCCCGGTACAGGACCACCTGGTACCTGGATGCGAAAGGAACCTTTTTCCAGGAAGCTTTCGTCTTTGCATTGTCGCTCCAACCTGCCTCTTTCGGGCTTTCCAGCATTGCTACCGGAACGTAGGAAACTTTTATTTCGGTTACGCCATCTTCTGCCTTTACAGAAACCAGGCTTCCACCATAAATCGTGCAATCAGATCTGGTAAACGTGCCGTCTACGCTTATGATGCCGGTGATCTTCTTACCCGGAACCCAATCGTCTACATCCTCCTTGCTCCATTCCGGATTCACCTCGGAATAGTTGACGGTTACTGTCGGAACCTGAATCCCTTCCGTCCAGCTGCTTTTACTTCCATTATCCAGGCGGATCTTCAAGCTTCCGGAAGCCGGGACTGTCATCCCAGTTCCCAGAACCATGAAAGCGCATAAAAGCACCAGCCACTTCCTTTTCCCCTGCATCCACTTCATTGTATCTACTTCCTTTCCTGATATTACTTACGCCAGATACCGTTGCCGTCTACCGGAAAGCCACTGATGGTAGTATTGACAGCCTTTGAGCCTTCACCTGGATAGAAGTAGTACCAATTTCCGTCTACCTGCCTCCAGCCTTCCTGCATAGCTCCGGTGGAATCCGTATAATACCATTTATTATTGTAATTAACCCAGCCTGTGATCATGGCTCCCTCTACTCCGCTTGTCGTAGATGGATTTAAATAATACCATTTGTTATTGGAAACAACCCAGCCCGTTGTCATCGCGCCATCGCTGTTTAAGAAATACCATGTATTATTCCTCTGCTGCCAGCCGGTGACCATACCTCCGTTTGAATCAAATAAATACCATTTATTATTGATTTTAGCCCAGTTATTCTTCTGATAGGTTCC
This sequence comes from Lacrimispora sphenoides JCM 1415, assembly GCF_900105615.1. Lineage (NCBI taxonomy): Bacteria > Bacillati > Bacillota > Clostridia > Lachnospirales > Lachnospiraceae > Lacrimispora > Lacrimispora sphenoides. The sequence continues at coordinate 5,089,415 of NZ_LT630003.1, read as the reverse complement.
ATCCGGATATCGGTAATACCAGATGTTTCCGGTCTTGATCCAGCCGACCTGGCCGTTTGCTACCGCACTGTTATCCTGACCGCTTCCATCGGATACCTTTTCCTGGGGCAGGTATACTTCGCCAGATTCCGTCCATTCGCTGTTCTTACCATATTTCTGCTCGCTCTCCGTATAAGGTACGGTACGAACTTTAAAGCTATAGGTGCCTGCTTTTGTCATATAAGGGAAGAAGTTATAAGTGGTAGCCTTAAGCTTCTCCACCTTTTTTATAATACTGCTTCCCCGGTACAGATAAACATCATAGGCGCCTGAACTATTAGCTACAGAGCTCCACTTGGCAGTACCGTATCCGGAATCTCTCCAATCAGCATCCTGGGGTGATTCATAAGTTCCCTTTACAGGCTTAAAGGTAAATGTGACATACAGAGTATCTGACCCTGAGCGGCTAGAAGAAACATAGGTTCCGCCTTTAATTGATACATTACTGGACTGATAACCACCCTTAAAAGCATACTCATCGGAGTTTGTGGCCCTTAAAGTCACCTTCATCTTTGGTTCAGAACCAACCTTCATTTCCTTCGTATCAGATGTGATCCAGTCCAAATCCGTTACTTCGTATCTATCGTTGTTGCTATAAACGTAATTCCCTGTACCTTCGTTAGTCTTAAAACTACTCTCTGATGGCAGCGTATCCCCTGAGGCAAGCTCCTCTAATCCTGCGTAAATGGTAACTGATGTTATGGTCTTTACAGCAGCCAGAGATTCAAATGGGATGCTGAGTCCCAGCAGGCTCACCATAGAAGCCATTGCAGCTAACCGTTTAAAAAGTCTCATAAAAAAACCTCCCACTATAAATTAACGTAATTTGACAATACAGTCATCTACTTCTATTACTGACATTATATCCCTAAAAGCAATTATCCGTCAACTTACGATATTCTTTCTTTATTCTTGCATTTCTGTATGGAGTAGCAGTAAAACAAAAAAATCCCGATATTGGAGGTGCTCCAATACTGGGTTGGGGGGGGGCAGTGCAAGCTGGCGGGTCGTTGAGTCCGCAGTATAAGCTGGCAAATCCTTTGGATTTGCCAGCTCACGGGCATTCGCCCTATGAAGAAAGGTTCGATAAGATTTTCTTATGTGCAAGCACAACGAAAATTTTATCGAACCTTTCTTCAGCACTGCTCATTGCTTTCGTGGATTATACCAGTTCAAGCACGACTGCCATAGCTCCGTCACCCTTACGCTGGCCGATCTTAACGATACGTGTGTAACCACCGTTGCGGGATACGTACTTTGGTGCAACTTCTTCAAACAGTTTCTTTGGCAGATCAACAGATTTTGTATTTTTCTTTCTTCCAGCAGCCTGTGCAGGAACTTCTGTTACATCGTAAAGAACCTTTAACATCTGTCTTCTTGCGTGAAGTCTGGAAGGAAGGTCTTTCTTGATCTCTTTCTCTACTTCATCGTAAACGGTAACTTTCTTGCCGTTAACAACTTCTTTTACTCTCTTGCCGTCTTTATCTTTACGTGCAACCTTTGCGGTAACCTTAACAGTCTCAAAGTTGTCTTTCTCTTTTACCGCTAAAGCGATGAGGCCTTCAGCCACCTTGCGGATTTCTTTTGCTCTTGCCTCTGTTGTCACGATTTTGCCATTATATAATAATGCAGTTACCTGGCTTCTGATTAATGCTTTTCTCTGGCTGGAAGTTTTTCCCAGCTTTCTATATCCTGCCATTTTAATAATCCTCCATTTGTGGAACACAGGTACATGCTTCTTCGGACTTACTGTACCGGCGCTTAATCTCCATAAATTACCTGCTTCAAGCGGTCCAGTTATACACTGGCATCATCGCTTGGGTTAAGCTGCAAGCCTAACTCTTTTAATTTGGCCAACACTTCTTCTAAAGACTTGCGGCCCAGGTTACGAACCTTCATCATATCCTCAGAGGTACGGTTGCACAGTTCTTCTACTGTATTGATGCCGGCCCTCTTCAGACAGTTGTATGAACGGACGGAAAGCTCCAGTTCATCAATGTTCATTTCCAGAACCTTTTCCTTTTCATTATCCTCTTTTTCCACCATAACTTCTGCAGTCTTGGCGTTCTCAGATAAATCAATGAACAGGTTTAAGTGCTCGCTGAGCACCTTAGCGGCAAGGCTGACCGCTTCATCCGGTGCCGAAGTACCGTTTGTAAAAACATCTAATGTCAGCTTATCATAATCGGTAACCTGACCTACTCGGGTGTTTTCTACCGTCATGTTGACGCGCTCGACTGGTGTATAGATAGAATCAACGGCAATCACGCCAATCGGTAAATCTTCACTCTTATTCTTGTCTGCGCTTACATAGCCACGGCCCTTGGTGATAGTAAGTTCCATATAGAACTTGCTGTCCGTGCCGCCGCTGAGAGTTGCAATGATCTGTTCCGGATTCATGATCTCAATATCCGGATCCGCCTGAATGTCCGCAGCCGTAATAACGCCTTCGCCTTCAAACTCAATGTATGCAACCTTAGCTTCGTTGGTATCGCTATTATTCTTAATAGATAAGCTCTTGATGTTCATGATGATTTCAGTCACATCTTCCTTAACTCCTGGAATAGAACTGAATTCATGCAAAACGCCGTCGATTTTTACCTGACTGACTGCAGCGCCCGGTAAGGAAGAAAGCATGATTCTTCTCAAGGAATTTCCTAAAGTCGTGCCATAACCTCTTTCAAGCGGTTCAACTACAAATTTGCCATATTTCTTGTCTTCTGAGATTTCAGCAATCTCAATGTTTGGTTTTTCAAAATCGAACACTAATAGCCCCTCCTTTTGGGTATTTTGTATCGAGGGTCTTATACTCAAACCTTGCCCAGGGGGTAGCCCCTGGGCGAAAGCCGGCTTCAATCAACAGACTTTCAATTATTTGGAGTACAACTCGACGATAAGCATTTCATTCACCGGAACATCAATCTCATCTCTTGTTGGAAACTCTTTTACAGTACCACGTAAATTCTCATGGTCAACATCAAGCCATGCCGGAACCATACGTCCTGCGGTTGATTCCTGAACACTTTTGAATCTTGCATTGGCTTTGCATTTCTCTTTAACTTCGATCACATCTCCAGCCTTAATTAAATAAGAAGGAATGTTTACGCATTTGCCGTTTACAAGAATGCTCTTGTGGTCAACCATCTGTCTGGTCTCTCTTCTTGTTCTTCCGAATCCCATACGGAATACTACATTGTCAAGTCTTCTCTCAAGAAGGATCATCAGGTTTTCACCCACAAGACCATTCATTCTGGAAGCCTTAGCATAGTAGTTACGGAAAGGTTTCTCAAGAACTCCGTAGATGAATTTGGCTTTCTGCTTTTCTCTAAGCTGAATGCCGTACTCACTCATCTTTCTGTTAGCTCTTTTTAATTCTCTGTTTGATTTTTTATCTATTCCTAAATAGATTGGATCAAGACCAAGGGATCTACATCTTTTAAGAACAGGAACTCTATCAACTGCCACTGTAATTACCTCCTAATTAGACTCTTCTACGTTTTGGTGGACGACAACCGTTATGTGGAACCGGGGTTACATCCTTAATGCTGGTTACCTCTAATCCGCATGCCTGAAGTGCGCGAATAGCTGCTTCACGGCCGGAACCAGGACCTTTTACCATAACGTCTACTGATTTTAAACCATGTATAAGAGCTGCCTTAGTAGCAGTTTCTGCCGCCATCTGAGCTGCATATGGAGTAGATTTCCTTGAACCTCTGAAGCCAAGACCACCAGCACTTGCCCAGGATAATGCATTACCCTGTGTATCTGTTAATGTCACGATCGTGTTATTAAAAGATGACTGGATATGTGCTTGTCCGCGTTCAACGTTTTTCTTTACGCGCTTTTTTGTCACTTTTTTAGTAGTGGACACTTTTTTAGCCATTTTAAACTAACCTACTTTCTTTTTACTTGCATCTGAATCCTGTTATTCCTGTTTTTAAAACATGTAACGTGATTCGCTGTTGTTGGATAATGAAGTTCTTTCACACTGATCTTGTGAGATAACCCACTAGATGTTCAATGCTTATTTCTTCTTGTTTGCTACAGTCTTTCTAGGACCCTTACGAGTTCTTGCGTTGGTCTTTGTCTTCTGACCACGAACTGGCAGGCTCTTTCTATGACGGATTCCACGGTAGCATCCGATTTCCTGAAGTCTCTTGATGTTCATAGCGATCTCTCTACGTAAATCACCTTCAACAATCTGAGAATCAGTAATTACTGATGAAATTCTCTTTACTTCGTCGTCTGTTAAGTCCTTAACACGAGTATCAGGACTAACGCCAGCCTCTGTCAGGATGCGGTTTGAACTTGTTCTGCCGATACCGTAGATATAGGTCAAGCCGATCTCAACACGTTTTTCTCTTGGTAAATCAACACCTGAAATACGAGCCATTTGTGTATTACACCTCCATTAATTTTTTTAACCTTGTCTCTGCTTATGCTTAGGATTTTCACAGATTACTCTGATACTGCCTTTTCTCTTAATGATTTTGCATTTTTCGCAAATCGGTTTGACTGATGATCTAACCTTCACAGCAATTCTCCTTTCCGTTATGCGCCCTTTCACATGAAGCACTTGCCGTCTATTAAAAGACGTTTCCGCGCGAAAGCGCTCCCCCGCACCCGGCCGGCTCTGTTACGAGCCTGGTGGCGATGGAGCTCTTTTTGGAAAGAGCCTTCTGAGTATACCCGCAGTGTGTTTTATCGTAAAACCAGTGCTGCCCATAAGGGCATAATACACCCAGTATTTCAACAAAGTCGCTATAGCATTATAACACTGTTTATTTTAAAATGCAAGCACTTTTTCCTATATATTTATTAACCCTTTACCCTGGTGTGTCGCACTAGGATAACAGGCAATGTTTAATAAAACAGCGCCTTATTTGTCTCTCCAGATGATCCTTCCCTTGCTTAAATCATAAGGGGACATCTCAATGGTTACTTTATCTCCCGGTAAAATACGAATGTAGTTCATGCGAAGTTTTCCGCTGATGTGAGCAAGTACCTGATGGCCATTCTCCAGTTCTACCTGGAACATGGCGTTGGGAAGCTTCTCCACAACGGTTCCTTCAATTTCAATAACATCTGCTTTTGACATAAAGCTTACCTCCTAACAACCTGTTCTTCTCTTTTGAAACATCTGATGAAATGTTTGATTTCTTCATCGGTGACTAATTTATTTTCCCGGATCTTTATTCCGGGTGAATGTTTCTCCCATAAAAGGGCTTCCACATGCTTTTTCTTTTTCTTCTTCGGGCAGTTTAAACGTCTGCTTTTTCCGTCCACCAGATATATATATTCGCCTTCCTCCCGCAATATGAAGAAATAACCGCCTTTATCGTGACCTGCCGCAGACTTTACGAATGCTCCGGTAGTTAATTCCATGGGCATTTCCTCAGCGGTCACAGGAAACCAGGCTAAGAATCTCTGGTTCACCTTCTGTAATCAGCACGGTATTTTCATAATGAGCGGAAAGGCTGCCATCCTCTGTTACTACGGTCCAGTCATCATCAAGCCATACGACCTCCGGTGTTCCCCCATTGATCATGGGTTCGATGGCCAGGGTCATTCCCGGCTTTAATTTGATTCCCCGTCTTTTCTGTGCAAAGTTCGGCACCTCCGGCTCCTCATGGAGATGTGTACCGATTCCATGGCCTACCAGATCCCGTACAACTCCAAATCCAAATTTTTCTGCATAGATTTGGATTGCAGCAGATATATCATTCAGATGATTGCCAGATTTTGCAAATTTAATCCCTTCAAAGAAACATTGTCTTGTCACTTCTATGAGCTGCCCTGCGAAAGGAGTGATCTCCCCGATTCCGTAAGTCCTTGCCGCATCGGAATGATATCCTTTGTAAATAACCCCAGCATCCAGGCTTACGATATCGCCCTCCATTAAAATCCGTTTCTTGCTTGGAATCCCATGAACCACTTCATCATTTACAGAAACGCAGATGGAGGCAGGATATCCGTTATAGTTCAGGAAAGAGGGCTGACAGCCGTAGCTCCTTATGATTTCTTCTCCCAGATGATCAATATCCCAGGTTGTCATTCCCGGCTTCAAGGCTTTTGAAAGCTCTTCGTGAGTTTTACTAAGAATCCTTCCTGCCTCTCTCATAAGTTCTATCTCTCTTGCAGATTTAATCGTAACTGACATAAACTATGCTCCTAATAGGTCAGCGATGTCCGAGAACACCTTGTTTAATTCCTGTGTTCCATCAATATTCACCAGCACACCAGCTTCCTTATAATATTCGATCAGAGGCTTTGTCTGATCATGGTAGACCGACAAACGCTTTTTAACGGTTTCCGGCTTATCGTCATCCCGCAAAACAAGCCCTGCTCCACACACGTCGCATACATCGGGAACCCTGCTTGGATTATACACAATATGATATGTAGCTCCGCAGGCAATGCAAGCACGACGGCCTGCCATTCTGTCTATAATTATCTCATCCGGTACATCCACATTAATCGCAAAGTCAATCTTCTGTCCCATATCAGAAAGCGCCTTTTTAAGGCTTTCCGCCTGGGGAATGGTTCTTGGAAAACCATCCAGCACGTATCCGTTTTCACAATCATCACATTGAATACGGTCCATCAGCATGCCAATGGTCAGTTCATCCGGCACAAGAGCGCCCTGATCCATGTATTCCTTTGCCTTCCTGCCTAACTCTGTTCCCTCTTTAATATTGGAGCGGAAAATATCTCCAGTAGAAATATGGGGAATCTGATACTTTTCAGCAATTTTTTTTGCCTGGGTACCTTTGCCGGCACCAGGAGCACCTAACATGATAATTCTCATAAACAGTCCCTCCCTTGCTTCCTTAAGGTTAAATAACACAAATTCCAAGAAAAACACGCCGTGCGTGTTTCTCTTGGTTTGTCCTCTAATCGTTTAAAAATCCTTTATAATAGCGCACAAGCATCTGAGATTCAATCGCCTTCAACGTCTCTAAGACTACACTGACGATGATGATTAAAGATGTACCTCCAAAGGATAAACGGCTTACATTAAATAAACCGGAAACCATGATCGGAATAATACAGATGATCGTCAAGCCGCATGCGCCTATAAATACGATATAGTTCAAAATGGAATTGAGATAATCACTGGTTGGTTTACCTGGACGGATGCCCGGGATAAAGCCGCCGGACTTTTTCATGTTATTCGCAACTTCAAGCGGGTTAAACGTAATTGATGTATAAAAATAAGCGAACACGATGATAAGAGCCACATAGACCAGCATACCGATGGTATATAACGGTCTTTCCGGTTTAAACCAGCTTGAAGAATTCAGTGCCGATAAAATGTGGCCTCCAATGCTGTTGTAGTTAATATTGGCCCCAAAGAACTGGGAAATCACTACCGGGAACGACATAATGGAGGAAGCGAAGATAACCGGGATAACGCCGGCTGTATTCACCTTTAACGGTATGTTGGTGGCTTGACCGCCGACCATCTTCCGTCCCTGCATCTTTTTCGAATACTGTACAGGAATTCTTCTCTCACCATTCTGAAGGATAACAACAAATATTACAATCGCTGCGATAACAGCAACGATAATAATGGCTGCAATTGCAGCTACGGCAACCGATTTCCCAGACATGAATCTGGTATATAAGGTTGACATATCCGAAGGAAAGCTGGAAATGATGTTAAAGGTCAAAACAATGGAAATACCATTTCCCACACCTTTCTCCGTAATTCGCTCACCGATCCACATCAGAAGAGCACTTCCTGCGGTCATAGTTGCAACAGCAATAATAATACTTAATACATTAAATTCTCTTAACAGCCCCTGGCCGCCGAATCCAATCGCCATAGCGATGGACTCGATTAAAGCCAGACCAACTGTTACGTAACGGGTGTATTCTGCAATCTTCTTTCTGCCATCTTCCCCATCCCGCTGCATTTCCTCAAGCTTTGGAATCGCTATGGTCAAAAGCTGCATGATGATGGAAGATGTGATGTAAGGGGTAATGCTTAAGGCAAATACGGACATATTGGTAAAAGAGCTACCAGTCATTGCGTTGAAAAAACCAAACGCATCATTATTCTGCCGAGCAAAAAAATCTTTAAAAAAGCTTGTTTCAACTCCTGGAATCGGCAATTGAGAACCGATTCTAGTAACCACCAGCATCATGAATGTAAAGATGAGTTTCTTTCTTACATCCTTGATCTTGAATGCATTACGGAGTGTTTTTAACATATTAGATCACCTCGCAGGTTCCACCTAAAGCCTCGATTTTGGTTTTTGCGCCTTCGCTGAAAGCATCTACCTTTACTGTAAGCTTTTTGGTTAATTCTCCATTTCCAAGGATCTTAACACCGTCACGCGGATTCTTAACGATACCGCTCTCTAACAAAGTTTCAACAGTAACAACTGTACCATTGTCAAAACACTCTAAAGCGCCTACATTGATACCGATAATAATTTTAGTATTTCTATTGGTAAAGCCTCTCTTAGGAATACGTCTGTATAAAGGCATCTGACCACCTTCAAAACCTGGTCTAGTTGCACCGGAACGTGCTTTCTGTCCTTTATGACCCTTACCTGCTGTCTTGCCGTTTCCTGAACCATGACCGCGGCCTCTTCTGAAGTTGTCGCTGTGTTTGGAACCTAACGCAGGCTGTAAATTTGATAAATCCATCGCTTGCACCTCCTTACTGTATTCTCTTAAATCTCTTCAACTTTTACTAAATGACGCACGTTTGCGATCATACCTCTAACCGCGTTATTATCCGGCATCTCAACTGTTTTATGAAGCTTCTTTAAGCCTAATGCTTCAACGGTTGCTTTATGCTTCGGAACTGCGCCGATCGGGGATTTCACCAATGTGATTTTTAATTTATCTGCCATTTTCATATCCTCCTTAGCCTAAAATCTCTTCTACAGATTTACCGCGAAGCTTTGCAACTTCCTCAGGAGTTTTTAAACGGGTTAATCCCTCGATAGTAGCTAAAACTACATTGGTCTTATTATTAGAACCTAAGGACTTAGAATGGATATTCTTAATACCTGCAAGTTCTAAAACCGCACGTGCAGGACCTCCTGCAATAACTCCTGTACCTTCATTAGCTCTCTTAAGAAGTACAGATGCACTTCCGAATTTTCCGATCAGGTCATGAGGAATACTGTTGTTCTCATCGATAGGAATAGCAACCATATTCTTAACAGCAGCCTCTTTTCCTTTACGGATTGCTTCTGGAACTTCACCGGCTTTGCCAAGACCCGCACCTACGTGGCCATTGCCATCACCTACGACTACTAAAGCAGAGAATCTCATGGTACGTCCACCCTTAACGGTTTTAGATACGCGCTTGATAGCAACTACTCTGTCGTTTAATTCTAACTGATTTGCATCAAAAATTGTACGTTTCACGCTGTCATTCTCCTCTCTACTTAGAATTCCAGACCAGCTTCTCTGGCTGCGTCTGCTAATGCCTGAATCTTACCATGATATATAAAACCGCCTCTGTCAAAGACAACTCCCTTAATTCCTTTTTCAAGGGCTCTCTTTGCTACTACGGTACCTACATATGCTGCAGCATCAACGTTGTTAGTTTTCTCTAATTCTGCCTTTACTTCTTTTTCTACTGTAGAAGCAGCGACTAAAGTCTTACCAACTGTATCGTCAATAATTTGAGCATACACATGATTATTGCTTCTAAACACAGCTAAACGTGGTCTTTCTGCAGTGCCTGCAAAACGGTTACGTATTCTGTTGTGCTTTTTAACGCGAACTTCGCTTCTTGACTGTTTGCTAACCATCTTTACACTCTCCTTAATTATTTCTTACCAGTCTTACCAACTTTACGTCTGATAACTTCGTCAGCATACTTGATACCCTTGCCCTTATACGGTTCAGGTCTTCTCTTATCTCTGATTTCAGCAGCGTACTGGCCAACTTTTTCTTTATCGATACCTTTAATAATGATGACGTTCTGGCCTTCCATGGTAGCTTCGATACCTTCAGGATCTTCCATTTCTACCGGGTGGGAATAGCCAAGAGAAAGAACCAGCTTCTTGCCCTGCTTCTGTGCTCTGTAACCAACACCATTGATTTCCAGCTTCTTCTCATAGCCGTTAGTAACACCAACGACCATGTTGTTTACTAATGTTCTTGTCAGACCGTGTAAAGATTTCATCTTCTTTAAATCGTTCGGTCTTGAAACAACGATATGACCATCTTCTTCTTTGATTGTCATCTCAGATGGTAACACTCTTTCAAGAGTTCCCTTAGGACCTTTTACAGTCACTTTATTATTTTCTGCGATTGTAACAGTTACGCCTGCCGGAATCGCGATAGGCATTCTTCCTATACGTGACATGCCGTTTACCTCCTTAAATTTTCGGAAGAAGCTCTGCGCTTCTTCTGTTTTCAGATGCTTCTCTTAATTACCAAACAAATGCCAGTACTTCTCCGCCGATGCCAATGGTACGTGCATCCTTATCGGTAATAACGCCCTGGTTTGTGGAGATGATAGCAGTTCCTAAACCGCCAAGTACTTTTGGTAACTCTTCCTTGTTTGCGTATACACGTAAACCAGGCTTGGAGATTCTCTTAATACCTGTAATGATTTTCTCATTTTTATCTTTACCGTATTTTAAGGTGATCCGGATTGTCTGGAATGCACCGTCTTCTACGAGATCGTATTTCTTAATGTAGCCCTCTTTTACAAGGATATCAGCAATAGCTAATTTCATCTTAGATGAAGGTACATCTACTGTATCATGTTTTGCAGTATTTGCATTACGGATTCTTGTAAGCATATCTGCGATTGGATCGCTCATAGTCATTTTGAAATTGCCTCCTTCCTTATTTTACCAGCTTGCTTTTTTAACGCCTGGGATCTGGCCCTTATATGCTAATTCACGGAAGCAGATTCTGCAAATTCCGTATTTTCTCAAATAAGCATGTGGACGACCACAGATTCTGCAACGATTGTATTCTCTTGAGGAGAACTTTGCAGGTCTCTGCTGTTTGATCTTCATTGAAGTCTTAGCCATGGATTATTCCTCCTACTATTTTGCAAATGGCATATTGAATAATGTCAAAAGTTCACGGGCTTCTTCGTCTGTCTTAGCGGTAGTAACGAAAATAATGTCCATACCTCTTACCTTGTCAACTTTATCGTACTCAATTTCAGGGAAAATAAGCTGTTCCTTGATACCAAGAGCATAGTTTCCTCTGCCATCAAATGCATTAGGATTTACTCCTCTGAAGTCACGTACACGAGGAAGTGCAAGGTTGATCAGGCGGTCAGCAAATTCATACATTCTCTCACCGCGTAAAGTTACTTTACATCCGATCGGCATACCTTCTCTGATCTTGAAGTTAGCAACTGATTTTTTAGCCTTTGTTAAAACTGCCTTCTGACCGGAGATGATTTCTAAATCTCTTACTGCAGAGTCTAAAATCTTGGCATTTTCCTTTGCTTCACCAATACCCATATTGATGACAATCTTATTTAACTTTGGCACTTCCATATTGTTCTTATATCCAAACTTCTTGACCATACCTTCTACGATCTCTGTCTGGTATATCTCTTTTAATCTAGCCAATTTTTATTCCTCCTCTCCGAATTAGTCAATTACTTTACCGGTTGCCTTTGCAACACGGACCTTTTTGCCGTCTTTAACTTCAAAACCAACTCTGGTTGCTTTTCCGTCAACAACAAGCATAATGTTGGAGATATCAAGTGCAGCTTCTTTCTGTACGATACCACCCTGCGGATTGCCTGCGCCTGGTTTCACATGCTTTGTAATCATGTTAACGCCTTCCACTACCACTTTGCTGTTCTTCGTATCTACGTGAAGAACTTTGCCCTGTTTGTCTTTATCTTTTCCTGCGATAACCTTTACCAGGTCGTCTCTTTTAATTTTATGCACAGTCCGACACCTCCTTATAATACTTCGGGAGCTAAGGAAACAATTTTCATGAACTGCTTCTCTCTTAACTCTCTGGCAACCGGCCCAAAGATACGAGTTCCTTTTGGAGTCTTGTCATCTTTGATAATTACGGCAGCATTCTCATCGAACTTGATATAAGAACCGTCTTTACGGCGTGCGCCCTTAACGGTGCGTACAACTACGGCCTTTACAACGTCGCCTTTTTTCACAACACCACCAGGCGTTGCATCTTTTACGCTGGCAACGATAACATCACCAATATTAGCATATCTTCTTGTAGAGCCGCCCATAACACGGATACAAAGAATCTCTTTTGCACCGGTATTGTCGGCAACCCTTAATCTGGTTTCCTGCTGAATCATACCTGTTACTCCTTCCTGGAAATAAATTATTTCGCTCTTTCGATAACCTCAACAAGTCTCCATCTCTTGTCTTTGGACAGCGGTCTTGTTTCCATTACTTTTACTGTATCGCCCATGTTGCAGTCGTTGTTCTCGTCATGAGCTTTTAATTTATACGTTCTTTTTACGATCTTGCCGTATAAAGGATGTTCTACATGGTCTTCAATAGCCACAACGATGGTCTTATCCATCTTGCTGCTTACAACCTTACCAGTACGGGTTTTTCTTAAATTTCTATCCACGTTCGGTATTCTCCTTTCGAGTTTTGGCCCTGGCGGCCCAATCTATAAGTTTACACACACTCGTGTGTGTCATGCTTTTTAAAAAACCGCAACTTAAGCTAATTTAGCCTTCTCAGTTATAACAGTCTGAATTCTGGCAATGTTCTTGCGAACCTCTTTGATCCTGCTTGTGTTATCAAGCTGATTGGTCGCGTTCTGGAATCTTAAGTTGAAAAGTTCTTTCTTTGCAGCTACTAATTCTACATTCAGTTCTGCAGCTGATTTTCCTTTTAATTCTTCAACATACTTATCAATTTTCACTGTCATTCACCGCCTTCTAAATCTGCTTTAGCAGCAATCTTACACTTGCACGGTAACTTATGCATAGCAAGACGTAAAGCTTCACGTGCTGTTTCTTCAGGTACTCCAGCGATTTCGAATAATACACGGCCTGGTTTTACTACTGCTACCCAGTATTCCAGAGCGCCCTTACCGGAACCCATACGGGTTTCTGCTGGCTTTGCTGTTACAGGTTTATCCGGGAAAATCTTGATCCAGACTTTACCACCACGCTTGATATAACGGGTCATGGCAACACGGGCTGCCTCGATCTGGTTGGATTTGATCCAGCATGGTTCTGCAGCGACTAAACCGAATTCACCGTTGCTGATAGTATTGCCTCTTAACGCTTTACCAGCCATGGATCCACGGAACTGTTTACGACGTTTAACTCTTTTAGGCATTAACATTATTTTCCGCTCCCTTCCTTGTTTCCTTTAGTTGGAAGTATTTCGCCATTGTAGATCCATACCTTAACACCGATCTTACCGAAGGTTGTATCTGCTTCAGCGAAACCATAGTCAATATCTGCTCTAAGTGTCTGTAACGGAATGGTTCCTTCGCTGTAGAACTCAGTACGAGCCATATCAGCACCGCCAAGACGTCCTGCAACTGCAGTCTTGATGCCCTTTACTCCAGCCTTCATGGAACGACCCATGGTGGACTTCATAGCCCGGCGGAAGGATACACGGTTCTCTAACTGCTGTGCAATAGATTCAGCTACTAACTGAGCATCTTTATCAGGTCTTTTGATTTCCTTGATGTCAACAAATAACTTTTTATCTGTAAGCTTCTGAGCTTCAGCTTTTAATTTCTCGATCTCAGATCCGCCTTTACCGATAACAACACCTGGTTTCGCTGTGTGAATCGTAATTTTCACGCGGTCAGATGCTCTCTCAATTTCTATATCAGAAATGCCGGCGCTGTATAATCTTTTCTTAAGGAACTTTCTGATCGCATAATCTTCAACCAGGTTATCTGCGAAATCAGCTTCAGCATACCATTTTGAGTTCCAGTCTTTAATAACACCGACTCTTAAGCCGTGTGGATTAACTTTCTGTCCCATTATTTGCCTCCTTATCTTTCATTAAGCACAACGGTGATGTGGCTCATTCTCTTCTCGATCCTGTAAGCGCGGCCCTGTGCTCTCGGTTTTACTCTTTTCATTGTCGGTCCCTTGTTTGCAAAACATTCCTCTACATAAAGCTTTGCAGGGTCCATACCGTTGTTATTCTCAGCGTTAGCAATTGCTGATTTTAATAACTTCTCTATTAAAGAAGAAGCATATCTGGGATTGTAAGTCACAATACCAAGTGCTGTCATAACATCTTTGCCTCTGATGGCATCTAATACGAAGCATGCTTTCTGAACAGAAACCCTAGCATAGGATAACTTTGCTGATGGTCTGGTGTCCTTCACGGCATTTCTTTCTCTTTTAATCTGGCTTCTATGTCCCTTAGCCATTGGTGAATCCTCCTTTCAACTTTAACGCCCCTGGGAATCCTAACGAATGCCCGGAAGAGTTTGTTTCTATCTACTTACGGCCTGATTTTTTCTCGTCCTTACCATGTCCTCTGTAGGTTCTTGTGGCAACAAATTCACCCAGCTTATGTCCAACCATATCTTCTGTAACATATACCGGAACGTGCTTTCTGCCATCGTGAACTGCAATTGTATGTCCAACCATCTGCGGGAAGATTGTAGAACGGCGAGACCAGGTCTTAATTACCTGTTTCTGTCCTGCTGCGTTCATAACATCTACTTTTTTCAGTAAATGAGCATCTGCAAATGGTCCTTTTTTAAGTGAGCGAGCCATAGATTCTAACCTCCTTTAATTATTTAACGGTCTTTCCATCTCTTCTTCTAACGATCAGTCTGTTAGACTGCTTGTTTTTCTTTCTGGTCTTTAAGCCAAGTGCCGGTTTGCCCCATGGTGTACTTGGACCTGGGCGTCCGATACCGGTCTTGCCTTCACCACCGCCGTGAGGATGGTCATTCGGGTTCATAACAGAACCACGTACAGTAGGTCTGAAGCCCATATGACGTTTTCTACCAGCTTTACCGATATTGATCAGGTTGTGATCTCCGTTGCCTACAACGCCGATGGTTGCTCTGCAGTTGATCGGAACCATTCTCATCTCACCGGAAGGTAAACGAAGAGTAGCATATTTGCCTTCTTTTGCCATTAACTGAGCAGAATTTCCTGCGGAACGAACTAACTGTCCGCCTTTTCCTGGATAAAGCTCAATGTTATGAACCTGAGTACCAACCGGGATCTGGCTTAATGGTAAGCAGTTGCCGACTTTAGCTTCTGCCATCGCTCCGCTCATAACCTTCATGCCGTCTGTTAAACCAGCCGGAGCAAGGATATACGCTTTTGTACCGTCTTCGTAGCAGATCAGCGCGATGTTGGAAGTTCTGTTTGGATCGTACTCGATACCGATAACAGTTGCTGCAATGCCATCTTTGCTGTTTCTCTTAAAATCGATGATTCTATATTTTCTCTTAACGCCGCCTCCGCGATGTCTTACCGTGATCTTACCCTGGTTATTACGGCCGGCTGTTTTATTGATTGTTTTGCTGATTAAGGACTTCTCAGGAGTTGACTTTGTGACTTCGCTGAAATCAGAACCAGTCATGTGTCTTCTGGAAGGGGTATATGGGTTATACTTTTTAATTCCCATTATATTTCTCCTTTCTTCTTAATTGTCCAAGCTCTTTGGACATAAAGGTATGCCAGTGCTTCAACGCCGCCTGGCGTATCTCAATTATCGTGATATAATGTTCATCACATAGGAAGCTGAAAACCGTTTACGCCGGGCTCGAATAAATTCTCACCAAGCGCCCCGATCTTACAGTCCTTCGAAGATTTCGATGTCTTTGCTGTCAGCTGTCAGTTGAACGATAGCTTTCTTTGTCTTAGAAGTCTTTCCAAAAGTCATTCCTCTTCTTTTGGTCTTTCCATCTAAGTTCATGGTGTTCACGCTGGCAACCTTAGCACCTGGGAACATCTTCTCAACAGCTTCTTTGATCATAGCCTTATTAGCATCTGTGTGCACAATAAATGTGTACTTCTTGGACGCCATAGCGTTCATGCTCTTCTCAGTTACTACAGGCTTCTGGATTACGTCGTAATACTTAATATCTGCCATTATGCGTACACCTCCTCGATTGCTGCAACAGCAGTCTTGGTAGCAACAACTGTGTTGTACTTTAAGATATCGTATACGTTGATGGTGTTAGCAGAAGCAGTCTTAACAGCAGCAATGTTTCTTGCACTCATTACTGCGTTTGCGCTGTCGTCGCCAACAACTACAAGAGCTTTGGATACCTTTAAGTTATTTAAAACAGTCTGGAATTTCTTTGTCTTGATCTCATCAAACTTTAATTCGTCAACAACGATGAACTTATTCTCATTTACTCTGCTGGTCAGAGCGGACTTAAGAGCAAGTCTTCTTTCCTTCTTGTTAAGTTTGATTGTATAATCTCTTGGTGTAGGAGCAAATACAACTCCACCGCCTGTCCACTGGGGAGATCTTGTTGAACCCTGTCTTGCATGACCGGTTCCTTTCTGCTTCCACGGTTTTCTTCCGCCGCCAGATACTTCTGCACGAGTTTTTGCTTTCTGTGTGCCCTGGCGCTTATTTGCAAGCTGGCTTACGACTGCCATGTGTACGAGATGCTCATTTACATCTACACCGAACACTGCATCGTTTAACTCTACTGTGCCAACTTCTTTACCTTCCATATTGTAAACAGATACGTTTGCCATCTGTGTGATCCTCCTTTCTGATAAAAGCATTATTTAGATGCTTTTACTGTTTCCTTGATTGTTACTAAAGACTTCTTAGGTCCTGGTATAGCACCCTTAACCAGAATCAGGTTGTTTTCTGCATCAACCTTAACGATTTCGAGGTTCTGGATTGTTACCTTCTTGTTACCCATCTGGCCAGGCATCTTTTTGCCCTTGAATACCTTGCTAGGGTCAGAAGCTGCACCGTTGGAACCTGCATGGCGGTGGAACTTGGAACCATGAGCCATAGGTCCTCTGGACTGTCCGTGTCTCTTAATAGCACCCTGGAAACCTTTACCTTTGGAGATTGCGGTTGCATCGATCTTGTCGCCTGCTGCAAAGATCTCAGCTTTGATTTCATCTTTTACAGAATACTGGTCAGCATTCTCAAGCTTAAACTCTCTTACGTATCTCTTGTAAGAGACACCGGCCTTATCAAAATGGCCCTTAATTGGTTTGCTGACAAGCTTTTCTCTCTTATCAACGTAACCAACCTGTACTGCACTGTAACCATCGTTCTCAACAGTCTTAACCTGTGTTACTACACAAGGACCTGCCTGAAGAACTGTTACCGGAGTTAAGACTCCGTTCTCATTGAAGATCTGTGTCATTCCGACTTTGGTAGCTAAAATACCCTTCTTCATGTTTTTACCTCCTGTTTGTTAATTCTACAGCGGATTGCTTTCGCAATCATCCTAGAACAGTCCAATATACATGGAACACTATGACTCCGCCTGGCGGAGATGTTGATTCCTTACAGGAAAAAGTGTTGCTTCTATATTAAAACCCTTCAGGACATGCATGGAACAATTTCCATAATGGTTCTGATGAAGATTATTTATTCTTCATCTTGATATCGATGTACACACCTGCCGGCATTTCCAGTCTGGATAATGCATCAACAGTCTTCTGGCTTGGTGTAATGATATCAATGAGTCTCTTATGCGTTCTCTGCTCGAACTGCTCTCTGGAATCTTTGTACTTATGAACCGCTCTTAAGATGGTTACCACTTCCTTCTTGGTTGGTAACGGCACCGGTCCACTCACTTTTGATCCTGTCTTTTTTACAGTGTCGATGATTTTGCCCGCAGACTGATCAACCAACTGATGATCATACGCTTTTAATGTGATTCTCATTACTTGACTTGCCATAAAAAAAGTCGCCTCCTTTTCGCACTTAGTAGAAGTACGACAAGCGGTGACTGTACACGTTCCCGTGTGTGTCATCAAAGACCCCACACTGACTTCCCATTTAAATAAACAGGATTTTAAATTGTACAGTGACTTGTCGCCAGTTTCCTAACTTGACATTCGCTCCACGGAAAACCTGCTTATATAAGCAGCAACCTCACGCTTCACAGCTATCATGCCACAGCCTTTGTATGATAACACACTTTTTTTTACATTGCAAGCATTTTTTTCAAAAAAATGGCGCAAAATCTGATTTTCCAGGTTTTGCGCCTTTGGTCGTTCTTTTCTTAATTCCAGGCCGGTTCTGTAGGGGTTCTGCCTTCTCCGCTTGGATCGTCATCATTTACCTTTAATAAATTTCCATTGCTTCCAGTCTTGTATCTTGTACCGTCAGAGTTCTTTACCGTCGTATTTTTGGATACCTTGCCGGAAGTGTTCACCACATAGGTTGTTTTGGTGCTTCCTGTAGGAATGGCAATGGCTTCATACTTCGTTCCTTCATCCGCACATTGAAGCTTTCCCATATAATAAAGGTAACTGTCCTTAACTCCGGTATAACCGCGGCCGCTGTCACTGAAATAATAGGTAGCTTCATCGCCGTCTCCTTCAATCACCTTTATCCTGCCCTTCTGCATGGTGCTGGTCTTCTTATCTCCGAAATAGAATGCCGTATATTCCGATGTATTTCCAATCATCACCTTCTGCAGCCCATATACAGGATTGCCAAGGTTATTAAACAGATAGGTCTTGTCATTAATTTTAGTTATATTCTGAGTGGTGGCATCTCCCTCCTTCGGACCGGTCTTTGGAATTCCTGAACTTGAGAAATAAAACCATTCTACGCTCTCTTCATAGCCAGATAAATCCTGTGGCGGTTCCACAGAATACCAGCCCACTCTCAGCTTGCCATTGCTGTCATAATATTTATAGTTCTGGATGTCGTACTCCGCGTTATCAACTCCAACGTTCTTCCATCCGGTCTGAAGCGCTCCATCTGAGTCAAAGCAGTAAGCGACACCGTCAATCTTATAGGTCGCATAATCTCCGGAAATGTTCTTTGGAACATACTTTTTACCGTTGTCGTTAAAATAGTACCAGAACTTTCCGTCATCATTATCCCCCGGAGTAACACGGTCCCCGTCGTTATTGCTGTTTGGTGAGAAAAGCTTCTGCCAGCCGGTACGCATGGCTCCGTCCGTTCCGCAATAATACATGTCATCAAGGACCCAGCCGGTCTGCATCTCACCATTAGGATCGAAATAATACCATTTGTTATTGATCTTGGACCAGTTATCCATAATGGCCTTTCCGCTGCTGCCGAAATAATACCACTTGTACTGGGAACTGCTTGAATCCTGAAACTTCATCCATTTATCCGTAACCAGAATTCCGTTGGAGTCCATATAATAAGTATTTTCCACCCAGGTATTAACGGACATCTCGCCATTGGTGTTTAAATAACGCCAAAGGTTGTCCGCTCCCTTTTTCCAGGTGTTCGTCACCTTATTTCCGCTTGTATCATAATAAACCCAGGTGCTTCCAGACTGAGCCCAACCTTCTGCGGCATAAGACTCTACAGACACTGCACCAACCGTCAGCATGGCGGTAACAGCCAGCATGATGAGACCTTTTCTTTTCATATCTTCACTCCTTACAAGGATTTCCTTTTTTGCTATAATTTATTTTAACAATTAATCTCAGATTATTCAACTGTTTTAATCTTTCAATTCTATTACGAAATTATTTCCCTTGTCTTTTCTGGGTCTTTATCTAAAAATACATTGCTATAAATATAACAAAATGAGATTAACTATTATATCAATTCGAATGAAAATCAGGCAGACAAACAGGACTGAATCCTGTTAATACAGAATTCAGTCCCAATAAGTTCCTTAAGTTAAAAGATTCAGCTATTCTTTTTAAAACCAATTGCAGCGATTGTTAAAGCCCCAGTTACCGCAGCATCTATTGCAACGGTTGCAGCAGCCCCGATTGCAGCAACCCCGATTACATCCATTCGTCCAGCCCCAGTTACAGCCCCTATTACATCGATTGCAGCATCCATTATTCCAGCCGCATCCGCAGGCAGAAAAGCCTATATTAAAACAGCACATAAATTTACACCTCATTTTTTTAATTTATACTATATTATATAGGACAAAAGACAAGGTGTGATTATGGGCTCTTTTCCATCAATTCTCCCGTACTTGACGCTCCCGGCTCTATCCAGTATAATCAAGGAAGTTCAAATTTGCCTTTGGCTATTGAACGGATTATTTGAGAAAACTACTATTAACTATTTATGGAAAGGGCGGCACCAATTATGTGGATTGCAGACGGCTGGAAAGATTATGAAGTGATAGACTGTTCAGAAGGAGAAAAACTTGAACGCTGGGGAAATTATCTCCTTGTACGTCCTGACCCACAGGTTATCTGGTCCACTCCCAAGACGGAAAAAGGCTGGAAAAGGATGAACGGCCACTATCATCGCAGCGCCAAGGGCGGCGGTGAGTGGGAATTTTTTGACCTTCCGGAACAATGGACAATCAGTTATAAGGATTTAACCTTTCAATTAAAGCCCTTCAGCTTTAAACATACAGGACTCTTTCCGGAACAGGCGGCAAACTGGGATTGGTTCAGTGAAAAAATAAAACAGGCCGGACGTCCTGTAAAAGTGCTTAACTTATTTGCCTATACCGGAGGTGCTACCCTTGCAGCCGCAAAAGCCGGGGCTTCTGTCACTCATGTGGATGCGTCCAAGGGTATGGTCGGCTGGGCCAAGGAAAACGCCCACTCTTCCAATCTGGATTCCGCTTCCATCCGCTGGATCGTGGATGACTGCGTAAAATTCGTTGAAAGAGAGATCAGAAGGGGAAACCATTACGATGCAATCATTATGGATCCTCCTTCCTATGGAAGAGGGCCAAAGGGGGAAATCTGGAAAATAGAGGACGCCATTTATCCTTTGGTGAAGCTTTGCGCTCAGCTTCTGTCTGATCAGCCTCTGTTCTTTCTAATCAATTCCTATACCACTGGACTGGCTCCTTCTGTACTTTCCTATATGTTGTCTACAGAAATTGGCGTAAAATTCGGAGGTACCGTAAAGTCAGAAGAAGTGGGTCTGCCTGTAACCCGGACCGGACTGGTTCTTCCCTGCGGTGCTTCAGGCAGATGGTGGGCTTAAATATGTTCATCGCCCTCCGTTGAGCAGATTCCACAAAACCGGAAGGTAACGGCGCAGAAAGAGACCGGCCCAGTAACTGAATATCACACATAAAACCGGCATAAACAGGAAAATTCCAAGTGGCAGTGGCGGAAAAGCAGGGAGCAGCAATGCTCCCGTTTTATTTATCAGCCGTACCATGGCGAAATGGACGGCATATAGAAAGAAATTCTGCTTCATCCAATCTTTTGTGTTCTCCAAATGCTGTTCTGGAACCAGAAACCATAAACCCACCGGAATAAATAGCCGGTAGATTACAGTGGTAGCAGCAACCTCTCCCTTAATGCTTCCTGGAAGATCCAGGTCCTTTATGAGAAGCCCTGCTGCCACAATAATAAGACCTGCCAGAAAGCGTCTCCTGTTCCAGGACTTTTCGGCGATCGTTCTCCCTAAAACTGCAGAAAAAGCGCCAAAGCTGTAATAAAACAGGGCATCCAGATTGAGAAGAGGCAAAGAAGCGCCGACGTAAATTGCAGCAAGCGTTACGGTCAGAAGCAAAATACCCGTAAGCCACTGCCTGACAAAGAGATAAATTACCGGCGCCAGAACAATCAAAATAATGAGCTGGTTCAAATACCAGAACACATAATTATAGGTATAATAAAGCACCGCATCTGCTGCAACCGTAAAGTGAAAGGGAATTTTCCCCTTTCCAATAATATCAGAAGCCACTGGAAGCCGGCTTCCTATAACATACCCAAGGTAATATAAAAGATTCCATACGATATAGGGAACCAACACACTTCTGATCCTGGAATTCCATTTGATCCAAAGGCGGTCCATGGTAAAATTCCGGAAGAAAAGATAAGAGGATATGAGAAAAAATCCAGGAACGGCGATCTGAGCCACCTGATCACCTAAAAAGCGCTCCAAAGCATCAACTTCATAAGCAGTCCTAGTGTTGCCCAGAAAAAGGACTGCATTGTAGGAATGGACCCATATGACCAAAACGCTGAAAAAGAATGTGAACCAGGTTATCTTATTACGGAATCTCCTTTCTTCCATAGGGCCCTCCTTTCTGCGCCTTTACCATCGGAGGCAAAAACGGATATATAAAATTATATTATCATTTGATGTCCAAAATGGCAACTGCTGCTAAAAAGTACCTGCTGATTCCCTGACTGCCTTCAGACTAATTTCAGTAAATAATGCTATTCTTTTCTTATAAAATTATTTTTATTCATATAACAAAAGGCTAATTACCAACACAGGCCGAAGCCAAGGCAGAACTAGCCAGAAGAGAAGCAAGAAGACCCGAAGAGGCAGAGATGGAAAAAAAATCACAGGAATTAGTTGAATAACAGTAGATCATGCCCGGTTCCCACCGGGCATTTCTTATATATAAATGTAAATTTTTTCATATTTTATTATCTTATAGCGTAGAGTTTATGATATAATGCTTTAGCGAAGTATCAAATAGGGTGTGGACAAACTTTTGCTGTTCTTGATGGATTTATTCAAATGTATCATGATAAAAAACAGAATATGAAGTCTTAAATGAAAATGTATTAAAGTGCAGGACTAGCCAGTGAGCACGCACTTTGATATAATAGGAACAATTTCAATGATTGTTCCAAATATAAGGAGATAGAAACTATGAAAAAAATAACTCGTGCTGCCTGTCTGATCTTAGCCCTCCTTCTTGCAGGCCTGCCCCTTTTTAGCGGCCCGGCTCCCGGAAATGGTACTGAAACGACCTTGACAAGCGCACTTATGGCACAGTCTTCAGACAGTGGACAAGCACTGCAGACTATGGCCCTAGGCCCCGGCCTTATTAACTTATCCCCCGCGGATGAATTTTCCACTTATCAGTGGGGGTTAAAAAATGACGGGGAATTCCGCCTTATAGAGTTAAAATCCAAATTTAAATCCATTGATAATATTTACGATGGACGGAAATCAAAAGACGGTACGACAAAGCCCGGTCCCGGAGACTATGAATCTACAGTGATCGGTGCTGTCACCGGAATCGATATTAATGTACAGCCAGCATGGAAGCTTTACGATCAGGCTGAGAATAAGCGCTCTGTCATTGTCGCCATCATCGATACCGGCATTGATATCAATCATCTGGAGCTTAAAAATGCCATATGGACCAATCCCGGCGAGATTGACGGGGATGGGATCGATAACGACGGTGACGGATATGTGGATGATATTCACGGCTGGAATTTTTACTCCGGAAATAACCAGGTCTTTACCGGCAGCGAGGACAGCCATGGTACCCATGCGGCAGGAACCATCAGCGCCGCCCGGGGAGCCTACGGCATAGCCGGAATCACGGACAATAACTACGTAAAGATCATGCCTTTAAAGGCCCTGGGAGGCGAAGACGGGCTGGGATCCCCGGAAGCGGTGATCCAGGCGATCCATTACGCCGAAGCACACGGTGCTTCCATCTGTAACTTAAGCATGGGCACCACTGCCTACAGCGAAGATCTGGCTCAGACCATGAAAAATTCCAGCATGCTGTTTGTGGTATCCTGCGGTAACGGCGGAATCTCCGGACTTGGATACGATACAGATATCTACCCTGTTTATCCTGCTTCCCTGCCATATGACAACATAATCTCCGTGGCAAACCTTTTGTTTGACGGGACCTTAAGCAAGGATTCCAACTATGGCGCAACGAGCGTTGATATTGCCGCCCCCGGCAGCTACATATTAAGCACTGTTCCAGGTAATGCCTATGGTTTTATGAGCGGCACTTCCATGGCAGCTCCCATGGTAACAGGTGTGGCTGCTATGCTCTATTCCTACCGGCAGGACATTTCCCTGTCAGATGTAAAAACTATCCTTTTAAATTCCAGCAGGAAACTGGATACCCTTACAGGGAAGATGGTAAGCGGAGGTCTTCTAGACGCCTACGGAGCCCTAACCTGGAATCATTCACGATAGCAATGAGCAGTGCGAAATAATAATTATAAACCAAAAAAAGTCTGTAACCCCGGTCTTACCAAAGGTTACAGACTTTTTTAACAGAAGAATTATATCAGTTTCACTCCAAGCCCTTTCTGAATATATGGCAAATATTTCATACAAGAGTCATGTACCTGCCCAATAATATTTACCCTATCCTCTCCAGGCAGATCAACTCTGGCAATTTCAAGTTCTCCCATATACCTTAAATAATTTTCATTGGAAATGCTGATACTTCCCTGCTTCCTTACTTGTGTATGATTCTCATGACCAGGCTTGATCTCCTGCTTATACTGTCTTGATTCCTGGGAACGAATAACGTATTCGCTGGAATCCGGCCTGTCATGATGAAGGATATCTCTAACAAATTCATAGGGAGAAAGTATGTCTGCCTTAAGTTCCACATAATCCTGGCTTAAGCATTGGATATCCTTCCAGTCCCTTTCTTCTACATCCACATCGCCGATTAACACCACATCGCAGGAACCATCATAGAAGAGTTCCAGCATGTTCAAAAGTACCTGGTCTTTCCTCCTCCGGTGCTCTTCCACCGTTGGAAGACCTTCAAACAAGGGGCCTCTCAATTCCAGATTCCCAGGCACAAAAGCCATGGTAGTAAAGCCAAGATATTGAAGCCTCTGATTCATTTCCTTTGTTTGTTTCAGTGACAGGGCTGTGAACTGCTTGGGATAAAAGTTATGGCATGCAGTAAATCTGGTAAAATCAGCCCCATACTTTTTCCATTCCATTAGTTCCTCCTCCATAATGGTGGAGGCATTAAATACCACATAAAAATCCTTGGAAATCTCTACCGTCTCTTTTGCATCAAAACCATAATCAAGGCGGACATGGGTGATTCCCAGCTCCTTAAGCTCTGCTATGCTGTCTGTTTCAAACTTTTCCAGGGTTTCCGGGCCCACATCCACAATGAGATTTAACCCGCCTTCCCTGCACATGCTCAGAATTTTAAGTACATCCGAACGGTAATCGATTCCTGTTTCCTCTGGAATGTGGAGTGAAGTAAACGCATACTTCACTCCGCTCTTTATCGCTTTCTTTATTAAGCGTTCATTCTTTTCCATTCCACTTGAAAAATAGATTGAAATTCCTGTATTCATTTATTCTCCATATACCTCATTGATTCTGTCCTCATCTACCCCGAAGAAATAGGTTACCAGGAATCCTCCTGCATAAGCAATGAGCATTGCAATTATGTAACCAATCTGCTGTCCGGGCTGGACAATCAATAAACCAAACAAACCGGATACACCCTGAGAAACGGTACCGATGTGCATAAGAGCTGCAACAGCTCCTCCGAATCCGGCACCGATGCAGGCGGTGATAAAGGATCTGCCAAGAGGCAGGGTCACAGCATACATCATAGGCTCTCCGATTCCAAGAATACCTACTGGTATGGAATCACGGATATATCTTTTTAATTTTGCGTTCTTTGTTTTTACATACAGTGCAATACCGGCGCCTACCTGTCCGCCGCCAGCCATCATAAGGATGGGAAGAAGGTAGTTGATTCCCTTTGTAGCACCATCCGGATCATTTAGCAGGGCATGGATCGGGGTCAATGCCTGATGTAAGCCTACTGCTACCAGAGGAAGGAAGCCTGCCGATAAAATATATCCTCCAACAACGCCCATCTTTTCATATACAAAGCTCAAAAGGGCAAAGATCACCTTTGTTAAGCCTGCGCCCAAAGGCTGAATTACCAGCAGGGCAACAATACCGCCAACAATAAGTACTAAAAGAGGACTTACAAAGGTATCAATTAAATCAGGCATACGCTTTCTGATATTCTTTTCAAGATAAGCAAAGAATGCGCCTGCGATCAGAGCTGCCAAAAGGCCGCCGGAAGCCGGATTAAAAGCTGTATTAGTAATAGGAAGAAGAATCTGAGCATCCTTTACCGTTGCAAGGAGAGGCATACCCGGGTTGGCAATTGACATGGCACCTGCAATCGCTCCAAGTACTCCTGAACCGCCGAACTCCTTTGCAGCATTGTATCCAACCAGGATAGGCAGGTAAGCAAACAGTGCCCAGCCCATGGTCCGGATGCATTGATACCACCATACTCCTAAAAGTGATCCGCCGGTAGAAACATTAATAACATTACAGATACCATTGATCAAACCTGCTGCAATGATGCCTGGAAGCAGCGCTACGAAAATATTGGAGATCTTCTTTAAAAATCTCTGTACCGGTTTATCATACTTTGCCTTTTGAAGCGCTTTATTTTCCTTTGCAACTTCATTAATATCCTGATCCGGTCCATTCTCAGCCTGGCCTTTTGCAAGCCCTGTAAGCTTATAAAATTCGTCCAATACCTTATTTACTTTCCCCGGTCCAAATACAATCTGGAGCGTGTCACTCTCAACAACCCCAAGAACTCCCTCTACCTTTTTCACGCCTTCAATATCAGCCTTTGATGTATCCCTTAAGCCGACACGAAGCCTTGTCATGCAGGCAGCATTGGAAGTTATGTTCGCTTTTCCCCCAAGCAGCGTTAATAATTGTTCACTGATTTGCTTGTAATTCACGATAATCCTCCTTTGAAAATATAATTAAGTTATTAAAGAACTTTAAAACTCCTTTCTTTTATTTCAAAGCCTTGCGGATCTTCCCTCCGGCTTGTGATAACTTTTGTCTTGCATCCTCTGGATCACAGTCCAGCAAAATCATTGTAATAGCAGTTTTAACATGTCCTTCTGCCTGTTTTAATACCGCTTCGGCTTCTTCTCTGGTGCAGCCTGTTGCTGTCATCACAATATTCTGTGATCTTACTACCAGCTTTTCGTTGCTCTGCTTTACATCAACCATCAGATTTTCGTAGGCTTTCCCGATTCCAACCATGCTTCCTGTTGAAATCATATTGAGGATCATTTTTTGTGCTGTTCCTGCCTTCAATCTGGTTGATCCGGTCAATACCTCAGGCCCTGTCACCGGTTCAATGGCCAGCTTTGCTTTTTTTCCTACATCAGATCCTTTATTACATGCAATGGCTACGGTATGGCAGCCTGTTTTATTTGCAAAATCAAGGCCGTAGATTACATAAGGTGTTCGGCCGGATGCCGCCAGTCCGATCACAATATCCTTTGAGGTAAGACCAATCTCCTTTAACTCTGCCTCACATAAGGTCTCACTGTCCTCGGCTCCTTCTACTGCCTCTACAAACGCTTTATCTCCGCCTGCGATCAGGCCTACTACCAGTTCCCTGGGAACACCGAAGGTGGGCGGACATTCTACCGCATCCAATACTCCAAGACGACCGGATGTTCCTGCGCCAATATATATGATACGGCCTCCTGCTTTCAGGCTGTCTGTTGCCCATTCGATTGCTGTGGCAATCTGGGGGAGCACTTCCTCCACGGCTTTTACGGCCTTTTCATCTTCCTGGTTCATGACAGCCGCAATTTGAAGCGGTGTCATTTCATCCAGGTTCATGGTATCCGGATTGCGGGACTCTGTTGTCAGCACTGACAAATCAATCATGCTCTGTACTTCCTTTCTTCTGTATATAATTTTTCGTGAATTTACTCATACACACATCATAATTTCTATTGACATAAGCAGTAAAAAAAATGTCTATTACATTTAATTGTGAAATTCGGGAAGACATGGCACCGCTTCGGTGTATCAGCTCTGTTGCCGCAACAGGAAGGACGAAATCAGCTTCAGAAGCCAGTTCCGATTCCACTGCCCTTGTGATGGCGATCACCTTTGCCCCATTTCCTTTTGCTTCCTTTACGCACTGAAGTATTTCTTCCGTAAGTCCTGAATAGCTGATGGCAATAGCAAGATCACCTTTTCTTAAATTTCTGGCAGCCAGTAACTGTGTATGCCAGTCGTCGCAGACATTGCATATCACATCAGCCCTAAGGAGCTTTAAGTACAAATCTCTTGCAGCCAGAAGGGAGGTTCCCAGTCCAAACAAGGTGACGGTTCTGCTATTTTCCAGCAGCTTCACACATTCTGCTACTACCTTAGGTTCTATCAGCTTTTGAGTGGTTTCCAGGGATTCGATATTTTTCTTTGTAACCTTATAAATAATGTCCTCCATGGAATCTTCCCGTGTGATCTTCTGAAACGCAATGTCCCTGCTCTCCTGGAATAAAGCCACTTCATAAGCAAGGGTATTCTGAAAATCCTTATATCCTTTACAGCCCAGTTTCTTGCATAGCCTTACGACCGTTGCCGGAGAGGTATAAGTTTCTTTGGCAATCTCCTTAATACTCTTTCGGAGGACTGATTCCGGATTTTTGTGCAGTCTTTTTATCAGCTCTTTTTCCGCTTCTCCGGCATCCTGGAGATAGCTGTCAATCCTTACAAGTAGACCTTTCATGCATTTCTTCTCCTTTCCTTAAAGCCAGAAGAAATTTTACAATTTTTTTACCTGATACCATTCTAGCTTTGTTGTATTATTTTTTCAAGATATTCGATGATTTATGAAACTTTTTTTCATACTATGATATTTTAAAAGGAATTTAACATACAAAGAACCGCCTTTAAAATTATTATAAAGGCGGTTCTCATGCTTAAAACGTTAAATATTTATTGTTCTATTGTCGGTTTTTATTTCTCCAGGGATCTCCACCGGAAGTTTGGAACGACATCAGACCATTTCTCAATTCCTATAATGGATTTGGCAAACTCCGTTGACTCCAGGGTGTATTTCTTTTTATCAATATCTCTGAATACCTGCCAGATCTTACGGCGCCTTGTGGCTACAATGTCGTCTCCCCGGTCCATGGAACATTCCCAAAGTCCGAAGGATAAACCGCTCCTCACCTCCAGAGGGGCATCCACCTGACGGCTTAAGATATAAGCATCAATATGAGGATTGCTGTCAACCATGTAATAGGAATACGCATAAGCGGCAGCCTGAATCTGAGCTACATTGCCTCTTGTCTGGCTTGTTGCCGTAAATCCCTGTTCTGTCAGAATGATGTGACGCACCTGGCCGGTTGGGGATTTTAAAGAATCCTGAGCCATATAATCCGTCAGAGTGGTAAGGTTCTTAAAGTTAATAACCGGAGAGTTAAAATCATTGGTGATTAATCCGGTCTGCTCATCATCCCAGAATTCCGGTTCTGTCATCGGACAGGGATATGGATGATAGGACAGTCCCCAATCCATCTGCCCCTGTTCATTGGCTATGGCATTAAAGGTATCTACAATCGCTCTTCCGCCATATTTCAGCTTGTTATCAATCTCATTGTTCCAGTTATAATCCAGGGAGTAATATACCCGGTCATTGGCACTGGTACTCTTAATAGCTGTGTAGAAAATCCGGAAAGCATCCTGGTAAGCCTGGACGTAGCTGTTAATATCCCTTTCCCCCAGATGATTCCACTGCTGGTTGTTGATCTCATTCCCAATGATCCAGTTTGATATCTTTCCATAGTTTGGATTGGAACCGCTGTACCGCTCTGCCAGGAAAGCAGCAATAGCTCTGGTCTGGTCCAGCCCTTCCTGGGTCGCCGGATTGAACATGTAGTAAAATGCATTGGCATTTTTCTTTGTTCCAGGATAGATCAGATTCGGTTCTGCGTCATTCCAGCCATTTAATATAATGGCGGTTACCGTCATCCCTTTCCCGGATAAAGCACTGATCGTCTCGTCATAGCTTGTAATGGCATTCTTATCAAAATGATAGGTCTTTCCATCGTACTGGTAGTCAATTCCCTGGCCCAGAATCTGATGAAAAGAGATATTGGTGGCTACGTGCTTCACACCTAATTCAAAGGCATCCCCCAGCATATTAAGCTGAATGTTTAAGCCCTTCTTGGTAAGAGGATCATTAAAAGGCTGGGTATTTGCCGCAACCATTTCAGGGTTTGTAATATAATGAGGTTTGCTGATTTCAATATACTTTGTTCCATCCCAGACAGCAATGACGAATTTGCTGTAAAGTCTGTCCTGGACCGTATTACGGTTCAATGGAAATGTAAAGGTAACTTTGTTTCCCGGCGCTGCGGAAGCCGCATAATCCGTCCTGCCGTCAAGATTTTTCTGGTAAGGCTGAAGCTCCACCAGGTAGAGGACACCATCCGTTCCTCCCATATTAGCATTGCTTTCTGCCTGAACCGTCACGCTGTTCTTATCAGAATTGACCAGACAGGACTGAATTGTTGCCTGTACACCAGCCGCGCCAACATCTGCCAGCGCAACAAAGGCAGAGGCACAGCATAAAAATGCAGCGGTTAAAAATCCAGTCATGACCCTGCCTATATTTATTTCCTTCATCTTCGCATCCCTCCATGTTGTCTTAATCAGGTTCCATACAATAATAACCAATTTCCCTGCTTTTTACAATAACGTTTTTATTACGTATTCGTAAAAAAACCGTAAGGACCGGGAGACTTCTTTAATAATGATGCTTTTAAGCTAATTTAAAAAAGCGAATGCGGCATCTTCCTGCCCCATCCGCCTTTTTTATTCTATTTTTTGTAAAAGTCACCAGGACTAATTATCGGTTTCTAAGGAAAACATCTCCTTAAGCTTTTTCCCGTCAAAAATGTGGTTATATACCAGATACTCATAGTTCTTAATCAGTTCACTATATGGATTCTCCGGATTATTTAAGGCTTCCCAGGAATAGTAGTTTCCCTCCTGATCTAAGCATCCAATAGGGTGTACTACAGGGAATGTTTCTTCCATCTTAAGGAGAAACTGCTGATAAGGCGTCATAGTGACCCCGGCTTTCTTTAACACCTCTGAGGAAAGATAAATGGCTCCCATTTCCCCTTTTTCCTCTGCCTGCATCTCATAATTGGTCCAGATCAGAAACGGGGTCTGGTACCACATCATCCGGTCCTGATTCTTCACAAGGCTACTGGGAGTTCCTGAAATATCATTAAAGAATTCATCTTCCACACTTGGCTGATGATCCCCAAAAAGAACGATCATGGTAGGCTCTGAGCTTTGTTCAAAATAAGAGATCAAATATTCCAGTGCTTCATCTGACCTCTTCATAAGAGACAAGTACTGGTCAGCCTTTGGGTATTTTCCCTTAAGACTTCCGGTCAGCCATACCTCCTGATCAAAGTCATCAAACAGGATGTCATAGCCTCCATGGTTCTGCATAGTCACATTAAAAAGAAACAGTTTATCCTCCGAATTCTCCTTGGATTCCACCCTTTCTATCAGCTTCTCGTAATCTGCGCGGTCACTGATATAGTTTCTAAGCAGCTCACTGCCTTCATAATCTTCAATATCAAGAAATTCATCAAACCCCAAGTTCCGGTAGCACTCCTGACGGTTCCAGTTCTCTTTTGGATACGGGTGCATGGCAACGGTATCATAACCCTGGGATTTTAATGTACTTACAAGGCTGTATGTATTGGGCTTAACATTAAACTGGTAAGCAATGCTGTTAGCCGGAAGCTGGGAGATCGAATCTCCAGTCAGAAATTCAAACTCAGAATTACTGGTCAAAGAACCAAACACAGGAACAGTAAGGCTTCCTTTCACCGTATTTTCCTTTAAACTGTTTAAAAAAGGAAAGTACTCCTGGTTCGTTTTAAAATTTCCTGCTACTTTTAAGTCGGAAAAACTTTCATTCATAATGCATATGATATTGACCGGCGTTATCTTATCTTCGCTTTCCACGTCAACATCTCCGGCAGAAGCCAGAAGAACCTGATTGTCCGCTTTTACAGTATCATAAATCTGTTTTACCTTTGCAAAGCTGTAACCCTTTGGTTTTTTCTTCACTGCATAATTAAAAGAGACAGCCGTAGAAAGCACATATCCATATTCCTGATAGGTCTCATTGACTTCCCACATATTAATTTCCAGGCCTTTATACGGGATCAGGCATGAATAAAACCATAAAATAAAGCTTAGGACAACACCGGTACCTCCTCCGGCAAAGGCCAGACGTTTGTTCCTGCCCTTTACCCTTATAGGAAATAGCAAGGCAAAGAGGCAGATTACCTGGACTCCCAGACAAGCAAGGTACATTTCCTTTGTGAAGACAAATTCATAATTTCCTGCCACACTCATAGCAGTCCGCAAAGCCAAAACATCCCATATCATAATAGGCCTTCCCCGAAAGCCTGTAACCAGGTATTCTGCTACGGAGACAATATAAAGAAAAACCGTTGTGAACGGGATCCCTATCCTGGTGCTGCCGCTGACAGCAATCACTGCAAGATATATTATGTAGATCAAGCCTATATTTAAAACAGCCATGGACAGGGGAATGGTCAGCAGATTGCCAGTCACATATTCAAATAGAATATAAGATGCGCAGGGAATCAAAAGCATAATGACAGTGGTGATAAACATCCCTGCGATTTTACACCACTTTTGTAGTCGTTCTCTTATCACTTAAAACATCCTCTTTTTCCATTTTTAGAATAATTAAATGGTACCACAAAGCAGCTTTGACAGCAATATACAATTTATGACATTCGTTCTATATTGTACCGTCTTTTCTTGCGGGAAGTACTTTTTAATGTAATTATAACAGACTATAAGACAGATGGGGAAACTTTATTATATTTTTAATAAACGATACATGTCATCGAGAGTATTTTCTCTTTCCTTCAGATCAGGCCACGCATGAATACCATCATCGCTTTTTCTTGGAATTATATGAAAATGAAGATGAGGCACAGACTGCTCTGCATCCGTTCCGCTGGCATTTAGCAAGTTCACTGCAGTATAGCTACAATGGTCAACATAGTGGTTTGCGATTCGTTTAACGGCGCTCATAACATGTCCAAGAGTTTCATCATCGCAGTCAAGAATATTAACTATATGGGTTTTAGGAATGACGATTGTATGTCCGTCGACTTCTTTTCCGATATCCAGAAATGCCAGCGTATGACCATCCTCATATATTTTAAAACATGGCAGTTCCCCGTTAATTATTTGACAGAAAATACATCCTTTCATGTTATTCCCCCAATTCTTTTTTATTACATGATTCTAACAAAAATGCTGCCAGTTATCAATTTATTTATTTTTAAAATCATCCGGATAAAACCAATCAGTACCGCCGGTAAAACCGGCGGTTTGACATACCCCCTATAAGGGGGTTACTCCGACCTACGCCTAAAGGCGCATAGAAAGGTTCGCCTTTTGTACCACATTCTCTTGCTAGCCCTTTCGGGCATATTTTCTATGCACCTTTATCCATTATCCCCTTGGGATCTTCTGCCGCCCCTTCTGGGACATGCTCATTTTTTCTTTTTTACCATTTCTCCGGTAAACGGATCAATATATTCCGTTATACTCATTTGATCATACAGCAGATCTTCCTGCATCTGATTTTGAATATATTCTTTTATCTTCTTCTCATTTTTTCCTACTGTATCCACAAAATATCCTCTACACCAAAATTTTCTACTTCCATATTTATATTTTAAATTAGCATGTCTTTCAAATATGATAAGAGTACTTTTTGATTTTAGATATCCCATTATTTCTGAAATACTATATTTCGGTGGGATATTTAACAGCAAATGAATGTGGTCTGGCATCAACTCTCCCTCTAATATTTCTATCCCTTTTCTTTCACATAACATTTTAATAATTTCTCGGATGTCTTCTCGCAACTCTCCATAGATTGCCTTTCTTCTAAATTTAGGCGCAAAAACTATATGATATTTGCAATTCCAAGTTGTATGTGTTAATGTATTCTTATCCATTTGGATACCTCCAGTTTTTTATTTGTGGCTTGCGAACCCACATTTATTATAGCTGGAGGCTTTTAATATAACTATAAGTTTTATACCTTCCCCCTGTATAACAGGGGGTTTTATTGTATGAGATACAATAAGAGCCAAGCCCTTATGAATAAAGTGCTTAGCTCTCAGCTGTAAAGTGTTTTGGTATTCTATAAATTTTTCGGCCCAAAGCCCATGGGCAGCAGTTCCTTTAAATAAAATATCTTATATTCTTCTCTTCCTGCCGCTAATATGATCTGAAATGTTTCCGGGTCGCAAAACTCCATCATTACCTGACGGCAGACTCCGCAAGGGGCTGTAAGTCCAGTAGGGATTCCCTCTTTTCCTCCAACGATACAGATTGCTTTAAATTCCTTTTCCCCCTGGCTGACCGCCTTAAAAAATGCCGTGCGTTCCGCACAGTTGCTTGGAGTATAGGCTGCATTTTCGATGTTGCAGCCCTGATACAAAGTGCCGTCAGCTGATAAAAGCGCCGCTCCCACCTTAAATCCTGAATATGGAGTATACGCTTTTCCCATAGCCTCAAATGCCTGATCAATCATTTCCTTTACAGGAAGCTCTGTTCCGGCCAAAGCCTCACCCTGGCAAACACCTTTCATCATTTCTTCTTTCATTTCCAACCTCCTGGCCACCACCCTTTCCAAAAACCGGAGCCATATTTTTCTGTAATCTACAATTCCAGGGCGATTTCTATCATTTTTCCAAATCCAAGCTGCCTCTCCTCTGCGCTCAGTTTTTCCTCTCCAAATACAAGATCGGAAATCGTCAGCATGCAGAGAGCCTTTTTACCGGCCGCAGCTGCATTCATATATAAAGCCGCTGTTTCCATCTCAACAGCCAGAACTCCCATATTGCGCCACTTGTCATTAACTCCGCTGTCAGCATTATAAAAAATATCGCTGGACAGAACATTGCCCACAACCGCTTTCGTCCCCAGCTTTCCGGCTGCTTCTGCTGCTCTGGCCAGGAGCTCATAATCGGCAATAGGCGCAAAGGTACCCGGAAGTCCATACTGGTAAGCATAATTGGAATCCGTACAGGCTCCCATGGCGATCACTACATCCATAAGCTCTACCTTATCCTGCAGGGAACCGGCGGAACCGATGCGGATAATCTGGTCCACATCATAAAAATGGTACAGCTCATAGGAATAAATCCCCATGGACGGCATTCCCATTCCGCCTCCCATAACGGTGATTTCCTTCCCCTTATAGGTTCCGGTAAACCCAAGCATGTTCCGGACCGACGTTACCTGAACCGGATTTTCAAGATACGTTTCCGCAATATACTTTGCCCGTAAAGGATCCCCCGGCATCAAAACTGTTTTTGCTATTTCACCCTTTTTTGCCCCATTATGGGGAGTTGGTGTCATCTCCATTTGAACTCCTCCTCTTTTATGATTCATCCTGCTGTATCATGAGACGAATGGCTTCTACTGCCGTTCGTATGGCCCCATCCGTATCATGGACGATGGGATTTTCAAGACCAAGTCTTGCCCGTTCCTGGTTCGCTAATACAAGGAATATGGAACCGACCCTCACCTTAAGCGCACTGGCTGCAATAAACAGAGCCGCAGACTCCATCTCCGAAGCCTTGCAGCCCAGCTTCATCCAGGCTTCCCATTTGTTTAACAGCTCATAGGATACCGGCTTTGTTTCCGGAGAGTGCTGCCCATAAAAGGAATCCTTACACTGGACAACTCCTACATGATAGGACTTATCCAGGGCTTTTGCAGCCGCCGCCAGTGCGCCCGTCACATTAAAATCCGGGACTGCCGGAAACTCGATGGGTGCGTACTCCCGGCTGGTTCCTTCCATGCGGATGGCTCCGTTCGCAATGACTAAATCCCCGCTTTTTACCTCCACATCCATTCCGCCGCAGGTACCCACGCGGATGAAGGTGTCTGCACCGGACATCACCAGTTCCTCCAGGGCAATAGCCGCAGAAGGTCCGCCAATTCCAGTAGATGTAACGCTGACTAACTTACCGTCTAACGTACCGGTATAGGTCACGTACTCCCTGCTGTCCGCGATCAGCCTTGGATTGTCAAAATACTTCGCAATAAGAGCACAGCGCTTGGGATCACCTGGCAGAATGACATATCTGCCCACGTCCCCTTTCCCAACCTGGAGGTGATACTGTTTTCCTTCTGTTTCTGAATAATTTGTCATACTTAATCCACCCTTCTTTATATCTCATTCTCATCAATCTTTTCTGCAACCACCGCCTTAATCCGCCGGTACTGCTCTTCATCGATAATAATGGTCCTTCCTTCCCGGGAAATATACCCTTTCTCCTCCATCTGGCTGACACACCGGTTCACGGTCTTTATGCAAAGACCGGTGCTGTTTGATAAATCTTTTCTTGCAAGCTGTATGCGGCAGGTCCCCCGATGGGAAGATTTCCGGTAAATCTCCAAAAAGAGCAGGAACAGCCTGTCACTACCCTGTAAAAATAAAAACAGACGTTCCTTTCTGACCTGCTCTAAAAGATAGACGCCCATGGCCTTAACCTGTTCTAAAACCGCATGGATATCCGAAAGCATCCAGCGGCTGAACTGATCCTTGGAGACACAAAGGAACCGGCAGTCTGTTTCTGTCACCAGAGTCGTCCGGTAAAGCTCAAAGCCCATAAGAAATTCCATGGCTCCAAACACTTCCACCGGATAGAATCTGGTATAGTCGTAGGCTATTTCCTGAACCCGGTAATCCGTAGCCTTAACAACACCTTCCACCAGAATATAAATGGTATCTACGGTTTCATTTTCATGAATAAAGGTAGCGCCTTTTTTTAGGTTTACTATCTTAAAGGCTTCCAGGAGCCATTTAGGCGCATTGGCCAGATAATTATTTAAGTATTCCCGCGGCTCACTGTGAAGTTCATTGATTAAAGACATAGCATCGTTCACGATCTTGCTCCTTTTCGTTTCTTTCTCTTTGATTTCATCATATCATATTTATGATCCGCCGGGAATCATTACTTGCCTTTAATCTCTTACCTCGCATCCTTTTCGTAAGGCTGCCCGCTGGCTTTCGGCGCAGAGGATTTCCCCACAAACAGGATCAGGATCACGATAGTAATGAGATACGGAAGCATTGCCAGAATGGACGAAGGAACCGCAAATCTTCCCCCTCCCAGAGTAACGGTAAGGGCCTGGGCTGCTCCGAATAACAGACAGGCGCCATAAGCCCCGTGAGGAGTCCATTTTCCAAAAATAACAGCCGCAAGTGCAATAAATCCCTGTCCGCTGATCGCGGTAGGCGTAAACTGAGGGATAATGGCCAGGGTCATGGACGCACCGCCCAGTCCTGCTAAAATGCCGGAGACCAGCACACAGATATACCTGATTTTATAAACGTTAAGTCCCATGGTATCCGCTGCTGCCGGATGCTCTCCGACTGCCCGGATATGAAGACCCCACTTTGTCTTATAAAGAAAGAACCAGATAAACACAGCCAGTACAAACGCGATGACAACGGTTACATCCACATTTAAATTCTGAAACGCCTTTGAGTTTAAGCTCCCAAACACCTTTGGAATCTTATGAGGTACCGGGAGCGACATGGTAGCACCGTCAAAAAGCAGGCGGCAGACAAACAGAGCCACACCGGGACCGATCAAATTGATGGCAATACCGGATATCGTCTGGTCCGCCTTGCATGTGATCGACGCGAAGGCATGGAGAAGGGCAATAACGCCTCCTGCCAGACCGGCTGCAAAAAATCCTACCCAGGCACTTCCTGAATAGTAACCCACAGTAGCCCCTGTAACTGCTCCGATGGTCATCATTCCTTCAATACCGATATTGGTAACGCCGGACCGCTCCGACACCACTCCCCCCAATGCTGCAAATACCAAAGGAGTGGAATACATAAGTGTAATGCCTACAAATAGCATCAGACTGTTAAGCATGTTTCTTACCTCCCTTCGAAAAACGGTCCACCAGCGGCGGAATGATACGGGTCAGCGCCACAAAAAATACGATGACACCAATGACGATGTTGATAATTTCTGATGGAGCTCCCACCTCGTACTGTAAAGACTGGCCGCCATAGATCAAACCGCCAAACAGCAGCCCTGCAAAAATACAGCCGATTGGTGAACTTGCCGCAATCAGACAAACGGATAATCCGTTAAAGCCCGTGTTTTCAAAGGCTGCCAATGTAGCAATGCCATGAGGAGAATTCCCGGTAATATAAAGAGATGCAGCCAGCCCGCAGATAGCCCCGGAAATAAGCATGGAGTGCAGGATGTTTCTGTTTACATAGATTCCGGAAAATTCTGCTGCGCTCTTATTAAAGCCTACTGCTCTCAGTTCAAATCCCTTAGCCGTTTTATATAGAAGGAACCAGATAAACACAGCCAGAATGACTGCAATAATAATTCCAACGTTTACATCTGTTTTCAAAACGGTGCTGCGAAGAAATTCGTTCTGGGCAAGTGCCGCCTTTCCCGCCTCCGTCGTCTTGTAATTTCCCAGAATCATCGTGTAGCCGGAACGGTTGATCGGGTACGTTCCAATGGTATCCGGTTTATGGAACCGGGGTAAGGAACATACATAATTGGAGAAATAAAGTGCTATCCAGTTCAGCATAATACTGGTAAGAACCTCATGGATGCCGAACCTCGCCTTTAAGAAACCGGCAATCCCGCCATACACTGCCCCAGCTGCCACACCGGCAAGGACAACGAGAGGAATCTGGATCACCGGAGGAAAATCAAACAGAATGCCGACTACGGTAGATGCCACACACCCCATAATAAACTGTCCTTCGGCTCCAATGTTAAAAAGTCCGGTCTTAAACGCAAATGCAACGCCGATTCCCGTGAGAATGATAGGCGTACTTTTAATGATTACATTGGAAATGTGTTTCGGACTGGAAAAGACTCCGTCAAACAAGACGGCTAGTGAATGAACCGGCGGATATCCCGCCGCCGCGAGTATGATCCCCGCTACGATAAATCCGAAGAAGACAGCGATCAAAGTCATTGTTAATGGTTTTTTTAAAATCTTTATCGCTTTATCCATGGTTCTTTCCTCCTGCCATTAACAGACCAATCGTATTTTCATCTACGGTTCCCTGTTGAAACGTATCTTGAATTTTTCCGTCGTATATGACCGCTATGGTATCGGAAACATTCATGACCTCGTCCAGCTCAAAAGAGATCAAAAGCACCGCTTTTCCTTTATCCCTTTCACGGATCAGAGTCTTATGCACGGTTTCAATGGCTCCTACGTCAAGTCCTCTGGTCGGCTGTACCGCAATCAGTATATCCGGATTCATGGCGACTTCACGTCCGATAATAACCTTCTGCTGGTTTCCGCCTGAAAGTTCCCCCACCCGTCTGGATCCGCAGTCATCCGGCCGGACATCATATGCTTCAATGAGGGTTTGGGTAAACTCTTCCATTTTCTTTTTATTTAAGATCCCTTTTCTGGAAAATGGCTCTTTGCGGCAACGCTCCAATACCGCGTTCTCATTTACAGTGAAGTCAAGGACAAGGCCCCTTTTCTGCCGGTCCTCAGGAATGA
The DNA here is from genome assembly GCF_900105615.1 of Lacrimispora sphenoides JCM 1415. Lineage (NCBI taxonomy): Bacteria > Bacillati > Bacillota > Clostridia > Lachnospirales > Lachnospiraceae > Lacrimispora > Lacrimispora sphenoides. The sequence goes on along the minus strand of NZ_LT630003.1, from coordinate 5,050,128 downwards.
TGCTGACACCGCTGTCTATGACCGTCCTTGGGTTTGTGTTAATGATCGGTTTCCCACAGACCGTTATGCTTCCCTTTTCTGCAGGTACCAGGCTGCTGATCGCTTCCACCAGTTCCTTCTGCCCGTTTCCGTCAATACCGGCGATCCCCACGATTTCTCCCTTGCGGACGGTTAAGTTTAAACCCTTTACCGCTTCAAGCTTTCTCTCGTTTTTCACAACAAGGTCTTTGATTTCCAATACCGTTTCTCCCGGCTTTGCAGGAGTCTTATCCACCACCAGCTTTACTTCATGGCCCACCATAAGCGCAGCCAGTTCTTGTCCGGAAACATTCTCTACCGGAACCGTATCAATGTATTCGCCGCGGCGGATGATGGTACAGGTATCGGAAGATGCCTTTATTTCCTTTAATTTATGAGTGATGATGATGATTGCCTTTCCGTCATCTACCAGATTGTGCATGATGGAGAGAAGATCTTCAATTTCCTGAGGAGTCAAAACAGCGGTAGGCTCATCAAGGATTAACAGTTCTGCTCCCCGATACAACGCCTTTAATATTTCCACCCTCTGCTGCATACCAACAGAAATATCACAAATTCTGGCATCCGGGTCTACCTCCAGCCCATATTTTTCCACGATATCTAAAATTTGTTTCCTGGCCTTCTTCATATCTACAATACCTGCGCGGGAGGTAGTTTCATTTCCTAAAATAATATTCTGTGTGACCGTGAAATCCTCCACCAGCATAAAATGCTGATGAACCATACCGATGCCGTTTGCTATGGCCACATTAGGATTTTTTATGTCTACCTTTTTCCCATTGATAAAGATTTCTCCCTCATCGGCCTGATACAATCCGTACAGTACATTCATCAGCGTCGACTTCCCCGCACCGTTTTCACCCAGAAGAGAATGAATGCTGCCCTTCTTAACATCCAGACTCATATCCTTCAAAGCGTAAAATGCCCCGAACCGTTTTGTGATTCCGTGCATCTGGACCGCATAATCGCTGTTTCCCGTGACCATGTCAATACTTTCTCCTTTCGGTTTTACACCGCAGGCTCTTTCGATTCCTGCGGTGTAAAATTTTTTCTCTTCTATTTAGCGATAAACGCTTCGTATTCATCTTTTGTGGTCGGCGGTGTCAGTTCTCCGTTCTTAATTTTATCCTTCACCTTTAAGGTATCCTCATAAACACCTTCCGGCATGTTGCCATGTTCTTCAGGAATTCCCACACAGTCTTCCTGTAAGCCAAAGGTAAGGGTTTTACCACCAATTTCCTGTCCGTTCATTGCTTCTTCCGATACTTCCTGTACTGCTTTACCAACTAATTTAAGGGCAGATGTCAATACGTTTTCCGGTGCCAGATATGCCTGATCACGGTCTACACCGATTACCCACTTGTCCGCTTCCTTGGCAGCCTCGATAACACCGGTTCCTGTGCCGCCGGCCGCGTGATAGATCACATCACATCCATCAGAATACATTCTGGCAGCAATGGCCTTTCCCTTGGCTGCATCACTAAAGCTTTCTGCATACTGAACAGAAATTTCAATATCTTTACCAAGCTCTTTTGCCGCATACTTTACGCCGGCTTCATAACCGTACTGGAACTGGTCGATTAAGCCTGAGGAGATTCCGCCTACAAAACCAACCTTTCCGGTCTGTGTGGTCCGTCCTGCCACATATCCAACCAGGAAGGATGGTTCCTGGGCACGGAACATAACTCCAGTCACATTGGAAGGTGTATCCTCATAAGCATTGTCAATGATCGCATACTGGATATCAGGATTGCTGCCGGCTGCCTCCAGCACTGCATCGGCACAGGCGTAGCCTACGCCCCATAACAGATTGGCACCGCTGTCTCCCAGCCTTTCTAAATTCGTTACGAAATCCGATGCCTGCTTTGACTCGATGTAGTTAACATCTGCACCGGTCTTGTTCTTTAACTCAGTAAGGCCTTCCCATGCGGACTGGTTAAAGGACTGGTCATTGATTCCGCCTGTATCCGTAATCATTGCAACGGAAAAGCTGCTCTTTCCTCCGGAAGTTTCCTCCTGGGCTTTTGTGGTCTCCGTTTTTCCGCCTCCGCAAGCCGTAAGTGACAGCACCATTGCCGCTGTTAAACCAAATACAATACCTTTTCTCATCATAACCTGATTCCTCCATTTTTCATTCTATACAATTTGTATTTCTTTAAACCCACATTGAACCGCCAGTTCCTTTAATTTCTCCATTTGGTCCTGAGTAGGGCTTTTTCTATGTTCCATTTTGCCTCTTACCCCATAATTGCGGAATGTAATAAGCTTTAATCTGAAATCCTCCAGATAAGGGGTTACTTCGGCGGCCATGCCTTTGATGACCTCCTCCATGTCCACATCTTTATCTTCTGCCAGACCGGAAGAAAATTCTCCCTCCAGACATACAAGCCTTACCTCATATAATTTACCTGCCTGGGCCAGATAGTTCAGATTTTTTTTAACAATCCCATTATCTCCGCCTGTCAGCTTGTGAAACACCTGGGAGTCCCACGCTTTCACATCCAGCATGACTTTATCCGTCACAGCCATGAGCTCCGGATGCTTTGTGAAATCCACGCAGCCATTGCTGTCCAGAAAACAGGATAACCCGGCTTTCCCTGCAAGTGTGAACAATTCTGTGAGAAATTCCGGATACAGGCCGCATTCGCCGCCGGATACTGTGATCCCCTGAATAAACGGTATATTCTTTGAAATCTGTTCCCATACGTCCATAGCCTCCATCCACCGCACCTTTGGAGATGCATAATTGGGACAGACCATTATGCAATGATCGCACTGGGTACAGACTGCCTCATCCCATATGACCTGTTTCCCTGATAGGGATAAGGCGCCTGACGGACACTGGCTGACACAAACGCCGCAGCCATTGCACAGCCGCTGTGTCTCCGGGTTATGGCAGTAAGCGCAGGCGATATTGCAGCCCTGGACAAACACCGCAGTCCGGCAGCCCGGCCCGTCTACTACACTTAAGGGAATCATTTTGTTGATCGCGGCTCTCACTGCAGCCCCCTTACCTTCCGGTTCTCAAGATGGGCATTGCGGTAATTGTCACCGCCCAGATGCACCGTATTCTGGAGTACGGCTTCGCCTTCATAATATTTTTCCATTTCGCTCCGTTTGACCAGATATCCCGTGATCCGTACCAGATCGCTGTCAGAAGCATAGAAGCTTATATATTTGTCTCCCAGAGAAAACGCTCCTTTTACGATATCCAGCATGGCGGCCGGATTGTTTCTTCCTGTGGGATCAAAGGAGAAGATATCCGCGCAGCCAGTCGGGAAAAACTTGTGGAACCTGGCACTGTGACGAAGGTGATCATACATGAGTTCCGGCTCCATCCCTACCGGGATCCGCACGCCTGAGGTAATGCCATGGTCCGAATCGATGCCGACCTGGGCGTGAAGAGCAAAATGATTGTCAAAAACCTCTGAATATAAGGCATTTGCAGTACCAGCATAATCCGCAATCACCTTCATGATCTGCTCTGCTAAGTCATCTGCTTCTGCATTGTGACCATACGTTTTCTCCGGATCTTCCATCAGCATGTTGGTGCATTCCGCCAGCCCAACGACTCCGAACATGGCAAGGAACTTTTCCCTGGAAATAAAGCCTTCCTTAGAGAGAAAAGAGGTCTCAAAGAAATTGGATTCTTCTACTAGGAAACGGATTCTTTCATTCATATAGTCCCCCATGCGGGAAAGACAATCAGGCAATAGCTCTGTTAAAAACTGTTCCCTGTTCCTTGCTTCCGCAGCAAGCCTGGGAAGGACGATTCTCGATAATGTGTAGGAACCTCCGCCAATGGGAAGGATATTATAACAACTTGATATTCCGTAATCACCGTAAGTGTCTTTGTGCATCTTGTGATTGCAGATCGCCGGGTTTGCACAGTACAGAGAGGTATAAAGGGCAAGCTCTGCATAAGAATCAGGCGTAATGTCCTTATCATATTTCAGCGTTAAATTAGGAACCGCATTTTGAAGTTCTTTTTCAAGTTTTAAAATCAGGCGGCCTGCTCTTGTCTCTTCCGGTCCCAAATTAGCATGGCAGAAGCCATCGGTTATGGTCCGGTCCAAATAAACGAGGAAAAGCCTCAGCTTTTTTTCCGCTTCCTCATCCGTAACCCCTTCAAGAAACGGCTCTATCAGTTTATCAATATCACCAAGATAAACGGGATAGCTGGTAATAGAGGGAACATGGCGGTACAGAATCATCAGAAACTGCAATACTTCGTCCAGGTCCTTAGGCGCCTCAAGCTGTAAAAATTCACAGCCGTTTTTTACTGCTTTTTCGTAGTCCGGCATCACATATCTGGGACGGTAAGGCGCGTGCCCTTCATCCAGATCACAAATCGCACCGGTGTCCATGTAATGACGGGTTGCTTCCGGTATGGAAAGCACCTCCAGACTATTTTCCGCCGCATGGGCCAGAGCCACAACTTTCTGCTCATAAGTCAGGTTCTTTGATGTTACAATGTCTAAAATTTTATTCATCCATCCTACCTCTTTCATTTCAAGTCTTATCCATCATAAAAGGACTTATATCTCTGATACCCCTGAAATATTCACATTATAGCAATAACTTTTCACTATCTAAAGGACTTATGTCCTTTTTCGAGTAAATATAATACGATTTGTACATTAGTAACATTTTTACATATAGAATTTTAGTAAAAAATACAACAAACATTGAGTGGATTTATGCATTCTGCAGTAAAATATTTGTATGATTAAAAGCTATAATTGTCATATAGTTCCACCTCGAACGCAAAAAAGGTAATAATTATCACTCTTTTTAAACACAAAAAGTAGCGCCCTCGTCCTGGTAAGATAAGGCGCTGCTTAAAACAGTAAATTATTTTGCCAGCGGCTGGAATTCCCCCAGTTTCCGGCTCTCTTGTGAATGAATTATACGCATAGAAAATACGTATTCTAATAAAAAAATGCTCCGGCTGTATAAAACAAATCAGTATACACAACTTCAGCACAGTCATGTCAGCTTACATGGTTAGTATTAAAATGAAGTTTCCAAAAGTTCGATTCATTAAAATAGTACCATTTTAGTACCGCAAGACAAAAAGAAAAAGCCGAACCCCTTATAAACAAAGGGCTCGGCTTTATTTTTTAATTATTCAACGATAGTAGCAACTCTACCGGAACCTACTGTACGGCCGCCTTCACGGATAGCGAAACGAAGACCCTGCTCCATAGCTACCGGATGAATCAGCTCTACAGACATTTCTACGTTATCACCAGGCATACACATCTCTGTGCCAGCTGGTAAATCGCAAACACCAGTAACGTCAGTTGTTCTGAAGTAGAACTGAGGTCTGTAGTTGTTGAAGAAAGGAGTATGACGTCCACCTTCATCTTTTGTTAAAACGTAAACCTGAGCGGTAAACTTCTTGTGGCACTTTACAGTACCTGGTTTAACCAGACACTGACCTCTTTCGATATCAGTTCTCTGAACACCACGAAGTAATGCACCGATGTTATCACCAGCCTGAGCTTCGTCAAGCAGCTTACGGAACATCTCGATACCGGTTACAACAACCTTACGAGTCTCTTCATGGATACCAACGATTTCAACTTCATCAGATACGTGTAATGTACCACGCTCTACTCTACCAGTAGCAACGGTACCACGGCCTGTGATGGAGAAAACGTCCTCAACTGGCATTAAGAATGGCTTATCTGTTTCACGCATAGGATCTGGGATCCACTCATCTACTGCGGTCATTAATTCAAGAACCTTGTCGCCCCAAGAGCTGGTAGGATCTTCAAGAGCCTTTAAAGCAGAACCCTGGATGATAGGTGTATCATCGCCTGGGAATTCATACTCGTTTAACAGCTCACGGATTTCCATGTCTACTAATTCAAGTAATTCTGCATCGTCAACCATATCGCACTTGTTCATGAATACAACGATGTAAGGAACGCCTACCTGACGGGAAAGCAGGATGTGCTCTCTGGTCTGAGCCATAACACCATCGGTAGCAGCTACAACTAAGATAGCGCCGTCCATCTGAGCAGCACCAGTGATCATGTTCTTAACGTAGTCAGCATGTCCTGGGCAGTCAACGTGTGCATAGTGTCTCTTCTCTGTCTCATACTCAACGTGAGAAGTAGAAATTGTGATACCACGCTCTCTCTCTTCTGGAGCCTTATCGATATTCTCGAAAGCTACTGATTGTCCAGTACCTAATCTGTCATGAAGAGTTTTTGTGATTGCAGCTGTTAAAGTAGTTTTGCCGTGGTCAACGTGACCAATGGTACCGATGTTACAATGGGTTTTGTTTCTTTCAAACTTAGCTTTAGCCATTTTATAACGTCCTCCTTAATTTATGCTCTATTTGAGCTTTAATTTTTATGTTAGGCTGTTTTTTATTATATGCTATTTGTGCACTATTTTCAAGCCTATTTGACGGATTCCAGGCAGACAAAGCTGCCTGAAACCCAGTGGAACCTGTTAGGAATTATTTGCCCTTTTTCTCTGCAAGAACTTTTTCCTGAACACTCTTCGGTACCTGCTCATATTTCTCAAAGAACATAGAGTAGTTACCGCGTCCCTGTGTTTTGGAACGTAAATCTGTAGAATAACCGAACATCTCTGCTAACGGAACATATGCTTTTACCATCTTTCCGCCGCCGATGTCTTCCATACCTTCGATACGGCCACGACGGGAGTTGATATCACCGATAACATCGCCCATATAATCCTCTGGCATGGTTACTTCTACTTTCATGATCGGCTCAAGAAGAATGGCGCCGCCCTTGTTCATAGCATCCTTAAACGCCATGGAACCAGCGATGTGGAATGCCATTTCACTGGAGTCTACCTCATGGTAGGAACCGTCGTATACGTTTGCCTTAACACCCAGTACCGGGAATCCGCCCAGAATACCGGACTTAGTTGCTTCCTCGATACCTTGGCCAACTGCCGGAATGTATTCCTTCGGAATCGCACCACCGACAACGGAAGACTCGAATTTAAAGGTTTCTTCGCCGTTAGGATCCATCGGCTCAAAGCGAACCTTACAGTGTCCGTACTGACCACGTCCACCAGACTGTTTCGCATACTTGCTGTCAACTTCAACCAATTTTGTAAATGTTTCCTTATAAGCAACCTGAGGAGCACCTACATTGGCTTCTACGTTGAACTCGCGAAGCAGACGGTCTACAATGATCTCCAGATGAAGCTCTCCCATACCGGAAATGATAACCTGGCCAGTTTCCTGGTTGGTCTTTGCACGGAAGGTAGGATCTTCTTCTGCAAGCTTTGCTAAAGCTTCGCCCATCTTGCCCTGACCAGCTTTGGTCTTTGGCTCGATAGCGATATCGATAACCGGCTCTGGGAATTCCATGGATTCCAGAATTACCGGATGCTGATCGTCACAGATCGTGTCACCTGTTGTTGTAATCTTAAAACCAACAGCAGCAGCGATATCACCGGAATATACCTTATCCAGCTCAGATCTCTTGTTGGCATGCATCTGAAGGATACGTCCAACACGCTCTTTTTTGCCCTTGGTTGCATTCAGTACGTAGGAACCGGAATTCATAATACCGGAATATACGCGGAAGAATGCCAGCTTTCCAACGAACGGGTCTGTCATGATCTTAAATGCCAGAGCGGAAAATGGCTCTTCATCAGAAGAATGACGCTCGATTTCATTGCCGTCCATATCAACACCCTTAATAGAAGGAATGTCAGTAGGAGCAGGCATATATTCAAGAACTGCATCAAGGAGCTTCTGAACACCCTTGTTTCTATATGCGCTTCCGCAGCATACCGGAATGGCCGTGCAATTGCAGGTTGCAGTTCTTAATGCTTTCTTTAATTCTTCTACGGAAGGCTCTTCCCCTTCCAGGTATATCATCATTAAGTCATCATCTAACTCGCAGATTTTTTCAACTAATTCGGCACGATAAAGCTCTGCATCATCCTGCAAATCCTCTGGGATATCAACGACGGAAACATCATCGCCCTTGTCACCATTAAAGATATAAGCCTTCATTTCGAACAAATCGATGATTCCCTTGAATTCATCTTCTGCACCGATAGGCAGCTGAATGCAGATTGCATTCTTGCCCAGACGGGTCTTGATCTGTTCAACAGCGCCGTAAAAGTTTGCACCCATGATATCCATCTTGTTAATGAATGCCATACGGGGTACGTTGTAGGTATCAGCCTGACGCCATACGTTCTCGGACTGTGGTTCAACACCGCCCTTTGCACAGAATACGCCTACAGCGCCATCCAGTACACGTAAGGAACGCTCAACCTCTACTGTAAAGTCAACGTGTCCTGGAGTATCAATGATGTTGATACGATACTCAGGAGCGCCCGGCTTCACCTGGCAATTTTCATGCATGGTCCAGTGGCAGGTTGTAGCAGCTGAAGTAATTGTGATACCTCTTTCCTGCTCCTGCTCCATCCAGTCCATGGTGGCAGTACCTTCATGAGTATCACCGATTTTGTAGTTTACACCAGTATAATAGAGGATACGCTCGGTCAATGTAGTTTTACCTGCATCGATGTGGGCCATAATACCAATATTTCTGGTTCTTTCCAATGGATATTCTCTTCCAGCCAAAGCTTTTTCCTCCTATTAGAATCTGTAGTGAGAGAATGCCTTGTTTGCCTCAGCCATCTTGTGCATATCTTCTTTCTTCTTTACAGCAGCACCGGTGTTGTTGGCAGCATCCATTATCTCATTAGCAAGTCTTTCTTCCTGAGTCTTTTCGCCTCTCTTACGAGAGAACAGAGTAATCCATCTTAAGGCTAAAGTCTGTCTTCTCTCCGGTCTTACTTCGATCGGCACCTGATAGGTAGCTCCGCCGATACGTTTTGCCTTTACTTCAAGTACAGGCATAATGTTGTTCATCGCCTCTTCGAATACTTCAACGGCTGGTTTGCCGGTCTTTTCTTCTACACGGGTAAATGCACCGTATACGATCTTCTGAGCAACACCCTTTTTACCATCATACATGATGTTGTTGATCAGCTTTGTAACAACTTTGTTATTATAAAGCGGATCCACTAATACGTCTCTTTTTTGTGTATGTCCTTTACGTGGCACGTTACTTCCCTCCTTAATATGGCCGTTCAGCCTTTACCGACTAATCGGCTATTCATTAGATCCTAGGTACTCACAAACATTCAAGTTGCGTTCGCGCTCGGTTTCTATAATATATAACCCTGCAACCTACAGGTTCAATATCTAAAGTCCGGCACTAGAAATTCAAATGTGTGGTCTAATTATTTTTTCTCTTTCGGTCTCTTTGCACCATATTTGGAACGAGCCTGTCTTCTGTTAGCTACTCCTGCGGTATCAAGTGTACCTCTAACGATATGGTATCTGGTACCTGGCAAGTCTTTTACTCTACCGCCACGGATTAAAACAACGCTATGCTCCTGAAGGTTATGACCTTCACCTGGGATGTAACTTGTTACTTCGATACCATTAGAAAGACGTACTCTGGCGATCTTTCTAAGAGCTGAGTTAGGCTTTTTAGGTGTAGCAGTTTTAACTGCCGTGCAGACACCCCTCTTCTGTGGAGCAGAAATATCAGTTGCTCTCTTCTGTAAAGAGTTGTAACCCTTCTGCAGAGCTGGTGCCTGAGATTTCTTTGCGCTTGTCTGTCTACCCTTTCTTACTAACTGGTTAAATGTTGGCATTCCATTCACCTCCTGTGATATTGTCTGTGGTTGCTGTTATCTTCAGCTTAATTTACGCACAAAAACATGACGCGTTAATGCACGCCTAATTATTATATACATTTTGTATTTTTCTGTCAAGGATTTTTTTTAAATATGCACATCCAGCCAATAAAAAAGGCAAAATGTCATAAAAACAAGAACATTCAATGGTTGAAACCCGGAGCTAGAATTTTCTTGGAAATTCCAGCTCCGGGTTTTGCAATTTAAGGACTATCTCATTGCTTATTCAACAATCTCGTTCTCATCAATATCCAGAACCTCTTCCGCTTCATTGAATCCATCTTCTGCCAGCAGGATCTCATCTTCTCCCTCTGACAGCTTGATCTCATCCTCTCCTTCGAAAGCAGAATCTGTATTCAGTCCGATGGTGCGGTAACGCTTCATACCGGTACCTGCCGGAATCGGCTTTCCGATGATTACGTTCTCCTTCAGACCAATTAAGTGATCGACCTTGCCGTTAATCGCAGCTTCTGTCAGAACCTTCGTGGTCTCCTGGAAGGAAGCCGCGGATAAGAAGGAATCAGTCGCTAAAGATGCTTTTGTAATACCAAGCATAACCTGCTTTCCTTCTGCCGGATTCTTTCCTTCTGCAAGAAGAGCTTCATTTAAATCATTATAATCCAGAACATCCATAGAGGTTCCCGGAAGCACATCACTGTCTCCGCTCTCCTCAATTTTTATCTTCTTAAGCATCTGTCTTACGATCATCTCAACGTGCTTATCATTGATCTCAACACCCTGTAAGCGGTATACACGCTGTACTTCCTGGATCATATAATCCTGGACAGCGCGGACGCCTTTGATCTTTAAGATATCGTGCGGGTTCACACTACCTTCCGTCAGCTCATCACCGGCCTCGAGCACCTGGCCATCTGAAACCTTGATTCTGGATCCGTAAGGGATCAGGTAGGTCTTGGAATTGCCTGTTTCGTTCTCCGTAACAATGATCTCCCGCTTTTTCTTAGTATCCTTAATGGCCACTACGCCGCCGAATTCTGCTATGATAGCAAGACCCTTTGGCTTACGAGCCTCAAAAAGCTCCTCGACACGGGGAAGACCCTGTGTGATATCGCCACCGGCAACACCGCCGGTATGGAAGGTACGCATGGTCAGCTGTGTTCCCGGCTCACCGATGGACTGGGCAGCGATGATACCGACTGCTTCGCCTACCTGAACCGGCTGTCCGGTTGCCATGTTGGCGCCGTAACATTTTGCGCAGACACCCAGATGGGATTTACAGGTTAATACGGTACGGATCTTCACGGAATCACGGTTAAGCTTCTTTAACACGTTCATAACCGCAGCTGCACGCTTCGGTGTACACATGTGGTTTGCCTTCACGATCACTTCTCCGGTATCCGGATCTGTAATGGTTTCCGCAATGAACCGTCCTGTGAGACGCTCCTGTAAGCCCTCAATGGTTTCCTGGCCATCTGTAAATGCTTTGATTTCCATAAACGGAATATCTTTGCCTTCGCAGCAGTCGATCTCACGGATAATCATATCCTGGGAAACGTCTACAAGACGTCTGGTCAAGTAACCGGAGTCAGCCGTACGGAGAGCCGTATCGGAAAGTCCTTTACGTGCACCGTGAGCGGAGATAAAGTACTCCAGTACGTCAAGCCCTTCACGGAAGTTGGACTTGATAGGAAGTTCAATGGTGTGACCTGTGGTATCGGCCATAAGTCCACGCATACCTGCAAGCTGTTTGATCTGTTTATCAGAACCACGGGCTCCGGAATCGGCCATCATGTAGATGTTGTTGTATTTATCAAGTCCGGTCAGCAGGTCATGGGTCAACTGGTCATCAGTCACTTTCCATGTGTCAATTACTTCTTTATAACGTTCTTCCTCCGTAATAAGTCCGCGGCGGAAGTTCTTTGCAATCTGGTCAACCGTTGCCTGTGCATCAGCAATCAGCTTCGGTTTGCTCTCCGGCACTGTCATGTCGGAAATGGATACGGTCATAGCGGCTTTGGTAGAGTACTTATAACCGATAGCCTTGATGTCATCCAGGGTTTCTGCAGTCTGAACTGCTCCATGAACGTTAATAACCTTTTCAAGGATCTGCTTTAACTGCTTCTTGCCTACATGGAAGTCAACTTCCATCAAAAGCTCGTTGCCAGGAACAGACCGGTCAACGAATCCAAGGTCCTGAGGAACGATCTCATTGAAGATGAAACGGCCTACGGTTGATTCTACGGCTCCGGTCTTTACGGTACCATCTGCCATTTTTTTGCTTACTCTGGCTTTAATTCTGGAATGAAGGGTAACTGCCTGGTTTTCGTAAGCGAGAATGGCTTCATTCACGCTCTTAAATACCATTCCTTCGCCCTTGGCTCCCGGTCTTTCCTGGGTCAGGTAGTAAATACCCAGAACCATATCCTGAGAAGGAACTGCCACAGGACCACCGTCTGACGGCTTTAATAAGTTGTTAGGCGACAACAGGAGGAACCGGCATTCTGCCTGGGCCTCTACGGAAAGAGGCAGATGGACTGCCATCTGGTCTCCGTCAAAGTCGGCATTGAACGCGGTACAAACCAGGGGATGAAGCTTAATAGCTTTACCTTCTACCAGAATCGGCTCAAATGCCTGGATACCAAGTCTGTGAAGGGTAGGCGCACGGTTTAGCATAACCGGATGTTCCTTGATTACATCTTCCAGGACATCCCAGACCTCTGTCTGAAGACGCTCTACCATCTTTTTGGCATTCTTTATATTATGAGCGGTTCCGTTGGAAACCAGCTCCTTCATAACAAAAGGCTTAAACAGCTCGATGGCCATTTCTTTTGGCAGACCGCACTGGTATATCTTAAGTTCCGGTCCAACTACGATAACAGAACGGCCGGAATAGTCAACACGCTTTCCTAAAAGGTTCTGACGGAAACGGCCCTGTTTTCCCTTTAACATATCGGAAAGAGACTTTAAGGCACGGTTTCCCGGTCCGGTTACTGGCCTTCCCCTTCTGCCGTTGTCGATAAGGGCATCCACCGCTTCCTGAAGCATACGCTTTTCATTGCGGACAATGATGTCCGGAGCTCCAAGCTCCAGAAGACGGGCAAGACGGTTGTTACGGTTTATGATTCTTCTGTATAAATCATTTAAGTCGGAGGTAGCAAAACGGCCGCCGTCAAGCTGAACCATAGGACGGATATCCGGAGGAATTACCGGAACCACTGTCATGATCATCCACTCAGGCAAGTTGCCGGAATTGCGGAATGCTTCCACAACCTCCAGCCTTTTGATAATTCTTGCACGTTTCTGTCCGGTCGCTTCCTTTAACCCTTTCTTTAACTCCTCAGAGTCCTTTTCAAGGTCAATGGAATGCAACAGCTCCAGAATAGCTTCAGCTCCCATTCCTACGCGGAAGGCGCCGTAGCCGTATTTTTCTATTTCTTCCCGGTATTCTTTTTCCGATAAGACCTGCTTATACTGCAGTCCTGTATTGCCGGCATCAAGAACCACATAAGATGCGAAATACAGCACCTTTTCCAAGGTTCTTGGGGAAATGTCCAGGATCAGACCCATACGGCTGGGGATTCCCTTAAAATACCAGATATGGGAAACAGGAGCCGCAAGCTGTATATGGCCCATACGCTCTCTGCGGACACTGGCCTTGGTTACTTCAACGCCGCATCGGTCACAGATAACGCCTTTGTACCGGATTTTCTTATATTTACCACAATGGCATTCCCAGTCCTTGCTGGGTCCGAAGATCCGTTCACAGAACAAACCGTCTTTTTCCGGCTTTAAGGTTCTGTAGTTGATTGTCTCAGGCTTTTTTACCTCACCATGGGACCATTCCAGAATCTTCTCCGGAGATGCCAAACCGATCTTTATGGCATCGAATGTCATTGGGTGGTAAGTTTCATTGTTTTCAGGCATGAGCGGTTCTCCCTTCAATTATTCTTCGTCTGAATCTTCAAATTCTGCGTCATCGAACTCCTCTAAAGAATCGTCGATACCGTCTGCTTCTGTATCCTCATATTCCTCTTCTTCCACGGTTACCAGTTCTGCATCCTTAAATTCCTGCTTCTGGTAACCGAAGTTGCCAAAGGACTCTTCATCCCGGTAACGTCTGTCGCCCTCAATGATCGACCTTAAATCTGTTTCTTCATAGTCGGTGCTTTCCGCAATCTGGACCTCCGTATTATCATCACGCAGCACTCTTACATCCAGCGCCAGTGACTGAAGCTCTTTTAACAATACCTTGAAGGATTCCGGAATTCCCGGTTCAGGAATATTATCACCCTTAATGATGGCCTCGTAGGTCTTTACACGGCCTACCACGTCATCGGATTTCACAGTCATGATCTCCTGCAGCGTGTAGGAAGCGCCATAAGCCTCCAGGGCCCAAACCTCCATCTCTCCGAAACGCTGGCCGCCGAACTGGGCTTTACCGCCGAGAGGCTGCTGGGTAACCAGAGAGTAAGGACCCGTGGAACGGGCATGGATCTTATCGTCAACCAGATGGTGAAGCTTCAGATAATGCATGTGGCCGATAGTAACCGGGCTGTCAAAGAACTCGCCGGTACGTCCGTCACGAAGGCGGACCTTACCATCACGGTTAATCGGAACACCCTTCCACAATTCCTTGTGTTCCAGGTGATCACCCAGATATTCAATAACCTCAGGTTTTAAGGTATCTTCATATTTATCCTGGAAATCATCCCACTCCATGTTTACGTAGTCATTGGCTACATCCAGGGTATCCATAATGTCAATCTCGTTTGCACCGTCAAATACCGGAGTGGATACATTAAATCCAAGAGCCCTTGCTGCAAGGCTTAAATGGATCTCAAGCACCTGTCCGATGTTCATACGGGACGGTACGCCCAGAGGGTTTAATACGATATCTAACGGACGGCCATTGGGAAGGAACGGCATATCTTCTACAGGGAGCACGCGGGAAACAACACCCTTGTTACCGTGACGGCCGGCCATCTTATCACCAACAGAGATTTTTCTCTTCTGGGCAATGTAAATGCGGACAGTCTGGTTCACGCCTGGAGAAAGTTCATCACCGTTTTCTCTTGTAAACACTTTTGCATCTACAATAATACCGTAAGCGCCGTGAGGTACCTTTAAGGAAGTATCCCGGACTTCCCTTGCTTTTTCACCAAAGATGGCACGCAGCAGACGCTCCTCTGCGGTCAGCTCGGTCTCACCCTTAGGAGTAACCTTACCAACCAGAATATCACCGGCACGAACTTCTGCACCGATTCTTATGATTCCTCTCTCATCAAGATCCTTTAAGGCATCCTCACCAACTCCGGGAACATCCCTTGTGATCTCTTCCGGCCCTAACTTGGTGTCACGGGCTTCGGCCTCATATTCCTCGATATGAACAGAGGTATAAACATCTTCCTGTACCAGCTTCTCACTTAAGAGAACCGCATCCTCGTAATTGTAGCCCTCCCAGGTCATGAAGCCGATCAAAGGGTTCTTACCAAGAGCAATCTCACCATTCTGAGTGGATGGGCCGTCTGCAATTACTTCTCCCTTTACCACGTGGTTGCCCTTATATACAATTGGCTTCTGGTTATAACAGTTAGACTGGTTGCTTCTTTTAAATTTAGTCAGGCGGTAAACATCTTTTCCGCCGTCGGAATCTCTCTTAATGATAATTTCATTGGAAGCGGAACGCTCCACAACGCCGGTATTTCTGGCAACAACACAAACGCCGGAGTCTACCGCTGCCTTGGATTCCATACCGGTTCCTACGACTGGGGTCTCTGTTGTGAGCAGAGGCACGGCCTGACGCTGCATGTTTGATCCCATGAGGGCACGGTTTGCATCGTCGTTTTCAAGGAAAGGAATCATGGCAGTTGCAACGGAAAATACCATCTTCGGAGAAACGTCCATAAGATCAATGTTTTTCCTCTGGAATTCGGAAGTTTCTTCACGGAAACGTCCGGAAATATTCTTATGAATGAAATGGCCATCATCATCAAGGGGCTCATTCGCCTGTGCAACCACGAAATTATCTTCTTCGTCAGCAGTCAGGTAAACAACCTCATCAGTAACCACCGGATTCTGGGCATTGGTCTTATCCACTACGCGGTAAGGAGCCTCTACAAATCCGTACTGGTTTACCCTTGCATAAGTAGCGAGGGAGTTGATCAGACCGATGTTAGGACCTTCCGGGGTCTCAATCGGGCACATACGTCCATAATGGGTATAGTGAACGTCCCGAACCTCAAATCCGGCACGGTCTCTGGAAAGACCTCCAGGTCCCAATGCGGATAAACGTCTCTTATGGGTCAGCTCTGCCAGCGGGTTGTTCTGATCCATGAACTGTGACAGCTGGGAACTTCCAAAGAACTCCTTTACTGCTGCTGTGACAGGCTTGATGTTAATCAATGACTGAGGTGTAATGCCATCCATATCCTGTGTTGTCATACGTTCCCTGACCACACGCTCCATTCTGGAAAGACCGATGCGGTACTGGTTCTGTAAAAGCTCACCGACTGCACGGATTCTACGATTTCCCAAATGGTCGATATCATCAGCCATTCCCACTTCTTCTTCTAAGTGCATGTTGTAATTGATGGAAGCTAAAATATCTTCCTTCGTGATATGCTTAGGAATCAGTTCGTTTATATTTCTGTGAAGGGCTTTTTTAAGAGCCTCATCATCGTCGCTTCCAGCTTCTGCCAGAATTTTTTCAAGAGCAGGATAGAATACTAACTCTGTAATACCCGCTTCCTTTGGATCAAAGTTTACAAAAGAAGTTAGATCAACCATTAAGTTGGAAAGGACCTTTTGCTTACGCTCCACTCCCTCCAGCCATACGAAAGGAACAGCCGCATTCTGAATATCGGTTGCAAGCTGCTTGTCTACTGTGCTTCCAGCCTCAGCTAAAATTTCGCCGGTTGTGGTGTCAACCACATCCTCAGCAAGGACATGGCCTGCAATACGGTTTTTAAAATGAAGCTTTTTATTGAATTTATATCTTCCGACCTTTGCGAGATCGTATCTTCTGGGGTCAAAGAACATACTATTTAACAAACTTTCAGCACTATCAACAGATAAAGGTTCACCTGGGCGGATCTTCTTATATAACTCCAATAAGCCATCCTGGTAGTTATCGGACGTATCCTTACCAAAGCTGGCTAATAATTTTGGCTCTTCACCGAACAGTTCAATAATTTCCGCGTTGGTGCCAAAGCCCAGGGCACGGATCAGCACGGTAACCGGAACCTTTCTGGTTCTGTCCACACGAACGTAGAAAATGTCATTGGAGTCTGTTTCATACTCCAGCCATGCACCCCTGTTTGGGATTACCGTACAGGCATAAAGCTCTTTCCCTACCTTGTCATGTTCTATACCATAATATATACCTGGGGAACGTACCAACTGGCTAACAATAACTCGCTCGGCACCGTTGATCACAAAGGAACCGGTATCTGTCATAAGCGGAAGATCACCCATGAAGATCTCATGTTCATTAATCTCATCTTTATCTTTATTGCAAAGCCTTACCTTTACCTTTAAAGGAGCCGCATAAGTTGCATCTCTTTCCTTGCATTCTTCTATTGTGTACTTGAGGTCATCCTTACATAATGTAAAGTTGACAAACTCAAGACTTAAGTGTCCTGCAAAGTCTGCAATCGGAGAGATGTCTTCAAAGACTTCCTTTAATCCTTCATCAAGGAACCACTGATAGGAATTCTTTTGAATCTCAATCAGGTTTGGCATCTCAAGCACTTCTTTTTGTCTTGAGAAGCTCATTCTCAGGCTCTTACCGGCTGGGACCGGACGCATTCTGCTTTTCTCCATTGACGTTTCACCCCTGTTTTCTTTCTAATCGTTTCTGTTTTTGGGCATAAATATGCCGTTAAGGCACACAAATCCACAATAGTGCACATTCCATAATAACATGGCATTGTCAAGGTGTCAAGCATTTTTTACTTGTATTCTTCAATAAAATGTGTTATACTATTGCAGATAGGCCCAATTTACAAAATGAACTATTGGAGGTATTCCCGGTGAGCACATTTTTAAACGTATTATTAGTGATTCTTTTTATCGCAGCCGTGGCTATGGTAGTCCTTTATTTTCTCGGAAGAAAGCTGGAAAAGCGTCAGGTGGAGCAGCAGCAGGCACTGGAAGCTGCGGCACAGTCCGTATCCATGCTGGTAATCGATAAAAAGAAAATGAAGCTAAAAGATGCAGGGCTTCCTAAGATCGTGTATGAACAAACCCCATGGTATATGCGCCGCACAAAGCTGCCCATTGTAAAAGCAAAGGTTGGCCCAAAGGTCATGACACTGATCGCTGACGCCAAAGTATTCGAAGTGCTTCCGGTCAAAACAGAAGCTAAGGTTGTGGTAAGCGGTATCTACATAACCGAGATCAAGAGCCTTCGGGGCAAAGCGGTTCCACCGGCACCGAAAAAGAAAAAATTCTTGGACAGGTTTAAAAAGAGCGGAAAGTAAGATATCTGGTTTCTGTATTTGTAAATACATTAATACTCGTTTTTTAGAAAGTGATCTGTATCATAAAAGATCTGTAGAACGCTGGAGCGCGGCTGAAGTCGTACTCCGGCGTTTTTTGTAGATAAATGTTAATTCTCCAGCCATAAAGTAATATCTGGTCGGTTCTTCGCAGAAAATGGAGTCATGAAAATAATTTGTCCTGCTTCCTATATATTAGGAAGGAATACCAATCGCTTTACAGTATTTAAAAACAGATATATTTAATCCTATTTGAAAATTTTTATCAAAATCGGCCTGTTTTTGATGTATAAATATTAATTGCAATTGTTTTTTAATTTAGTTTGAATCTTATATTAATCTCAATCTTTAAGCATTTCTTTGCAAATATTAATATTATGGTTGTTTTCAATTTAATTTCAAAAAATCTATTGACAAAACTGCAGGCATAAGATACAATCAAGCTACAAGGTAGTTAGTTAAAACTAACCAGCCGATAAGAGAATCTATTCCAATATAACATAATTAGAAACGAAAGGAGATTATTATGTTTAATCAAATACAATTACCATACGCATATGACGCTTTAGAACCCCATATTGACGCCCTCACAATGGAGACCCATTATTCCAAGCATCACGCAGCATATACCAAAAATTTAAATGACGCTGCTCAGAAGGCCGGTGTGGAAGACAAAGAAATTACCGCCCTCCTCTCCTCCCTTGACAGCATTTCCGACGAGGCTCTCAGAAAAGCCATACGAAACAATGGCGGTGGTTTTTACAATCATAACCTGTATTTTTCCACCATGAGCCCTAACGGTGGTGGGCAGCCTGTTGGTCCTCTTAAGGAGGCGCTTGAAAAGACTTTTGGCAGTTTTTCTGACTTTCAGAATCAGTTAAGCGGCCTGGCTGCCGGCCAGTTTGGATCCGGTTGGGGCTGGCTGTCGGCAAACCGGGATGGTAAGCTGATCCTTTCCGCCAGTGCCAATCAGGATAACCCCCTCATGGAAGGCGGAGGCTTTGTACCAATTCTTGGCATTGACGTTTGGGAACACGCCTACTACTTAAAATATAAGAATCTCAGAGTTGACTATATAAAAGCTTTTTTCAATGTAGTTGATTGGAAGGCGGTTGCTTCCAACTATGAAAACATTATAAACGGCTAAGAAAAGGAGGATTGTAATGAGCAAGAATTTATTTGAGAAACTTAATGAGTATCTGGCCAACCAGCAGGTCATGTATATCAAGCTTCATAACCTTCACTGGTATGTAAAAGGCCGCAGCTTCTTCACACTTCATGCAAAGCTGGAAGAGCTGTACGACCAGACCGCCCAGATTATGGATGATGTAGCGGAGCGGCTGCTGGCTTTGGGCGGTTCCCCAGTAGCCAGCTTAAAGAAGGCACTGGCTCTCTCTTCCGTAAAAGAGCTGGAGGACGTTCCAATCTCCTCAGACGAAACCATTAAAAGCCTGATTTCGGATGTAGAATACTGGATCCGGGATACAAAGGAAATCGTCAAGCTGGCCGAAGACGATGACGATGGAGCAACCGCAGATCAATTTAATGGATATCTGGCCGAATATCAGAAACTTTTGTGGATGTTGAAGTCGTATATCAGCTAATTAAACCACTATAAACCTGGAAATGCCGCTTCCTGACAGTGATTTCGTCAGGAAGCGGCATTTTTATATTGAATACCACATAAATACGGGGCCGCTGCCCCAGGTTGATTTCTCAACTATGGTACAGCGGCCCCTGAAAAGCAACTGAAATCACTTCATTCAATGATGAATTAATCCTCTACAAATACAGCTGTGATCACTTTATTGCTTTCTACTTTGTAGCAACGATCATCGCCGTCTTTTGCCTTGCTCTTGCTCTTCTGAACACTACCAGAGGTATTAACCAGTCTATATGTTACAGTCTTATTACCATCTTTTTTATCTGCAGCATCAACCTCATAATACTCGGAATATCCGTTTTTGCTTACTTTATCATAAGTTACATCATCCAAGAACTTCTCTGTTGTCAGAAGTTTGATTTCTGTATATTCTCCATCAACAGTTGTAGCCTTAACTACAGAGTACTTGTCGTCCTTATCAGCCTTTAACAGCATGCCTCCAAGGTAATATTTGTCACTATCAACACCAAATTTACCCTGTCCCTTGGAGCTTCCGGACTTATTAAATAAGAACTGGAAAGAATCTCCGTCAATGCTGACATTCTGCTTGCCAGTCTTCATAGCACCGTCATTGTCGCTTCCAAAATAGTACATTCTGTAATTTGCATCCGTATACAAACCAGATACATTATCTTTGAATTCATCTTCTGTATCAAAGTTGTAATTTGCTAAGTCGTCATCACCTGCAACATCATCAATGTTAGTTGTACTGTTGCCAACAAACTTAATAGCAACCAGGCCATCCTTCATGACGCCATAGGAATCAAACGCATATTTCTTGCCATTAATGGTCTTGATTTCAGATGCAACTAATTTACCATCTTTATCAGAATAGTACCAGTTAGTCTCATCATCATCATAATCATCTTTATTCAGATAAGAATCAGGCACAACCTGGAACCAGCCCTTGGTTACTCTGGCGCCATCTTCAGGGCTTCCGTAATATCTGAATCCTCTGGTGTAATTAGCATTTCCCTGTGAGTCAGTAGCAGTGCTGTTTGTTGCTTTTGCCTCGGTAGGTGTAGCTTCCCAGTTAACCCATTCAGCATTCATACGGCCATATTCATCAAAGCTGTATTTCTTGCCATTAATTGTCTTACCTTTTTCGTCGGTCATCTTTTTACCGTTAGTCTTGAAATAGAAATAACGGGTCTGATCTTCATCATCAAACAAGTTGTCGCTGGATACACCAGGATCTACAGCGCTGTCGTAGCTATTATCCACGATATCCAGATACGCCCATTCGCCAACTTTCTGAGCACCATCATTCTCATCTCCGCAATAGTAAATACCGTCACGCCACTTGTCATCACCAGTTACTCTTTCGCCGCTGTCGTCAATCCAGCCATACAACATTTTGCCTTCATCATCAAAAATGTATTTCTTTCCGTTGACGGTCTTGAAAGAAGCATTGTTTCCATTACTGGAGCTCTTAAAGGCTTTACCGTTAGATCCGAAGTAGTACCAGTGATTCATTGGTTCTTCATCGTCATCATCACCGCCGTCATAATCATCATTTTCTACGGAAACCCACTGATTGGTTACCATAGCACCGTTCTCATCTACATAATAGTAGTTGTCACTGTATTCAACAACAACATCGGTAGCCATCTCGCCGTCTTCGTTTAAGTAGAACCAGTTATCTCCTGATTTTTCCCACTTCTCAGTCTCTAAATCTCCGCTCTTGTCATAGTACACCCATGTTCCATTCTCTTCCTGCCAGCCGGTTGCTGCGAAAGAGGACATAGAAGCACCTAAAGCCAGCAGCGCTGCTGTTGATAATACAGCAACTAATTTGGTCTGCTTTCTCATAATTAATGCACTCTCCTTTTTTCTTTTTGAAATATTTTTCGAAATTCCCAATTGCATTACGAGGTAATTATACTTCTAATATTGGAAATTATCGTAAGCAACAGGCCATTTAAGCGCATTTATTCAATATTTATTACAGTTTTTTCGAATTTTTCTTGATTATTTTTCGAAACACCTATATACTTATGTTAAACTGTTTTTGCATCAAACTAAAAGGAGAATAAAGACATGGTAAAAGAATACGCCGTAACTAGTTCAGAAGCTGAAAACAAAAGTGTCGTCGAGCAAAGCCTTGATGATTTTCGTGACTACCTGGAGTTCAACAACATGTCCTCCAATACCGTTCACGTATATTTATTTGCAGTAAAACAATTTCTTGGGTTATATCATGTGATCAGCCATGACAATCTCATGCTTTATAAATGTTATCTAATGGAACATTACAAACCTCAGACAGTCAACTTAAGAATCAGGGCTCTTAATTGTTACACGGAGTCTTTGCAGCTGTCCTCATCGAAAATGCTGATGATTCGGGTTCAGCAGAAAACATTTCTGGAAAATGTTATCAGCCAGGCTGATTATGAGTATTTAAAAAAATGTCTGATACGTTCCGGAAACATGCTGTATTATTTTGTCATACGTTTTATGGCAGCCACAGGCGTCCGGGTCAGCGAGCTGGTCCAGATTAAAGTAGAGCATGTAAAACGCGGTTATATGGATATTTACTCTAAGGATAATAAAATAAGAAGAATCTACATACCCAAAAGTCTCCGGGACGATGCTTTAAAATGGCTGCGCCAGATTGACCGTGTAAGCGGATACGTATTCTTAAACCGTTACGGAGATCCGATCACGCCTGCCGGAATCCGGGGCCAGCTGAAAAAATTTACCGTCCTCTATGATTTGGATCCCAAAGTGGTTTATCCCCATTCCTTCCGTCACCGCTTTGCCAAGAATTTCATTGAATGCTGTGGGGACATTTCCATGCTTTCGGATATTTTAGGACATGAAAGCATTGAAACTACAAGGATCTATCTTCACCGGAGCAGTACGGAACAAAAGCAGATCGTCAATCAAATTGTGAATTGGTAGGATAATATGTTAAATGAAGAATTATTGAATGATTTTAAGAAATTTCTGAAGAAAAAGAATTTATCAAATAATACCATTACGGCCTATGCGGGCAGTGTCCGGCTTTTTTACAGTATGTATAAGGAAATCACACCGGAAAGCCTTCAGCTTTATAAAAGCTACCTGATCACCCGCTACCGGCCGGCAACCATCAACCAGCGGATCTATGCCATGAATCACTTTTCCCGTTTTCTGGCAGATACCAATGGAGAGGAATATATTTTAGTCGCCTCTTACCATCTGCCTTCGGTAAAAGTCCAGCAAAAAACGTTCCTGGATACCGTTATTTCTAATGAAGATTACGAGATTTTTAAAGAGAAGTTAAAAGAAGAGAAGAATTATTTCTGGTATTTTATTGTCCGCTTTCTGGCAGCCACAGGCGCCAGGGTCAGTGAATTGATCCAAATCAAGGTGGAACATTTAAACCTGGGCTATCTGGACCTTTATTCCAAAGGAGGAAAGGTGCGCCGAATCTATTTTCCGGATTCCCTATGTGAAGAGGCGCTGGAATGGTGCCACAGCCAGGGCAAACGAAGCGGTTTCCTCTTTTTAAACAAAGAAGGACGTCTGATCACCCCGCGGGGAATCAATTTTCAGCTGAAGCATCTGGCCAGGCGCTATGGAATAGATCCTGACACGGTTTATCCTCATTCCTTCCGCCACCGTTTTGCCAAAAACTTTTTGGCCTGTTTTAACGATATTTCTCTTTTGGCGGATTTAATGGGACATGAAAGCATTGAGACTACCAGGATTTATCTCACCCGTTCCAGCCAGGAGCAGCAGCAGATTCTGGACGAAATTATCACATGGTAAACAACTTTTTTGTAATCTTGTTTATTTTTCCACATTTTTACAGTATAATTTCGGAAAGGAGGATAATATACCATGATAATTTCTTTTCGTTTTAAAAACTTTCGTTCCTTTCTGGATGAAACTTTTATTGATATGAAAGCGGTTAATTACAAGGAACATCCAAATCATCTGGTAATGGCCGGTAACAAGAAACTGCTTAAAACTCTGGCTATATATGGAGCAAATTCCAGCGGAAAAACCAATATTTTTCTCGCTTTTACCAGCTTTCACTCTTTTATCTTCTGGCAGCTTTTTTCAATGGAGGACATTCCCAGAAAACATTTTATGTCGCTCTTACAGATCAGCTCTTTGGATAGAATTCTTCCATTTCTGGATGAGAAAATCAACACCCAGCCAACGGAAATGGAGCTTACCTTTATCAGCGGAGAGCGGGTCTATGAATATGGCTTCTCTGTCCTGAATAAGAGAGTTCTCACGGAAAACCTGGCCGTGGATAACCATGTGGTATTTACACGGAATGCCGACGAAATCACCATCGGACGCCAGTATGAAAAAGTATTACGACAGAAGACAGGAATCCGTCCTCACGAGGACCGGTTATTCTGTTCTATTTTAACATGCCTGGATATTCCCGAGATCACGGCATTCATGGAGCCTTTTGAGTCCTTTTTTTCGAAGCGGATCACATATTATTGTGATTTTCTTGAACCATTCCAGCTTGCGGGCCATCTGATCATGGATGGAAGGGCATACAAAGCCCTTGAAAATCCGGAGGCCCTTAATTATGCCTTAGGGCAGCTAAGAAAGCTGGGAATCCCGGCAGAAGAACTTATTATTGAAAAGGGAATCCCCAAGCTTGGATACCGGGTGAAATCCCGGGAAACCGGGGAATACCAAATACAATATATGGACTACACAAAGGTTTCCCTGGGCACTATGAAATACCTTCAATTATTCATTCAGGTTTATCATCTGTCCCAGGAGGGCGGTGTTCTGATCATTGATAACATATCAAATGAATTCCATCCGTCTGTTACAAAGTTTTTTATTGATACTTTTCAGAAGGACAAAAATT
Organism: Lacrimispora sphenoides JCM 1415; assembly: GCF_900105615.1. NCBI lineage: Bacteria > Bacillati > Bacillota > Clostridia > Lachnospirales > Lachnospiraceae > Lacrimispora > Lacrimispora sphenoides. Next base: position 5,025,413 of record NZ_LT630003.1, on the reverse strand, counting down.
TAAACATACAGATTCTTTTCACGACCTACGATATTTCTATCTTAAATAACCAGCAGTTCCGACGGGATGAAGTGGCTTTTGTGGATATGAACGAATATCATGAATCCAGGCTCTACACCTTAGCAGACATAAAGGTCCGGTCTGACGCCAGCTTCTCCAAGGACTATCTTTTAGGCAAATATGGAGCGATCCCGCTTCTTAAAGAATCCATTCACTAGAACGACTGAAAAAGGCATACTGCCAATTGGCAGATGTCTTTTTTAATTTAAGAGACGAAAATCTACTGTGGATTTGGAGTGAATATCAAGCACAATGTTGCATTCCGAAACATGCTGATAATTGATATCAAGGGAATAGGCCACCCGCACCTTTAAGCTGTCCTCTTCCTCATGGATCTGAATATCCTTTGTGTTGATCCCGATCATCAGTTCTCCAATGGGGGTGGCATAGCAGGACATATTTTTTTTATCCTTTTCAAATGTCATATGAACGCTGGAGCTTCCGCGTTTGATGATATCCAGCCCGGACTGATGGATCTTAATGGTGTTTTTAGTCACTCCCCCTGTATCTTCCTGGATCTCGTCATACAGAATGTAGTGCTTGCCGTTTTTTAAAAAATAATCGCCGGCTGTGATCATCTCGACTGAATTGCTGTCGTCTTCTGCAATCTGCATCCCGCTGATGCTGATGAGAACATCTCTTGTCATAATAAAACTCCTTTAGTACTCCTCAATATTGATTTGTTTTGTCTCTTTTACCTGTCCCGGAAGGATGGAGGCGGCAAAGCTGGTGAACTTCTCTGCCAGGTCACTGACATAGAAACGGTATTTTTCCAGATCACTGCTGTCCTGTCCGCATAATAGGCCATTTTCGTCCAGAATCTGTTTTAATTCCAATGCAGTTTCATATGCAGGGTTTACCAAAGTCACCTCTGGTCCCATAAGCCTTCCCACGGTAGAACGGAGAAGGGGATAATGGGTACAGCCCAGTACCAGTGTGTCAATATATTTTCCTTTTAATTCACTTAAGTATCTGGAAGCGATTTCATCGGTAACAGAATCATGTAAAAGCCCTTCCTCCACCAGCGGAACCAAGAGAGGGCATGGTTTTCCGGTCACTTCAATATCTTCTCGCATTTCCTTCATCACTCTGGTATATACTCCGCTTCGTATGGTCCCTTCTGTTCCAATGATGCCGATCTTCCCGTTTTTCGTTGACTCTATGGCGGTTCTTGCTCCTGCATGGATCACGCCTACAACAGGAATGTCCACTTCCTTTTCTACCGCCTCAAGGGCGCAGGCAGTGGCGGTATTACAGGCAATCACGATAGCCTTCACATCCTGGGTCATGAGAAAGCGGATGATCTGTCTGGTAAAACGAATCACTGTGCTGCAGGATTTACTGCCATAAGGCACCCTTGCAGTATCTCCAAAATATACGATTCTTTCATCCGGCATCTGCCGCATGATCTCCCGTGCAACTGTCAGCCCGCCTACACCTGAATCAAATACTCCTATAGGTGAATTTCTGTCTGCCATTAATTTTCCTCTTTCCCGCCCTGCTTTTTACATAAATGTCTGCCTGCAGGGCGTTCCTCCTATATCCTGTAACGGTCCATTGCATGCTCCAGCAGCCGGTCAATCAATTGATCCTTATTCATTCCAGTCGATTCCCAGAGCATGGGATACATGCTGATCGCCGTAAATCCGGGCATGGTATTGATCTCATTGAATACTACACTGCCATCCTTTTTCACAAAAAAGTCGACTCTTGCCAGGCCATAGCCGTCTACTGCCCGGAAAATGGCCATAGCAGCTTCTCTTACCCGCTCTGTAGCTCCCTCTGGCAGAACCGGGTCTACAACCGTTCTGGAATCAGAGTTGTTATACTTCGCATCAAAATCATAGAACTCCGCTGCCGCAAGGATCTCTCCTACTCCGGAAGCTTCTGCCGGTACGTTTCCGCCTCCGAATACGGCGCATTCGATTTCCCGTCCGACAATCATCTCTTCTACCAGAATCTTGCGGTCATGATTTGCAGCTTCTGCCAAAGCCTCCATAAGTTCTTTCCTGTCACCCGCACGGCTTACTCCCTTGGAAGAGCCTGCATTGGAGGGCTTTACAAACACTGGGTAAGAGAACTTCTCCTCTACCCTTCCTGCAACCGCCTCTATGTCCTTTAAATCATGGCGCATCACCGGCACATAGGCTGCCTGAGTGATTCCCAGATCATCTGCTACGATCTTTGTATATAATTTATCCATGGAAATAGCAGAAGCCAGCACCCCGCAGCCAACATATGGAATTCCCGCCAGCTCCAAAAGCCCTTGAACGGTTCCATCCTCCCCGAACAATCCATGGAGCACTGGGAATACCACATCAACCCTGACGATCTCTGTCTTTTCCCCGTCCATCAGAATAACACCGCTCATGGTTGCATCAGGAGAGATCACGGCTGAAACCGGACCATCTTTCCATGTGCCTTTTTCTATATCTTCTACAGAATCCGTTTTTATCCAACGGCCTTCTTCTGTGATCCCAATTAAAACTACATCGTATTTCTCTCTATTAATATGGTTAATAACATTGACCACTGACATACAGGATACAATATGCTCTGATGACTGGCCGCCGAATAGTATAACCGCAGTTTTTCTATCCATTTTACTCTCCTCATTAATTTCTCAATTTTACAGTGTTTATATTATAGCACATATGGTTACAATTACAAATAGATTCCAGAAAAAAGGAGGAACCCCTATGAAACAGAGACACGATTTATTTTTATGTATTACCTGTCTTCTGATCGCATTTTTGCTTACCGTGTCAGACGGAAGGCAAAAGGATGAAGCGCTGGCTGCACGGATCGCCCCGGAAATCCTGCGTTTTCACGTATTAGCAAACAGCGACAGCACAGAAGACCAAACCCTCAAATTAAAAGTTCGCACCATGCTGCTCAATTCAATATATGAGGACCTTGGAGAAAATGCATCCCTTGAGGAAACAAAAGACTTTGTTCTAACTCACACAGACAGCCTGGAAAGAAAAGCGGAACACTACATGAAAAAACTGGGATATAATTATCCCGCACATATGGAACTGACCAATTGTTACTTTCCCACCAAAACCTATGGAGACATGGTATTTCCCTGCGGCAATTATGAGGCCGTCCGGGTAAAAATAGGCGAAGGAAAAGGACGCAACTGGTGGTGCGTCCTTTATCCTCCGCTATGTTTCACAGATTCTTCGTATGCGGTTGTACCGGAAGCTTCCAAAGCAATATTAAAAAGTTCCATAGATGAATCTGATTATCAGATAATCAGCCGGGAAGCTCCAAAGATCCATATCCGTTTCAAGCTGGTTGATCTGCTTTCCAAGAAAGCGGAGCCTATTGTTCAGAAGCCGTTACAATCCCGTTAACTGCCCACTGGTAGGTACTATAGGCCTGATATAAGGTGTTATAAGCGGTTTGCTTTTCTCCCTCTGCCTGTGAAAATGCCATCTGGGCCTGCAAATAGTTTATCTTACTCAGCATGCCCAGCTGATAGGAACGGTCAGCCTTCTGCTTTTCCAGCACCGCCTTTTCATAAGCGGTGGAGGCGGCGTCATAGGCGGCTTTAGACTGAAGGATCTCCTGGTAATAGGACTGCATGGTAACCGTGAGGTTCTGCTCTCCCTCTGAGATACTGGCTTCCTTGTTTTTCATGCCGGTAGTAGTCTTGTTGGACGCCCCGCGACGGCTATCAATCAGGTCGTAATTATTACCAATCGCCTTTGCTGTATCCGCTGCTAAGTCCAGGGCCCCGATAACGGAAAGGTCCAGTTGGGGGATCTCACCGATCTGAACTGATCCATCCGCCGGATAGCCGGTCATCAGGCAAAGAGATCGCTTCAAACCGTCGATGGTGTTGTCAAGCTGGTCAAGAGCGGCCTGTGCTGCCAGGACCCCTTTATTGGCTGCCAGCACATCAGCTTCCGTCGCCAAGCCCTGTTTAAGGCTTATTGACTGGGCTTCATAGCCTGATATACTTAAATCCAGTGCCTTTTGAACCATGGCCCGATTGGCTAGGGCGCTATTATAGCCAATCATGATCTGATCTGCGGCAGATGAGAAGGTCTTTGAATAGCGGTCAACATTTTTCTTGACTCCCAAGTCAATTCGTTTGAGTCCGTTATTCAGTTTCTCCGCATTACTGCTCAGGCCCTTTGCCGTGCCTTTTAAGGCCAAGTATATCATCATCCCTTCATCGCTGCCTGTGGCCCCTGAATCTTTCATCGCCTGGGCATCGTCATTGAGATCCCGGATATACTGTCTCATTTCGTCATAGACATACTGCTGGTTGCTTAACTCATTACCAGCCGAATCGGCTATGTTCTGAACATCAGGATTAAAATACCTCACTAAATTGGAAAGCTCATCAAATTCTATGGTCTGATCGTTAAGCCTGTTCCAAGTTTCCTCTGTCATCCCATCAGGAATGGCCGTTCCCGTACTGCCGGGTCCTGCTGCCCCATAAACCGGCAGGGCAGCGGTAAGGGCGAGCGTCACTGCCATACAGGCAGATAAATAGCCTTTCTTTCTCATATCTTATAAACCTCCTGCCGAAGCCAGTCCGTTTAACGCATTATCATAATTTTGAACCGCCTGGAACAGGGCAAGCTCTGCTGTCTTTATAGCGAGATTCTTCGTGTCATATGCATTTTTCTGCTTTAGATAATCCAGTTTGCTTAAAGCTCCCAGGTCATATTTCCTCTGGGCAGTATCCATATTTTTGCTTTCCAGAGCAAGCTCAGCTCCAGCCTGGTCATACGCTGCCTTTGCCTGAAGAACCGCCCGGTAGCGCTTTGTCAGATCGGAACCAATATTCTGCTCATTGTTTGAAATCGTCCGGTTCAAGGTCTGCTTTGTAATATCCCCTACGGCATTTTCCAGCTTCCTCTTATTGATTTTTAAGGTATAGCTGTTGCCCAGGGCAGATTCCTTATCTGTATCCGGGTTCATGGCTGCAATGCGTTCCATATTCACAGCTGGAATTTCCAAAATATCCGGTGTGTCGTTGTATTTCCAGCCCAGCATAACACAAAGCTTCTGTCTGGTCTCCTCTACGGAAGATGTCAGCTTATCAATGGAGGCCTGGGTGCTCTGAACACTCTCTAAGGCACCCAGTACATCGGTCTGGGTTGCCATTCCTGCACTTTGCTTTACCAGTGCGGACTGGTACGCAGCCTCTAAAAACTCCAGGCTGCTCTTTGCAGTTTCCAGCTCATATCTCTGCTGAAAATAGGTGATCATGGAAGACTGGGCCGTTGCTACCAGATTGGCCTCCTCCTGCTCATAGGTAAGCTGATATACCTGCAAATCCTCTACATTGTTATCTGCCATGACTTCCGCACGGTTGGCGCTGGCCGCACCGCTTGCATCAGACACCGGATCATCTCCGGTAATCATGTTCCTGTAATCGTTTGCCGCATCCCGGTAATACTGGGCATTCTGATCACTGGTAATCCTGTCATCCTTTTTCTTATCATTAATATCCAGCTGGTTTTTCTGAACCGTTACATTATATTCACGGATCAGGCCTGCCAGTTCATCGTATTCCATCACATTGTCACGGAGCTTTGCCCACTCCTCTGGGGTTCTTGCAAACTCCGGGCTTCCGGCCCAAACTGTGGCCGCCGGTCCGGAGACAGTAAGTGCTGCCGCAAGGCAGAAAGCACTGATCTGTTTCCATTTTCTCATCCTAAATCCTCCTTATTTGGAATTAATTCTATCACACCTTTTTTATTATTTAATAACCACTTTTTTCCACTGAAAAATCAATCGGTTAATCGCAATCTGCTTCACTGCTTGATGAGGTTTAACAGACTGCAGTTTAATCCTCCGGTTCTGCGATCTTATCTGACTTTCCGGTCATAATGGAATAATATACCGGCAGCAACAGAAGGGTCAAAACCGTAGAAGCGGTAAGACCGCCTACGTTAACCAGTGACAGACCCTGCATGATTTCTCCATCATCACCGATTCCCAACGCCAGAGGTATTATAGAAACAATGGCAATCAGGGTTGTCATGGAGATAGAACGGAATCTGTTGACACCTGCCTTTATCACAGCCTCCCGTTTTTCCATGGTCAGGCGGTACTGGCCTACAGTCTCCACATAGAGAATACCGGATTTTACTACCGTACCTACCAGCATCAAAAAGCCTAACAGGGAGGGCAGGTTTATCTTGATTCCTACCGCTACCATGAGTCCAAACGCACCGATCAAGCTGAACGGAATGGCCGTCATAACCATCAGGGATAATTTAGGCGACTCAAATTGTGCTGCCATTACCACAAAAAGCAGGAAAATAGCCGTTACAATCGCCATGGCCAGATTGGTGAACTCTTCAACCATGGCCTCATCCTCGCTGTTTTTTGCCCTTGTAACCGTGGAATCCAGGTATGGATTTACAATTTCCTGGTCAATGGACTTTTTCAACGCCTCTTTATCTTTTTCTGACTTGACAGCCTCAGTAAAGGAACCGGTAATAGTAGCAATATACTGTTTATTCTTTCTGTTAATAGCAGAAGGGCTGTCTTCATAATCAATATCAGCAATATCGGTCAGTGCGGCCGTGCCTCCGAACGCATTGGGAATTAGAATTCCCTGAACTTTGTCAAGGGTGTCATAGGAATCCTTTGGATATTCCACCCTTACGGAAAGTTCTTCTCCTGCCACGTCGAGTGTGGTGGCTTCTTTACCGCTGAGCATATTGCTCAATATTCCGCCTACACTGGCCGGAGCCACACCTTCTGCCGCCGCCTTTATGGGATCTACATGGATCTTAATGACAGGCGCTGCATTTTCCAGATCGGAATGGACCTTGATCAATCCGGAATGGCCGGAAAGCTCTGTCACCATCTGGTCTGAGGTTTCTTTCAGCTTATCTAACTGGGCGCTTTGCAGGATCACTTCAAAATCGTTGCTGCCTGACCCGCCCATATCCATCATGGAAGCGGACTTTACGGTTATGTTGCAGTCAGGAAGCTGGTTCATTTCTTTTTTCCACTTATTAACCACTTGTTGGGTAGAAAGTTTTCTGTCAGACTTTAAATATCCTGTCAAAGTACCTACGTTGCTGCCGTTTAAGCTTAAGCCTCCACCTCCGTAGCTTATCATATAGGACTTTAAGTCCTCTTCCTTGGTCACAATTGCTTCTACCTTTTTAAGAATCTGATTTGCCTCTTCAATTTTAAGTCCAGGCTTTACTTCTACGGAAACAGAGACAGTTCCCTCATCCACATCAGGCATGAGTTCAAATCCCAGTCTTCCCGCCAGAATAAAAGAAACAACCAGCAAAAGCACTGATATGGTCATTACCAGAGCCTTTCTGTTTAACAGTTTAGAAACAAGCCGGCTATAGCCCTCCTGGAGGAACCTCATAATTCCTCCTATAGGGGAATTCTTTTTTTCAACAGGCCGTAGTCTGGTATAGCACATGGGCACAATGGTCAATCCGGAAATCGCGGAAGCCAGGGACGCGAATATAAGAGTAAATCCCAGCGGCATGAACAGCTGGCCCGACATTCCCTGAAGCATAGCCAGAGGAATAAATACCACGCTGTTTGTCACAGCACCGCCTAAAATGGCCGAAAACACCTCTCCGGTTCCACTTACCGCTGCTTCCATATATTCCCGGAAGCCCTTTCCCTTTTGGGCGCGGAAGCAATTGTCCAGTACGACGATAGAATCATCCACCATGTTTCCCACGGCCAGTACAATACTGCTCATGGTAACCAGGTTCATGGAAAATCCCATAGCTGACATTAAAATCAGAGAAATGAGCATTGATGCCGGGATGGAGCTTCCCACAATAAGAGAAGCTTTCAAATCACCGAAAAACAGGAAGATAATGACCATGGAAATAACAACGGCTGCTACCATTGCATCTTTCACACTACCCAATGCCGATAAAATCTGGTCACTGGAATCGTCAATGGTTATAAAATCTACATTGGGATATTCGTGCTTTAAATTTTCAATGGTCTTTTTGACACCCTTTGAAACATCCACCGCACTGTTCTTTTGCTGCTTGTTGATGGACAAGGTAATGGTATCATCTCCATTGTACCGCCCAATGGCTTTCTGATCTTTCGAGGATTGTGAAATATCGGCGACATCTTCCAGGTAAATGGTTTTTCCGCTTCCAGCCGCTAAAGGAACCTTCTTAAGGCTGTCAACGGTCTTTATTTCTACAGCCGTACTGACCGATAAATCCCGTTTTCCCACTCCCGTACTTCCTGCCGGATAGGTAAAGTCTGCTGCCTGAATGGCCTGACTAATGGAATCCATGGTCAAATGGTACTGGGCCATCTTTTCCGGAATCAGGCGAATGCTGACATAGTTTTCTTCGCCTCCGCTGACATCCACCCTGGCAACGGAAGGAATTTTTTCAAATTCCGGAACAATCTTATCATTGACATAGTTATATAAATTGCTTTGAGTGGGATCCTTGACTGCCAACGTGACGGAGGGCATTTCATTCATGTTGAATTCCATGATCGTTGGTACTTCCACATCATCGGGAAGTTTTACACTGTCCATCTTTTTCTTTAGTTCAGAATACGCCTTATCCATGTTGGTTCCGTACTCATACTCCAGAACCAGAATGGAGACATTCTCCTGGGAAATGGACTGAATATTTTTGACACCGGACAAAATTCCCACGGATTCTTCCAAGGGCTTGGTGACCAGGTCATTGACATCCCCCGGATTGGCACCGGGATATGTGCTGGTAATCAAAAACATAGGAAATTTCATTTCCGGGGTCAATTCCATCTTAGCGTTAAAAACAGAGGACAGACCAAATACAAGCAGACACAAAATTGCTAAAACAAAGGTTACAGGTCGCTTTAAAATGCCTTTTACAATTCCCATTCTACCGCCCCCTTACTGCTTGGAACCGGAAGTTTCCGCCCCTGCTTCTTCTGCTTCCGAAGCGCCGTCTGCTGCCTGGGTTTCTTCTCCTGACGCATCTGCAAGGGTGACTTTTGAACCATCATACAATTCGCTGGTCCATGTGGTGATCACCTGATCCTCAGCTGAGATACCAGCCTGAATTTCCGCATAATCCACGTCTGCCAGTCCTACGGTCACTGCATTCCTTTTAAGGGCTCCATCGGCATATGTATAAATAAAGGGATCTCCTCCTTCATAATAAACACTTTCCACAGGAACCGTAAGCACATCTGCCACCTTCTGGGAAATCACGGTAAGCTTTACCGATGTTCCTGTAGCAAGCCGATCTCCCTCCGGAATTGATGCCTTCACCTTGAATAATCCGCTTGCTTCATCCACCATGGTGTTCACTTCGGTTATAGCCGCCTCATAACCGGTTCCATTCTTCTCCACATTAATGCTGTCTCCGGCCTTTAACCCGCTTACAATGCGCTCGGAAGCATAAAAGGTCACCGCTTTTCCCCCTTCTCCTGATATAACACAGAGTACGGACTGAGGTGAAACCATATCGTGAACGCTGATGTTAAGGCTTTCTACCTTGCCTCCAATGGGAGCCGTCACCTGGCTGCTTTCCATCTGGATATTGTATGCGATTTTGGCATTCTCATATTGAAGCCTTGCCATCTCCACATTATCCTTAAGTGACTGGTAATCGGCCTCCGCCACATCACCTGCTGTATAAAGAATCGTCATCCGGTCTAAATTCTTTCTTGCATCTTCGTATGTAATCCTGGCCGTTTCCACCATGATTCTGGAACTCTCTACCTGTTTCGTATCAATGACACAAAGCAGCTGGCCGGCCGTAACCATGTCACCTGTCTGAACATTTACAGCAGTGACTTCTCCTGCCCCTAGAGGCGTGATATGGACGATACTGGAAGGCTCTATGGTACCGATCAGATCACTGGTCAGCTCTATGGAACGGATCTGGGGATTCTCCACAGTTACAACAGGAGGGACATCGGCCACAAACTCCTCCTTATTTCCTCCTAACACCTTGGGAATGATTAATCCCGCCAGGGCTGCAATAATAACGATTGCACCTGCAATAATAAAGACTTTTTTCTTTGTCATGACAAGCTCCTTATTTAATCATATTAAGATTATAATTGATGTCTACAAACTCCATATTGCAGAATTTCTAATTTTTCCAGAAAAATTTTCTTAATTTTTTCTTCATCTTCCCGATGATGGTAGTACCAGCCCATACAATGAGCTAGTTCCAGGAAAATCATGGATACCAGTTTCCCAAAGAATTCTATACTCTGATCTTTAAAATTAGAGGTATCGATGACACGGTACATCGTCTCCTGCAGCTCTTGCTGGCTTTTGGAGTTTTCTTCGCAAAGCTGATGGGTCACACCAAACATTGTTTCGCTGACGGCGATGTTCTTAATCAGCTGCAGTACATTTTCCTTTGCATTGGCCAGGCCGTAATGCAAAAAAGTTTCTGCGATCTTCCAAAGATCACCATTATTTTTTTCAGCGCATCTCACCCAGCTATTCTGAAAATTTTCAGTAGCATCTTCAAAAATATATCCAAGAACATCACGTTTGTCTTCAAAATAAGTATAAAAGCTACCTCTTGATATTCCTGCAGCCTGGATTATCTTATTAATAGAAGCCTTTTCAAACGGCACCCTTGTAAATTCTTCCACCGCTGCATCGCAGATGGTTTTCTTTTTTCCTGCCGGAAGATTATAAAACCGTTCCGTTGGCAATTTTCATCTCTCCCTTCTCTTTTCCCATGTGAATCCTCCGACCACACGAAAAGGTGACAACATGCCACTTATTATAATGACACGTTGTCACCTTGTCAAGAAAGGTTATATTTTTTTAATTAATTTTTCCAGTTTTGTTTATCTTTTGCAATCTTACGCCCTCGTTTTTGGGCAAAATAGTATGACAGCCGGACGCTCCTATCTCCTGTCCAGAAGCTCCTTTAAGGCTTCATCGCTCTCTTCGATCCATACATCCTCTTCCTCTTCATTAAGGCCGAGAAACTGGGCAAGGGTTTCGGGCGCATCGCTGTTATTCCATTCTTCAATAAAATCATCAATGGCTTCAAATTCTATCTCACCGGCCAGATACTTTTCCTTAAACGTCATAATATACCTCTCTTCTTATTCCTGTTCCTTGATATTCTTTGATACGGTGATCTCCTGGTTATCAATATGCTCCCGCATTGCTTCTTTTGCTTCCTGAACCTTCCGCTGTCTGACCGCCTTCAATATGTTGTCATGTTCCAGCAAAAGAATCTGGCGTTTATCCTCATCCTTAATGTATTCCAAACGGTAACGGTACATCTGCTCTCTTAAATTGTTGATCATCTGCACCAGCCTGTCATTGCATGTGCCTTTATAAATCACATCATGATAAGCTTCATCCGTCTCTGCAATCTCCATGGGATTTCCTTGTTCCACGGCCTCTTTAAATTCTTCCTGCTTTTTTTCAAGCTCCTCTACGGCCTCCGGGGTCATACGCTGGCAGGCCAGTTCAATCGCCAGTTCCTCTAAGGATCTGCGGACCTCCAATACGTCCCTTAAGCTTTTCTCCGAAATCTTAGCAACCTCGGCTCCCTTTCTGGGTATCATTAGTACAAGCCCTTCCAGTTCCAGTTTCCGGATGGCTTCCCGGATAGGCGTACGGCTGACTCCAAGACGTTCCGCAAGCTGGATCTCCATAAGGCGCTCTCCCGGTGCCAGTTCCCCTTTTAAAATCGCCTGACGCAGCGTGTTAAAGACTACATCCCGAAGGGGCAGATATTCATTCATATTAACCTTTAAATCATTGCTCATTTGTAACCTCCCTGGTATTGTAAAAATTCGTTAGATAAACCTGCTTTGCAAGGCTCTTGGCCTCGCCGTACCTCAATTCCTCATAAGCCCTTTCTGCGGCTCTGGGGCTTGTGAATATGCCAAAAACCGTAGGGCCGCTTCCGCTCATCAAGGCGTTCACAGCTCCCAATTCTTTCATTTTGTCTTTAATCTGTGCAATCACCGGATATTCCGGAATCGTAACTGTTTCAAGCACATTTCCCAGGCGTTCCGACACCTGGTATATGTTGCGGTTCCCAATGGCTTCGATCATGCCATCAATATCCGGATGGTCTTCTTTTCGTAAGACGGGCAAATCCAGATGCTCATAAACGAACTTCGTGGATACGCTGACCCCAGGCTTTGCTATGAGCACCTGACACTGGGGCATATCGGGAAGAGGCGTTAAAATTTCCCCGATTCCTTCACTCAGTGCGGTTCCTCTCATCAAACAATAGGGAACGTCTGCTCCGATCTTCACCCCCCGTTCCATCAATTCTTCTCTTGTCAGACCCAGCTGGAACATCTTGTTCACTCCGAACAGTACCGTTGCCGCATCGCTGCTGCCGCCGGCCATGCCTGCAGAAACCGGTATGAATTTATTTAAATGAATGCGGATTCCGTGAATAATATGAAACTCCTCCATCAAAAGCCTGGCTGCTTTATAAACCAGGTTGTTTTCATTCACTGGAAGATAATAGAGATTTGTCACTACCTCAATTCCCGGGGTCTCTTTTAAGTAAATATCAATCTTATCATAAAGGCCTACGGTCTGCATGATCATTCGTACCTCATGGTATCCGTCTTCTCGTTTTCTTAAAACATCAAGTCCCAGATTAACCTTACCATATGCTTTTAATCCCAGATGTCTTATCATAGGCAAACATCCCTCACTTTTTATCTCTTAGGATTGTATTTTTTTATTTTTTTGTATACAGTATTTAGTATATAACGAAACAGGAAAAAGTACAAGAGGTTTATTCCCTATTCTGCCTTCTTCATTGTTAAATTTTCATAAACAATGGGAATAGCCGTTTGCTCCTGTTGGAACAAACGGCTATGTAAAAATTATATTTATGTTTGATATGACGACTGCAGCTGCACTTGCCATCTAATAGCTTGGAGATCTGTGGTTTGCTGCACAATAAAATCCAGCTAGATTATCTTATTTATATAATCTGGCTGGATTAAAGTTATTATTTCTTGATCAGTGTTACTTCCACCGGTATGGACTTCTCAACACTTTTTCCTTCCATGATTGAAATAGCAGTTTCAACAGCTGTTTTACCCATCAGATCCGGCTGCTGTGCGACTGTCGCTGCCATTGTACCGTCTTCCACCGCTTTTCTGGCATCATCCGTAGCGTCAAAGCCAACTACCTTGATATCTTTTCCGGTTGATGCAATTGCTTCAACAGCGCCTAATGCCATCTCATCATTGTGTGCAAACACTCCTTTTATATCACCATCAGCCTGAAGGATATTTTCCATAACAGATAAGCCTTCCGCTCTATTAAAATTGGCTGTCTGGCTGGAAACCACTTTTAAATCCTTGTCTGCCACTTCATGGAATCCCTGTCCGCGGTCTATGGCAGCAGATGCTCCCGGCACGCCTTCCAGTTCAGCAACTTTAGCTCCATCGCCAACCAGCTCTTTTAAATATTCTGCCGCCATTCTTGCACCGGCCACATTATCAGAGGCAATCTGGCACTCTACCTCGGCTCCATTAACCGCACGGTCAACCGCGATGACTTTAATTCCCTTCTTTGTGGCTGATTCGACAGCTGATGCTACCGCATCGGAATCCACCGGATTGACAATCAGTACCTTGATATTTTTTGATATTAAATCTTCAATATCGCTGATCTGCTTTGCGCTGTCATCACCTGCGTCTACCACTGTAAGCTGGATTCCTTTCTCTTTCGCAGCATTTTTTGCTCCGTCTGATAACGTCACGAAAAATGGATTATTAAGCGTTGAAACAGAAAATCCGACCGTCTGGGCGCTGCCTGCAGAACTGCCTCCTTCTTTCTTCTCACCGCCGCCCACGCTGCATCCAACTAACGCACTTGCCCCTAAGGCCATAACAGTTACCAATGCTGCCACTTTTTTAAATTTTTTCATTTTATATTCCCTCCTTTTATTTTTACCGTTTTCTGTCTGACAGAACGGCTGTCAGAATCACCAATCCTTTGATCACATCCTGGTAATACGAGGATACGCCAAGTATGTTAAGACTGTTGTTTAATACTGCTATTATGAGTACTCCGATAAATGTTCCATATATCTTACCCCTGCCGCCACTCATACTGGTTCCGCCGAGAGCGGCAGAAGCAATGGCATCCAATTCATAACCGGAACCCAGGGTAGGCTGAGCCGAATTAAGACGGGATAAAAGAATAAGACCTGACAATGCGGCCATGACGCCTGATATGACATAAGCTATAATCTTTGTTTTACGTATATTGACGCCAGCCAGCTCGGCTGCCTTCCAGTTACTTCCGGTAGCATAGATATGGCGTCCAAACGTGGTTTTTGTAAGCAGGAACCAGAAAAATGCGAACATAAGTATCAATAATATAACCGGAACCGGAATTCCAAAAACATCGCCTTTTCCAATTGATTTTAAAAGCATGCTCTCACCCAGCCTGGATATGGGCTTTCCATTGGTGTAAATCATTGTCAGCCCCCGGTATGCCGTCATTGTTATCAGCGTAGCTATAAACGGCTGTAATCTTCCTCTGGTCACCAGCACACCGCTTATCAGTCCAAGAAGTGCTCCGATCAGCAGAGAGGCCAGCATGGCAACACCTGCCGGCACTCCTGAAGTTATCATTCCCGCACAAAGTGCAGTGGACAACGCCAGAACGGAACCAACTGATAAATCTATGGCACCTGTAAGTATGACAAAGGTCATACCAAAAGCGATAAAACCATTTATGGAAGACTGTCTTAAAAGTGAGAGAAAATTGCCGGACGTTCGAAATTCCGGGCTTATAATACTGATCAGTGCCACAATAAGAACCAGAGAAATCAGTGCGCCATAATCTCCCATAATATTGAACCATTTTTGTCTCTTTTCTTTCATCACAGTTTCCCTCCTGTTGCAAGAGTCATGATTTTTTCCTGATTCGCTTCTCCCTTATTAAGGATACCGCGGACTGTGCCTTCTCTGATTATCATTATCCGGTCACTCATTCCCAAAATTTCCGGAAGTTCAGAAGAAACCATAATGATTGCAACTCCTTTTGCTGCCAGTTCATTAATAATGTTATAGATCTCTTTCTTTGCGCCTACATCTACTCCCCTTGTCGGCTCATCAAGGATCAATATTCTGGGATTGGTATATACCCATTTGGCAAACACGACCTTCTGCTGGTTACCACCGCTTAACTTTCCACATTCCTGAGTCTGATGGAAACAGCGTATTTTCAATTCATTGATTGCATTTGCGGCTAAACTTTTTTCTTTTCCTTTATTGATTACATGATACCGGTCAGATATAGAGGCCAGATTTGTCAGGGAAATGTTGTTTTTTATGCTGTCTTCCAACATAAGCCCCTCGGTTTTTCTGTCTTCCGTGATAAAGCCGATTCCATATTTTATGGCTGCAGCCGGATTGTCTATGGTACATTTGGTGCCTTCAATAAAGATATCGCCTCCATCATGCTGCATGTTTCCAAATATGGACCTCATGATTTCCGTGCGCCCTGCTCCCATGAGGCCGGACACCCCCAATACTTCGCCTTCTTTTACTGAAAAACTAATATTTTCATATATTCCTTTTTTTGTAAGACCTGATACCTTTAATATTTCTTTTCCAATAGAACTCTTTCTTTCCGGATACCGTTCCCCAATCTCACGTCCAATCATCATTTTTACGATTTCTTTTTCATTGGTATCTTTTGTTTCCTTTGTTCCCACATACTGCCCGTCTCTTAAGACTGTAATCCTGTCACACAGCTCAAATATCTCCTCCATGCGATGGGAAATATAGATGATGGAAACTCCGTCTTTCTGCAGCTTCTTTATTACCTTAAAAAGAATTTCCGTTTCACTTGCCGTAAGCGCCGCCGTAGGCTCATCCATGATGATCACCTTTGCCTCGCTCATAAGCGCCCTGCAGATTTCTATCATCTGCTGCTGCCCTACCGCCAGCTCTGCCATCCTTTTCTTCACTGGTATTCTAACCCCTAATTTATCCAGAATAGTTTCTGCCTGTTTTTGCATTTCTTTTTTATTGCAGATTCCTCCACGAGTGGTTATTTCCTTCCCCAGGAAGAGATTTTCTTCTACTGTCAGGTCAAAAAGTACATTCAGCTCCTGATGGATCAGGATAATTCCTGCATGCTCCGCTTCTTTCGGCGTTTTATATACAACCTCTTCCCCATCAATCAAAACCGTTCCGGAATCTTTCTCATAGATACCTGTCAGTATCTTCATGAGAGTGGATTTTCCAGCCCCGTTTTCTCCCATCAATGCATGGACCTCGCCGCTTTCCAGGCTGAAACCGGCATCAGACAGTACTGCATGTTCACTAAATGATTTACAGATTCCTTTCATCTCAATTTGCATAGCTCTTCTCCCTATCCTTAACCCTGGGCTGCAAAAATGCAGGCTGAAACCAATATAATGTTTGCAAACGCAGTTATTTCACCGGTCCTTATGACTGCCTTACACGTTTTTGTCTGTTCTTTCAGATTTTCATGGGATGTAAAGCATTCCACTGCATCCGGAAACTTTTTTTTCATCATGCTTCGTATGTTTACCACCATTTCCGGATTATGATCTTTCATTTCCTCTGCCAAAATGTAAGATTCTACTGCCATATCGTCAGTAACCGCATCTAAAGTTTCCAGGAAGGAAGGAATATTAAAACGCAAAGCTAAATCAATCCGTTTTGTCTCATCTGGTATAGGCAGTCCGCAATCTCCGATGCAAATTGAATTCGTATGCCCCATGGAAGAAAGTACGCTTGATATGCTGCTGTTTAAAATTCCATTTCTCTTCATGGTTTTCCTCCAATCCCGCAACTGTCACCTGCATTACAACCGTCAGACCGGCTTTCCAGCTCTCTGATCACATCTTTAAGTTTCGGCATACCGCCCTGAGCACCAAACCGCTCCACCGACAAACCGGAAGCCAGGACTGCAAACGTCAGCGCCATTTCAATGTTATCGTATAATCCAAGTGCTACGGCAAATGCGCCGTTAAATGTATCCCCTGCTCCCGTAGTATCAACTACATTAGATGTTCTTGCCGGCAAAGTCACTGCTTCTTTTTCATGATTGATGTAAATGACTCCTTTTTCCCCCTGGGTAATAATGAGTTTTTCCGGATATTGTTTTAATAAAGACTTAGTATCAGCCATATCTCCAAATATGATCCTGGCTTCATGTTCATTAGGAGTAATATAATCCACCAGTTCTACCAGTTCTCTTTTTATCTCTCTGGCCGGTGCTGGGTTTAATATGACCTTTACTCCATGATTCGCACATAAGCCAATGACATATTCCACGGTTTCCTGTAAAATCTCCTGCTGCAATAATACAATGTCGCAGGTTAATAACTTTTCTTTGATGCCGTCAATGTACTCAATATCTACCGTATTATTAGCACCCGCTAAAACTATAATACAGTTATCGCTTTCCGCTACCGTTATCACAGCCAGCCCTGTCACCTGATCATCAACTACTTTTATATATTCTGTATGAATACCTTCATTTTTCAGGTTCTCAATCAGAGCTTTTCCATGGTCATCGCTTCCCACACAGCCAAACATCGTTACATCCGCACCTAATCTCGCTGCCGCAACTGCCTGATTTGCGCCTTTTCCTCCCGGGATATAGGAAATGGCATCGCCTGTAATTGTTTCGCCTTTTCCCGGTATCCGCTGTGCTGTAACAGTCATATCCATATTAATGCTGCCTACAACTCCGATTTTCATTTCTGCCTCACCTTTCCGAAATCTAAATTATCTAGTTTTGTTTGTAATGCGGATTTGTGGTTGATAAAACGTTTTATCAATTTTGTAAATTCATATTATCATTATTTTTTATTGATGTCAATATGAAAATTATGATTGATAAATCGTTTTATCAATATAAGTTGCTTTTTTATGCAAAATACGGTATTATTGTTCATATCAATACACCAGAGGTCAAATACTATGTCCATAACAATAAAAGAAATAGCCAGATTAGCGGGAGTTTCTCCAAGCAGTGTATCCCTGGTTCTAAATGACAGACCAAATAGAATTTCTGAACAAAAGAAAAATCTTATCCTGCAGATTGCTGAAAATAACCAATATATACCAAATGCAGCTGCGCGCAGTCTGGTAACCAGAAAAAACAATACATTTGGGCTTCTGATCCCTGATATAGAAAACCCTTTCTTTTCCAAATTATCAAAAACTTTAGAATTGCAGCTCAGAGCGGAAGGATATTCATTGATCATCGTTAACTCCAACGATACATTTGAAGGAGACATGATATTAATTGACCTTCTTGCGGCAAAAGGAATCGATGGAATATTTGTGGTAATTTCCAATGAATCCTATCTTCATCAGGATATTATCGAGCAGAAATTATCACAGCTTAACCTTCCATTTGTAATGGTTGACCGCATATTTGATTCATTTTCCTGTAATAAAATATATTTTGATAATGTAGAAGGTTCTTATATTGCAACGAGGTACCTTCTGGAGAAAGGCCATAGAAAGATTGCCTGTATCTGCAATACTTTCATTTCCCATAACTCTCTTTCCCGTATACACGGATACCGGAATGCAATGACGGAATATGGAATCAAGGTGCCCAAGGAGTATATCATTCCTGCAAACTACCGCATAGAAGGCGGATACGAAGCCGCGAAGCAAGTCCTTGATACGGACTGCACCGCCATATTTGTATGCAATGACATGATGACCCTTGGTATATTAAGATACTTTTCGGAGCAGGGTATCCATGTACCCGAAGATTATGCCATTGTAAGCTATGACAATCTGCTGTCTGATTATTTATTCGGAATAGAAATATCAAGTGTGAACCAGGATGTGGAAGAGCTTGGAATAAAGGCCTGGAACATCATGAAAAAAGCTGCAAGACCGGATAAGAAAGAAGAAACAAACCAAACGGAAATATGTTTAATGCCCACACTGGTCATTCATTGAGACAGAAAATAAAAAGGCATGTTCCAAAGCTATGCATGAAAACTCATAGCTCTGGAACATGCCTTCTCTTATTTTCACCTCAGAGAAATTCCTCCATCTCATCCTCCATCTGCCTTAAGGCAATGGCATACTTTTTAAATTCCTCTGCTGCCTGTTCTCTCTCTTCCCCCTTATAGCAGATCCTGTGCTCCATACTGGCCCATAAATCCATGGACATGGTGCGCAGCTGTATTTCCACCGGGTAATATTCCATACCATCGGTGTGATAGACCGGAACTCCAAAAACAATGTGGAAACTTCTATATCCATTGGGCTTTGGATTGGCAATATAATCACTTTCCTTTATAATTTCAATATCCGACTGCTTTTTTAACAGGCTGACAATGGCATAGATATCCGTGATAAAATAGCAGATGACGCGGATACCGGCAACATCCGTCAGATAGTTTCTGGCCGAATCCGCGCTGGCCTCATGTCCATTCTTATCCAGCTTGTTTTCAATGCTTTCCTTTTGCTTAATTCTGTACTGGATATGATGGATGGGGTAATTCTGGTTTTTTCTCCTATAATCATTATTCAGCACATCCACTCTAACACGAATGTTTTTAAGCGCATCCTCATAGGGCTGGATAAAACAGAGATACTCTTCTTCAGTCATATTCCACCTCCCAGGCATTTCCTTGTCACAATTATTAAGTATACCGTTTTTTTGTGTCCATATGGTGTCCATAGTATGAACTCCTCATAAAAGAATCCATACTGATATACAAAAAAACAGCCGGAAGGGATACATGACGATCCCTGTCCGGCTGCCAGCAGGAATTATTCCTGCCCGTCTTTTGTTTCTTTATTTTCTATCCCTTCGTTCTCAGGCATATCTTCCTGATGCTCGTCCCCTTTTGCCATCAGAATGCTGTTTACAGGCTCTTCCTCATCTGCAAACAGCGGCTTAAGCTCGTCCCCTTTCTCCTCATCCTCTTTTGGAATATACTGATTAAACACGGGAGCAAGGATATAGGAGTTAATAAATGCTAAAAGCGGAAAGCCAAACAGCATGAATATCATCAGCATCGGAGGTACCATAAGCAGGAATGCAGCCGCCAACAAAGCCCCGTCAATGGCAATCATTCCAATGGTACGGAACAAATGGCGCAGGGACATAAAAAAGGCGTTGAAAAAGGTACGCTTTACCGTATTGAAAAATCTGGCCTGAAGTGGGAAAATATACGTAAGAACAGCCGCATAGATTAGAACCATTGCCAGGAACACGGTAAGCATCACCGTCCGAAAGGACCCGGATCCTGTAAACAATCTGGTAAAGAAGTATAAGTCAACTCCAAGGATCAATCCTACAACCAGAAGGATCAGCCAGATGATCGTGGACTGCTTAAAGTTTTCTTTAAATGACTTAAAAAAAGAACGGATGGTATAGCCATCGTCATCTCTTGCAAGCTTTAAGGTTACATAATATACAGCTGTGGTAGAAGCTCCTATGGTAAAAATTGGAATGCTGCATATCAGCCATAAGATATTCAAAATAATCAGATCACCAAATTTACCGATAAACCGCCATACCGGGTTATCATAATTAAAAAAACCAGAAAACATACGTTCTTCCCCTTTTCATAGTGGCATTAAAAGATATTATATAGGATTTGCCCTTAAAAAGCAAACATTCTTTCTTATTTCACCAAAATTTTATTTTTATTTTAATGAAAATCCATGGTTGTGTGATATAATTAAAAAAGTACCTTTAATAATAAAGAAAGAGGAGTAAAACATGACCCCATACGAAGACAAAACCCTAAAAGACTCCATGCGGGAGGAACGGGACAAGCTAAAAAATATGAGTGTGAAAGACAGGCTCTGGTACGTCTGGGAATATTACAAGATTCCCATCATCATTGCCGTTGTGGCCGTGATTTTTATCTCTTCCATCGGTTCAGCCATATATAACAACCGGTTTGAAACTGCTCTTTCCTGCGTTATTTTTAACAGCAGCCCCGCCGGTGAAACCGATTCTGTTGATGATTACTTTAACCAGGGCTTCCGTCAGTACATTGATCTTAATGAGGATGCAAAGATCGAGGTGGACTACTCCATGTCCCCGACCTTTGACGAATCCTCCATGAATGAATTTACCTATGCCCAGCTAGCCAAAATCACCGCCATGATATCCAGTAAGAGTCTGGATGTTATGATCGGAAATCCGGAAACCATAGACCACTTCGGTGAAATGGGCGGATTTGTTGACTTAAAGGAAATCCTCCCTGCAGACGTTTACGACAAGTTAAAGGAGTACCTCTATTTTGTAACCAATCAGGAAACCGGCGAAAACACGGCCTGCGGTCTTCTCATCGGCAACACGGATTTCTGCGATAAAACCGGCCTTATCATTGATGAGCCGATTCTTACCGTCATGAGCAATTCCACTCATACAGACACAGCCGCGGAACTGATCCGCTATGTGTTCGGGCAATAAGACGGAACCCAAGATCCTCTGCCAGCTTTATTGACGCTGAGTTCCGTTCGTCGATCCTTGCATAAATCTTCTCTGAAACAGCCAGGGCAGTGTAGGAAAGAATGGCCTTACAGGCTTCCTTACCATATCCCTGCTGCCTGTATGGGGAAAAAATGTGATATCCCAGTTCCACTGGGGTATCATTCTTTTTTATTGCATCCAAAAACTCCTCCTGCCCGGTAATCTCTAAGTTTGATATCCCCGCCTTTCCCACAAGCTTTCCTTTGTCATGGTCAACTACGGCCCAAATACCGTACTCATAAAATCCGTATTGATGGCTGATGTAATCCTTCAGGGCTTCTTTCGTTAAAAACAGGAAGCCCGACTTCCCAGCCTCAGGCTCATCTGGTATAGAGACATAGTCCTGAGGAACGAATTCCCGGATTGTAAGGCGCCGGGTTTTAACTATATTCCACGGAAGTCCCTCTTTTCTCCTGATGACCCGCTCTAAAAATGCATCATCAATGTCATCAAGATCCTCTACAACATAAGCGGCAGGGGCAAGGTTCTGATCCGTTCGTTCCCGGTCCCATAAACCAACAACGGCCCTGCCTTCCGCAAAAGCAGAACGCAGGGCCTCATGATCATCGGATATGGTAACCTGGAAAATCTTTCCTTCTACTATAATATCCCGATTCCAGATCATTGACTTAGCAGGTCTCCGGTTCCGGATATTCTTCCCCAAAGGTTTCCACTGTCATGGACTGGATCTTCTGCTCTTTCATGGGGCGGTCATTGTAATCGGTCTTCACATCAGCAATTTTGTTCACAATATCCATGCCTTCCGTGATCTTACCGAATGCAGCATAGGAACCATCCAAATGGGGAGATGCCTTGTGCATAATGAAAAACTGGGAACCGGCAGAATTGGGGTTCATGGCTCTTGCCATGGAAAGCACTCCCTCTGAATGCTTAAATGCATTGGTTACGCCGTTCTGGCTGAACTCTCCTTTAATGGAATAGCCTGGGCCTCCCATTCCGCTTCCTTCCGGACATCCTCCCTGAATCATGAACCCATTGATAACTCTGTGGAAGATCAGTCCGTCATAAAAACCTTTTTTAATTAAACTGATAAAATTATTTACTGTGTTTGGTGCAATCTCCGGATAAAGCTCTGCTTTCATCACATCACCGTTATCCATTGTAATCGTAATAACCGGATTTTTCATGTTTTCTCCCTTTCTGCTTTCCTGCCCATGTTCTTTGGGCATAAAGGTATACCAATAAGGTATTTATTGCGTCAGATTCCGCATATGGCTATATTTTATCAAATACTCTTATATTTGTATAGTCCCATTTGAATACAGTCCTATATATATCCTATCGTTCATACTTTGTTTAAATTTCATTCAAAAACCTTTTACACAAACAACATGATTTCTTCATGTTTCATGGATATACTTAAAACATAAAATACAAATTGCTTATAAGATTTTTTTCATAATACTCGAGCTGATAATTTATTATCAGCTCTCCTCCCTTTTTGAAATAACTTTTTGAAAAGCGTATTGCATGACTGGTTTCAGGATCAGCCATGTAATACGCTTTTTTGTTTGGTCATGCTATTTTATTTAGAATTTGTTTCATATGGATTTATAACAGTGAGGCCGCCGCCCCGGCTTGCTCTTATAATCCCCCCAGATTCACAAGCTCCGGGGATCGGGCGCAATTCTCAAAAAGACTTGCCATTCTTACCTGTATATTGTCATAAGTCTTGAAAAAATATTCACATGTGGCTGTATTGATAAAGGCCGTATATTTGGTGTAATCATAAGAATTCCGGCTTGTTACGACTGCTCCTTTCGGAATGGTAACGCTCTCCATGACATGAAAGCATGAAACTACCGCTTCCATACGGCTTTGAGGTGTCGGAATAAATGATTTTAAATAAGCGGTCCTGACAAAGCGTTCCGGGGAGGTATACCCTCCCGGCAGAGTCTGGGTACCTCCCGCCTGTCCAAACGGAATCAGCCGGACATTCCCCCAGGTATCCTCCTCGGACTGATAGGGAGAAGCCTCCATATAATTTCTCAGGTTCGTCTTATGCCACTGATAATCGGGGCTATTTGCCATAACGCCAATGGAATTCGACATTACCTCCATCCCTCTTTCCGTCTGCTCTATGACAACACATTCCCCGCTGCGGTCTACCGCCATCCAGTGCAATGGGGCCACAGTCTGTGTCACCGGATCCTCAACTCCTACGATTGAGAGATTCATAAGTAATTGCCGTAAATCATCGACATCTGCGCATCTTCCTAAAATATAATGAAGGAAATCAATGGATGCGATTTGTTTCCTGTGCTTTAAATCCTGAATGGTATCATATTGGGCATAGCCTGCAAAATAAAGTGCAGCAGCAGCAAAACCCATCTCATTAACCCCGTCAAAAAATCCCAGGTCCCCATCCAGTTCCTGCCCAATGCCGATAAAGCAGTAAATATCCTGGATTTTCTCCATATTTAATAAATTATCCCATTCATAATTCTTTGGAATTATGTAAAGATGAGGCTTAATATCATAAGAAAAATCCATATTCCTTCCAAAAAAGGTTTCCCCTTGCCGGGTTCTTAAGGTAAATGCTGTGCACATACAAACTACCTCCCTTATTGTAAATTGTTTATTTATTTATATGGGGGCCTGTGGTTTTTATGTATGTAATATAGGGGATAAGACAAAGGGGCTGACAAAAAATAGTATCACTTAAAATAATATGCAAAAATGAGCTTTGATTGGATTTAATCCATTTTCAAAGCTCATCTTCTACCCAAAACGCTATTTTAATATATAGCTGCCATTGCAATTAATTGCAGCCCATATACAGGCTACAGGGATTTCAGAACTCCTTTTAACTCATCCATGCCTTCTACAGGCTTCATGCACGCTCCATTACGGCAGACATAATATTTGCTTCCTTCAGAAGGAACCGGATAATCTGCCGTGAACGGTGCTGCCTCTGACAGGGCCTCCTTGTTCAGAGGAGTTTTTAAGATCACGCTGATATCAGGCTTCGGGCTTCTTTGTAAGCTCTGAAGCTCTGTTAATATAGAATCACCAGCGGAAACACAAACAATTTCCGTAGATGGATAAAGGATGCTTTGAAATGCAAGCAGAGAAAAGCAGTAGTTTGCAGGGCTTTTTTCCACCTCTTGCGTCAGGTAAGATATCTGCTTTTCCAGAACGTTCTGCCATTTGATCTTCCCGGTCAGGTGATAGAGCCTGCTTATTACATATGCGGCAACGGAATTTCCTGAAGGAAGCGCACCATCGTAAAGCTCCTTGGGACGGCTTATCAGTTTATCCCTGTCATGCGCATACATATAAAACCCTCCCTGAACTTCATCATAAAACAGTTCAAGCATCTTTTCAGATATTTCAGCGGCAATATGAAGATATTTGATATCAAAGGAAGCCTCATATAACTCCAGCAGGCCAAAGGCATAAAACGCGTAATCGTCAAGCTGTCCGTCGTGAACAGCCTGCCCCTCCCGGTAACGGATAAAGAGTCTTCCCTGTTCAGAGGTCAAATTCTTCTCTATAAACGCCTGCGCATTCTTTGCCGCATCAAGGCACCAGGCATCTCCCAGTACCTCATATGATTTTGCAAGTGCCCCAATCATAAGTCCGTTCCAGGAAGTCAATATCTTATCATCCGTATGAAGGGCTGTCCTTGTGATCCGGTAATCATAAAGCTTTTTACACAGATCCTCTAATTTATCACTGCTAGAGCCGTAATTATCATTTTCTATAAGATTTGGAATATTCTTTCCCTCAAAATTACCTTGTTCTGAAATTCCAAACCATTCGCAGAATTCATCTGCATCGCCGTTAAGAATCTGTTCGATCTCTTCCTTCTGAAACGTATAAAACTTTCCTTCCACCCCTTCGCTGTCAGCGTCCTGACCACAGTAAAACCCGCCCTGCTCATCAGTCAGCACATCCCTTACATAACGAAGAATTCCCCGGGATACCTTGGCATAAAGGCTGTCTCCTGTCATGGCAAAGGCTTCCGTGTAGGCATACAGCAAAAGCGCATTATCGTACAGCATTTTTTCAAAATGGGGCACCAGCCATTTTTCATCTGTGGAATAACGGGAAAAACCGCCACCGATGTGGTCGTATATTCCGCCCCGGTACATCTGCCTGAGGGTCGTTTCCGCAGCAAGAAGAGCATCTTTATCTTTTTCATAAAAGTAATGCCTTAAAAGGAAAAGCAGATTATGAGGCATTGGAAATTTGGGCGCCCTTCCAAAACCTCCCCATTTCTTATCAAAAGACCTCTTTAACAGGCTTGAAGCTGACAGAAATAAGTCTTTATCCGGTTCCCTGCCCTCATTATTAACAGATGTCTCTTCCTTGACTAAATATCCGGTTATCTCATCTCCCGCTTCCAGAAGCTTATGTTTCTCATTTTCCCAAAGCTTCCGGATAGAGGTTAAAACATCCAGAAGACCGGCAGATCCCCATCTTGAAAATTTAGGCAGATAGGTTCCGGCATAAAAAGGCTTTTGATCCGGTGTCATAATGATCGTTAATGGCCACCCGCCGGAACCGGTGAGAGCCTGGCAGACTGACATATATACGGAATCAATATCCGGCCGCTCTTCCCTGTCCACCTTTATTGCCACATAAAACTCGTTAAGAACATCCGCCGCCTCCTGGTCTTCAAAAGACTCATGAGCCATGACATGACACCAGTGACAAGTGCACATATTCAACCGGAGTTAGCTATACCCAATAGATAAAAAGATGGGCTTATCTTCTGCTTTCGCCTTGGAAAAAGCCTCTTCTCCCCAAGGAAACCATTTCACCGGGTTATATGCATGCTGTAGTAAATAGGGGGATTTTTCATTGATTAATCTATTGGGTACTCTATCAACGTTTGACATATGGCATCACCTCCTTTATTTTTCTATATTTTAATAACTTGGTTAAAATTATAACAATCCTTATGAAGTCTGTAAACTTCTGTCGGTTTCTATTATTTTACCATTGATACATAGGTTTCGCTTAAAGTAAATTTTTATACTTATACCACTTTTATTCTGCTAAAAGCTTGTGATAAAAGTATCTCCTATTATAGCAGTAGAAATAATACAGGCATTAGACAGAGAACATTTGGCTTCCGGCATAATTTTTAATAATTTGCTTTTTCCTTCATATTTTGATATTATATCATGATATTCCAGTATTTTCCTATATCATAATTTCAATTCTGATATGTAAGATCGAAGGTTGAAACAATAGACAATGGATGAGTTAATGCATCTATAAAATTAAAGGGGTGACGGAATGGACGATATAAAACACAAGCTGACGGTATTAGCGCGTATTGCAGAAGAATTTAATCACAAAGATGTTACATGGGCCATTGGAGCCTCCTTGCTGCTATACTTCAAAGGAATTACATCTGAGTTTCATGATATAGATATTATGATTGGGGAAGAGGATGCAGAAACAGTTAAAGATATCTTATTACATTTCGGTGATATTCAACAGCCTAATCCAAATGCAAAATACAAAACAAAAAGTTTTTTGGAGTTTCATGTTGATGGTGTAGATATCGATGCAATGGCCGGATTTGTTATTGTGAACCAAGATAAGGAATATTATTTTCCATTAAAAAAGGAAAATATTAAAGATTTCACTGAAGTTCATGGAATTAAGATTCCCTTGCAGTCCGTTGATGAATGGCGTAATTACTATGAATTGATGGGACGGAATGAAAAAGTAAAAATGATCGATGCATATACAGATTCCCACTGAGAAAAACCCGCTTACGGCTGCCTTGTCAGACCTTCCGTTAGCGGGTTTTTGTGTTAATATTCCGGTATCACCTGCGGCATAATAGAATTTCATCAATTAAGCCATACTCCTTTGCCTCCTCAGCCGTCATATAACGATCCCGTTCCATATCTTCCTCAATTTTTTTAATCGGCTGGCCAGTCAGTTCGCTGTATATCTCATTGAGCTTTTTCTTTGTTCTTTCAAGCCAATCACTATGGATTTTAATATCCGTAGCCTGCCCCTGCAGCCCGCCGGATATTGACGGTTGATGGATCAGAATCTCGCTGTTTTTAAGGGCAAAGCGCTTTCCCTTCTTCCCTGATGCCAGAAGCAGGGAAGCCGCGCTTCCCGATTGGCCTATACTAATGGTGGAAACATCACATTTAATGTTATTCATGGTATCCATAATAGCGAACCCATCTGTTACAGAGCCTCCGGGGCTGTTGATATACAAGTGAATATCCTTATTAGGGTCAGCGGATTCCAGAAAAAGCATCTGTGCTATTATCAGGCTTGCTGTGTCATTGGTCACTGTGCCATTCAGCATGATAATACGGTCGTTCAGCAGCCTGGAAAATATGTCGTACGACCGCTCTCCCCGGGATGTCTGTTCAATAACCATTGGGATAAGATTGTTCATAGAAACCTCCTGGATTATTATGCGGCCATGTTCATGATTTTGCCGGAACGGCAGCCTAAATCAATCACATGATTGGAATTGACGCTATACCTTTTCCGGTATTTTCCCGGCGTCAGTCCATAAATCTTTAAAAAGGCCCTTGAAAAGGATTCCTGAGAAGCATATTGATATTCCAGGGCGATATCGATGATCGGCCTGTCTGTCCTGGCAAGCTCTCCCGCTGCCTTTTCCATCCGCCTTCTGGTGATGTATCTGGTAACGGATTCTCCTGATACTTTGTGAAAAATTCTATGATAGTGATATTTTGACAGATAGGCTCTTTTTGCAAGATCATCAAGATCAATCTTACCATTTAAGTTTTCCTCGATATATTTAAGCGAGTCCCCCACTTTTGAATGATAATCCATATACCTGCTCCTTTCCAAAAACATATTATCATTATATACTCTTTTGGAAATTAATTCTTGATAATTTTTGCTTAAATCAGGTCTGGACTTTTCCCATCGATTTGTTTCTATTAAGGCCTGATATGGACTGTGGAATTGTGCTGCGGGATATGGTATGATAAATACAACCGTAAACTCATATAAGCCAATAAGGAGAATCGATTAAAATGAACTTTGAAATAACTGATAAAATTAAAGAACAAGATGAGGAAATCATTTACCAGGGCTTATTGAATTATAACTTATCCAGAATTGAGGACAAGAACCCAAGAGATTTAGGAATCTATTTGCAGGACGATACAGGAGAAAAAGTCGGAGGACTGATCGGAAATACACACGGCAACTGGTTGTTTGTCAAATATTTATGGGTCAGGGAAGACTTACGAGGACAAAATATTGGCAGTAAGCTTTTAAATCAGGCAGAAGAAACAGCCAAGGAACGGGGATGCAGATACGCATTTCTGGATACTTTCAGCTTTCAGGCGCCTGCCTTCTATGAAAAGCACGGATATAAGAGCGTGTTTGCACTGGAAGAATATCCTGTGACAGGAAAACGTTACTATTTTACTAAAACTTTGTAAATGTTTTCATATTGTCACAAGTTTCTATAACAGAGAAAGGGGGATACGATCATTGAGGAACATTTATAGAATAGAATTCCATACAGGAAGCAAAGAAGAATTATTACCTGATTATGCGAAAGACTTTCCATACATTGCCTCCTGCTCCCAATTGGACAAATTTATAGGGCGTTTTGTTCCATGGCATTGGCACAAAGCTGTGGAGTTATTTTATATGGAGAGCGGGAGAATGGAATATTGTACGCCTAAAGGAACCATGATATTTCCAGCAGGTACCGGCGGTCTGGTCAATTCCAATGTACTCCACATGACAAGGCCGCAAGCGGAATCAGAAAAAAACATCCAGTTTCTCCATCTTTTTGACCCCTCTTTCATAGCCGGCCAACACGGCAGCCGGATAGAGCAAAAATACGTTACGCCTATTACTACAGCCCCGCAGGCAGAAATTATTGCCTTATATCCTGATGTTCCGGAACAGGCAAAAGTTTTAGATATCATTCGGGAATCTTTTCACCTTTCTGAAAATAATTTCGGATATGAGATAAAACTGAGGGAGACGTTATCTGACATATGGATCCGGCTTTTCGACATAGCGCGTCCTCTATTGGAAGAAAAAGGGCATTCCGACAAAACAAATGATAAAATAAAATCGATGATGGTATATGTCCATGAGCATTATGCAGAAAAAATTTCTATTCCAGAGATTGCTGCCGCCGCTTATTCCAGCGAACGTGAATGCTTCCGGGTATTCCACGACTTCCTGCACATGACACCGGTGGAATATATCAAGAACTACCGTTTACAAACGGCCTGTCGTATGCTGACAGACAGCAGGGAAACAATTACCTATATCAGCCATGCCTGTGGATTGGGAAGCAGCAGTTACTTTGGAAAGGTCTTTCGGGAGTATACCGGCTGCACACCCCTGGAATATCGCCGCAAATGGCAGGAAAATGATATATAAAGGCAGAAATAATATATTTATTAAAAAAAGATTGCACTATAATGATACCTGTAAAGGTAATAGGGCAATCTTTTTATTATAAAATTATTGCTGAACTTAAGTATCACTGTCTTTTTAATGGAGGGTTTGTAATGATAAAATTAAATATCTTGAATATGGATAACTTTTTACAAACAGTAAATGCGTGCAGTGATGCGGTTAATTTACTGTACCCTGACGGTAGTAAAGAAAATATCAACAAACACTATGGACTCCAGAACGAGCTGCTTCATCAGTACAGAGAAAATAAAAACTTCCTGAGTCTTTCACTGGATATTCCGGCTCCAAAGGATTATATGAGCATTATCTCCTACTATACAGGAGATTGCTGACCATTTGCTTGCAACTAATTCATCATAAAGGGGTCTGACCGCTATTTGGGTCAGGCCCCTTCCCCATTCACCGGCGGGTGTATTTCAGTGCCCATTCTTCTGCGTTTTCCGGAACCGTTACCTCCTTCATCAGGAAAATAATGGCAATGATGTTAGGAAGCGCCATCAGTCCATTCCAGATATCAGAAAATTCCCACACTGTCTCAAGCTTTGCCAGACACCCAAGGAACACGGCCCCCAGATAAAGCATGGTATAAACCTTTCCCCTTAAAATGCGCTGCAGTATGTAAAGAGATCTGCGTTCTTTTAAACGCTCCGCCAGATATATGGCGGCCTGACGTCCCAGATAATACCATGCAATAATGGTAGCAAAAGCAAATATCAGCATAGCTCCTGATACCACATATTCCCCAAGTAATCCTAAGCGTTTTGAAAAACAAAAGGCGGTGAGAGCCGCTCCGTCATATCCTGAGCCGGCAGCATCTCCTTCCGTCATGCACAGGATCACAAATGCGGTCATGGTGCAGATCAAAATGGTATCAAAAAACACCTCAAACATGGCCCACATTCCCTGCTGCTCTGGAGTCGTATCCTCTGCCGCGCCATGAAGGACTGCCATGCTCCCAAGTCCTGCTTCATTGGAAAATACACCTCTGGATATGCCATATTGCAGGCTTTTGCTGATTTGATAGCCTGCAACTCCTGAAAAGGCAGAAACCGGGCGAAAGGCATCCTGAAAAATGCATTGAAAAATATATGGGATCTGATCGTAACAGGACATGATCACAACCATGGAAAACAGCATATAGGCGCCGGCCGAGATAGGAATGAGCCGTTCGGAGACAAAGGCGATTCTTGCAATCCCTCCCAGTACCACCAATAATACGGTTCCAGTCAGCACGATCCCGATGGGAACCGGCGGTATGCCAAAGGAATATTCAAGAGTTTCCGCAATGGAATTGGACTGCACCATGCTTCCCATTCCAAGAGAAACCATGATACAAAGAAAGCTGTAAATCATGCCTAGTACGGGAAGCTTAAGCCCCCTCTCCAAATAAACCATAGGCCCGCAGATCCAGGCGCCGTTCCGATCCCGGTAACGGTAACGGATCCCCAGCATGGTCTCCGCATAGCCTGTCATCATGCCGATTCCGGCAGAAACCCACATCCAGAATATAGCACCAGGTCCGCCGGCTGTAAGTGCGGTGGCCACACCGGCTATATTACCAGTCCCAATGGTAGCTGCCAAAGCCGTACAGGCTGTCTGGAATTTTGTAACTTCCCCTTTTTCTTCTCCCTCATCCTCCTGTATGCTTCCAATGGTATGCTTCCACCAAAATGGGAATTTTCTAATCTGAAAAAAACCTGACTTTACCGTAAAAAAGATTCCGGTCCCCAAAAACAAAACCAAAAGCCACGGTCCCCATACCATTTCATGTATACGATGTATCATCGGATCAGCTCCTGAACGCTCTCCTTAACACTTATTCGACCTACCCGGCTAGTATGAAAATTTCCAATGATTTTTACACAAAATAAAATCTGATATGGTATAATCTCCATATAAGCAATGAGCAGTGCGAATTAGAACACAAAAAAACTTTCGTCGTGCTCGCTCGTAAGAAATTTTTTTTGTGTTCTAATTCATAGGGCGAAAGCCCGTGAGCGAACGAATCCGCAGGATTCGCGAGCTGCACTGCGGACTCGCGGACCGCACTACATATTTCGCGAGCTGCAAATAAATGCGAGGTGAACAATATGCCTGGTTTTACCACTCACTATCTGCTGGGAGTCAAAGTTTTCAATGATATGCCTAACACTCCTTTAAAACGCATAATCTCCAAGTACCGCTGGCTTTACCAGCTTGGCCTCCAGGGACCGGATATATTTTTTTATAATATACCCATTCTACGCCACCGGGATTACCGTAATGTAGGTTCCTATATGCACGAAAACCATGTACATGATTTTTTTGTTTCCTGCTTAAACCACTTATCCCAGATCGAGTCCAAACAGCAGAGAGAGCAGGCCATTTCTTATATGAGCGGTTACTTCTGCCATTACATCGGGGACTCCATCTGCCACCCTTACGTGTACGGCCGAATCGAATATGATGTAAAAAACTCCAGCAACTATCATCATGGGCTTCATGCTATGCTGGAAAATGATATAGATGCATTACTATTGATGAAATACAAAAAGAAAAAACCATCTCAGTTCAACCAGGCGGCCACCATATGTTTAAACGGCCAGGAACTGCAGTTCATCTCCGGCTTTTTGTCCGTATGCATCAATGAAGCCTATTATCCTTTAAACTACCGGAATAATTTCCGTGTAACATCCCAGATGGTATCCCGTTCCATCCTGGCTATGCGCTTAGGATGCAGGACTCTTGCCGATCCGTCCAGCCGCAAGAAAAACAGCATTGAATTTATGGAATCACTTTTTTTGCGCACACACCTTGCCTCCCGGAAGCTGGTTACGGACATCCCGCCGGATCCCGTCGTCACCATGAATTTAAACCATGAAACCTGGTGTAATCCCTGGAACCGCCGCCTTGCATCCCAGGCCTCATTTCCCGAGCTCTTCCATCAGTCCATGGTAAAATGCAATGATGTGTTTTTTCTGCTGAACGAGGAACTTACCTCGCCGGTCCCGCTGGATAGCCTGGATCACAATAAGCTTTTAAAGGAGCTTGGTAATTATTCCTACCACAGCGGATTGGCAGTAGATCCATAACGAACATACAAAAAGGGACAAAAAAACATGGCTGAGGAGTGATTGACAACTCAATTCCTCATCCATGTTTTTTAATACCTGCATAAAAAATTTATTGATCCGACTCCGAGCTTTCAGTATCCGTCTCCTCATCCTCAGCGGTGGCCTCCGTGATAACAGCACCTTCCTTTGGAATAATCTTTTCATCAGATCCCTTAGGGATGTCCATATCTACCAGCCAATACTGTTGTTCATTCATCTTATAATCCGGCATAACAATAAGGTGCACATCATAATCCTTGAAAAATCCTCCATAAGAGGTATCGCTTGATTTTTCATAAGAAAAATCCTGCATAGCAGCCTCGTCACCGATAAACCGAACTGCTGCATTTGCAAATACGACTGCTT
The DNA here is from genome assembly GCF_900105615.1 of Lacrimispora sphenoides JCM 1415. Lineage (NCBI taxonomy): Bacteria > Bacillati > Bacillota > Clostridia > Lachnospirales > Lachnospiraceae > Lacrimispora > Lacrimispora sphenoides. The sequence continues at coordinate 4,991,990 of NZ_LT630003.1, read as the reverse complement.
CCTCGGGTGTGGTCCCATCCTTAACAAGCAATGTCAAATCAATGCTATTCTTCTCCCGTTCTACCTTGTAATTAACGCTTAACGCCATAGGATATTCTTCGTTGTCCACAAACTCTTCATCCATATCATTTCCAATCTGATCCCAATCCAGAACAATCCCCTGCTGAGTTTCAAAAACAGGCTCTGCCGGAGCTGTGGATTTAAGAATGTTACTTTCCGTGCATCCGGTCAACAACATTACCGACATTGCACATATCAATAGAGCTTTGTTCTTCATCATAATCTCCTCCTTATTGAACATCTAACATTATATCTGATGTAATACTTTTTTTGTAGTGGTTTTAGCAAAATGTCAGAAATTCTTCACAAATACGTTAGTGTTTTTACAGGAATAAATACCATACATTTTCTAAATACACTTATTTAATTCTTGCATTTTCTGGTTATCCATGGTATCATGTTCAATATCAATATTAAATTTATTTTTTTGAACACTTTAGGAGGCTATGTACATGGACCACAATGAGAAAAAGGCTTTGTTTAAAAAGCTGGATTGGATAACGACCCTGATTCCTTTTATAAGTATCATATTTTTATGCCTTGTTTTTACCATATATCCCAGCAAGTCTGCGGATACGCTGGCTGCTATCCGGTCATTTTTAGGAGATGAGCTGGGGAGTTATTATCTTATCATCGGGCTTTTTACCTTCCTTTGCTCCCTGTATATTGCATTTTCCAAATACGGTACCATAAACCTTGGGAACTTGGAAAAACCCCAATATTCAAACTTTAAATGGGGAACTATGATGTTTACAGCCGGTCTGGCCGCTGATATCCTCTTCTATTCCCTTTGTGAATGGATTCTCTATGCAGGGGAACCACATATCGCGGATCTGGGAGCCATGCAGGACTGGGCCTCCACCTATCCGCTGTTTCACTGGGGCCCTATCCCCTGGAGCTTTTATATGATATTGGCTGCAGCATTCGGCTTCATGCTCCATGTTAAAAAACGTACGAAGCAAAAATATTCGGAAGCCTGCCGTCCTCTTTTGGGAAAGCATGTAGACGGCCTTTGCGGAAAACTTATTGATTTAATTGCCGTATTTGCCTTACTTGCCGGTACTGCAACCACATTTTCTCTTGCAACTCCCCTTCTTTCCATGGCGATCAGCAGGGTAACCGGTCTGCCGGATTCCAGATTATTGACCATTGCAATCCTGGTCATTATATGTATCGTATACACCATTACGGTTTATTTCGGCATGAAGGGCATTGCAAAGCTGGCTGCTTCCTGTACATATCTGTTTTTCGGCCTGCTTCTCTATGTGCTGATCGGTGGTAAGGAAGCCAGATATACCATTGAAACAGGGATCACGGCAGTAGGAAACCTGACGCAGAACTTTATTAGCCTGTCCACCTGGACTGATGCCCTGCGGACCTCCTCCTTCCCTCAGAACTGGACCATCTTTTACTGGGCTTACTGGATGGTTTGGTGCGTAGCCACTCCTTTCTTTATCGGAGCCATCAGCAAAGGGCGCACCATAAAGCAGACCATCCTCGGGGGATATGTCTTTGGAATCTCAGGAACTTTTACTTCCTTTATTATATTGGGAAATTACAGCCTTGCACTTCAGACAAAGGGAGTACTGGATGTGATGGGCATTTATGCGTCCACAGGAGACTTGTACCAGACGATCATGGCAATCCTTGAGACCTTGCCGTTTGCAAAGCTGGGGCTGATCCTTCTGGCAGTTACCATGGTGGCTTTTTACGCAACCAGCTTTGATGCCCTGGCACTGGTTGCTGCCACCTACTCATATAAGGAGCTTCCCGAGGACGTCGAACCGGATAAACGTGTAAAGCTGTTCTGGTCCGTGCTTTTAATGCTGTTTCCCATCGCTCTTATATTTTCCAAGAATTCCATGGCCAATCTGCAGACGGTCTCCATCATCGCAGCATTTCCTATAGGAATTATCATACTTCTCATTATTTTCAGTTTCTTTAAAGACGCAAAGGAATATTTAAACCAGCAATAGGAGTTAAGCTCCGTAGACATGAAGATCCGCATTGAAATGGCTTATAAAAAGCCTGATCAATGCGGATTTTCCTTGCTCATAACCTCATAGCAGCTACCGCAGCTTGTCAGAAGGATACGGTGGATAACTATATACAAAGCATATACAGAAAGCTTGAGATATCAAATAAATTCAACTTTTTCAGATTGTTCACTCAAAGAAAAAATAATGCCAGATTCCCATATTGAGGCCCGGTACAAAGTACCGTTGTCCGATGTGGGAAATTTATAAAATGAAAAACAAGGGCGGGATTCTTATGAATCCCGCCCTGTCATTGTATCCCATACAATCATAATTACCAGCTTATCCGGTAATAACTGCATTCTAATGATATATTTTAATTTCCGTACTGGAATGAGATGGTACCCGTTGTTCCTCCGGCGGAAGCTTCTTATAATCACCGTAAATCCAGGTGAGGACCTCATGCCAGCCTTTTGGCGCCATCAGCCTGGTATCTTCAAATTCCAGATCCACAGTTTCTTCACACCATTCCTTCTTAAGCGTCACATAGAGATAATCGGGCTGGTAGTTGCTGTAATACCTAAGGCGGCTCTTTCCCTTATGATCTTTGACCGCAATCATATGCTGCAGCTTACTCAAGGTTTTCATTGGAATCATTTTCCCTAAAGAAGCCAGCGTGCCTATAACGATTTTATTGATCAGGCTGTACTTTTTATAGTCCAACCGGTAACGGTGGCCCATGGCCATACCGTAGATCACAGTATGAAGTAGGCGGATACAGGCAGAAGCTGCCTTGCCTTCTGGAAGTTCATCAATGGTAAATAAGTCCACCCACAGATGGTTTAATTTCCCTTCATAAAACCGCATCTCATCTGAGTCCTCATGAGTCCGGCTGTTTTTATAGATGATTCTCGTTGTAAAATCATAAAAAGCCGTCCCGCCTCTTAAATCCTTTGGTTCAAGAAGTTCCATCTCTTCCGGAAGTTCCCGGCGCACTACCTTTAAAAAGGCATCATAATTGGAACGAGTAAACGCCACATCCGCATCATCATCCCAGGGAATGAAGCCTTTGTGCCTTACCGCGCCTAAAAGCGTTCCTGCATCCAGAAGATATTTGATCTTGTATTTCCGGCAGATACGGTCAATTTCTTTTAAAATAGCCAGGTTCGCCTGATGTACCTCCGTTAAATCGTATTCCTTCATGTTTCCTCTTTCCTGCCCGTGTTTTCTGGGCATAAAGGTATACTTGCAGAGTGTTTCCTCTTTCCTGCCCTTGCTTTTGGGGCGCAGAGGTATAAAACCCTTATTGGCTCAGCGCCTCCTTAATGATCTTTGCCATGTAATCGATCATCTCATCAGTCATTCCCGGATATACTCCTACCCAGAAGGTATCTTCCATGATCCGGTCGGTATTGGTTAACTGCCCTACGATCCGGTATCCTTCTCCGGACGCTCTCATCTGATCAAAGCATGGATGTTTCGTTAAATTACCGGCAAAGAGCATCCTTGTCTGAACGCCTCTCGATTCCACATACTGTACCACCTGATTCCGGCTTACGCCTTCTTTGCAGGTTATTAAAAAGCCGAACCAGCTTGGCTTGGAGTCCGGGCATGCCTCCGGAAGGATCAGCTTGTGAGAAACCTCTTCCAGGCCCTTATGAAGACGATCGAAATTATGGCGCCGCCTCTCTACAAAGGATGGAAACTTATCAATCTGGGCACAACCGATGGCCGCCTGCATGTCAGTGGCTTTTAAATTGTAGCCAAAATGGGAATAAACATATTTATGATCATAGCCCACGGGAAGCTCCCCGTACTGGCGGTCAAACCGGTGTCCGCATAAATTGTCACGTCCGGAAGGACACACACAGTCACGGCCCCAATCACGGAATGAACGGATTATTTTATTTAACAGTGAGTTGTTCGTATAAACCGCACCGCCCTCTCCCATTGTCATATGGTGAGGCGGGTAAAAGCTTGAGGTTCCAATATCACCGATGGTTCCGGAGAAACGCTCTTCCCCATTTATGGTGTAAGTTGTTCCAAGGGCATCGCAATTATCCTCTACGAGCCACAGCTGATGCTTGTCGCAAAATGCCTTAACCGCAGAAAGGTCAAAGGGATTTCCCAGGGTATGAGCGATCATGACAGCCTTAGTCTTTTCTGAGCGCGCAGCCTCAAGCATGTTCACATCAATGTTATATTGGGGGATGGTAACGTCCACAAATACGGGAACCGCACCATACTGGATCATAGGAGTCACAGTAGTTGGAAATCCGGCTGCCACCGTGATCACTTCATCACCGCGCTTTATCTGGCGTTCCTTTAAAAGCGGTGATGTAAGGGTCATAAATGCCAGCAGATTCGCCGATGAACCGGAATTCACAAGGGAGCAGAACCTGACTTTTAAATATTCCGCCAGCTTTTTCTCGAATTCATCGGTATACCGCCCGGATGTAAGCCAGAACTCCAGAGAGCTGTCTACCAGGTTCACCATTTCCTGATGATCATACACACGGGATGCATATGAAATGCGGTCTCCTTCCTTAAAAGGATCTTTTTGATTATGGTAGGTGCTGCAGTATTCCTTTACCAGAGAAAGGATCTCCTCCCGCGCCACTTTTTCTGTCTTGTTTTCAAACATTCTATTTTTTCCTCTTTCTTACCAATGTTTTTTGGAATATTAATTGAAAAATTCTTTTATCTGCAAGTCCATGAACGTAAGCATATCTGCCTCTTCCAAATAGGCCTTAGTCCATTCCACGGTCTTTTCCACTGCTTCCTTTACCTCATATCTGGGACGCCAGTCGAAAACTCTCTTGATCTTGGAACAGTCCAGCTTTAAAAAGTTGGCTTCATGAGGGCCTCCTTCAAACTTGTCTATCCACTTTATCCCCTGGCCCCAGGCCTCACAGAACAGATCCGCCAGCTCACCTGTGGTCACGCAGTCTCTGTCATCCGGTCCTACGTTATAATATCCCTGGAACTTGGAATCCTTATACTGCTTCATGGCAATCGTCATATAAATGGCCAGAGGCTCCAGCACATGCTGATACGGCCTTGTTGAATGGGGATTTCTCACGATGATGTCTTGCCCTGCCTCTGCTGCCCGAATGCAGTCCGGAATGATTCTGTCATTGGCAAAATCTCCACCTCCGATCACATTGCCGGCACGGGATGTGGATATAGCCACACGTCCGTCGGAAAAAAAGGACTTGGCATAGCTGTGGGTCACCAGTTCAGAACATGATTTGCTGTTGGAATAAGGATCATAGCCATCTAATGGATCGTTTTCCCGGTATCCGTACTCCCATTCCTTATTTTCATACACTTTATCCGTTGTAACATTTAAAAAGGATTTGACCGAAGGGGTCAGGCGAATGCATTCCAGCACATTGACCGTACCCATAACGTTAGTCTCATAGGTGTAGACCGGATCCTTATAGGAGTCCCTGACAATCGGCTGGGCGGCCAGGTGAAACACGACTTCCGGCTCCTCCTGTAAAAACACCTTTTTTAAATGCTCCAAATCCCGGATGTCCCCGATTATGGAATTTACGGTATCAGAAAGTCCGATTACTTCAAACAGGTTTGGGTCAGTGGAAGGCATGAGGGAATACCCCGTTACCGATGCACCCGCCCTTACAAGGAGCCGGCTGAGCCAGCTTCCCTTAAAGCCTGTATGCCCTGTGATCAGAACCTTTTTTCCTTTATAAAAGTCGCAAAATTCGATCCACTTAATACTTGTCCAGCTTGTCATGTTATTTCTCCCAAATTTTCCATGGCGCCTGTCCGGACTGCCACAAATCTTCCAGCTTCTTCATTTCCCGCTGAGTATCCATGCACTGCCAGAAGCCATTGTGATGGTAGCTCATAAGCTGCCCTTCTGCCGCCAGGCCTTGCAATGGTTCTTTTTCAAATACGGTGGAATCATCCTTTAAATAAGAAAAGATCTCAGGATTCAAGACCATGAATCCCCCGTTGATCAGGCTGTTATCCGCTTCATCCTTTTCCCGGAAGGAACGGACCACATCGCCTTCGTCAATATCCAGAACCCCTTTTAGCTGGGCGATATTGACGGTAGTCATGGTAGCAGTCTTACCATGGTCCTGATGGAATTTTAACAAACCTTTTAAATCCACGTCACAGACTCCGTCACCATAGGTCATCATAAAGGGCTCATTGCCGATATAAGGCTGGATGCGCTTAATTCGTCCGCCGGTCATGGTATTTAACCCCGTATCCACCAGGGTCACCTTCCATGGCTCCGCATAATTGTTATGTACCTCCATCTTATTATTGGCAAGATCAAAGGTCACATCTGATGTATGCAGAAAATAATCCGCAAAAAATTCCTTTACAACATACTGCTTATATCCAAGACAAATAACAAAATCGTGAAAGCCATACTGGGAATAATACTTCATGATATGCCACAGAATAGGCTTTTCCCCGATCTCAATCATCGGCTTCGGTTTTAAATGGCTCTGCTCACTGATCCTGCTGCCAAAACCTCCCGCTAATAATACTACCTTCATCACTTCATCCTCCAAATGTTCTTTTATTCATACTCTTTATAAGCCTTCCGGTAAAAGTGCATCAGCACCTTTACGACCGGTCCCGGCCACATCTTTGAAAACATATGAGCTTCTTCCCGGAGACGGCTGTTATCCGCTATACAGGCCTTTGTCGTGGCCTCCCCGTGAACCCTGTAATACAGGATCGGTTTTTCTACGCTAATAAAACGTCCCGGCAGTCCGGCTAACTGATAAAGCGTGTCCCAATCCAGGGCAAACTGATAGGGAGAGTTAAAAAGAGACTCACCTAATCTTTCCTTATTATATGCACACGCAGGACAGCAGATGGAATTGCCGAACATCAAAACACTTTTTTTAACCCAGGTTAAGTGGCTGATACGCCGGTAACGCAAAGGAAGCCTGAGAAAGCGTTTGATAAACTCCACCTTTTCAAAAACAGCGGGCTGGTTCCCCCTGATTACCGTATATCCACCTGTAAACAGTGTCATATCCGGGTATTTTTCATAACATTCCAGAAGTTTCTTCACATAATCCTTCCGGTATAAATCATCCTGGTGGGCGATGGTAACAAAACGGGCAGAAGCCTGGTTATAGGCAAAATTCCAATCTTCCCGTATATTGCTTTTCCCATACCGAACAAACAGCTGGACTCCGTACTTGTCCGCCATTTTTTCGATATAAGGGCTGGGCGTTGATGTGCAAATTATGACCTCCGATTTAACGCTTTGTTTTAAAAGGGAACGAAGGCAGGCTTCAAGATATGGCGAATCCTTATATGCACAGACCGCAAATGCATGTGGTTTCATATTTTGTCTCCTAATGAATCAAGGGGATATACTCGCATATCCAGTTGATTCACATACTCAAGGTTGAAAGACGCTTTCCTTTTAACCTTGCACCTCAAATGGGCTTATTATTATCTGGCTATGATTATACCATAAATACCGCAAAACATTCCACCATATTCATTATTTTGAAAGAATTTGTCTATCAGGCTAAAAACTTGAAATTTTGCAGGATCTTGCAGAAAGAAGAAAGAATCTTGTAAGATTAGAATATCCGGGATCCCCGCTCTCACTCTTTTAGTGAAAGACCGGGATCCCGGTAAAGATTTGAAGGCAGATACCTTTGACCCTTAAAACACTGACAGCAGCTTCCTGACCGCCAGATCGGAATCAACCCGGACACAATACTGAATTTCATCATGATCATAGACCGGAATAAAATCTTCATCTTTCTTAATCATGCCGCGGAATTCTTCATTTTCATACTCTACTGCGGCCCTTACCATACGGAATTCCCCGATGGACGGATCCCCGGCTATCACCATGGCCAGCGGATCATGAACCACGCAGCGGTCCTGACACCCCATGGATTGGAAACTGAACTGGAAATAGTATTCCAGCGCGGACTGCATGTACTGTACAATCTTGCGGTTCTCCTCCCTGCAATACTTGCCCAGCAGGGAAATATCCTGAGCGGATATAAATGTCTCCATTGTAACATCAAGACCAACCACAGTCATGGGAAAGCCTGCCCGAAATATTAAATCTGCGGCTTTCGCATCCCCGTATATATTCGCTTCCGCATATGCGCTGATATTGCCGGGCTTATGAAAGGTTCCTCCCATGATTACCAAATGCTTAATTTTATATGGAAGCCTTGGATCCTTTTCCAAAGCTGCGGCTATATTAGTCAGACGTCCCAAGGCAACAATGGTTAAATCCCCACAAAGTTCCTCCGCCTTTCTTATAATAAAGTCCGCGGCATCCTCGTTCAAAGGCTTTTGGTCTGATTCCGGCAAATCAACGTTGCCGATCCCATTGTCTCCATGAATATGAACAGGGTAAGGCTCTTTGACACCGGTCATGCTCGTGTTTGCGCCCACGATTACAGGAACGTCATAGCTGCATTCAGCCAGTTTTATTAACCGCAGTGTATTTTCCGCCGCCTGCATGGACGATGTGTTTCCATACACAGTGGTAAATCCCTCCACATGAAGTTTTTTATTTTTTAAGGCATATAATATGGCTATTGAATCATCGATACCTGTATCGCAATCCACTATAATATGTTTCATCCGTTATGTTTCCTTTCCGATTGCTTACAAAATCAAATGAATTACTTCTATCATGACAGGGATCGGCTGACCCGCTCCCTGCCTTACAAAAAGGTCTGTATCATACATATAATCCAGGTTCAGTAAACCGGTGCAGCCGCTTACAGCATCATCTTAACGGTCTGCCTTGTCCTTTTTAATAATCTGCGTCATTGCTTCTATTCCCACCTGGATCGCTCTGTCTTCCCATTCCCTGGGATAATCCTTATCGTCATTGCTATAACTTTTGTAATTGGTCGCACTGATCATGACAGATGACATTCTGATGTCAAGGGATGCGGCTACCAGAAACAGCGTTGCGCACTCCATGCTTGAATTGGTGGCTCCACCCTTTTCATAAGCTTCCCATTTGTTCTTTAACTCATAATACACCGGCTTTGTCTCAGGGGAAACTTCCGTGTAAAAGGAGTCCTTAGAGATTGTCACTCCGATATTATAAGGAATGTCAAGCTTCTTTGCTGCAGCTTCCAGTTCTTTTACCATCTCATAATCCGGAACAGCGGGGAATTCCTCAGGCAGATAATGAATCCCTGTTCCCTCCATCCTTACTGCTCCATTGGGGATGACTACATCTCCCACCTTAACCTTTGGGGAAGTGGAAGCGCAGGAGCCGATCCTCATCATGGTGTGGGCGCCGCATTCATACAATTCCTCTACCGCGATGGCCGCCGAAGGTCCGCCGATTCCTGTGCTGGTGACGGAAACAGGTACTCCTGCCAGGGTTCCCGTATATGTAAGGTACTCTCTGTGATGGGCTATTTTAACGGGATTATCAAAATAGGCTGCTATTTTGGCTGCCCGCTCCACACTTCCCGGCAAGAATACATATTGTCCTACCTGATCTTTGGTAATGTTCAAATGCATCATCTTTTTTTCCTTCATGTCCTGTTTTCTCCTGTCTTTTCCTATTTTATGCCCATGCTGTTTGGGCATGGAGGGATACCCTTACCGGCTCTCCCGTTCAAAGCGGTAAATCGCCTCTAAAACAACCCGGATCTCATCATCCCAGCCTGCTGCCAATCCCGTATTCTCAGTTTCATAAATCACATCGCCTGTAACAATATTGCCTGATACGGCACTGATCATGGCTCCTCTTACCTTCCGTCTGTGGCAGACCGTATAAAGGGCGGAGCTTTCCATCTCAACATTTAAGCAGCCAAGCTTTGATAATTTCCCGATCCATTCCTCTGTTTCACCATAAAACGCATCGTCGCTGGCATTGATTCCATAATAGAGACTGCCGGAAATCTCATCCTTCATATCCTTTGCCGTGTCGACCAGTACTCTTGTAAGGTCAAAATCCGGGACCGCAGGGAAGCAATCCGGCACGTAAAATCTGGAGGTTCCTTCATTTTTCATGGAAGCGGTGGAAATCATTAAATCGCCGATCTTGATCCCTTCCTGTAAGGCTGCGCTGCTGCCGATGCGGATTAAGCATTTTGCGCCGATATTGATCAACTCTTCCGCTGCAATGGCAGCTGACGGGCAGCCCATTCCCGTTGATGTAACAGAAACCTTTACCCCCTTATAGTATCCTGTAAAGGTGCGGTGCTCTCTGTTATTGGCCACCAGCCGGGCATCTTCCAGATATTTTGCCACTCGGTCGGAACGGGCCGGATCGCCGGGAAGCAAAACATAGTCGCCGATATCTCCGGGATTCAAATGGATGTGGTACTGTCTTTTACCAAGGGTTTTTTCATCTTTATTTAATGACATTTTGCTGTATCTCCTTATTTTTCTTATTTTTCTGCCGTTGCTTTTGAATAGAGTAAACGGTCAGGCCTAAAATGGTCGCCCCGTAAGGCAGCATCTGTACAAATTCTGATGGAATCTGTAAAAGCTGCAGGATATTGGAAAGGCCGTCAAAGAATGAAAATACCATGGAAGAGATTAAGGCTCCTACCGGGCTTGCCTGTCCCATGGCGCAGGCTGCAAGAGCGATAAACCCGCGTCCGGCTACCATGTCCCTGGTAAACATGGATAAGTAACCCATGGATAAATACATTCCTCCCATTCCCGCCATAACACCGCATAATAAAATAGCCAGAAACCGGATCTTAACTACATTCTGCCCTACGCTGGAAGCTGCACTGGGATTTTCCCCTACGGCCCTCATACGAAGTCCCATCGGAGTACGGTATAAAAAGACTGAGATCATAATCACCATAAAAAAGGCAAAGTAGGTGATCACATTGTGGCCGGATAAAATATCTCCAAGGACCGGAATGTCCTTTATAATAGGTATGTTAACCGCTGGAAAGCTAAAGCTTTTTAAGGATGAACTGGACCCTTTTTCCCCTGTTGCAAGCTGGAGCACAAAGACCGTAAGCCCGCCGGCTATGGTGTTAACTGCCGTACCGCATAACACAGCGTTGGCCTTTAGCATCAGATGGAAGTATGCGAAAACCCCGCTTACAATTAAGGCCGCGCCAACACCTGCCACAAGCCCCCAAAACAGATTGCCTCCCCATGCACTACCCAGAACTCCGAAGAGGGCCGAAATGAGCATGATCCCATCTAATCCAAGATTGACTACTCCTGTTCTTTCACAGATCACTGCACCCAAAGATGTAAGTAAAATAGGAGTTGCCACACGAATCCACATAAAAAGGAAATCAACGATAAATGAATAATCAATCATTTACTACATCTCCTTTCATTCCAGTTTCTGCCTTTGCAGCCTCTACGATCATTCTCTGCTTCCATTTTTTAAGCAGAGCCTCGGCTGCGATCATAAGGATCATGACTCCCTGGATGATCTTTACCACCTCACTGCTGACATCGCTGTTTCTTGCCATAATGTTTGCTCCCACATTCAGATACCCCATAAAAAGAGCCGCAAGGGGCACCAGGAGGGGATTGTTTCTGGCAAGTAAGGCGACGGCAATACCGGTCCACCCGTAGCCCGGACTCGAGGTCCATTTAAAACGGGTATACATGCCCAAAAGCTCCGCACCTCCGCCAATTCCTGCCAGTGCACCGGCAATTACCTGGGAGGCTACCATAATGCCGGTGACCTTTATCCCCGAATAGTTTGCAAACTTCGGATTGTTTCCCACTATTCTTAGCTTCATTCCAAAGGTCGTACGGAAGAGCAGAAAATAAATGAGCAGGCAGAGAACAACTCCAAGGATAATTCCGGTGTGGATCCTGGTGCCTCCTATGATTACCGGTAACAGGGAGGTATCCAGAAATGCGATGGAAGCAAGGCTTGAACTGCTGATCTCACGGAAATAGTAGCTTACCATATAAATGGCAAAAAACTGGACGATATAGTTTAGCATCAGTGAAGTCACCACTTCTGAAACCTGCCATTTCATTTTTAACAACGCAGGAATCAGGGCTACGGCAGCGCCCATAGCTGCCGCTGCCAGCAATGCCACGGCTGAATGAATGCCGGTCGGAAGGGGGACAGAGGTCGCAACCATCATTGCACCAAGGGTTCCGATGAAAAAAGCGCCCTCTGCGATCATGGAAAACTGTCCTGCTCCGAAAATCAGGATAACGGCCAGTGCCGTAAACATTAGCGGGGAAGCTGCCTCCACAATATTGCCGATGCGGCGGAAGGAGGTAAAGGGACCGATGAAAAAGCTGAAAAAGGCGTTCATCGGTTCAGAACTGGTTCCTAGTACAATCGCTGTGACAAGACCGCAGGACACCAAAATTGCTATCATCAGTTTTGCCATATCCACGATCAGGTGAATCCGTTTATTACTGTCCATGACAAGCCTCCTTTATCTCTGCTTCAGACTGCTTTTCAATACCAAGCATATATTTTCCAAGCTCAAGCTCGCTGATCTTTCCTGCATCCGGGAAATACGCCACAATCTGTCCTTCATGCATGACAATGATGCTGTCGGATAATCCCAGCACTTCATTTAAATCTGAGCTGATGAGCAATACAGATTTTTTACTGTCTCTCATTTTGATCAGCCGTTTGCGGATGAATTCGGTTGCACCTACATCCACGCCCCTGGTAGGCTGGTTGGCAATAATGACCTTGGGATCGTTTGATAGTTCCCGGGCAAGGACTGCCTTTTGGATATTACCGCCGGAGAGGCTGTCAATCCTGACATCAGGATTTTTGCACAGTACCTGATAATCCTTTGCCATATCAAGCCCGTATTGCTTTATCTTTCGTTTGTCGATGATCCCATGCTTTGAAAACCTTTTCTTGGATATTTTATCTGAAAGGGTATTTTCCGTGATGGACAACGCAGGGGCCACGCCGGTGGTCATGCGGTCCTCCGGAATATGGGAGACAGAAAGTGCCCGGATATCTTTAATGCTGCAGCCGGATATCTCCTTGCCGCACATCTCGATGGAACCGGAATTATACGTTCGAAGCCCAGTTAAAGCTTCCGCCAGCTCAGACTGGCCGTTGCCTTCTACCCCTGCAATTCCAAGGATCTCCCCTTCTCTTAAAAGAAAAGATACGTTGTTTACATAAGTTTTCCCATTCTCACCGGAGATGCTTAAATCCTTTACATGGATAGTGGGTTCTCCCAAGTCAGGCAGTTTTTTCTCTATGTTCAGTATAACGTCCCTTCCCACCATAAGGTTGGAGATGTCCTGCTCTGTTACATCCTTCATATCATACAGGCCCATGGACCTTCCCTGGCGTATAATGGAAATCCTGTCACACAGTTCTTTTACTTCGTTCAGCTTATGGGAAATGAAAATTATGGTATAGCCATTGCTTTTAAGCCTCTTTAATTCCTCAAATAATTCGGTGGTTTCCTGTGGGGTCAAGACTGCGGTAGGCTCATCTAAAATCAGTATCTTCGCTCCACGGAACAATGCCTTCAGAATCTCCACCTTCTGCTTTTGGCCTACGGTTAAATCTTCAATTCTTGCCCTTGGGCTCACCTGCATGTTGAATTTTTCCGCCATCTCTTCTACCTGTCTGTGGGCATTCTTCCTGTTGATCAGCAAGCCTTTTCTGGGTTCAACGCCCAGAATGACATTCTCCGCAACCGTAAGCGATGGAACCAGCATGAAATGCTGGTGTACCATTCCGATCCCCAGACTGATCGCTAATTGAGGAGAAGAAATGATGGTTTTTTCGCCATTGACGTAGATATCCCCTGAGGTCGGCTGCTCTTCGCCAAAAATGATTTTCATTAAAGTGGATTTACCCGCTCCGTTTTCTCCGGACAAAGCATGGATTTCTCCGGCTAGAACAGAGAAATTGATCCCCTTATTCGCCATTACGCCATTGGAGTATACTTTAACGATATTTTCCATCCGCAATACTTCTTTTTTCTCTTCCATCCTTATTACTCCTTAAAAATCCTTTTGGAAAGGGCAGCAGCAAAGGCGACCATATAGTTTGCTGCTGCCCCATGGATTACCGGTGCCCTATGGTTTTAATATCAGGCTTATTTCATGCTGTCACGCAATGCTGCGACTTCTTCCGTCGTCATCTTCATCGCGCTTCCGACCGTAATATCACCCTTAATGATCTTGTCCTTTACCGCATCAAGATTCTTCTTGATATCTTCTGGAACAATGGTGTTAAAATTATCATTCTGAGCCAGACCCACTGCACCGCTGTCAAGGCCAAGAGCATATGTCTCGTCACAGGTCATGGAGTTGTCCATAAGGCCTTTGACTGCTGTTACAAGAGAATCTCCCACATTTTTCAGGGTTGAGGTCAAAATATTCTTTGCGATGTCAGGATTCGTATCCTTTAACTGGGTATACAGATCCTGGTCACAGGCGATTAAGTATTTGTCTACGTTGTTTGCCGCAGTTGCTGCGCCGAGTATACTTTGTGACGCCGGCGCATATACGATCTGGGCACCCTGATTGTATAACTGGGTGGTCATTTCAAGACATTTGGGCACATCTTCAAAGGAACCCACATAGGAAGGGATCACCTTGATGCTTGGATCTACGTATTTCACGCCTTCCAGATATCCTACCAGGAAGTCATTGATATTTGCCACATCCATGGAACCGATAAAGCCCAAGGTTCTCTTGGATGCATCGATCTTTGCGTCTCCGGAATCAAGCATCTGGGCAGCCAGGACACCGGCTAAGAAAGAGCCCTGGTTGGAATTGTATGTAATGCCCATCATATTTCCGTCAGCAACAATCGTCCGGTCCACATCGCTGTCAAAGAAAACATACTTTTTGTCAGGATACTGTGCGGCCGTATTTTGTGCCACTTCTTTCACAGACCAGGTACCTGCGATGATCACATCCCAGTCCTGCTCGGATACGTCTGTGAAATGTCCTTCATAGCTGGTTTCGTCCCGTCCCATTTCAACCACCTTGATGTCGGCCCCCAGTTCATCTCTCATACGGGTAAGGCCGCTGGCCGCTGAGTCATAAAAGCCTTTGTCCCCCAGGTTTCCGTTTACCAGATATACGGCCTTTAACGGCTTTTCCGGAGTCTTCTCTCCGCTTGCTGTATCCGCCCCTTCTGTTTGCTCCTGTTTTCCGGCAGTCGTCTGTACGCTGTCATTTGTTTTGCCGCATGCAGTGAGCATAGCACAGGCAAGTACCCCTGTAAGAATCAATTGAAACGTTTTTTTCATTCCTTTCTCCTTTCTGTTGCTGCGTTGCTTGTGTTTGTTTTTCAGTATATTTGAAAAGAGCTTTCCGTACTTTTAAAAGACCTTTGAACCGGTCTGCCCTTTTTCAATTACATATGAGACTTGCGCTCCATAGAGAAACGGTACATACTTCCAAGTAGCTGGTGCTTGGCATAGCTGAGCTGCTTATCCCCCTCTTCTACCAGGATCTCTTCCACAATGATGACCGGCTCATTTTTATTAATGCCTGCAATATAAGAATCCGCATCCGCATTCAGCACATTGAATACCGTCTTGGCATGCTTTGCCAGCCGATACAGTCCATAAGTGCTGAACTCCCTCATCTTTTCTGTGTCATTCATATCCAGCTGGAATTTCTCCATGTATTCCGCATCGAAAATCGTGACCGTGTTTGCCACCTGGCGTCCATTGGAAAAATAGTCCGTACTGGTAAAAACCATTAAATCTCCCGGCTTTTTATACCCCAGCTCATGAGCAACGTAGACACCGCAGGGCTGGTACTGGGCGGAAATCTTAATCTCATCAATGGTATCCACACAGTTCTCAATACACGGGTTAAACAACCACTGGAATCCATCCTTATATTGCAGCGCATGTGTCGAGACTACCGCCTGTTTCCCCTGGGTCTTATTTATGTATCCATCCTCTTCCAGCTTTCTCATGGCCATTCTGACCGTACCGCGGCTGACCTTCCAGTAATTAGCCAGCTTATTTTCACTTGGAACAACATCTCCTGCTTTGATCACTCCTTCGACTATTAAATTAAAAATAATATCATAAATTTTTACATAGTTCGGAATCACCAGGTTCTCTGAAATATCTTCCTCCAGAAGCGGTAACTTATTGTAATCCATCATACCAATCACCCCACCAAATCATTTTTTATTATGGCTCTCATCGCCTCAATGCCAACCAGAATCACTCTGTTTTCCAATTCCGTAAGGGGTACCCTGTCCTTTTCCGGGGAATTCTTATAATCCGTGGCACTTACTAAAACGGAAGCTGCCCGAATCCCTAAGCTAGCCGCTACCAGAAACAGGGTGGAACATTCCATGCTTGTAGAGGTGGCACCGCCTGCCTCGTAGGCACTCCATTTATGAAGGATCTCATCCTTTACCGGCTTTTTCTCGGGCTGAGTCTGACTGTAAAAGGAAGCTTTTGTAATGGTAACCCCCACATTATAGGGCATATTCAGCCGTCCAGACGCGGCCTCCAGCTCTTTTATCATGGAAAAGTCCGGAACCGCAGGGAATTCCATCGGCAAATAATGATTGCTGACGCCTTCCATCCGGATTGCTCCATTGGGAATCACGATGTCCCCTGTCTTCACCTTTTCTGAAGTTGAAGCGCCGGAACCGATGCGAAGCATGGTATCCGCTCCGCACTGGTAAAGCTCCTCCATTGCAATGGCGGCAGAAGGTCCTCCGATTCCGGTACTGGTAACAGCCACTCTCGTTCCATCAAGTTCTCCCACAAAGGTCCTGAACTCACGGTTGTATGCAATTTCCCTTGGATTGTCAAAATGAGCGGCTATCTTTTCTGCCCTCTCCGGGCTCCCCGGTAAAAAAACATACCTTCCAACATCGCCTTTTGAGATACCAATATGCATCATTTTCAATTTTTCCATATTCTCCTCCTCTTCTGGTATTTTTATCGTTTTTAACTTGGCAGCCAAGTTGTTGGCATTAGAATATCACTTGGCTGCCAAGTTGTCAATATGTTTTCTTTCAAAATTGGTTTTTTTAAGTGCAAAATATACAAAAAAAGACAAATGTCTTAAATTTTAATGGGTATCTTTTAGATATAGAGAATGAATATCCTTAGAATAATTGTGCAAATCATTGCATTAATTGGATTAACATCAGAAACAATGTGACAAACTCCCTTATCCAACTTCTGAAAGAGGGGCGGGTGCCATCCCCTTGAACCATACAATACCCAAAACATTCCGCCTCGGTGACGGGAGAAAATAAAAAGACCTCATTGTTAAAAGCTATATGTGGGGTTTGTAAAAAGGAGGGGAGGAAATCTGATAAAAGATAGGAAAACTGATGAAATTAGGGTTCTCTGGCCCCTCTTCATTGACGAACAGTCAAATTTAGGATAAGCTAAGTATGAGAACAAGAATACATAACTAGACAAAGGAGATTACTTGCTATGAGCATCCGACTGATCGCCTCCGATATGGATGGCACCCTTTTAAACCCTCAGACCAATATCTCAAAAGCCAATGTAGATGCGATCCGCAGGCTTGAGCGCGCGGGCATAGAGTTTTTAATCTGCAGCGGACGGGATTATCAAGAAGCAAAAGCCGTTATGGATGCCTGTGATATCACATGCAGCTACATCTGCTTAAGCGGGGCTGCCGTATACAGTCAGGATGGTGAAATACTGAGTGAGATTCCTCTTACCCCTCAGAACCTTGTAGATATAGATCGGATCCTTACAGAGCAGCAGGCAGATATGGATATTCTTACTTCCTTGGGGCGGTATACCACTACCCCGAAAGAGCGGAAGTTAAACGAGATATACTCCTTCTTAAAAAAGAAATTCAGCCCCTCTCCTGATTACATTTCCCAAGAGCTGGAAGATGCCGTACAAAACCGGATGGAATCCACGACCTTTATTTCCTCTCTTGAAGAGCTTCCTGAGGGCAGTGATGTATTTAAGATATGCAGCAACGGACTTCCTGTTCAAAAGGCTGCAGAATTAAAAGAAATTTTCTCAGACTATCCGGATCTGGCTGCGGCCTCCTCTTTCCCTGACAATATAGAGCTGACCAATCAGGCTGCTCAGAAAGGGCTGATTCTGAAAGCATACGCAGAACAAAAAGGAATCTCTCTTAAGGATGTGATGGTGATCGGAGACAGCGACAATGATCTGTCCATGTTCACTCCGGAATTCGGATGGACTGTCGCCATGGAAAATGCCATGCCCTGTATCCGGGATGCAGCAAAATATCACACCAAATCCAATACAGAGGATGGGGTTGCCTGGGCCATTCGCAAGCTTGTGTTTCAGGAAAACAGCTGAAGTACTTACTATTAAGAATATAAGCATTCTTACTGATCTTTAATGATAAATTTTAAAAACGGCGCACATCTGAATCATATCAGATGTACGCCGTTTTTTTAATCAACAGGTTTTTAGTTTTCTGATGGAGAGTCTACTCCATTTGCAGCAATAATAAATGGCGCCCATATTGCAAAGGCAACAACCATATTGACAGCAGTAAGTACGAGCGAACGCCAGTCGCCTGCTGTAGCGAGGAATCCGCTCAAGAAGACAGGCATCACCCATGGAACACTGATAACAACCGGGCTTACCAGACCCCAGATCGTAGCAAAATATGAAATGGTTGCTGTTGCAAGCGGAGCCAGAATAAACGGCACAATCAGCAAAGGATTAAGAACTACAGGTATACCGAACATGATTGGCTCGTTGATATTAAATAATCCCGGTCCCAGACCTAACTTGCCCACCATTTTATAATCTGCTCGTTTTGACAAAATTAAAATTGAAGCAATAAGAGCAATTGTAACACCAGCACCGCCAGGCCACACAAATGCCTCGAAAGAACCTGAAACCCATTTATAAGGAATCTCAGCGCCAGACTCGTAAGCAGCTAAATTTTGCAGCTGGGCAACACCATAAGTACTGTTCAAAACAGCTCCCATTATATTTGTGCCATGTAATCCGAAGAACCACAGTAAGTGCACAAGCAATACAATTATAAATACCGAACCATAGCCTTGTGATATGCCCAGCAATGGCTGTTGTATATGTTCTGTTATCCAGTCACTGACAGGTTGGGTACCTAACGCCCAGCTCTGTTTAAGTACGAAATAGATGATAGCCGATCCATAAAGTGATATAACACCTGGTATGATGGCAGAAAAAGCACGAGACACTGCAGGCGGAACAGATTCAGGAAGTTTTATTGTAATATTTTTCCTCATCAGTTTCGCAAAAATTATCACCGATAAAAAAGAGAATAATATAACAGTAAACATTCCCGCAGCTCCAAAGTAGCCTGAAAAGTTAAAAAATCCCCAGGCACTACCTGTAACTGTTATAGTGGACACACCATCGGCTGTAGCGATTGTTGCACCTGAAGCCTGAATCATGTCTGCAATATTAGCAGGCAGCACATCACTTAAAGTAAGGGTGGTGGATGTACTGGCGCTTTGAGGCAATCCCATAAGATATGCAGCAAGTGAAACAATAGCACCAGCTACCTTATTAACATCATAAGATTTTGCTATCGTATAACCCAGGGTAATTGAAAGCATGATGCCCATAACCGCCAGGGTTCCCCCCCAGACAATTCCGTTTAAAGAAATAATCCATGAAACAAGGGGAAAAGTAGTAACACCGTTACCGGTGCCCAGATATGTATTGGGTATATCGCGCAACAGCGCATTTAAAAGAACAGCCATAGAACCAGCCATAGTCAGGGGCATCAAATTGATGAATGCATCTCTAAGAGCAAGTAAATGCTTTTGAGAACCTATTACGACAGCTACAGGTAAAAATTTTCTTTCTATAAATTTTACAATTGTATTCATGAAAGTCCTCCTGCTATCTATAAGTATTTAATTTACCAGATTTCATAACCACTATACAGCCTGTGCTTGAAAATAAAGAACCTTGCCCCAAGTTGTATTTTTAATTAATTCCTTTGCTTTTATTGCAGCCTCCGCCGGATTACCGGTCACTTCAAAAAAGAGTTTTATGCCCTCTTTTTTACTGAAAGTAAATGTTACATCACCTTCCCTGTAATTAGATAATAGTTCTTTAATATTATCCTGCTGCATGGGACTGGAAATGGTAATCATATATACCTCCTTATAGTTATGTAGTAGTTATGTTTAACGTCTCTCTCCAGAGACCGTGAAAAGGCTGTTGTTATATGCCTGCATGAATCATGCAAATCATACTTCAGTAAAACCAAACAATTTCCAGGGTTTAATGTAATCAAGCAGTACCAGTTCATAGTCAGGTATATGGCCGATTACATTCTTTCTTCCGTCATTAGGCATATCCTTTAAAACAACATGCAGCTCTCCCTTATAACGGGAATATCCGTCATTTAAAATCACAACATCCCCCCGTTTTAAATCCCGGGTATTGGCAGGAAGAATAGACTTGTCAGCAAAGACTACTCTCGGCCAAGTGGACCGTATCATATATTCGCTGATATCGCCTCTGATCGCATGCTGCCGTCCAAAGTAAAGAATCTCCCGCTCTGTTTCCGTCAGTTCCTTTTCCAGGCAAAGACCAAACATCAGCTTTCCAGGAGTCACTGAGGCACAGGCCTTTAACTCCTCTTCAGAAGCATAGGCATTGGCGATGATCACATCATCTACCATACGGGTTGCAAGCAGATGCCGTACCTGTGCATCCACAGGCAGGCCCCGGTGCATCTCCAGAGTACACAATCCCTCATTCACTGGCCAGGGTCCAAAGGTATTTTCATTGTTGCTGGATACAAAGGCCGCAACCTTAAGTCCGTGCTTTTTCATTTCCCGGTTACAGTAATCAAAATGCTCCAGACTGATTCCCGTATATTTCTGAGGATAAAAGTTGTGGCAGGTAATGATCCTTTCCGGCACCGGATGATGATTCATGATATTTGCCACATAGCTTGGATCGGTGCTGGCGTTCAGCTCGATCTTCAGTCCCTCGCTGTTATAGCTCATTGCAGCTTCTTTCATGCCGTCAAAGCCTACATCCAGCCGGATCCCGTCTGCATGCATTTCTTTAAAGGGAGCCAGATTGTCATAGGAAGCTCCCAGTGCTTCAAAAACAGGAGGCGCCACATCCAGTATCACTTCCATACCGGATTCATGGGCCGTATCAATCATATCCCGAAATTCTAGGATCATCTCATCTTTATTTTTATTCCCCACGCTCAATAAACAGGTAAAAATCCGCTGAAACCCGTATTTGCCCGCCAGTCGGATATATTCCTTATCCCGTTCCGGAGTGGAATGCTCCGGATACAGGGAGATACCAAGTCTTCCCATAATTAAACACCTTTCCACTTTCCTGCCCAGCTTTTAGGGCATAATGGTATACCCGCAGGGTATTTCTGTTATGTGGTTATCTCAATTATTTTTTCAGTCGGGTTGTTAAATTCTCTGATATACACGACCGGGCTGCCGCTTTTGCTTACAATGGTGCTCTCAACCATAATAATCGGAGTATCCAGCTTTACGTGAAGCAGATTTATATATTTTACAGGCACTATAATAGGAAGAAACTTCTGTGTAACCGATCCTTCATCAATATACCCCTTCAGATCCAAAAGCTTATTTAAGTTGTTGTAATCATTGTCATTGATCAGGCTTTGGATCAGATAGATTTCTTCAACACTTACAGGCTTTCCATTCTTCCGGTTTAAGCGCACGATCCGGATCATCCGGTCCTCAGATCCGATTTCCAGACAGGCAGCGACCTTTTCATCGGAAAAGCAGGAGCTGAAATAGATCACATTATAATCATAAGTATCATCCATGGGCTTATTTAAAGTCTCTGCAGACGTATTTTTTTTCATCAGCCTCTGGTCTGCAACAAAAGTGCCTTTATTTTTATCTCTGTATAATACTCCCTCTTCCACCAGTTCATTTAAAGCATTGCGCACAGTCATCCGGCTTGCATTATACCGGCTGGCCAGTTCCCGTTCTGATGCAATAGGGGTATTGACAGACGCATCCTTAATTTCTTCCATAAGGTCCTGTTTTATTTTCTGATATTTCGGAGCCCCCATTGTATCACCTCTTATCACATTTAATTCTCTTTTATCCTCTGTCCCTTAATGAAGCTTTCCATGGATGACAGCATCCTGGTAACCCTCTTTCTGGAACCTTTTTGATAGAACCAGGAGACAATTTTATAGTTTAAGGAGTAGGAAGTACTCTCCCCCTCAAATACCTCCCTGTAGTGTACCATAATGTTTCCGTCTTTACTATCTTCGATCTCGTAAAATATTACATTCGTCCCATGGGAAGTACGGAAGCTTGCCTCATAGCAGCTGGGAGATAAAAACTGCTTGATCATCACATCCACATGGTTTTCCTGCCCCATCTTATTTTTCATCTTTTTTTTATAGCGAAAACCGGAATAAACCTGGTCTGGATTTACCTTTTTCCCTGTAGCCTGGCTGATATCATAAGCAACCGAGGTTGCCAGGGCATTGAAGAATTCCTTTGCCTCTACATTCAGTTTTTGATTTACTTCCATATGCCTCTCCTATTTGCCCGTTTCAAAACCGTTGTTTTTAAGCAGCTCCTGATACCAATAACCCGACTTTTTTATGGTTCGTTTCTGTGTTTCCAAATCCAGCTCCACAAGCCCGTAACGGTTTTTATAAGCATTGAGCCATGACCAGCAGTCCACAAAGGTCCACACATGATATCCAATGCAATTGCTTCCTTCTTCTATCCCCTTATGAAGCCAGGTCAAATGCTCCTCATAGAACTCAATGCGGTAGTCATCCTGTATCATACCATCTGTCTTAAAACGTCCTTCATGTTCCACGCCCATACCATTTTCCGTGACCATCCATTCAATGTTTCCATAGTTGTCACGGATGTTAAGAGCGATGTCATATAGGCCTCTGGGATAGATTTCCCAACCCCTGTATGGATTCATCCGTTTACCAGGCATATCATAGATATCAAAATAATATTCCGGCGTAAATGGAGCTGATGGATTAGGCAGGCTGGCCTTTGCGCAGACACGGAACGGATGATAGTAGTTTACTCCCAGAAAATCCACTGTATTTTGACGGATGATCTCCAGGTCCTCCTTAGAAGCCTCCGGCAGTAATCCATGCTTTTCTATGAGAGCTACCAGCTCCGGATCATAAGTTCCCTTAACGGCAGGATCCAGAAAACTCTTATTCTGGAACAGCTCGGCTATCTTTGCCGCCTTCTCATCCTCCGGGTGGGAACTTCTGGGATAAGCCGGGGTCAGGTTTAAGACAATCCCGATCTTTCCTCCCTGCTTCATACTGTGATATTCCTTCACCGCTAAAGCGCTGGCAAGGGCCGTATGATAAGCCACCGTAACTGCCGCTTTGGGATCCACCTTGCAGGGATAGTGATAGCATTGCAGATATCCGCATTCTACATGAACGATAGGCTCATTAAAGGTAAACCAGTGCTTCACCAGATCTCCGAATAAGTTAAAGCAGATCCAGGCATAATCCTTATAATAATCCACGACCTTCCTGTTTTCCCAGCCTCCCTGCTCCTGCAGCTTTACCGGCATATCAAAGTGGTAAAGATTTACAAATGGTTCGATCCCGTTTTCCCTTAATTCCAGAAACAGGCTGCGGTAAAAATCAACCGCTTTTTCGTTCACCTCACCAAACCCTTCCGGAAACAGGCGGGACCAGCTGATGGATGTCCGAAAAGAATTATGGCCCGTCTGCTTCATCAGCTGAATATCTTCTTTGTAATTCTGGTAAAAGGAAGAGGTAATGGCCGGGCCAATGGTTCCATGAAATTTAAAGCTTTCCTCCTCATACCACAAATCCCAGATATTTTTGCCTCTCCCGTCATCTTCTGCACCTCCCTCACACTGGGTGGCGCTGGTTGCACTTCCAAAGTAAAACCCTTCCGGAAACTTAAGTCTCATATCTTATACCCCCTTATTTCCTTTTCTTTATCAGCATGACTGCACCCAACAGTACAAATATCAGACCAACGGTCATATACATGGCAGGGGATGGAAGCTGGGGTGATACAGTAATGAACAGGCAGCCAATGGCAATTAAAAATATGGTCCAACTTTTCATGGAGCTCTCTCCCCTTCTTTCTCTGCTAAACTTAAGAACTGCCAAATCAGTTCTGTCAGGACAACCCCTGTGAACTGGTCTGGCAGCTCCTTCTTAAACTAAGTTACTATTCGCTTTTCATCTTATTTGCCATCATTACAAATGGTGTCCAGATAGCAAAAGATATAAACAGATTAAACAGTGATACTATCGCTGCCATTATGCTTCCGCCTGTTGCAAGGAAGGCGTAGATGCCTGCAGGCATTACCCAAGGTACAGCTACGAATACCGGCGGGATCAGGCCTATAGCAGTTGCGCCGTATGCGATGGCCGCACATACCGGAGGAACGATCAGCCATGGAATCAAATATACAGGGTTCAATACGATCGGCATACCAAAGATGATCGGCTCATTGATATTAAATACACCCATGGGCCAGGACAGCTTGGCAATGGCTTTCTGGTCATCCCTTTTAGAAAACAGGAAGATTGCTATAATAAGTCCTAAGGTGATTCCGGAGCCGCCCATCTGGCAATAGGCATCAAAGGAACCGCGGGTCCATAAGTATGGAAGATTCGCAGCGCTCTGGCTGGAGGTAAATGCCTCAATGTTCTGGTTCAGTGCCGTTAAGTAGATTCCGTCCATGATAGGAGCAAGTACGTTGTGTCCATGGAGACCAAAGAACCATAACAGCTGGATCAGGAATACCATGAAGATTACGCTGAAGAAGCCCTGTGACAAGCTGAGGAGCGGTCTCTGGATATATCTGAGAACCATATCATTAATGGTGGAGCCTGTTGCGGTTATGCAGATCTGGGTTAAGATACCTGCAACATAAATGGCGATTACACCTGGTACAATTGCCGCAAATGCTTTGCTTACTGCTGGCGGTACAGAATCAGGAAGGTTAATGGTAACCTTTTTCTGCATCAGCTTTATGTAAATCATGGTACAGATAAAGCCCATAATCAGAGCGGTAAACAGACCACCGGAACCGGTGTATCCGGAACCTAAGTATCCCCAGCCGCTGACTCCGTTTAATGCAACACCGCCGCCTGCTGTGGCAGTTACATCAAGTCCCAGACCTTTCAGCTGGTCGGCAGCCGCCGCTGCAACACCTGGAAGTTCATAGTTGAAGGTAGCGCTTTGTCCCATACAGGTGACTAAGCTTGCAAATGCGATGACTCCGCCTGCAATGGCGTTTACATCGTAGGTTTTAGAAAGATTGTAGCCCAGGGCAAAAACAAATGCCAGAGCAAGAATTACAATAGAGCCAAAATATACGTTGCCGTTAACACTGATGATTGGAGACATTGCCTGGACAAAGCCGGTCATACCTGCCTGGTTTGGAAGATCTCTTAAAAATACATTAAGTAAAACTGCTATGGAACCAACCATGGTAATTGGCATGATGGCAATAAAGGCATCACGAATGGCAACCAGATGTTTCTGGGAGCCAATTTTAGCTGCGATTGGCATAAATTTTGCTTCCATGAATGAATTAAATGCACCCATACTTTTTCTCCCTTTTTCTCCTCCCCTAAACGATTGGAACGGGGAGTTACTTTTTCATACTTACCCGTTTAATTTCCCCAGCGCCTGATCAAGTACCTTGGCGCCATTCATCGTGCCGTATGCCATCATATCGATGACAAGCACAGGTTTCTCATTTTTTACTCTCTCGTTCATCTTCTTCTCAAGATAACGAACCTGAGGCCCCAATAAAATTATATCTGCCTTCTTCACTTCCTCAACGGATTCAGAATCTCCCACTGCCCAAATGGTGGCCTCCACGCCTTTTTCTGATGCTGCATCCTGCATTTTCTTTACAAGCATGCTTGTTGACATTCCTGCTGAGCAAACTAATAAAATATGATACATCCTCGCACCCCTTTCTGTGGTCTAGACCACTTCTCGTTACCCATATAATACTATATCATATGCAAAAACACAAGCAAATTCTAAAATAAAAATAAACTTTTTATTTAATAATTTATAATTTCCCCTTTCAACATAAACATTATTCGTTATTACGCTATAAAAAAAGCTGTGAAATAGACTTTTTCAGTCATTTTCACAGCTTTTTTCTATTCTTGACTTTCGTTTTTAAAGAATTGAGGGAGGTATTCTTTATGGGCCTCCAACAATTCATGAATGACTGCATTGGCATCGTGATCGCTTGCACAAAGAGGATTCATGTTGAGAGCCGTCACTGCCAGATCCCGGTTTCCGGTGACAGCCGCTTCGCAGACCAGGCGCTCAAAGGTCTTTATGGTTTGTATGGTTCCGTTAATCTGGGGCTTTAACTCGCCTACGGCAATGGGCTTTGGACCGCCGCTTGTGATGATGCAGGCTGCTTCCACCGCACTGTCTGCCGGTAGGTTTGTGATCGTCCCGTTGTTCCGTACGTCTACATACTGGATATCACCGGTATTATTGTGCAGGGAGCAGATTAAGTTGCAGGCAGCATCGCTGTACCTGGCACCACCTCTCATCTCCAGCTGCTTTGGCTTTACATCCAGGTTCTCATCCTTGTACAGCTCAAACAGTTCCTCCTCCACCTTTTTTACCACTTCGCCCCGGACCCGGCCTTCCTTGTATTCCTTTAACTCCTCTTCCAGCTGTTCTTTGGTAAAGTAATAATAGTTGTGATAGGGGCAGGGGATACAGTGAAGCCCCCGGATAAACTCCGGTGAAAATGGCAGGGTAGAGAAATTCTTCATGGAAATTGCATCTTCGGAACTGATGTGCTGATAGATTTCCAGAATCTCTTCCAGCCTTGACTGGCCATCCACAAATACATCGGTTGCAAAAATATGGTGGTTTAAGCCGGACAGCTCCATCGTCACCCGCTCCGGCTCCACATCTAAAAGTCTGGCAAAACCATTTACCATATTGACCGGCACGTTGCAAAGGCCGATCACCTTTTTATAATCCGTATATCTTAACACTGCCTCTGTGATCATTCCAGCAGGATTGGTGAAGTTAATCATCCATGCCTCCGGACAAAGCTCTTTCATGTCCTTTACAATATCCAGAATTACCGGAATGGTCCGGAATGCCTTGAACATACCTGCCGCCCCGTTTGTCTCCTGGCCGATCATGCCGTGGCTTAAGGGGATCCGTTCATCCTTGATTCTGGCATCCAATAGCCCCACTCTCATCTGTGTGGTCACATAATCTGCATCCTTTAAGGCCTCCCGCCTGTCATAAGACAGAATCACCTTCATGGGAAGTCCCGCTTTTTTAACCATGCGCTGTGCAAGGGCACCTACGGTCTCCAGCTTTTCTCTTCCTGCTTCAATATCCACCAGCCAAAGCTCTCTTACAGGCAGTTTTTCATAACGTTTGATAAACCCTTCCACCAGTTCCGGTGTATAAGAGGAGCCGCCTCCAATGGTAACGATTTTGATTCCTTCCATAATCTCTCTCCTTTTCCTGGATTGTAATAAGCCTTCTTACTCCTGAGATTATGTCAGTGTGCAAGAAGGCTGTTATTAGGCAAATGTTTATTTATTTTTACTTTACAATGGCATCCTTTAAATCCTTGATCATCCGATAAAGGTTTAAAATCTCTGCCGCCTGATCCTTGGCCATCATTGCCATGGTCAGATGATCCTGGGCATGTACCAGAATAATGTTTACATCAACAGGATTCCCCTGGGCTTCCTGCTGGATCAAATCGATCTGGGACTGATGAGCGGACCTCATCTCTAGCTCCGCCTCTTTTAAGTATTTTTCGGCCTCCTCAAAGTTAAATTCCCTGGCAGACTCCATCGCCATCATGGAAAGCGATTTTGAATTTCCTGCGTTCATAATGAGCTGAAATGCTACAGCATAATTCTCATCCATGGTATACTCCTCCCCTATGTCAAATTTTTCTATATACTAGCACAAGCATCTTTTTTTTGCAAGAGAAAGTAAAAAGAGAAGAGAAAATATTTTTTTAAGGCCTGCCGGAAAATGGAAGACCAATATACCCTTCAATCAGCTTCAGAGTCTGTTCCAGGCCTTTCTCATGAGTCCGTTCCGTCCCATGGGAAGCGTGTACTCCAGGGCCGATCAAAGCGCCGCAGATGTCATGGCCGCCACGGATGGCGCTTCCTACATCAGAACCGTAGTGAGGGAATACATCAACCGCAAAATCAAGGCCCCTCTCCTTTGCAACGGCAATGAGGCGGTTTGTCATTTCATAGTCATAAGGCCCGGTGGAATCCTGGGCACAGATGGATACCTTTTTTTCATCCCCGGTCAAGTCATCCCCCAAAGCTCCCATGTCTACCGCAATAAACTCCTCGATATCTTCCGGAATCCAGCTTGCGCCATATCCCACCTCTTCGTAATTGCTGATCACTAATTTTAGGGTCCTTTCCGGCTTATGCCCGGACTCCCATAAATCCTTTAAAACTCCCATAAGGACTGCCACAGAAGCTTTATCATCTAAATGGCGGGATTTGATAAATCCATTTTCCGTATGGACGAACATGGGATCAAAGCTGATGTAATCCCCAGGGGATATTTCAAGCTTCTTTACATCATCGATGTTTTCTACCAACTCGTCCAGGCGTATCTCCATATTTTTCACCTTCCTCTCCAGAGTTCTGGCATTGTCATAGGTGTGGACGGACGGCTCTTTTGTGAGAATGGTCCCGGTGTAGGTTTTACCGGTTCTGGTATGTACCTTGCAGTACATGCCTTCGATGGTCTCCATCATAAAACCTCCCACAGGCACAATGGTGAGCATCCCTGTTTTGGTAATGGAACGGACCATGGCTCCCAGAGTATCCACATGGGCGGATAAGCCTAAAACCTCCTGTTTCTGTCCGGGAACCTTAATGATGAGGCCGCCTTTCTTGTTATAAACAGAGGTAAAACCGAATTTTGCTGCCTCTTCCTGGATCGCATTCATGACTTCCCTGGTGTAGCCGCTGGGGCTTGGGATATTTACGATTTTTTCCAAAATTGATGTGACGTATGACATTGTTTCCATGGTGATCTACCTTCTTCTTTCTCTTTTCTTTTTATGGTATTTACTGCAAATGTAAATTCCTGAATTGGCTGGGAGTACATCCATAGCTTCGTAAGAACAGCTTGGAGTAATAGCTCCGCCTGCTCTTATAATGAATAAATTTGATCAAGTAAAGCTGCCGTTTCTCTTCCCCAGCAGCTTAAACCGTCAAAATAAATATATTCCATGCCCTGATTTTCCATAATCAGAGCTATGTACCTTTGGAAAAGCAATTTATTCCCGGTAAATAACTGGGGGTGGAACAGAACGCAGATAAAATCACAATCCTGCCGATTGTAGGAATAGCCGTAGTGCATCTGTCTGGTATTGACCATGAGGCAGTCATCCTTTTTCAATAAGACCCGTTTTCCATTTACGTGGTAATTCATCTGACCTTTTAAAATGCGGATAAATTCTAAGTCTTCATGCCAGTGGCAAAGGGCTTTCCAATCTGGATAATCTGACAATTTATCCCTTTGATATAAAGCGGAATCCCCATCTGGTCATAACGGAGGATTTCTGAGGCATCCTGCATGACATAGGTATCTATCATCAAATTTTCCTCACCTTCTCTAAATACGATTGTTATAATAAATAAAAATAATTGTGTTAGATAAGTGGGTCTCAGTGCATTATCATTATATCATATAAATCTTAAACCGGCAAAGAAGGTCAAAAAAATTTATTCATATACATAGATGAGGCTGGAGGAACAGAATATGCTGTCAGATTATCATATACACACTTATTTCAGTGATGATTCCCAGTGTCCTATGGAGGAAATCGTACAAAGGGCAATACTTATGGGACTTGATATTGGGGAAGTAAAGAAAATCTTAAAAGACATTGGATTCAAGCAATTCTGTACCTTTGAACGCATGCAGCCCATATATTGGGAGCTATGAGAAAAGGTGCTGTCCTGCAGCCAGGACGGCACCTTTATTCATATCCTCTGCCATTATACTTCGAAAATCAAGTCTCCATAACTTGGCATTGGCCAAAATTCTTTATCTACGATCATTTCCAGCTTATCAGCAGGATCACGGAGAGCTGCCATGACAGGTACTACCTCATCCCGGAAAGCTTTTGCCCGTTCCTTGTTCCCTTCGATTGCCGTACATTTTGCATCAGCATCTGACAGAGCGGCCAGGGCTACCTTCATATCGGAAAGATAAGCACTTACCTCTATGAGAAGCTCTTCCTGAACACTGGTATCGGCTGCCGGACACGCTGCCTTTACCTTCCCCAGGGAATCTGCAAGCAGAGATGCATACTTCACAGCTGCCGGGATGATCTGTTTTCCGGCCATGTCGATCATGGCTCTTGCCTCGATGTTAATGGCTTTGCTGTATGCCTCATATTCGATCTCAACCCGGGATTCCAGCTCAGCCTTTGTGAATACTTTAAACTCCTCAAACATCTTTACCGACGCGTCTGTAGTAAGAGCAGGAATCGCCTCAACCATTGACTTAAGGTTTGGAAGACCTCTTCTTTCAGCTTCATCTACCCATGCCTGGGAATAGCCGTTGCCGTTAAAAATAATCCTTCTATGAGCTGCCAGCTGCTCTTTAATCATATCATGGACTGCCGTATCAAAATCAGCCGCCTTTTCAAGAACATCTGCCGATTCTTTAAAAGCCTCAGCAGCAATGGTGTTTAAAACCACATTGGGCGAAGAAATGGAATCAGAGGAACCAACCATTCGGAATTCGAACTTATTGCCGGTAAATGCAAATGGGGAGGTTCTGTTTCTGTCCGTAGCATCCTTAAATAAATCAGGCAAGGTTCTGACACCCGTTTTTAAGGTGCCGCCCGCCTTGGAACGGGTAGCCTCTCCGGTGCTGCAAAGCTGATCCACTACATCCTCAAGCTGTTCACCGATGAATATGGAGATAATGGCCGGCGGTGCTTCATTTGCCCCAAGTCTGTGATCATTTCCAACATCAGCCGCAGATTCCCGAAGCAGATCCGCATGACGGTCAACCGCCTTTAAGATACAGGAAAGCACCAGCAGGAACTGGATGTTCTCATGGGGTGTTTCCCCTGGATTTAACAGGTTGATTCCATCGTCAGTGGTTAAAGACCAGTTGTTATGCTTACCGGAACCATTGACCCCTGCAAACGGTTTTTCATGAAGCAGACAGTTTAATCCATGACGGCCAGCCACCTTTTTTAAGGTTTCCATAACTAATTGGTTATGATCAACGGCCACATTTGCCTGCTCATAGATAGGGGCCAGCTCATGCTGTGCGGGAGCAACTTCGTTATGCTGGGTCTTTGCAGGCACACCTAACTTCCATAGCTCTTCATTCACTTCCTTCATATAAGCCGCGATCCTCTCGCGGATGGAACCGAAGTAATGGTCCTCCAGCTCCTGTCCCTTCGGGGGCATCGCACCGAACAGAGTGCGTCCGGCATAGATTAAATCTTTTCTCTGTAAATATTTTTCATGATCAACCAGGAAATATTCCTGCTCGGCACCAACGGAAGGAGTAACCCTTTTTGAGGTGGTATTTCCGAATAATCTTAAGATTCTTAAAGCCTGCTCGTCGACGGCTTCCATAGATCTTAAGAGAGGTGTCTTTTTGTCAAGAGCTTCTCCTGTATAAGAACAGAAAGCGGTGGGAATGCAGAGAGTAACACCGATGGCATCTTCTCTTAAGAATGCAGGGGAAGTGCAATCCCAGGCGGTATAGCCTCTTGCTTCAAAAGTCGCCCTTAAGCCTCCGGACGGGAAAGAAGAAGCATCCGGCTCTCCCTTTACCAGTTCCTTCCCGGAAAACTCCATAATTACCTTTCCTTCCGGTGTGGGGGCGGAAATGAAGGAATCATGTTTTTCAGCGGTAATTCCGGTAAGAGGCTGAAACCAATGGGTATAGTGAGTTGCACCTCTTTCAATGGCCCAGTCTTTCATGGCATGTGAAACGACGTCTGCAATCGATGGATCCAGCACTGCACCATCCTCAATGGTTTTCTTTAATTTTTTGAAAACAGATTTTGGCAAGCGCTCTCTCATTACGGTTTCGTTAAATACATTCTTACCAAACAGCTCAGCTACGTTTACAACTTCGCTCATAAATTTTCCATCCTCCCATATTATGATAAGTCAAACTGCCTTTATAGTCTCCTCGCGATCTGAATATGCGCATAAATCAGAAAAGGCGTCCTCCCGGTATAAGGAGAACGCCATCGTTCTTAAATTAAATTAAACCATTTTTCCCAAAAAATCAAGTACTTTTTTGAAAAATATTTTCCTTAAGCTTTTCCAACGGAGCCAAATAATTCCATCTTCTCTTTTACAGTTGCTTTAATAGCCTCTGTACCGGGGGCGAGAAGCTTACGTGGATCAAAGCCTTTGCCTTCTAAATCCTTGCCTGCCTCAATGTACTTACGGGTAGCTTCTGCAAAGGTAAGCTGGCACTCTGTATTCACATTGATCTTTGCAACGCCAAGGCTGATAGCCTTCTTGATCTGGACTTCCGGAATGCCTGTCCCACCGTGAAGTACTAAAGGCATATCGCCTACTTTCTCCTTGATGGCAGCCAGGGTCTCAAAGCTTAAGCCAGCCCAGTTATCCGGATATTTTCCGTGAATGTTGCCGATACCTGCAGCCAGCATGGTTACGCCTAAGTCTGCAACCTGCTTGCACTCATCAGGATCTGCACATTCGCCCATACCCACTACGCCGTCTTCCTCTCCGCCGATAGAACCAACCTCTGCTTCAATGGAAATTCCTTTTTCTGCACAGACTTTCACAAGCTCAGTCGTCTTTTCTACATTCTCAGCGATAGGATAATGGGAACCGTCAAACATAATGGAAGAAAATCCCGCTTCAATGCACTTATAGCAGCCGTCATAGGAACCATGATCCAGATGAAGTGCTACGGGAACTGTAATGTTTAATTCTTCGATCATGGCTTTCACCATAGCTGATACGGTCTTATAGCCTGTCATGTATTTACCAGCGCCTTCGGAAACACCCAGGATAACCGGGGATTTCAGTTCTTCGGCTGTCTGTAAAACAGCTTTCGTCCACTCAAGGTTGTTGATGTTGAACTGTCCAACTGCGTACTTTCCGTCTCTTGCTTTTTCAAGCATATCTTTTGCTGAAACTAACATATCACAAACCTCCATTTGTTTTTTTCTCTTGCTCTATATTATTATATACCATCTTACCCTATTTGGAAAGAATAATTTTTCCAGATTGTCTTTTTTATAACAAAGTTACATTTTGCTTTTATTTCCTCTATGCCTTATAATGGGGGCAGGTTCTAAATACATAATAGGAGATTTTTTATGAAACGAAAGATGTGGCAAGGCATTTTCCGCCGACAGGACTCTGAAACCACAGAAATGCAGGAACGCCAGGAAGGGATGGATCTCTTCTCCAGAAAACAGCTGCGCCAGTTGATTTTCCCCTTAGTCATAGAACAGATACTGGCTGTATTTATGGGAATGGCTGATATCATCATGGTAGCCTCCTGCGGCGAAGAAGCCGTGTCCGGCATATCCATCGTGGATACCATAAACGTCCTTCTGATCGGATTATTCGGGGCAATGGCCGCTGGTGGGTCTGTGGTAACGGCCCAGTACATCGGCCGGAAGGATGAAAAAAATGTCGCCAAAGCCTCAGGCCAGCTATTCCTGGCTGTGGGCGGGCTTTCCATGGCCATTATGGCAGTGACCCTGATCTTTAATGGGCAGCTTCTAAGGCTCATATACGGTGAGATCGGCCAGGAGGTCATGCGTAACGGGAGAATTTATTTCTATTTATCCTCCCTCTCTTATCCATTTCTGGCATTTTATAACAGCAGTGCAGCCCTTTTCAGGACAGCCGGAAACTCCAAGGTATCCATGCAGGTCTCCCTGGGTGCCAACCTCTGCAACATCGCAGGAAACGTCCTGTTAATTTATGTATTTCAAATGGGCGTGGCAGGCGCCGGGCTTTCCACCCTGTTTTCCAGGATCCTTTCCGCAGTGGTTATGTTTGCCCTTCTTAAAAAGCAGAGCAATTTCCCTATTGAGTTCCGTCTGCGCCCGGACAAGAGGATGCTGCGCCAGATCCTCTACATCGGCATACCAAACGGCCTGGAAAACAGCATATTCCAGCTGGGAAAGCTTTTGCTATCCAGTCTGACCGCCAGCTTCGGTACCATGGCCATTGCTGCAAATGCGGTAGCAAGCACCATCTGCGGCCTGGAAACTATCCCTGCAAGCGCCATAGGTATAGCCCTGGTAACGGTTGTGGGACAGTGTGTAGGGGCCGGAGAACTGAAACAGGCCCGCAAATATATGGGAAAGCTTTTAAAAACAGCATATATCTGTCTGTGGATATTAAACCTTGCCATCATACCGTTTTTAAATCCCATATGCAGCCTGTTTCATCTATCGGGCGAGACCAGCGCCCTGGCTTATAAGCTGATGCTTTACCACAGCATCTGCTGTATGATAATCCATCCCCTGTCCTTCTGCCTGACCAACGGACTGCGGGCCGCCAATGACGTCCGTTTTACCATGACTGTTTCCATCTGTTCCATGTGGATCTGCCGTATTGTCATGGCCTACGTATTAAGCCTTTATTTTGGCCTTGGACTTATGGGAATCTGGATCGCCATGACCATCGACTGGCTGGTTCGCGCCATCTTCTTCTCCACCCGCGTCTTAAGCGGAAAATGGTGCCGGTATGCCAACCGGAACATCCGTTAGCTTAAAAAACTTATAACTGCTTCTTTCATCTTATCCGCATCGCACACTGTATCATGATGTACAGGTGCGGTGCGGATTTCTTCTACTGCCTGGGGAACGGGAACCTTAGATATCTCTGCCAGATGATCGATGATCCGGAATTCATCCGGCTCCTCCTGTACTCCTTCAATGGCTTCCAGAACGCTTCCTGCAAACTTATATGGGCTTGCCGTGGAGGCAATGATATTCTTTGCCTGATCCTTTGTCTCTGCCTTGTATTGGTCATATACGCATGCTGCAACACCGGTATGGGGATCGATTAAATAGCCGGTATCCTCAAAAACCTTCTTAATGGCTGCCTTGGTTTCCTCTTCTCCTGCAAAACCTCCCATAAAATCTACCATAAAGTGCTTCATACCGGCGGTTACCGTATAGCTGCCTTTATCGCCCAGTTCCTTCATAAGAGCCGCATTGGCTCCTGTATCACATCCGGCACTTAAATAAATCAGGCGCTCTAAATTGCTGGATATTAAAATATCCATGGACGGAGAACTGGTGAGGATAAAGTCCCGGTTCCTGTCATAGGTCCCGGTCTGAAAGAAATCATAAAGAACCTTATTTTCATTGGAGGCACAGATAAGGGTCTTAATGGGAACTCCCATCTGCTTTGCCAAATAGGCAGCCAGAATGTTTCCAAAGTTTCCCGTAGGCACGGTAACATTGATTTCTTCACCGTCAGAAATCTCTTCACAGGCAAGGAGCTTTGCATAGGCGTAAACATAATAGACCACCTGGGGAACCAGCCTGCCGATGTTAATGGAGTTGGCGGAAGACAGCTGAAAGCCCTTTTCATCAAGCATGCGGGCAAATTCCTTATCTCCGAATATCTTTTTGACCCCTGTCTGAGCGTCATCAAAGTTTCCATGAATGGCGGCCACATGGGTATTTTCCCCTTTCTGGGTTACCATCTGAAGCTCCTGAACGCGGCTTACGCCATCCTTTGGATAAAATACGATGATTTCCGTTCCTTCCACATCGGCAAAACCGGCCATAGCAGCCTTTCCTGTGTCGCCGGAGGTAGCGGTAAGGATCACGATTTTATTTTTTACCTGATTCTTTTTTGCCGCAACGGTCATCAGATGAGGAAGAATGGAAAGAGCCATATCCTTAAATGCAATGGTGCTTCCATGGTATAATTCCAGATAATAGGCTCCATCAGCCTTGGCAAGAGGAGCGATCTCCTCTGTATCGAATTTGCTGTCATAAGCCTGTTCAATACAGCTCTTTAACTCCTGGGAACTGTAATCCGTAAGGTACAGCTTCATGACCTCATAGGCTGTTTCCTGGTATGTTAACGCCGACAACTCTTTCATGGATTTGTCAAGCTTTGGGATAAAACATGGCATAAACAGGCCGCCGTCTGCTGCCAGACCCTTTAAGATTGCCTGGGAAGCCGTCACACCGGCTTCGCCGCCCCTGGTACTTTGATAGGATATTTCCATGGTATTTTATTCCTTTCCTGCTCTCTTATAATGTCGATGGATCAAAAACCTTGCCAGCATTGTAGCACACTTTCTTTAACGGTGCAAGAAAAAAGGGCAAAAAAGTTTTCACTCAACGGACGATTGTATCTACTCCAAAGACACTAGGGTTCCATTTTTATTCTCTATATGGTAAGATACAACCATGGATACAGAAAGGAGAGACAGCTTCATTGAGATACGAACACATGCTGACAGGGATCTTTGTAAGCCGGCCCAACCGTTTTATTGCCCACGTCCTGATCTCAAAAGAGGGGTATGGAGAAGCGGAAGTGATCTGTCACGTTAAAAATACAGGGCGCTGCCGGGAGCTACTTATCCCCGGTGTTAAGGTGCTGGTGCAGTTTCATCCGGAGGCCGCGGCTCTTGGAAGAAAAACAGAATACTCTTTGATCGGGGTATGGAAAGAACGGGAAAATGGCGGGCCGCTCCTCATCAATATGGATTCCCAGGCCCCCAATCAGGCGGCGTACGAATGGCTGCAATCCATCCGGGAAAATTCTCCCCTGCCTTTTCATCAGACGGAGGATACACCTTCCCTTTTCAGCCCGGCCATAAAGGATATCAGGCGGGAAGTCACCTACGACCAGTCACGGTTCGATCTGGCTTTTCAGGCGGTGCTGCCGGGAAAAAAGGAAACGCATGGAGAGGAAATCCCTGCATTCATGGAAGTAAAGGGAGTCACCCTGGAGGAAAACGGCCTTGCCATGTTTCCTGATGCGCCGACGGTGCGGGGAGTAAAACACATGGAGGAGCTTATTAATGCCCACAGGGAAGGGTATGAGGCTTATATCCTGTTTGTCATCCAGATGAAAGAGATGGAAGCATTTACGCCTAATAAAAAAACGCATCCGGAATTTGCGGATGCGTTAAAAAGGGCGAAGGAGGCCGGGGTACATATTTTAGCATATGATTGTGTCGTTACGGAGGATTCCCTCTCCCTGGACATGCCTATACCGGTCTATCTGACGTGATAAGTGAGGAAGCTTTTCAAAAGGAAGAACAAACATCGTATAGCGAATCTGCAGCAGCCGTCTGCACAATGGAATAACAGCCATCATATAAAAAACCTGCCGGGAAAAGTCCTTGCTTTTCCCGGCAGGTTTTTATTTATATATTCAGTGCGATAAGTCAATCGGATATTCGCAATCCGCTTCGCTATTTGATGAGGTTAAATTAAAATTTCCGCCCTCCGCCTCCCATAGTACGTCCAGAGGAGGTATGGGTAGTACTCCTGCCGCCGGAGGAAAAACCGCCGCCGCCCCCGCCTGTATTCCCCTGATTCCGTGGAATGATCATATAGGTCACGGTTTTGTTCACCAAATGGTCGAACTGGTCCGAATACCGGAACTGACAGTTTGCACGATAGGCCATCAGCGAGTTCTTAGCCCCGCCTCTCTCCTTTTTCATGGAATACCGGCTGGTTACTCCCCTACAGGCTGAGGCCGCTGCAATAAGCCCGATAAGGGCCGCCAGGGCTGCCTCATACCACCGGATGCTGCGGTAAACACTTATTTTTCCTGTCTCTTTATCATAATTATACTGTCCTCCGGGAATTCCGGCCTTGTAATATTTGGTCACACCGTCCAGAAAGCTCCCGGCACAAGCTCCGTAATTCTGATTACTTATCTCGTCATAAGCGGAATCCAGAATGGAATTCCAGCGCTTATCCGTTAAGAAGCGGTTCATCTTTCCTACCGGAAGGATGTAAAGCTCCCTGTTATCCATGTCGATCAGGAACAATACCCCGCTGTAATCCTTTCCAACCCCGTAGGCTCCTCTTATGTAGAAATCCTCCGCATATTGTCCGGCCGACTTTCCACCTGCCTGGTCTGTGGTTGTGATCACCACATCCATGTTCATTTCTTTTCTCATCGCCTGGATCTGAGTTTCAAATGTCTCTATTTCTTCCTGGGAAAATAGTCCGGCTTCATCATATACCCGCTTTTCCCCTGATGCACCTCCCGGGCTTTGGCTTTCGGCAAAAGCTTTCATGCCACCGGAAAGAATGATCAGAAACAGAAGAACCATGAACAGTAAAACGGTTACCTTGCTTATCCGAAGGAACAGTCCGTTTGTTTTCATCATATCAGATACCCCACAATCAGCATAGCAAGAAATACGGGCAGGAATATTTCCATAAACAGAAGCATCAGTTTGTTCCGGTCCACAGGAAGCTTACCGCATACCTTACCGGTCTGCCCATTCACTGTAAAATAATACATCTGGTCCTTTGCCCCGTCGTGGTAGGTTAGAGTCCACACCGGCAAAAGTGCATACTCCCATCGTTCGTCCTCCAGGCGGACGGATTGATTCTGAACCCTCACAGAATCATAGGAGGTAATGCTGTTTTTTAAGGACTGCTCGGCAAACAGGCGTACCTCTGACTTTACATCCTCAGAGAATTCCTGCTCTCCCATGTCCCGCCGTTCTGCCACAAAGCCGGATAGATACCCCATGGAAAAGGGCTTCATCTTCTCCGTTTCAAACGGCAGAACGCCCTCCACCAGCTCCCGGTTGGACTTCTTGAGGGCATTACGTGGCACGAATTTTACGGGCATAGAGCCCTCCCTGCGGACATCATAGGTCTGAGTTTCCGTATAACGGCGGTCACCGCTTACCCAGACCCGCAGACGGTCTGCTTTTGCATTCAGGCTTCCCTCCGCCCGGCAGCTGTAAAGCATGTAAGGAAAATATACACCGGAAATCTTCTCGATCTGGTTTTCACTGTAAAAAGCTTTTGGAACAAAC
The DNA here is from genome assembly GCF_900105615.1 of Lacrimispora sphenoides JCM 1415. Classification (NCBI taxonomy): domain Bacteria; kingdom Bacillati; phylum Bacillota; class Clostridia; order Lachnospirales; family Lachnospiraceae; genus Lacrimispora; species Lacrimispora sphenoides. The sequence goes on along the minus strand of NZ_LT630003.1, from coordinate 4,952,963 downwards.
CGTTTCTTTTTCATCCATTGCTCAAAGATTTCCACGGCCCGCTTCTTTTCCATTGCAAATGGAACCACATAATCCGGATGGAATTCCCCGGTCAGCCTGCCCGATAAGATCACCGGGTTATGGCAATAGTAGCAGAAGGTGGCTGCAGTGGTCTCATCCGTTACGATCTCGGCACCGCAGCTTGGGCAGGTATAAAGGACAGGCTCTCCGTCCTGTTTCTTTGCCTTGGGAGCCTCAGGCTCCCTGCTTTTCTTTTCTGCCTTAGGCTCCTGCGGCTCCCCGCTCTCTGTTTCCTTCTGGTTGAATTCTGATAAGCAGTATTCACAAGCATACTTCTGCTTTTTCGGATCAAAGATAAGCGGCCCGCCGCAATTTGGACATTTATAGCTTATGATCTCACTCATGGTCTTGGTTTTCCACACTCCGAACAAAATCTGCCATTGTTTACAGTTTTACATTCACAGGTCCATGTTCCTGCCGGCTTTGGGTTTCCGCATTCCGGACAGAATTTTCCTGTATTCACACTTCCGCAGCCGCAGGTCCATTGGCTTTCCGAAGGGCTTTCGGCCTTACCCGCTCCGCCTGCCGGGGTCCGTTCCATGGAATTTTCCTGCTGGGCCCGGTTCATCTGCATCTGCTGATAATTGGCATTTGAGGCTGCTCCCATAAAGCCGCCGCCAGTATTCATACCCATGTTCATACCCATAAATCCTGCCATGGAACCATTGGCATTGCTTCCTGCCGCTTCAAGGCCTCTGGCCACTGCTCCCTGCACATAGCCCTCCCTGACCCCGGGATCGCTTAGCATGGCGCCCTGGTTGCGCATCTGGATCAGCTTCTTTGATTCCTCATCATAGGAAATACTGGCGATTCCCACGGACTGGATCTCGATTCCTCTCTGATCCTTCCACTGGTCGTCAAGGACACCCGCCATATACTGTCCCAACTCTCTTCCTTTTGAAGCTACATAGGAGATCCGGATGCCATCGGCGGACATCTGGTTGATCGATGACTGAAGAGCCTCTAAAAATTCAGATAAATACTGGGCATTGATGTCATCTACCTCGACCCGGGAAGCATTTTTCGGTATGGCTTCCCCATAGAACAACAGAGGGTCTGTTACCTTGATGGAATACGTACCGTGGGCCCGCAAAAACAATTCCGCATTATAAAACTGATCGAAATAGTTGATGGGATTGGGAGTACCGAACTTAATCCCTTTAATCTCCTGTAAGTTGATGAAATACACCCTCTGGGAAGTGGGTGTCTGGCCGCCGAAACGGATCCGGTCAAAGGATTCCTTTATGGCCTCATCGAACTGACCGTTAAAGAGGGATGGAAGGGAAGAATTTTTCACGGTAAAATAACCTGGTTCTCCGGTGTAATCAATCACCTTTCCGCCATCGACCAAAATCATGAACTGATTGGGGTAAACATGAATGACGGAACCATCAGATACCGTATATTCTGTGCTCTTTGTATTGGATCCCTTCCGGATTTTCACTCCGCTGGTGAATACGGTCTGATCTCCCATATTGCCTGCTTCTATCACTTCAAGCCACTGGTCTGCCAGTGAACCTCCTACTGCGGTAGTAAGTGCCTTAACAATTCCCATGTCATTTCCTCCTTAACGGTTTTTATTCGATGAGTGAACTCATCTTCACTCTCTTTCGCTCATTATATCATGAACCTGCGGTTCCTGATCGTCATTCGCCGTTCGTGCCGATGAGTAAACTCATCTTCACTCTCTTTCGCTCATTATACTACACCATTAATCGGTTGGCTATACTGTTCCTCTCATCATGGAAATTTCTTTTGCGTACCCGGAAAGGTCATTGGGCGTTTCCAGATAAAAAGGAAGGCCCTTTAAAGCCGGGTGAACCGTCATCCGCTTCAGAGCCTCATAACCAATAAAGCCTTCTCCGATTTTTGCATGACGGTCCTTGTGAGCCCCAAGAGGGTTCTGGCTGTCATTTAAATGGATCGCCTTTAATCTGTCCAGGCCGATAATCCGGTCAAACCGGTTTAAGACTCCGTCCAGATCACCGGCAATATCATAGCCTGCATCCCATACGTGGCACGTATCCAGGCAGATGCCCATATGATCCTTTTGCTCCACACGGTCCAGGATCTCCCGTAACTCTTCAAATTCCCGTCCTACCTCGCTGCCCTTGCCGGACATGGTCTCTAAAAGGACGGTGGTATGAAGTTTGGGTGTCAGAACCTGATTCAGCATGTCTGAAATATAACGGATCCCGTCCTCTGTTCCCTGTCCCACGTGGCTTCCCGGGTGGAAATTGTAGCAGTTTCCGGGAGTGTATTCCATACGGTCTAAATCATCCTTCATGGTATCCCTGGCAAGGGTCCGAAGCCCTTCATCCGCGGAGCAGGCATTTAAAGTGTAAGGCGCATGGGCCAGGATCCGGGTTATTCCATGTTCCATGGCAAAGGCCAGGAAACGATTCACATCATCAGGGTTCATGGCCTTGGCCTTGGTTCCCCTGGGATTCCTTGTAAAAAACTGAAAGGTGTTGGCATCAATCTTTATAGCCTCCTTCCCCATGGTAAAATAGCCTTTTGAGGAAGACAGGTGACATCCGATCGTAAGCATAAAAACCTCCTGTCATTTTATTTTTCTTATCTTTTTTCCTTTAGACGGACTAATGGCCTTTACGGCGATGAACATGAATATTGCAGCCAGGGCCAGCTGGATAAAAATGCTTAAGACCACCCAGTTTTCCATGATAAAGTTATCCGGATGAGGGCCGAACCAGCTGTTTAAACTTCTTACCACCTGACTATCCCCTGTCTGACCATTGATCATTGCATAGAAGGTAGCTACCGGGTTTAGCAGAAGCAGATACAAGCATGCACCGGAACTGGTCTGATCCGCCATACCTCCCACAGTCATGGCATAGGTGCTGCTTATGTTCATCCGGGCCATGGAAAGGGCAAAGACATTGACCGCATAGGTACCTGCGCCAATGAGGACCAGAACTCCATAGCTTACTACTGTGGCGATGGTCGACCGCTTGAACAGGGTGGAAAAACAGATTCCCATGCTTCCGCAGAGAAGGGCCACTGCCAGGTAGCAAAAAAGCAAGAGTACTACGTCATAAATCATCACTCCCCCATATACAAAGGATACGGCCAGAAGAGGAAAACTGGACATGATCATGAGGAACATGGTGCTAAAGGATGAGGTAAACTTTCCCCATATGATCTCCCATGGCTTTAAGGTCGTGGTAAGAAGAAGGTCAAGAGTCTGGCGTTCCCTCTCTCCGCTGATGCTTCCTGCGGTCAGCGCCGGCATGATGAACATCAGCATTACAAATTCCACTGCAGCCACGAATATGTACAAATTGGTAAATGAAGAATACTGGATCTCCGCAGTCAGCTTTACCCGCTCCACTACGGAGTACATATTAAGCAAAACTACCAAAGCCAGAATCGTATTAAAAATCGCCAGGATCAGCGCAAGACGGAAGCTTCTGGAGCTGACCGTTGTCTCCCGCTTATAAACCGGATTCAATTTCATGTACAAGCACCGCCTTTTCTTTATCATGATCCGTGATCTGCATAAACAGGGATTCCAAGCTTCCCTGCTCCCTGTAGAAACCATGTACCAGCACCTCGGCATCCACCAGCTGTTGCAAAAGAAGAGCCTCATCCTGGTTATCTCCAATGAAATTCACCCGGATGTCCTCGTCTTTCACCGCTATGGTCTGGACACAGGGCTGGCTTTTTAAGATGGTCAGCGCCTTATCCTTATTTCCAAGAACAGAAATGATCAGAGGGTTGGTAGCATTGACCCTGCGTAGAATCTCCTCCATGCTGCCGCTTAAGATCATCTTTCCCTGGTCAATGACCCCAATGTCCGTACACAGCTCGGAAAGCTCGGAAAGTACATGGGAACTGATGAATATGGTCTTCCCCTGTTCCTTTAATTCCTTTAAGATCTCCTTAAATTCAAACCTGGTTCTTGGGTCCAGCCCTGAGGTCGGTTCATCAAGGACCAGCAAAAGGGGATCGTGGATCAGAGCCCTTGCCAGGCAGAGCCGCTGCTTCATACCTCTCGATAAGCTGTCTACGTAAAAATTCACCTTATCCTCCAGCCCTACCTGCTCTAAAAGGGTCATATACCGGGTCCTGCCCTTAAGCCCGTCGATTCCATAGCAGGAAGCAAAAAACTCCATATATTCGTTGACTTTTAAATTGTCATATACGCCGAAAAAATCCGGCACATAGCCGATTTTCATTTTTAATTTATCTAATCCCCCGGACACATCCACGCCATCGATCATCACCTGGCCGCTGTCGGCAAAAAGAAGCCCTGTCATGATCTTGATGGTGGTGGTCTTTCCTGCTCCGTTAGGTCCTACGAAGCCATAAAGAGATCCCTGGGGGATACGAAGATCCAGGCCGTTTAAGGCATGGAATTTTCCAAACTTTTTCCGCAAATCCTTAATCTCTAACATCATTTATCCCTTCCTGCCACTGTCAGCATTGGCAGAGTCACATACCAATTATTCTCAGATGTATTGTCACATACATACTTTACAGTCAGCGTGTTGCCGGGAGACAGATAAGGGGTCAGTTCCCAGGCTTTATAAACCGATTTATTGGGGTCCATGGCATCGTAATTTCCAGTGTCGTGATTGTAGAAATAAATATTTCCTTTAAAGATGGTGGCGTAGTAAAAGCTTTCGCTGTTTAAAAACTCGTCAGAGAGGTTTTCAAAGGTCAGCGTTTCCACCTCCAGATCATTTCCAAGAAAATACTCCAGAGCTACCGGGTCTACGCCGTAAATGGCGTTGGAATCCGCATAATACTGCCCGCTTACCACCGTAGGTGTTTTCATGAGGGCGGACCGGGAGGTCTCTCCATTGTTCTTTGTCTTTACATTAATGGTAGATGTAAACATGGACATGCCGAAAGTTTCATAATTCCCTCCGGCAAGGAACTGGCTGTCTGACTGGTCCTTGCTGAAAGCCACGATTCTGGCCTCCGGATTATAGAATGAGGAATATTTATCAAGATAAAAGCTTAAAATGTTGGTCCTTGATAAAGCCAGCATGTAAGCCGGATCCTCGATGTCCGCTTTGGGATACTGATAGCTTCCCGTTACCCGGGCAGATACCAGGAAGGAATTGTTAATGGGATAATTGATGACAGGAAGCCCGTTTAAATTCATGGTCTCTCCTGGCTTTAACTCTTCAATGACCACCATTTTCCCGTACATCAGGATTCCAACCTTTTCTACCTGGAAAGGATATTCATTGGTCACAGTGCCATATATGTTCCCCTCGAACAAGGTGATGTCACCGATAAGGCCCTTATGCTCTGTATTGGAAGTCCGTTTCCTTAAGGAATAATACTTGGGGGTAAATGCTGCTGCGTTCTGGACCGAAACCCTGGTGTCCGTTTCCCCATAGGATATATTCACCTTATAGTCCTCATTTCCCATAAATCTGGGAACCGGCTTCATCTCATAGGAACTGCTTCTGGTGATGGGAAGCAGATCATATGACGGATCCAGGGCAATGGTATATGCCTTATTATAAGGCGTCCTCATGTTGATATAAGTATATTCGTCTACATAGTCCGACCTAGTATCCAGTATGGTCGCATAGGTAAAAAAGGTATCCTTAAACCTGGTTCCTACTCCCATTAAGTATACGATTGCCGCAAAGGCCAGGGAAACTGCTGCAACCGCGGTCCGGTAATACCTTCTCCGCTCCTGCTTTTTCAAAAACAGGTACAGCCCCGGGCCCACCAGCACAATATATCCCAGGATCACTGCAGCATAAACCACCAGGTTCGGCAGCTTATCTAAGTTTCCGGTATTTAACATATTCTGCACGGACCAGAACTGGCCGGAATTTCCGCTGTATAGGTAGGAGGACAAATCATTTAACTTGGTTTCTCCCAAAAGCGCCGTAAAAAGCTTATCTACATAGGAACGCTGGACCTGGCAAAAGGAAGCGATATCCACAAAATCATAGGCAGCAACGCCTACCTTTCCTTTTCCCTTTGATACAGAAGTAAGGACCGGGAATTCATCATTGGAAAGCACTCCTGCTCCACCTTTTAAGGAAACGTCTGCACAAACCAGTTTCATGAAGGAATCTCCAGGACCATTGGAGGAATATTCCACTCCCATGTCCACGGATTTTTCCGATGGAGGTGCATAATCATCTTCAAGGATATCAGATCGGAAGGCATAAAGGGTATCATCCACCCGGCTGCCGGTTCCCAGAAGAAGGATCCCTCCTCCTTTCACCCATTCCCAAATTGCAGACACCTGGTCTGTGGACAGCCTTTTTGTATCGTAATCCGTAATGACCAGCACATCTAAAAGGTCCAGACCGATGACATTATCCGGCATCTTTTCTGTATCCATCTCAAAGGTCTTGATCCTGACAGAGCTGTAATTCACCCCCACCCCATCCATATAGGAAAGAGTATCCGGCTCATCAGATAAAACCCCCACAAACAGTTCTGCAATATCTGCCGTAACATTCATTTTTAAGCGTTTGCGTATCAGCTCTTTTCCCTGGGAGTCCAGAAGCTTCACATAAAGAACATCTGCCCTTCCCACCGGAATATCCAAGGATTCCTCCGAGGCTTCAAAAGCCTTTAAGGTAACCGGGTACTCGTATTGGTAAATGTCATAATCCGATTCCATGGCAATCGCCTGTACCGTTCCCTGAAATTCGGAATCCAGCTGGTTTTTTAATGAAAAATTTACCGGTACGTAACGTCCGCTTTTTGCATTTCCCTCATATCCATAGGAAACATCCATGGAAACCCCGGAATTCGTAGCCGCATAATTTCCGTCTGCAAAGGAATTCCCTGTATCCATTCCGGCCGGTGTTTCATTTGCCATACCGAAAGCAGGCAGCGTAACGCTGCCTGCTATGGTGACAACCATGGCACAAATCAGGGATATCTTTCTGAATTTCATTCTCTGTCACCCTATCTTTCCAAAGTTCTCTTTATTAATATCAAAATCCACCTGCAGCTTAATCGTAAATACCGTTCCGGATAAATCACTGGTCACATGAATGGTTCCGCCGTGCATATCCACAATATTCTTTGCAATGGCAAGCCCCAGCCCCGTTCCCCCTGTATTGGTAGACCGGGACTGTTCCACGCGGTAAAACTTATTGAAGATAAGAGGCAGCTCTTCCTCCGGGATCACGTAACCGTAATTGATCACCTGAATGGTAACCAGTTCTTCGCTGCCATGGACCTTTACCAGGATGCGCTTTCCATCCGCTCCGTATTTGATGGCATTGTTGATCAGATTGTCAAACAGACGGGCCAGAAGGTTGCCATCCGCCGAGATCATCTGGGCGGGAACATTGCTTTGAAGCTCATAAGATAGGTTCTTATCCACAAAACTGGGATAAAATTCTTCCAACAGCTGACTTAAGAGCTTCACCACGTCCACCTTGGCTACGTGCATGGAGATCTTCCCATAGTTCAGCTTTGTAAATCCGAATAAGTCCTCAATCAGCTTTTCCAGCCGCTTTGTCTTTACGTATGCAATCCCTATGTACTTTTTCTGGACTTCCGGATCAAGCTTAGTTTCTCCGGACAAAAGTTCCAGATACCCGATGATGGAGGTTAAGGGTGTCCTTAAGTCATGAGCAATATTGGTAATAAGCTCGTTCTTGGTACGCTCCGCTTCCCGTTCCTTATCCATGAGGCCTCTTAAATCTTCCACCATCTTATTTAAACTGGCAGCCATGACAGAGAATTCATCATCCCCTTCAATGTCAACCGTAATATTTAAATCTCCCTCAGAAATGCTCTGCATGGCATCAGAAATCCGGCTGATGTAACGCATGGACTTTTCCTGGAGAAGGAGAAAGGTGACCGTGAATATTCCGATCCCGAAAATCACATAAATCAGGATCACTACTACATCAAAGGATGTGAGCATCTCAACAAATGCATTATCCTTTTGTGTGTTTCTCATGTAGGAGGCTACCAAAGATACATTGGTTACCAGAAATATCTCGATCAGGACCGTGACGACTGCACTGTAAAAAATATTGGCAATGACCCGGGTATGAAAACGACGGTTAAGATCACTTTTCAATTTTGTATCCTACCCCCCAAACAGTGGTGATGATCTTGTTCTGTCTGGTATCCTCTTTCATCTTTCCCCGCAGCCGTCTGATATGTACCATAACTGTGTTGTTTGCCTCATAAACCTTTTCATTCCACACCTTTTCAAAGATCTCATCGGTGCTGAACACTCTTCCGGGATTAGAGGCCAGTAAGTAAAGGATGTCAAACTCAATGGGGGTGAGCTTAATCTCTTCCCCATAAACAGTCACCTTATGGTTATCCTTGTTAATGGTCAGTCCTCTTATTGCGATTTCATTCTTAGCAGCTTCATTTACCGCACTGTTGGGGTTTAACTGGGTATAACGGCGAAGCTGGGATTTTACCCGTGCCGTCAGCTCCAGAGGGTTAAAGGGTTTTGTCACGTAGTCATCTGCCCCGGTTCCAAGTCCCAGTATTTTGTCCAGATCCGTGGACTTGGCGCTGAGCATGATGATGGGAATGTTATTGGTCTCCCGTATTTTTTTACACATTTGCAGGCCATCCATTCCTGGCATCATGATGTCTAAAAGTACCAGATGGATCTGGGTCTTTTCCAGAACTCCCAGTCCTTCTTCCGCATTATTCGCTTTATATACTTTATAGCCATCACTGACCAGATAGATCTCCACCAGGTCTGCAATCTCTTTCTCATCATCCACAACCAAAATGCTTATTGTCTCGGACATGAAAATACCTCCCTTGTCGTTATGTAAGCGGCTTTTCTCTTTTTATGAGAAAAATCCTGCATCCATTTTACCACAAGAAAGGTATCTTTGCCTTACTATTTTCTTACAAAAAAGCTATAATTCGGTAACTATGGGGCACACTTCCATTGGCTTACTCCTGACTTTCCGTAGGAATAAACACCCGGCTGCCTACCGGATCCAACTTGCCAAGCTCCGCTTTCACATTCTGGATGGCCTCTTCACAGAACATCTCCTGGCTGTTGACCAGGACCTTGCCCCTTTTATCAGGTTTCTCATAGGTTCCGTCGGCTTTTAAGATATGAGCCTTCACATTATCCTGAAACTGCACCTTAAGGAGATGGATGATCTGCTCCTGCAGCATTTCATCTTCTACAGGGAACATGATCTCCACCCTTCGGTCTAAGTTTCTTGGCATCCAGTCGGCGCTTCCCATATACAGCTCCGGACTGTTGTCATTTTCAAAATAGAAGATCCGGGAATGCTCCAGGAAATTACCAACAATGGAATGGACCTTAATTGTTTCACTTAAGCCCGGAACTCCCGCCTTTAAGCTGCATATCCCGCGGACGATCAATTCGATCTTCACTCCTGCGCAGGAGGCCTCATAAAGGGCCGCTATGATTTCCTTATCGCAAAGGGAGTTCATCTTGGCCATGATATGAGCCGTTTTCCCGTTTTCTGCATTTTTCGTCTCCCTGCGGATCAGCCTTAAGAATCTGGCCCGCAGCCAGATAGGAGCCATCACCAGCTTATTCCAGTGAAGCGGCTCGGAATAGCCTGACAGCATGTTGAATACGGCGGTGGCATCTTCCCCGATCTGAGGGTTGCAGGTCATAAGGCCAAGATCCGTATAAAGCTTTGCTGTGGAATCGTTATAGTTTCCGGTGCCTAAATGAACATAACGGCGGATGCCATCCTCTTCTCTGCGTACCACCAGAGTGATCTTGCTGTGAGTCTTTAAACCTACCAGTCCATAGATGACATGACAGCCGGACTTCTCCAGCTTTTTTGCCCAGTTGATATTATTTTCCTCATCAAAGCGGGCCTTTAGTTCCACCAGCACCGATACCTGCTTGCCATTGTCGGCGGCCTCTGCCAAAGCGGCAATGATGGAGGAATTTCCGCTGACCCTGTAAAGGGTCTGCTTGATCGCCAGGACTTCAGGGTCACTGGCTGCGGTTTTTACAAAATTTACCACAGGGTCAAAGGTCTCATAAGGATGATGAAGCAAAATGTCGCCTCCGCGGATGTTGGTAAATATGTCGTCCTCGTTCATAAGCCTTGGAACCTGCTGGGGAATATAGGGAACTGCCTTTAGATGGTTAAAGCCTTTCATTCCGTACATCTTCATGAGAAAGGTCAGATCCAGAGGACCTGCGATCTCAAAGATATCGGCGGAGCTGATGCTTAATTCCCGTTTCAGTATTTTTAACAGTCGTTTATCCATCTTTTCTTCCACTTCCAGACGGATAGCCTCGCCCCACTGCCGTTTCTTAAGCTGTTTCTGGATCTCCTCCAGAAGGTCCTCCGCTTCTTCCTCATCTATGGTAAGATCTGCATTTCTCATGATGCGGAAGGGATGGGCGGTAATGACGTTGTAATTTAAAAACAGGCTGCCGATATTCCGTTCAATGATCTGTTCCAATAAAATGACCGCCCGTTCATCCTTTTTTCCGGTGGGAAGCTCAACGATCCTCGGAAGAACGCTAGGTACCTGGACCATGGCAAATTCCAGTTCATCTTCCCCGCTTTTTTTCTGAAGGAGAGCCGCGATGTTTAAGGATTTGTTTCGGACCAGCGGAAATGGCCTGGATGAATCCACAGCCATGGGAGTGAGCACCGGATATACATTTCTTTCAAAATAGCTGTCCGCATAGCTTCCCTCTTTTTCGCTTAGGTCCTCATGGACCTGAACCACCCGGAGTCCATTCTGTTTTAATGCAGGCAGAAGAGAACGGTTATAAGTAGAATACTGCAAAGCAACCAGCTCATGAGTCCGCACGCTGATCTTTTCAAGCTGTTCCGACGGTTTTAGGCCTGCAATATCCGGCTTTGTATATTTAGCATGGACCATATCCTTTAAGGAAGCCACCCGGACCATATAGAATTCATCCAAGTTTGAGGCTGTGATGCTTAAAAACTTCAGCCGTTCAAAAAGAGGAAGGTTTTTATCTCTCGCTTCACTGAGCACGCGGTAATTGAATTCGATCCAGCTCAGTTCCCGGTTTACATAATTCTCAGGATTGTTGTATATTTCATCGGTGCCTGTCATCAGGATAACCTCCTCTTCTGTTTTAATATGGGCCTTATACCGAATATTTCTTCAAAAAAATCTGCTTTTTGCCGGAATGCCATGGATTCCAGGGTAATATCGCCCTCATAAGAGACGGTCACCACCAACTGTCCGTTCTTTACGCTCATATGGGTGTCTGACAGCTTCTGCTTGTGGCTGCGGTCCAGGGAATTGGCAAGCCTTAAAATGGCTGTCAGCTTTCCCACAAGTATGATGCTGTCCTCATGAGAAAATTCTCCTTTTGTATTCCGGAACACCTCTTCGCTTAAATGGATCCTGTTATAATCAAATTCCACCCCATTGTAGCGGACCGCATTGGCGATGATCTCCCGCTCCATATGGGACAGACCGATGATCTCTGTTGACATGATGATATGGTAGGCAGATTCGCTGGGGTTTCTCATGCTGATAAATTTGCCGCAGGCGTGAAGGATGGCGGCAATCTGCAAAAGAAGCCTCTCTCTCTTTCCCATTCCGTGATATTTCTTCATGCTGTCAAAGATATCTACCACGAATTTTTCCATATTCACCGTATGAGGACCATGGCATTTATAGCGCTTTGCCATATTGCGGGAGGCCGCAAGAATGTCCTCGGAAAAATCATGGTTGAATTTCACTGCCTTTGTCTCCTCTGCAAATTCGGCGGCAATGCTGTCGCATAAGCGGATTCCCGGAATCCAGAAAAGCTCTGCCTTGGTCAGTTCCAAAACTCGTTTAAAGATGATAGCCGCCGGAACCAGGAGGGATGCGTATTCCGAATTAACTCCAAACCGTTCCTGAATCTGGTCTAAGGACATTTCTACAATTTTTTCATAAAAAAACGCGAATTCCTCTGCAGTGACCCGCTCCACTGGCTTTCCGCCGCGGCTGCCCCGGGACAGATATAGGATGCTTTCTCCTATCCCGATCAGATTTTTGATCTCCCTGTCCTTTAAGTAAACCTTGCGGAATGTATATAGTTCATTATCCACCATTTCCTCGATCAGGGTATTCTGCATCTGGTTATCGACTTGTACGGTCCCCATCATTTCACGGATCCTTAAGACACCTAACATCAGGTTATGGGTGGAAACCAGGGCATCCCTGTCGAAAAGGGAAACCTGCATGCTTCCAAAGCCCACATCCACAATGGCTGTACCTTTTTGTATGATCTTATGGAATTCCGCATCCTTTGAGGCGATGGCCTTATAACTGATAAATCGCTGCTCGGAGTTGCTGATGACCCGCACTTCGATACCGGTCCTCACCCGGATCTGATCCAGCACGATCCGGCTGTTTTTCGCTTCCCGCAGAGCACTGGTTGCGTAGGCCCGGTACCCGATCACCTTATAAGACTGCATGATATCCGCAAAATCCTTTATGACCTGACACATCTCCTCCACCAGCTCATAGCTGATCTTTCCATCATTATAGGTGTCCCTTCCAAGAGCAATGACATGACGGACATGGTCCACCTTACGGATTCCTGTCTTAGCAGAAATCTCATAGATACCAAGCTCCAGTTCAAACGATCCAACATCAATGGCGGCAAATAATCGTATTGCCATACCTTTCCTCCTTACTGCCCATTCGTCATCAGCTTTTTAAATATCATCTTTCTTTTCAGTTGTTCCCAAAAGGTGTGTAATAAACTGGCTTGCCGTTCTGCCTGATAAGCCTCCGTGGTTTAGTTCCCATATATTTGCTTTTGCATACAATTCTTCCAGAGACATGTTTATATCGCTGCGGGCGGCCAGCGCCCCTACGATCTCCTGGAACTCTCTTCTGTCCGGCGAGCCGTAATAGATGGTCACACCAAAGCGGGCCACCAGGGAAAGCTTTTCCTGGACGGTGTCATTATTATGTAAGTCATCATCCAGCTCCCTTTTGTCACTGAATTTTTCCCGTATGAGATGCCTGCGGTTGGAAGTGGCATAAATCAGCACATTACCCGGCTTTTTCCCAAGGCCGCCTTCAATGATCGCCTTTAAATACTTATACTCCAATTCAGAATCCTCAAAGGATAGGTCATCCATGTAAATAATAAATTTGTAATTCCGATCCTTCACCTGTTCCTGGACCTTTGAAAGGGATTTGAATTGATGCTTATAGACCTCGATGATCCGAAGCCCTCTGTCATAATATTCATTGAGCATGGCCTTAATGCTGGAGGATTTTCCGGTTCCGCTGTCACCGAACAGCAGGACGTTATTGGCAGCCCGCCCGTTTAAGAAAGCCTCCGTATTTTCGATCAGCTTCTGCTTTTGGAGCTGGTAGCCGATGATGTCATCTAAATGGACATGTTCAATGCTGGTGATAGGAAGGATCTGAGGCTCGCCGATTGCCTCCTCGATGCGGAAGGCTTTATTAAGGCCGAACTTCCCTACTCCGAACCTGCGGTAAAACTCTGTTATCTCAGAAGCAAAAACAGCCTCATCCTCAGCTTCTTCCAAGGCAACGGCCAGGGCAACGATCTGGTCCCTGATCCTCTTATTATAGATCTTACTGCTGCCATCTGCCGTCTGGTAATCGGAAAGGGCGGTCCATATCCCCTCTCCCCGGTTTAAACGGTCCAGTTTTCGGATGTCATGATCAAACAAATCCTTTATGACCCGGAAATCATGAGCAGCCAGTTCATTTAAAGTCCCTTCGATGGGGCCTACGATCTCACAGGAGGTACTATAGGCATTTTCATTGTTTGCAAGGCAGAATGCTAAAAAACAATGCCAGAGATTCCCCTCAAAGCCATAGGAAGCCGCCAGCTCAATGAGCTGACCGGCGCAGGCATAGGAATCCGGCATTGTTTCTCTTTCCGACCCCGATTCCAGGCTCAGGAGCCCGGCGATCTTGTCAAAAAGTTCACGATGATTCAAATTACGGTACAAAATCAATTCCTGGGATTTCATAATTTGCCTCCTAAATGAATCAGGCAGATATGCGGACACATCCAGCTGATTCACAAATTTAAGGTTGAAAGATGCTGTTCTTTCAACCTTTTTCCTTCTGTAGAATAATAAGTCACACAGCCTCTAATAATTTCCCAAAACCCTCATATTGCTTCCCTCTTCAGAGATTCCCTTTAAGGCATTCTGAATGGAGGCATCACTTAAATTCCCCTCAATATCTATAAAAAACCGGTATTCCCAGTTCCTTCCAAGAATGGGCCTGGACTCGATCATCATCATGTTGACCCCGTTATAGATAAAATTGCTCAGCATATTATAAAGAGAACCGCTCTTATGGGGCAGTTCAAAGCTTATGCTTATTTTTCCCGCATCTTCCCGGTATACCGGCTCCTTTGACAGGATGATGAACCGGGTCGTATTGTTTTTATTATGGTTGATGGAAGATTTTAAAACCTTCAGCCCGTAAATTTCCCCTGCGATCTCACTGGCCACCGCCGCCTGGGACGGATCACCATCCTCAAAGACCTTTTTGGCAGCTATGGCAGTATTCTCCACGCTGATCTGCCTCCAGTCCCTGTTGGCATTTAAAAATTCAGAGCACTGCATAAGGGCCTGTGGGTGGGAAAACACCGTTTGGATGTCCCCCTCCTTTGCCTCCGAAAGCCCAAGCAGCGCATGGTCTACGGAAAGGAAGGTTTCCGCCACAATGTAATTGTGATATTTTATAAGTAAGTCATAATTATGGGTAACCGCCCCTGCAGAGGAATTCTCAATGGGCAGAACCGCATAATCAGCTGCTCCTGCCTCCACCTCTTTCATGGCATCTTCCCAGGAGTCCACATGGTAAATATCTGCATCGGCTCCAAAATATTTTAGTGCCGCCTCGTGGGTGTAGGCGCCTTCCACTCCCTGATACACCACCCGTGCATGATTGACTGAAATACTCTTTACCGGCCGGAAATCATATTCCGCCTTAAGTCCGTGTTCCGCCATAAGCTTGTACTGGAAATGGCGGCTAATGGTCATCATCTGAGTGAACAGCTCCCTTACCGCCTGTTTATGGAATTCATCTTCCACCATACCGGTCACAGCCTCGATCTTCTGCTGCTCCCTTTCCTTGTCATAAACCTGCTTACCTGTTTCAATCTTATATTCAGCCACCTGGCCGCTAAGCGCCATCCGCTTTTCAAATAACGATACAATCTCACGGTCAATCCCGTCAAGCTGTTTTCTGATTTCCTGTAAATCCAATGTCTTCATGGGTCTTATCATTCCTTTTTCTTATCTGATATGTGCTTAAGCCCTGTCAGAAATCTTTCCCTGGCTTTTCAGTTCTGCTTCCAGCATGGCCTTTATCTGATTCTCTACATAAGCGCCTGGGAATTTCCGAAATTCCGGTTCCAATTCCTTTGTATAAAAGGGCTTGCCAAATTCAATCGTCACTTGAGAGGGAAGCATGCGGGGAAATTGCCGCTCAAACACCTCCGCAGTTCCGGTAATTGCAACCGGTACTACCGGACAGCCGCTTTTTTCCGCAATTTTAAGGCTTCCTTCCTTAAAAGGAATGAGATCTAAGGGACTCTCCTCCCGGTTCCTGGTACCTTCCGGGAAGATCCAGACAGAAACACCTCGTTTTACCTGATCGATTCCTGTGAGTATGGTCTTTAAGCCTTCTTTTAAATTCTTCCTGTCTAGAAACAGACAGTTTACATACTTCATCCAGGTGGAAAGCAGAGGAATCTTCTCCATTTCTTTTTTTGCCACAAATCCCATAAGGTCGGGAACCGTGACATAACCTACAAGAATATCAAAATAGCTCCTGTGATTTCCAACGTACAAAACGGCCCGGTCTGAAGGTATATTCTCCTTACCCTTAACCGTGATGCTCACGCCTGCCATATGAAGAATGATCCGGAAAATCCATTGGACCACCGCCAGGCTCTGGATATCCCGCTGGCGGCGGTCCTTTTTACCGGTCAGCCATTCGAAAATAATGACCGGAATGCTTAAAATCAAAAATATGATGACTGTTGCTGCTACAAGAATAAAACGTATCATTGGTCTAGCCCTCCATTTCATCTATTATATAAAATGGTGACTTTAATTACAATACTACCCGCCTTTCTTTTTTGTAATTTGTTCAAACAACAGTCCTGTGGCAAACCACAACGGTGCAAAGTCCAGACGGATCAGCCCGTCTATGTTGGAGTTTCGCCCCGTATAATCCCACGGGCACATCCCTCTGCCCCGCAAAAGGGAGCCGGCAAAATATTCCGCCACAAAAATGAGAACCATGTAAAGAAATCCATGGCGGATAGCAAGATCCGCTTTCTTTGCCGTAAATCCTGAACCGGGATTCACCCACCGGTCAATAAGATCTCCAATGGGACCTAAAAGTGCTCCGCAGCCATAAATAGGAAACATTAATAGGGACGTCTGCCCCATAAGCCGCCAGTCTTGGCGCAAAATGGATTCCGTGGAGGTAAAGATAACCTCCAGGCACCAACCTGTCACCCCGCATTTGCAAAAATTAAGTGGCAGTTGTTTTAAGTTTAATTGTGATAGTGTTTTCATACCCTTCATTATGCGCCGGTTAATGGGATATTATGTTCTTATGTTAAAGAATTCTATAATAGAGGAGACAACAATCTGCTCCCCTGTTCCTTGATCCGGATGAAAAGACTCCTCTCTCCATACACCTCTCTTGTGATCTCTTTGCACACCTTTAGGTCCTCCAGGAACAGAGCTTCCAGCCTGCGGGTCGTCTCCTCGTCATAGATTACCGCATTTACTTCAAAATTTAACTCAAAGCTTCGGATATCCATATTGGCAGTGCCATAAGAGCTGACCTTTCCGTCGGTCATGACCCCCTTGGAATGGAGAAACCCGTTTTCATAGGTATAGCACCTGGCCCCGGCAGATATCAAATCCCCCACATAGGAATAGGAAGCCCAGTAAACAAAAGGATGATCCGGCTTACAGGGGATCATCAGCCTTACATCAACACCGGAACGGGCAGCTACTGACAAAGCGGTAAGCACAGCATCATCAGGCACAAAATAAGGTGTCTGGATGTAGATATGATCCCTGGCCTTTGAAAAGAGCCGGATATAATTATCCCGGATCTGGCGGCTCCTTGCATCCGGGCCGCTTGCAATGATCTGGATTCCAAGATGTTTTCTCTCGTCATTTATGTCAACCACGCCAAGGAAATCCAGACAGCTTCCATCTTCATCTTCACAAAAATATTTCATATTCCGGAACAGGTTTTCTCCTGTCGCATAATTCCAGTCCAGGGCAAAGCGGATCTGAAGGCTTAGCACAGACCCTCCCTGCAGCTTTAAATGGGTATCTCTCCAATAACCGAACCTGGTATCCTTTGAAATATATTCCCGGCCGATGTTGAAGCCTCCCACATATCCGACCCTGTTGTCAATGACCACGATCTTTCTGTGGTTTCTGTAGTTTACACGAAGCTGAAGCCTGCCGAGTATGGGCGGGAAAAAGATTCCTACCTTTACCCCGTTTTCCTTGAGCTGGTTCCATTTATCCTTACGCATGAAACGCCCTCCCATACCGTCGCAGAGAATGCGCACTTCAACTCCTGCTCTGGCCCGCTCTATGAGGATGGGAATTATAGAGTCAAACACTTCATCGTCCTTAATAATATAATACTGCAAATGAATAAAATGGGCTGCATTGGAAAGCTCCATTCTCAAGTCTTTAAATTTTTCTTCCCCGTCCGTAAAAATCTCAACCGTATTATCAACGGTCAGCACAGATCCGGAAGTCTCCAGATTGTACAGCACAAGATCCTCATAGTCACGGGACAAAGACGATACCAGGCTGATATCATGGCTTTTTAAAAATTCTTCCTGGTTCTTTGCGGAATAACGCACCCGGTCTTCCACTTCCTTAATCCGGAACATCTTGCCCTTTCGCATATCCTGGCCCAAAAGCAGATAAACAAGAATACCGAATACGGGAACAAAATACAGGGCCAGGAGCCAGGTCCAGACTGCCTTGGGATCACGGCGCTGAAAAAATACGATAATAATTGATAGAATCAGGTTGATATAAATCAGATGATCAATCAGCCAGTTCCAAATATCAACTGCCTGCAAAAAAATCGTTTCCATAACAAATCCCTCCTGTCTAAGCGGTCACGATCCGCCTTATGCGGGCAATGAGGCATACCTCATAGCTTTCTTCGGGATATTTAATTGCAGAAAAGGACCACCGCTGATGCGATGACCCTTTTATACAAACTGATTTCTCTCCCTGTTATAATGATAATCAATCGCAGCCAGAGAAAGGGTCAGGTCATTCTCCTGGATCCCAAGACTATGGCAGCATTCCTCAAGAGAAGGATAATAATCTCTTAACTGAGTATTGACATAGCTTAGCAGCATCACCGGATCTTTAGGTATATTAAACATTTTTTCCTCCTCCTATTCTGTTAACATATTTATTCTATCATAATTATCCCCAATTGTGAATCATTGAGAACGGGAGTTGCGGAATTTTCATGGCAAAGTACCCCTGTACGAATGGAGTAATCAGTGCTACAATCAAATTTGAAATCCTTTAGGAGGTACAAGGTATGAAAAAAATACTAATGCTTGGAACAGGGGGCACCATCGCCTGTAAGCGGAGTGACAATGGCTTAAAGCCTCTCCTTACTACAGACGAAATCCTTTCCTATGTTCCGGAAGCATCAGAATTCTGCCAGGCAGACAGCCTGCAGATACTAAACATAGACAGCACCAATATGCAGCCAAGCCATTGGATTACCATGGCAAAGGCTATTGAAACTCATTATAAGGATTACGATGGTTTTGTTATCTGCCACGGCACGGATACCATGGCTTATACAGCCTCAGCCCTTTCCTATCTGGTACAGGATTCGGAAAAGCCCATTGTCATCACCGGAGCCCAAAGGCCCATTGACATGGAAAACACCGATGCCCGCACGAATTTATCAGACAGTCTCCGGTTTGCCAGCGAGTCTAAGGCCCATGGCGTTACCATTGCGTTTGATGGCAAGGTGATTGCAGGCACCAGAGGGAAAAAGGAGCGCACCAAGAGCTACAATGCTTTTTCCAGCATTAATTTTCCATATATTGCCGCGATCCAGGATGGACACGTGCTGTTTTACGTAGATGATAAGGCTTCCTGTCCCAGGCAGGTTCGGTTTTTCCAAAAGCTGAATCCTCATGTGGCATTAATGAAACTGATTCCTTCCATGGGGTCTGACGTTCTGGATTTTATGGCAGAGCATTATGATGCGGTGATCATAGAATCCTTTGGTGTCGGCGGCCTCCCCTCCTATGATACCGGTGATTTTTATAAGGCCGTTAAAAAGTGGATCAAACTTGGTAAAACCGTGGTCATGGCCACCCAGGTGACCAATGAGGGCAGCGATATGTCTGTGTACGAAGTCGGACATTCCATAAAAAAGGAGCTGGGACTTTTAGAAGCTTATGATATGACTCTGGAAGCCACAGTGACGAAGCTCATGTGGATTCTGGGACAGACCAGTGACGAAAATGAGATACGTGAATTATTTTACCGTACCATTAACAGAGATATTCTTTGGCAGGCTTAAAAATACGGGCGCAGCAAAGGAGATGAGCGATCATCCCTTTTGCAGCGCCCTTTAAAATAAGCGTGAGGGTTTTCCCTTATTCCAGATAAGCAATCAGCTTCTGGCCGTCTTCCGACACGTCGATCACGATTACATTTCCTGCCCGGACCTCATCCCCAAGAATGATCCTGGCCGCTAACGTTTCCACATGCTTTTGCAGGTACCGCTTTAGCGGACGGGCTCCGTAAACCGGATCATAGCCCTGCTCCACCACAAACTCTTTTGCCTGGTCGGTCAGTTCTATCTTTAGTTCCCGGTCTTCAATCCGTTTGTTCAAGTCCGCAAGGAGCAGGTCAACGATTCCTGCAATATTTTCCTTTTCAAGAGGCTTGAACAGGATTATTTCGTCAAGACGGTTTAAGAATTCCGGCCGGAAATGGTTCCTTAAATCATTCATTACCATTGCTTCCGCATCCTCCCGGATTCTTCCGGCTTCGTCAATACCGGTTAACAGATACTGGGAACCGATGTTGGATGTCATTATAATAATGGTGTTTTTAA
Source organism: Lacrimispora sphenoides JCM 1415 (assembly GCF_900105615.1). Taxonomy (NCBI): domain Bacteria; kingdom Bacillati; phylum Bacillota; class Clostridia; order Lachnospirales; family Lachnospiraceae; genus Lacrimispora; species Lacrimispora sphenoides. Next base: position 4,932,809 of record NZ_LT630003.1, on the reverse strand, counting down.
AGTCAACGGTTTTTCCGGAAGAGTCTGTGATCCGTCCATCGTCAAGAACCTGCAGCAGTACGTTAAACACATCAGGGTGAGCCTTTTCCACCTCATCAAAGAGCACTACGGAATACGGCTTTCTCCTGACTGCCTCAGTCAGCTGGCCGCCTTCATCGTAGCCCACATATCCAGGAGGTGCTCCGATCAGTCTGGATACGGAATGCTTTTCCATGTACTCGCTCATATCGATTCTGACAATGTTATTTTCATCGTCAAACAGGTCTTCCGCCAAGGCCTTGGCAAGTTCTGTCTTCCCAACGCCCGTAGGTCCTAAAAACAGGAAGGAGCCAATGGGTTTGGTAGGATCCTTGATCCCTGCCTTGGAACGGATAATGGCTTCGGTCACTTTTATTACTGCCTCGTCCTGGCCGATGACTCTCTTATGAAGCTCCTTATCAAGGTGGAGGGTTTTATTCCTTTCCCCTTCCGTCAGTCTGGCCACCGGGATTCCTGTCCACTTGGATACGATTCTGGAAATCTCATCTTCTGTTACGCTTTCATGAACCAGGCTCATATCCTGGTTCCTTACCCTCTCTTCCTCTTCCGCCAGTTCCTTCTGAAGCTGGGGAAGCTTTCCGTATTGCAACTCTGCCGCGCGGTTTAAATCATACTTTTGCTGCGCTGTCTGGATCTCCCGGTTCATATTCTCAATTTCTTCCCGCAGGGCGGATAACCGTTCCACGGATGCCTTTTCATTTTCCCATTGGGCCTTCTGGGAAGCAAACTCATCATGAAGCTCCGCCAACTCCTTCTGAAGCTCAGCAAGGCGGTCCTGGCTTAAACGGTCGGTTTCCTTCTTAAGGGCAGCCTCTTCAATCTCCATCTGCATAATACGCCTGGAAAGCTCATCAAGCTCAGCCGGCATGGAGTCCAGTTCTGTCTTTATCATGGCACAAGCTTCATCCACTAGGTCAATGGCCTTATCCGGCAGAAAACGCTCGCTGATATAACGGTCAGACAAAGCGGCTGCCGATACCAGGGCAGAGTCTGTGATCTTTACCCCATGGTAGACCTCATACCGTTCTTTCAGTCCCCTTAATATGGAAATGGTATCTTCCACCGTAGGTTCGTCGACCATGACCGGCTGGAACCGCCGTTCTAAAGCCTGATCCTTCTCTATATACTGGCGGTATTCATCAAGTGTGGTTGCGCCGATGCAGTGAAGCTCGCCTCTGGCAAGCATAGGCTTTAACATATTGCCCGCGTCCATGGAACCTTCTGTCTTACCTGCTCCTACAATGGTATGAAGCTCGTCAATAAACAGAATGATCTGACCGTCGCTTTTCTTCACTTCATCAAGAACGGCCTTTAAACGTTCCTCAAATTCTCCCCGGTATTTGGCACCTGCCAGCAATGCTCCCATGTCAAGGGCAAACAGCTTTTTGTCCTTTAATCCCTCCGGTATATCACCCCGGACAATCCTTTGAGCCAGGCCTTCTACTACAGCAGTCTTTCCGACTCCAGGTTCACCGATCAAAACCGGGTTGTTCTTCGTCTTCCTGGAAAGGATCCGCACCACATTCCGGATCTCGCTGTCCCGTCCTATGACAGGATCCAGCTTCTGGTCCCTGGCCCGCTCCACCATATCATAGCCGTATTTGGTAAGGGTATCGTAGGTTGCCTCCGGGTTGTCATTGACAACACGCTGGTTTCCTCTTACCGTGGATAGGGCCTGTAAAAAGTTTTCCTTTGTTATGCCATAACTCCGAAACAGTTCCTTTACCGCTTTGGAGGGCTGCTTTAACATGGCTAAGAATAAATGCTCTACAGAAACGTATTCATCTCCCATGGCCTTTGCCTCATCCTCGGCGCTTATTAAGACCTTATTTAAATCATTGCTGATGTAAATCTGTCCTCCCCTGACCTTGGGAAGTTTTTCTATTGCCTGAGCCGTTTCATTTAAGAATTGCTCTTTTTGTATATTCATCTTGGTAATGAGTTTTAAAATCAGGCTGTCTTCAATGGTAAGAAGGCTGTACAGCATGTGTTCTTGCTCGATCTGCTGATTTCCATATTCATATGCAAGCTTTTCGCAGTTCTGGACGGCTTCCATCGATTTTTGCGTAAATTTATTGATGTTCATCATAGCTCCTCCTTTTTCTCAGTTATGTAAAAATATTGCTTTATTTGTTCTATATGTAATATAACAAATAGTGTTTCCTGTGTCAAGATAATTTTTCAGGATTCCAACAGAATTCCAACAAAAATCTTACAGTTTCAAGCCCTGCATTGTTTTTTCCAGGACCTTCCTCTATAATCAAAGCAGTGATTCTTATCCCTTACATTCAGGAGGTGACACTTTCATGAAAAATATTTCCCGCCGCGGGTTAATACTCCATGGAGCAGCAGCCGCTGCTGTTTCCCTGTTTCTTTTTGCAGCCACAGTCCCCTTTGACAGCTTTGCCCACACAAAGGATGAATCCATATATCTGTCCGGTGCCTGGATAAAGGATGAGGTTGGCTGGCGTTTTTTTAATCAATGGAATTCCTCCTATCCTGCCGGAAAATGGGCGGAATACCAGGGCCATTCCTATTATTTCATGGACAATGGGTACATGGCGACCGGCTGGCGTTTTATCAATGACAACTGGTATTATTTTAATCCCTGTCAGGGAAAAGAGGAAGGCTCTATGGTAACCGGCTGGGTGTATGACTCTGATCTTTGCGGCTGGTTTTACATGAACCAGATTGGAATCATGGTAACCGGTTGGCATAAAATCGATGGCTTCTGGTACTATTTTAACCCGAATTCCGACGGTCTACTCGGTCTTATGGCTGTAAACCAATTTGTTGACGGTTCCTATGTGGATGCAAACGGGCGCATGAATGAAGTCAGGTAAACGAAGAAAAGAGCAGTGCTGCTTAAGAAACAGACACCGCTCTTTTTTCTATTCCCCTGAATCTCCAGCTAAATAAAACCGCGCGGAAAATCCAGTCAATAAACATTCCATACCATACGCCCATGACACCTGTATTCATCACACGTACGAAGAAATAAGCAAATGCGATCCGGAACAGCCACATAGAGAATATGGACACTACCATGGTAAATTTGGCATCCATAGAAGCTCTCAGGGCATAAGGAATGGTAAAGGCCAAAGGCCACACGATCATTGCATAGCTGTGGACCACCACCATCCGGACGGATATTTTTGCAGCCTCCCCCGAAAGGTTGTAGACAGAAGCAAGCTGGTCTGAAAATACGACCATGACCGTACACAACAAAAGAAGGATTCCGTAATTAGCGCCGACCAAAAGTCTGGTATAGCGCTTTGCCTCCTTTTTCTCTCCTGCTCCCACACATTGTCCAACAATGGTGATCAGGCCCAGGCCTATGGCATTGCCGGGCAGATACAGCAGGGTCACCAGGTTGGAAGCCACTGCGTAGCTGGCAATCGCCGCCGTTCCCAGGGAAGAGATCAGGCTTTGCAGCGCAAGCTTTCCAAACTGGAACATGCCGTTTTCCAGGCCGTTTGGGATACCAATGGACAGTATCTTCTTAATCATCGGAATGTCTGGCTTAAGATCCTCCAGACGGTTGATCCTCACAACATTGCCGGGACTTTGAATCATGAAAAGCATCACTACCGCAGCGGCCACCCTGCAAAACAGGGTGGGCCATGCCAGGCCGGTCACTCCCATATGAAGGCCGTATACACAGACTGCATTTCCCGCTACATTCACGGTATTTATCACAAGGGAAACTGCCATGGAAGCCTTGGAGTTTCCCATGGAGCGGAATAAGGCCGCACAGGAATTATAGACTGCCACAAAGGGATAGGACAGGGCCGTAATCCAGAAATAAACCACGGCGGCGCTCATGACTGACTCATCCACACTGCCGAAAATAGCCTTTAGAAGGCCTCCCCTGCCTGCCAGTGCAATAAGGGTAACAAGCACTGACAGTACAGTCGTGACTCCAATGAGCTGCCCCGCTGCCTTGCAGGCATTCTCTGACTGCTTTTTCCCAAGATACTGGGACGAAATGACAGCACCTCCTGTAGCCAGTGCCGACAGCATCTGAATGACCAGAATGTTGATGGATTCCACCAGAGAAACTCCGGAAACCGATGCCTCTCCCACTGCAGCCGCCATCATGACATTCACCATTCCTACAAAAACGATCAATATCTGTTCCACGATCAAAGGGGCCAGCAGCTTCATCAAATCTTTTTTAGTAAACATGAACCTTCCTCTTATTATGCCTCAAACGGGTAGCGGATTCCCCACTGTCTTCTTAGCTCATCCATGACCCTCATTACGTCCAGGGTTGCCTTATGAGGCATCTGGGGACACTCTGTCCAGCCGTTTCTAATGGCTTCCCCGCTGGCTTCAATCTGGTATTCATATCCTGATATCTGTTCCGGCCTGATGTGAGTTTCAACCAGCTCCCTACTGGCATTATAAACCCGGATGGTCTCAAAATTATTGACATTCTCAACTACAAGGTATCCCTTGGTTCCGTATATGACTCCCATACGGTCGGAGAGCACCCGCAGGGAACTGTTTAAGATTGCCATCTTTCCTCCAGGATAGCATAGGGTTATGCTGTTCTGGGCGTCCACTCCGCTGTCAGTCTTAATCACACTGGATTTGATATCTGTAATCTCATCACCAAAAACAATGGAAGCGAAATTAAGAGTGTACACTCCTACATCAAGAAGGGCTCCCCCTGCAAGCTCCGGCTTTATTAGGCGCGGCTTGTCAGAAACCAGATAACAGAGATTTGCCGTAAGGGTCATAGGCTCACCGATAACGCCTGAGTTTAAAACCTCTTTCAGGGTTTTTGCCATAGGCATGTAACGTACCCACATGGCTTCCGTTATCATAAGATTTTTTTCCTCCGCCAGATCGGTCATCTCCTTGGCCTGAGCATAGTTGGCAGCAAAGGCTTTTTCGCAGAGAACATGCTTTCCATTTTCCAGGCATAGCTTCGCATTGCTGCAATGCTCAGAATGAGGTGTTGCAATGTAGATCAGCTGAATATCCGGGTCTTTCACAAGTTCCTCATAAGAGCCGTAAGCCCTTTCAATGGAAAAACGTGCCGTAAATTCTTCCGCTTTTTCCAGGCTTCTGGAGGCTGCTCCCAACAGAACTACCTGAGGCATCTGAAGCATTGTATTTGCCAGTACCGATGCGATCCTGCCTGTTCCCATGATTCCGATTTTTAACGCTTCCATGTCTTAAACCTCCGTACAATTATTTCATATATTTTCCTGTTCAGTATAGCACATGAAAAGAGTCTGTACAATTATTCTTTTGGAATGTCCAGAGGGGCTTCCCCTTTGCACTCCTGCTCCATCCTTTGAACCAGTCCAATAAATGCCTTCATCTCCCTGCTGATCCATTTATCCTTGTGATAAACCATCTGCCTCCAGGAGTGCAAGTGAAAATCCTTCATGTTAAGAGGCATTAAGGTTCCTTCCTTAATATCCCTGCAAATGGTGAATTCCGGAAGAAAAGAGATCCCTGCGTTGCTGCGGAGAAGCTTGATGATGAATTCTGTATTGCCGATCTCCAGAAAGGGGTGAACCTTTTTTCCATAAGCAGCAAGATACTGTTCCAGCATAAGCCGGTAGCTGGCATCCTTTTCCGTAAGGATCATGGGCTGCGAAATGACTTGATCTATGGTGAGACATGTTTCCATTCCAAAGGGATGGTCCTTTGAAGCTGCAAAAATAATGTTTTCAGGCTTTTCCATCACTTTCACCCATTTTGAATCATACATGCGCTTATCAAGGAAATACACCAGATCAATGGTGTTATGGTTCATCATGGTAAGAAGCGCATCAGGGGAGTCCACGACAATGCTTACGTTGACTAAGGGATAATGGCGGTGGAACTCCTGAATGAGGGGCGGAAACAAGGTAGAACAGATGGACTCTATGGTCCCGATCACCAGCCTTCCTGTAAGCTCCGGGGATACGGATAAAATATTTTTTACATGGGTTAAGTTCTTTACCACCTCAGCCGCATATTCATAAAAGGTTTCCCCCTCATGAGTCAGGGTCGTCTGCTTCCCGATCCGGTCAAACAAATGAACCTTTAGTTCCCGTTCCAGCTGTTTGATCTGTACGGTGACAGCAGCCTGGGAATAGCCCAGCTTTTCAGCCGCCCTGCAAAAACTTTTCCGGTTTGCCACCTCTAAAAATGTCTTTATTTCCCGAAGTTCCATCTTAAAACTCCTTCCTTAGTAATTTAAAAATATTAAACGTTATCTTAAAAACGTTAAATTTTACATTCATACTTTTATATGGTACATTATAACTAATAAGAAATCAATGATTATTGACAGGCTGTTTACGAAAATTAATGATACTTTCAGAAAGGAATTAATGTTCATATGGAAAGGGAATGTAATAAATACCGCGCCTATGTGCAGATACTGAAGGAAGAACTGCTTCCCGCCATGGGCTGTACCGAACCGATCGCCCTGGCTTATGCCGCCGCAATAGCCAGAAAAGCTCTGGGGCAGATACCTGATCAAGTGGTGGTGGCAGCCAGCGGAAGCATTATTAAGAATGTGAAATCTGTGATCGTTCCCAACACAGGCCATTTAAAGGGCATTCCTGCGGCAGTGGCGGCGGGGATTGTGGCAGGGAATCCGGAAAGAGAGCTGGAGGTCATAGCTGAGGTCTCGCCAGAGCAGATGGTACAGATGAGAGAATTTATGAAAGAACGAGAGATCACGGTGGAACATCTGGATCAGGGGATTAATTTTGACATCCTTATTACCCTGTATAAGGGATCGTCCTATAGCAGGGTACGGATTGCGGGTTACCACACCAACATCGTCCTCATTGAAAAGGATGGGATCATACAAGAGAAAAAGGAAGCGACTTTGGAAGAAGAGGCGCTGACTGACCGGAATTTACTCAATATGGAGGATATCTGGGACTTTATCAATTCCGTGGATATCTCTGACATACAGGAGATCCTGGACCGGCAGATCCGTTACAACTGGGCCATTGCCGAAGAGGGGCTTAAGGAAAGCTATGGAGCCAATATCGGCAAGGTACTTCTTAAAAATGCGGGAGATGACTTATCCGCCAGGGCAAAGGCCATGGCAGCTGCAGGTTCTGATGCCAGAATGAATGGCTGCGGACTGCCGGTGGTTATCAATTCCGGAAGCGGAAATCAGGGGATCACCGTTTCCGTACCTGTCATCGTATATGCAAAGGCCTTAAAGGCCAGCGAAGAGAAATTATACCGGGCCTTAGCCTTATCCAATCTGGCCGCCATTCACCAGAAAACTCCCATCGGCAGATTATCCGCCTATTGCGGAGCCGTCAATGCAGGAGCCGGGGCCGGAGCTGGAATTGCCTATCTCTGCGGAGGAGGCTATGAGGAAGTCATCCATACCATAGTCAATGCGCTTGCCATTGTCTCCGGTATCGTATGCGATGGGGCAAAGTCCTCCTGTGCGGCAAAGATCGCATCTTCCATAGAAGCCGGAATTCTAGGTTACAATATGTACATGCAGGGACAGCAGTTCTTTGACGGCGATGGGATCGTCACCAAAGGCGTGGAGGCTACCCTTCGGAATGTCGGAAGACTGGGGAGAGAAGGAATGAGGGAAACCAACAAGGAAATTATACGGATTATGATAGAGGTGTAACATAGATAAGACAGCAATTCCAGGGGCTTCCTGGAATTGCTGTCTTTTAGCCTTAATAGCTATATCATTTATCAATCTTAAAGGGATCTCCATACATTTCCCACTCAAGAGGCTTTTGTAAGGAATAATTTTCTTCCTTTAGGAAATTCCTTTGGGCAATTGTTCTGCTTAAGTCTTCATGAGCACTTTCAAGTTTCATTACCTTATCTCTTTCATCAAGAAAAGCCGTAAGATAATCTGCTTCATTTCCTCCATCTGCCGGAGACTTCGCTTTATTTATCGCAGCCTCTCTTATGCCCGGAAAACTTTCTTCATATGGAACAGATCCATCACCTGGGCCATGCATTACGATTGCATCATAGTAAATGAACTGGCCCAAAATGGATAATCCGTCTTTTACTGCCTGGTCAACTGCCGGATTAAAATACATCTCATCTCTGATTTTGTTCTGTGCTTCCTGGAATTCTTCATCTTCGCTGGCAGTCTTCCAGTCATTTTCAAAAGCTTCCCCTAATCCTTCATGAGAATCCGAACCATTCACTTTTTCAAGAGCTTCTATGTATTTAGCCAGCTGATTCTCCGACTTTGTTTCTGTATAGCCTTTTACTAATTGCAGCATATCTCCCGTTCCAGAACAAAACCCGATGATTCCGGCTGTATACCCTCTCCCATCTTCAATATCTTCAATATAGCTGTATTGAGCCTTCCAATCCAACGATGAATTTTCTGCGCTGGAAACTAACTCCATCGCAATCTCTTTCTTTTCTGAGTCTTTCAAAGAACCGCTGCTTTCGCTCCCTTTCTTTAATTGACCGCCGGTTTGATTGGAAGTACATCCGGTTAAAATCAATAACCCTATGAGAGATACGATAACCATGATTTTGTTTGTTTTTTTATTCAAGAAAATTTTTCTCCTTTCATCAAACAAAAGTTTACTGAAAACCTACTGAAAGAAATTAGGAAGATGTTTTTCATGGGCTTCCAGTAATTCCTCCATTACCTGTTTTGCTACGTCCCCGCTGGTAATCAGAGGATTCATCATAAAGGCCTGTAATAGGGTGCCTCTATCCCCTGTAACAGCAGCTTCAATGGTTAATTCCTCCATAGCTTTCATCAATTGCAGCAATCCTCTTTCCTGAGGTTTAAAGCTTCCGAAATTATAAGGAACCGGGCCTTTTCCTGTTAAAGTACAAGTAACTTCAACCGCGCAATCATCAGGCAGGTCTTTGATCGTACCGTTATTCCGGGTACTAACGGTCATGGTTGTTCTTTTATCATTGTAGATTGAGGTAATCGTTTCGCAAGCAGCATCACTATATCTGGCTCCGCCCCGTTCTTCTAACTGTTTCGGTTTATAATTTAAATTGGGGTCCTTATATAATTCATATAATTCGGCTTCAATTTTTTTGACTTTTTCTGCACGGGTTCCATTGTTTTTAAAGTCTTCTAATTCCTCGGCTAACATTTTATCCGTATAGTAATAGTAATTATGATACGGGCATGGAACCATATGAAGATTTTCAACTTGTTCAAAAATTAAACGATTATCCTTAATATTTGCAACAATTGAATTTGTTTCTCCACTTCCATACATCTTATTTATAAGTTCATCCGTTCTGTCAATTCCATTTTTATCAACCACTGTGTGCCAGTGCAGATGATTAATGCCTGCAAACTGGAAGAATAAATCTGATGGCAATTCATCAAGTATTGCAGCTTCTTCATAGACCGCATTGATTGGAATATTGCATAAACCAACGACCTTGTTCCAATTGCCATATCTTAAAACGGCTTCCGTAACCATACCGGAAGGATTGGTAAAGTTAATTAACCAAGCATCAGGGCATAGCTCTTTCATTTCTTCAACAATATCTAATATTACAGGAATGGTTCGTAATGCCTTAAAGATGCCCCCGGCGCCATTGGTTTCCTGACCGATTAACCCATGGCTTAAAGGGATACGCTCATCCTGAATTCGAGCATCTAATAATCCAACCCGCAGCTGTGTGGTAACGAAATCCGCATCTTTTAAAGCTTCCCGCCGGTCCAGCGTTAGGTAAACCTTGCAGTCAATTCCTGCTGCTTCTACCATCCGCTTAGCCATCTCTCCCACAATCTCTAACTTATGCCTGCCTTCTTCGATATCCACCAGCCACAATTCACTGATTGGAAATTCATCATATCTTTTAATAAATCCCTCAACCAATTCTGGTGTATAGCTGGATCCTCCGCCAATCGTTACAACTTTAATTTTTTTTGACATAGTAAATTCCTCCATGATCAATTTTCTGCAACTCCATTAACTTCAATATCCGTTGTTTCAAGTGTGTGATTTTCATTCTCCAACATTTGTTTTTCAGCAATCTTGAAAAATGGCATATAAATAACAATAGCAATGACAATTTCAAGTGCAGACCAGATTGCGGCTCTTATATCCCAGCCAGTGGCCATTAAAGGTCCAATAATCGGGGGCATGGTCCAGGGAACCATCATTATCGGTCTGCCAACCAATCCAATGGACATAAGAAAATAACTGCTGGCAGCCAATACTAACGGAATCAAAATGAAAGGAATCATCATCAGTGGGTTCATGATAATCGGAAACCCGAAAATTACCGGCTCATTTATTTCAAAAATCGAACCCGGCAGAGCCACCTTTCCCAATTCCTTATAAGTTTTTGATTTTGAGAAAATCATCAGAAGAACTAAGGTTAATGTAGCCCCTGTTCCGCCCACATTAACAAATAAGCTGGAAAAACCTGATGCAGTGATATAAGGAAGTGCTTCTCCTTTGGCATATGCAGAAGCATTTGCTGCAACAAAGGCTAAAAATATTGGATCTGCAACACCTTCTAATGTCATGTCTCCATGGATTCCTGCACACCACAATAAACTTACTAAAAATGTGTAGAGCAAAATACCAGGTAAACTATTTAATGCATGAAGCAACGGCGAAAAGATACTTTGAATGAATTCAGTAATATTAAAATGCAGCGGAACACGAATTGTCCAGAACAGCACTAAAATCAGCATTGCAGGAATCAAAGATACAAAGGAATTACTTACTGCCGGCGGCACACCCTCAGGCAGTTTAAATACCCAATTCTTTTTAATGCAGAAATGATAAATTTCAGTCGTAACAATTCCCGCAATAATTGCTGTAAATAGTCCCGTAGAATCAAAGCCTGCAGGATCAATGACAAAGCCGTCTGAAAGCTGAGTGGTAATAAAAGCCATTACCGACAAGCCCGCACCGGAAATAGCATCAAGGTCATAACTTTTACTTAGCTCGTAACCGATTCCAATTGCTGCTAAAAGTGAAATAATGCCAAACGAAACACCGACGGCAGCATTAATCATGTCTTCATAAGGTGCTAAAAAATTAGTCCAGCTTTCAATTGGAATATTCCCTATGATAAGAAAAATGCTTCCGCTTATGATTGCCGGTAACGTTAACGTTAAACCATTACGTACCGCTACCAAATGTCTTTGATTCCCCAATCTTGACAATGGCGGTATAATTGTGTCTTGCAACCAGTTCATCAATTTATCCATCTTTATTTCCCCCTTATTGTGTGCTCAAATTCAATCGCCCAATGCTTTTTTGACCTGAGCTATGACCTTTGCACCGTTCATAGTGCCATATACCTGCATATCAATGCATTCAATGATCTTACCTGGACAGTCCTTTTCTACTTTTGCCTTACTGAAACGAACCTGAGGCCCCAGCAGGATGATATCTGCATCCTTCCCCTTGTCCTTGGTGCTTGCAAGTGCATAGGCATTGATCTTACACTCGTAATTTTCTTTTTCAGCTGCCTCTTTCATCTTATGAACCAAGAGGCTGGTGGACATTCCTGCCGCACAAAACAAAACAATGTTTCTCATAACTACCTTCCTTTCTATAAATGAATTATTTTATTCTTAAAATATCAATCATTTCTTTGCACAGGTCCATGACCGTCATGGCATTCATCAGATGATCCTGGGCATGAACCATTAAAAGCCCGACTTCTGCCTTTTTGCCGTTTAACTCATTCTGGATCATTTCTGTCTGGACCTCATGTGCTTCCTGAATCGTCTTTTCTGCATCTTCCATCAACTGGTCCGCATGTTTAAAATCACCGTTTTTTGCCGAACGCAGTGCTTCAATCGCAGTGCTTCTGGCGTTCCCTCCGCAGACTACAAGCTTCATAACAATCATTTCAATATCCATTCTCACACTGCCTCTCTCTTAACCTGTAATTATGAGTCTCACAAATGTCATAAAGTGACTCAAAACTACATCATGCTGATCTTGTATTATCTGAATTATTCTATCTACTGTTAACCTCTCCCTCAATTTGCAGCTGGTACAGAACGAACGGAAGCTCCTGCTGCTGCAAGCAGGCCGTTCATAAATTTTCTCTTCATCACTTCCCTGTCTTTATTGAAAATAATGCATTTATCTATTGCACATTCACATACTACCATACTTCTTTTTAGAACTCCATGATGCCTTTTTCCATTTTCGTAATGGTACCTTTTTCCTCTCTTTACCAAATGAATATACGACTTTGCGAGGCTGATCCCGACAGAGAAAAAGACGAGTGCAAAATGATAATCATTTTGCACTCGTCTCACTTTTATTCTATATGCCTTTCCCTCATACTTCCTTTGGAATCTGTGCTTCTATGCTGCTCATGGCTTCTATAAATGCATCATAATCCTGCTTTTTGACCAGCTCCTGGATTTGTTTCTGGCTTAAAAGAAAGGCCGCCGTCATCTGATAAAAGCGCTGCAGTTCTTCACTGGTATGATCCTTATTGGCTATGGACACCAGGAAAACGGCGCGTACCTTCTGCCCTTCCCAGTCCACCGGTTCATCAAGGATACCAACACATACAAATGTCTCCTCACTGATCGCCTTGTAAACGTGAGGCATTGCCACCATGTTGCCAAAAGCGGTCTTGGCTAGCCTCTCCCTCTTTAACACGGATTCATAAAATTCCTTCGGAAGATTCTTCTTTTCCATCACAAACTGGCACATACAGCGGAGGACCTCTTCCTTTGTCTGCAGCTTTAAATGAGGCAGAAACATCTCCCGTTCATAGTAATTCCGCACGGAAGATGCCTTATCGGAAGTAAGAACCTTTTTTACATTGACAATGTCTTTGTCATCAAGAAAATACTGCACCTCCAGAATCGGAAGAGGTACAGGAACCGTGATGGGTACGGTGGTAAAGATGTAGTCATATTTTGAAAAATCCACCTTATAAATACTTCCCACATCACAGGCAGTAATATCGTTTATATATTCTTTAAACGAATTCTGGTATTTATACTGAAGAAGCTTCGCACTTCCCCGACCGGAAGAGCATACCAGAAGTATATTCTTTTTCTCTATTTCAGTCTTTTTCCGCTCAAGAGCAAATGCGAAAGCAAAGGCAAAGTATGCAATTTCATCTTCTGACAAAAGGATATTAAAATGTTCGTTTATAACTGTGACCGCATTGCAGGCCATGGTATAGGAAAGGCAAAACCTTTCCTTTACATCCCGAAGAAGAGGATTCTTTAAGTCCATATCATATTTAATCCTGATGCTTAAAGGCACCAGATGCTGGCACAATAGCATGCGCAGCTCCAGATCATTGCGGAAATCAAATTTGAACAGATCGTATACCCGTTCCAGCATGATGGTCACCAGATCACTGATTTCCTGGGTAATGATGATATTCTGATCCGCTCCATCGGCATGGTATATCATCTTCTTCCCTGCTAAGTGTATGGTGATGTAAACGATCTCTGCCTCAGGAAATGTGATGTGGAATGTGGATTCTATCTGTTCCGCGATTTCTTTTGCGATCTGATACTCATACCGTCCGTTCAAATTCTTCAAAGGCTCCTCAGGCATGGGCACATAATGGCATTCCATGATCCGGCTGATCGCTATGTAGAGATGAACAACGAGGTTCTGATAGGCAGCTCCGGGGATCAGAAAATCGTTCCTTTTAAGAACATCCGATACGCATGCCGCAATCTCATCCATACTCTGATTGCCCTTATGAAGCCGTTTTCCAGAAAAAGACGCGATGCACAATCTTGCTTCGAATTCTCCTCCTTCCAGCTTAATTCCGTAATTAGGTTTTCGGATGATTTTTATATTAAATTTATTTAAGTATTGTTCTACTTCCTTTAAATCCGCTGTCAATGTCCGCTTCGAGATATACAGACTGTCACTCAATTCATCCAATTTTACAAAGGAAGGGCTGTTAAACAGATACTCCAGCAGGTATTGTATCCGTTCCTCCGACGTATCAGGCAGATATTTATCGGAATGATGGGCGTCCTGAATAAAAGAACCGAACTTTTCTTTGTCCGAAACGTTCAGATAATATCCTACACCATATTTTGAAAGAATCGAGGCCCCATAGGGCTCTATTTCCTGATTCATCTCTTTCAGCAGATTGCGAATGGTCTTTGTCCCGATACAGATCTGCCCTGCAAGATCTTCTGCCGTATAGTATTCACTGTCTGACAAAATATCCAGGATCTGTCTCTTTCGCCTATCCATATCTATTCACTCCTATTTATTCATGCCAAATACGAAATACTTTTAGCTATATTTTTTATGCACATTTACATAATACCATAATTTGCAAGGGAACTAAATGATTCTTTTTTCCAATTTAAATGTGGTAATCTCTTCTCACAGATAGACAATATAAAAAACCCCATTCCATTGCGGAACGGGGTGACGACATGGTCCATATTTTTAATCTATACAAGTCCAGAAAACACCACGATTCCGGTATTTTTATACCTCATCGTTTAACTTGCTTAAGCGCGCAGCCTGATCTGCAGCAATGAGAGAATCCAGAAGCTCATGAATGTCCCCATTCATAATGGAATCAATCTTATAAAGAGTCAGCTTGATTCTGTGATCCGTTACACGGCCCTGGGGAAAATTATAGGTCCGGATCTTTTCAGAACGGTCTCCGGTACCGATCTGGCTTCTTCTTTCCTCGGCCTCCGAATTCTGCCGTTTCTCAAGTTCTAAATCAAAAAGCTTGGAACGCAATAACCGGAAGGCCTTTTCTTTATTCTGAAGCTGTGATTTTTCCGTCTGGCTGTAAATCACGATTCCTGTAGGCATGTGGGTAAGACGAACGGCAGAGTCGGTAGTATTTACGCACTGTCCGCCGTTTCCGGAAGCACGCATAACGTCGATTCTCACATCTTTATCCTCGATCACTACGTCAAACTCTTCTGCTTCGGGCATAACCGCAACAGTCGCCGTGGAGGTGTGGATTCTGCCGCCGCTCTCTGTCTCCGGAACCCGCTGTACCCGGTGGACACCGCTTTCATATTTCATCTTGGAATAAGCGCCCTTGCCTGTAATCATCGCAACTACTTCTTTAAAACCGCCGATCCCATTTTCATTGACGCTGATCAGCTCTACCTTCCAGTGATATCCCTCTGCATAATTTACATACATACGGTACAGCTCGGAAGCGAACAGAGCCGCCTCGTCACCGCCTGCTCCGGCACGGATCTCCAGAATAATATTCTTATCGTCGTTAGGGTCCTTAGGTAAAAGTAAAATCTTAAGCTCCTGCTCAAGCGCCTCGATCTGCTTCTTGGCATCGGATAATTCCTCCTTTGCCATCTCCCGCATCTCCTCGTCGCTCTCTTCCTCCAGCAGTGCCAGACTGTCTTCTACGGTCTGTTTTGCCTTTTTATACTGGGTATAAGTCTCTACTAAATCCGCCAGATCCGCCTGCTCCTTCATCAGCTTACGAAACCGGTTCTGATCCTCTGCTACGGAAGGATTGTTAAGCTCTTGCATCAATTCTTCATAATGAACTAAAATATCATCTAATCTATCAAACATTGGTAACCTCCTGAATTTCATGGAAATGACTGTTGTTCACATTGTATCATGACTCCGCAGTATAGCCCTTAATACCTGCGGTTTAAGGTCTCACGGGTATTCGTGAACAAACCACACGGTCCAGTCCTGCCGCATCTTTCACCACCTGGATCTCTCCAAAACCGGCATCCTTTAATAAACCGCTGACAGCCTCTCCCTGGTCATAGCCGATTTCAAAATAAACCGCACCTCCCAGGGTTAAATGATGGCGGCTTTCCATAACAAGCTTTCTGTAAAAATACAAACCGTCTTCCTTCCCGTCAAGGGCCAGCATCGGCTCATGGTCCCGGACTTCCGGCTGCAGTCCTTCTATTACTTTCGTTGGAATATAGGGAGGATTTGACACGATCACATCAAACTTTTTTTCTTCCTTTAATGAGGCAAATAAATCGCTTTCTATCAAAGTGACCTTTCCCTCTCCTAAAAGCTTCCCCACATTCCTTTCCGCCACCTTAAGGGCTTCCCTGGAGATATCCACGGCAGTTACGCGGCCAAATCCACCAAGCTTTGCAAGGCTGACGGCGATGCAGCCGCTTCCCGTACATAGATCCAGTACTTCCGGCTGCTTTCCTTTATAATCCTTTAAGACCAGCTCCACCAGAGTTTCCGTATCCTGCCTTGGAATCAGCACATGCTCATTTACAAAAAATTCAAGGCCCATGAACTCCCGGCTTCCTGTAATCTGCTGAAGGGGGATCCTCCTGGAACGTTTCTCTATCATGGTCCGGTATTTGGAAACGGCATCAAGAGAGGAGTCTTCATCCGGAAGCACTCTGTTTCTGTCTATAAGAAAATGGACCATATCCGTGCGGAATGCCTCAAAAAGCAGGTATCTGGAATCAAGAGACGCCTCTTCCACTCCTGCCCTTAATAGCTTTTCTGTTCCTTCTTCTAATAAATGCTGTAAAGTCAGATTCATGCCCTCTTCTCCGGGAAATTCCTGTTAAGAAATCCCCTCCAGTCAAACACAGCCTCAACAGAAGCAATACCCACTAAAATCATATCATCGTCCGGTTCCTTGGTGGTCAGTCCCTGCATCCACATTCCTGGACGGCTTAATAAATCCACCAGTTTGGAATTGCTGCGTCCTGCCAGCCGTAAAAATTCATAGGACACTCCGGCTATGACCGGAATCAGTACAATCCGGCTGAGGATCCGAAGGGGCAGCGTATTCACTCTCACCACCATGAAAAACAGGATGCTGATGATCATGACGATCAGGAGAAAGCTGGTTCCGCAGCGCTTATGTTCCTTGGAGCTGTTTCTGACATTTTCCACAGTAAGATCAAGCCCGTGCTCCAGGCAGTTGATGCACTTGTGCTCTGCTCCATGATACATAAAGGTCCTTCGGATATCCTCCATGCGTGAAACCAGACCGATGTAAGCGATAAAGATTCCGATCCGGATCACACCTTCCAGAATCGCCATAACCGTCTGGGACTTTATAAAACTATGGAATATATTAGCAAGAAACATCGGCAACACCATGAAAATCAGGATGGCCATTACCACGGAAAATGCCATCACTATACTCATCAATGCCTTTTCCATCTTCTCCCCAAACAGCCGTTCCAAAAGCTTTTCAAATTTGGAAGGCTCCATATCTTCCTCATCATCCTCAAAAAAGCTGGCTGAAAAGGTCAGAGCCCTCATACCTAACACCATGGAATCCACAAAACTGAATATTCCTCTGATAAATGGCAGAGAAAAAAGCTTCACCTTTTCTCCCATGCTGACATAAGTATCCTTTTTCACTTCAATGGTGCCGTCCGGCTTGCGGACAGCTGTGGCATACTCATCCCCGTTTTTCATCATAACGCCTTCAATCACGGCTTGCCCGCCGATTCCTGAATACTTCATACGCCAAACCACCTTTCTGTTTAAAAAATGGAAGCTTTTCACTAGTTAAAATCCCAAAAAAGGCTGAGCTAAAGTGTTTCCACCAAACTCAACCTCTTCTTTGCCCCTGATATAATAAGGAAGTTCCATACGCCCAATGAGCACATAGAACGGCTGATTTCCTGAATTCATGAAGGAAGTCCGATTCACCCGAGGCTCCTCGAACGGCTAATTTACTAAATTCAGGCTGTACAACCTTTGCCTTCATAAGTAAATTATGCTTCAGCCTTAACGCCATATTTACGATTGAATTTATCAATACGTCCACGAGCGGAAGCAGCCTTCTGCTGACCGGTGTAGAATGAATGGCATTTAGAACAAACCTCTACGTGGATATCTTCCTTTGTAGAACCAGTTACAAATTCATTACCGCAGTTGCAAACAACTTTTGCCTGGTAGTAATTTGGATGGATTCCCTCTTTCATGATTTTCACCTCACATACTTTGATTTCTATTAAATCGCAGTCCGTAAACCGACTTTGTCTAATAAACAGCTTACATAGTATAACATAGATTTTTTTTTAATGCAAGCTTTTATTTCTACAAAAAACCCGTATTCTCTAGTAAAAGCGCATTTTTTTGGAGGTTTCCACGAATTCCCTGTTGTTTCTAGTCCTCGAGAATAAGTCCAGTATTTTCTCCACTGCATCTTCCGGTTTCAGGGTATTAGTAGCCTTTCTCACGATATCAACCGCTTCCGCTTCTTCCCTTGTAAGCAGCAGGTCATCCCTTCTGGTGCCAGACTTAAGAATGTCAATGGCAGGGAAGATCCTCTTTTCAGACAGCTTCCGGTCGAGAACCAGTTCCATGTTGCCGGTTCCCTTAAATTCCTCATAAATAACGTCATCCATACGGCTGCCCGTATCCACAAGAGCGGTGGCAAGAACGGTAAGGCTGCCTCCCTCCCTCATGTTTCTGGCGGCACCAAAGAAACGCTTTGGCATATGAAGGGCTGCCGGATCCAGACCGCCGGATAAGGTACGTCCGCTTGGAGCAACCGTCAGGTTATAGGCTCTTGCCAGACGGGTAATGCTGTCTAACAGAATCACCACATCCCTGCCATGCTCAACAAGGCGCTTGGCCCTTTCGATCACCATTTCTGACACTCTCTTATGGCGATCCGGAAGCTCGTCAAAGGTGGAGTAGAGCACTTCCACGTTATTTCCGTAAATGGATTCCTTAATATCCGTAACCTCCTCAGGACGCTCATCAATCAATAGAATCATGAGATGAATCTCCGGGTGGTTAACGGTTATGGCCTTTGCCACATCCTTAAGCAGGGTCGTTTTACCTGCTTTTGGCGGGGATACGATCATACCCCTCTGCCCCTTTCCAATAGGAGCTAAAAGATCCAGGACACGCATGGCAGTGGTATTCTTTCCTCCCTGGGTTTCCATATGAAGCCTTTCATCCGGAAATATGGGGGTCATATTTTCAAAATTCGGACGGCGTTCAGCCGCACTGGTGGGATAACCGTTGATTTTCTTTACATATAGAAGGGCAGCAAACTTTTCTGCCGCTGTTTTCACTCTGCGGCTTCCATGAATGATGTCTCCTGTTTTCATGTTGAACCGGCGGATCTGAGAAGGTGCCACGTAGACATCATTTTCACCTGGAAGGTAGTTTTCGCAGCGGATAAAGCCAAAGCCATCTGGCATGACCTCCAGAATTCCATGAGCCTCGATACCGCTGTCCAGTTCCTGCAGTTCAGGGCTTGGCTGAAAATCTCCTCTTGGTTCTTCCGGAACAGTTTCGGGCCTTGCCTCATTCCTGGCGGATGGCTCAGTGCTGTTACCCTGTGCCGGCCGATAGCCTGCGGGCCTTTGCTGCCCTTCCGGCCGATAAGAACGGACAACCGTCTTTCTTTGGCTGCCGGCCGCTGACTGCATCTGCTGATCCCCGTTCGCCTGTCCCTGCTGGCCTGCAGAATCCGTATGAGGCTGGTTCTGAGCGGCTGGTTGTGCCGTAACAGTTTTAGAAACCTCTTTTTTTACTTCCTCCGCCTTTTCCACTGAAACATTCCCCGGCGAAGCAGGAAAAGCAGGAGCCTCCTCTCCCTTTTCGCAAAGTAAATCTATAATTTCAGCTTTTCGCATGGAACTGCACCCCTTGATTCCCTGGGCTTTGGCAAGCTCCTTTAATTCCGCTAACGGCAATGTTTGTAATTTTTCACGCATATTATTCTCCTTCATGATTCCTTATAACAGTTGTTTCGTAATCTTGGGAATGCTTCACGATAGAATATCGCAACAGATGGCCGGAAATGTTATTCCGGCCCAAATCATGATAAACCAGGTCGTACGATACGCCTATTATATACCTTATAATTAAAAAAGAAAAGTTATTTTTTCAGTTCCCTTAAATGCTCTTTGATTCTACGCTCATAGCCATTTTCCGTAGGATGATAGAACGATATGTCCTCCATCCCGTCCGGAAGATACTGCTGTTTCACATAGTTGCCCGGATAATCATGGGCATAGAGATAACCCTGCCCATGGCCCAGCTTTGCGGCTCCCTTATAATGGGAATCCTGCAGATGAACCGGCACAGGCATGGTTTTCTGGTTTTGTACTGTATCCAAAGCCTCAAACACCGCCATGCAGGCCGCATTGCTCTTAGGTGCTGAGGCCACATAGGTGACCGCTTCCGCCAGAATGATCTGGGCCTCCGGAAGCCCGATCCTTTCCGCTGCCTGGGCTGCTGCCACCGCCAAAATAAGAGCCTGGGGATCTGCATTTCCTACATCCTCCGCAGCACAAATCATGATTCTTCTGGCAATAAACTTTATATCTTCACCCGCATAAAGCATTCTTGCCAGATAGTACACGGCCGCGTCGGGGTCCGATCCCCGCATGCTCTTTATGAAGGCCGATATGGTATCATAATGATTGTCTCCTGTTTTATCATAGCGCACTACCCGCTTTTGAATGCACTCTTCTGCCACCTGGAGACTGATATGGATTTTTCCGTCCGACGGATCCCGGTCCGTGGTCATAACTCCCAGCTCCACCGCATTTAAAGCGGCTCTTGCATCTCCATTGGAAACATCCGCCAGAAATTCTTCCGCCTCTTCGTCAATCGCGGCGTTATAGGAGCCCATTCCCTTATCCTTGTCATATACCGCCCGGTGGACCAGTTTCCTGATATCCTCCTTTTCCAGGGGCTTTAACTCAAATACCCTGGATCTTGAAAGAAGAGCGCCATTTACTTCAAAATAAGGATTTTCTGTAGTGGCCCCTATGAGAGTCAGCGTCCCATCCTCCACAAATGGAAGCAGATAATCCTGCTGCCCTTTGTTAAAACGATGGATCTCATCCACGAACAAAATGGTCTTTTTGCCATACATTCCTAAGGAATCCTTGGCTTCCTTCACGATCTCTTCCATGTCCTTTTTTCCGGCTACCGTGGCGTTGATCTGTCTGAACTCCCCGCTGGTGGTGTTGGCAATCACCCTTGCCAGAGTGGTTTTACCGGTTCCCGGAGGACCGTAGAAAATCACAGATCCCAGCTTGTCCGCCTTAATGGCCCGGTAGAGCAGTTTATCCCTGCCAATGATATGCTGCTGCCCCACTACCTCTTCAAGCGTTGACGGCCGAAGCCTTGATGCAAGGGGGGACTCTTTTTTCATGGTATTTTTTCTCATATAATCAAACAAATCCATTATTATTCTCCCGTATTCTAAAATCCCTTGAGGAAGAACCTCTTGCGATAATCCGAAAGAAGCCTTCCGGCTGTAACAAGAGTATATCCCTGCTTTGATAAAGTGTCAATGATATCCCGCTTTCCCGCACCTTCATAAGAGATTTGGTTATAATTCTTCCGGATACTTCATCTTCCAGTCATTTCGTATTTTTGTCATTATGTTCATGACATCTACCGTATATTCCAGCCGCATTTCCTCAGATTCTCCTGTAACTGCTTTTTCCATATCCAGGATTTCATACAACAGGGCATCGTCGGCAGATCCTGCTTCAATCACTTCCCGGCGGTTATCTTCCGTATAAGTGATCACCGCCTTGTCAGCCCTTGGATATTCATATATTTCTATATAGCCCTTGTCAAAGGCCACTGTTCCCCGCTTAGGCTGCTTTGCATGAAGGGACAGAGAAATGGAAGCCATCTCCTGCTGATTGTTCATTAGCAGGATTCCCGCCTGTTCATCAACACCGCTGGGGGCAAGCTTTACCTGTGACAGGATCTGGTCCGGCGCCTCTGCCATAAACCATCTTACAAAGGAAAGGGCGTAAACCCCGATATCAAGCAGTGCTCCGCCGGCAAGGCTTGGACTAAAAAACCTGTTTTCCATATTAAAATCCTTATAGCTTCCAAAGTTCATCTGGATAAAACGCAGAGGGCCCAGTTGACCGCTTTTCGCAACTTCCTGCAATTTTTTATAAAGAGGCATATGATAAATGGTCATTGCTTCTGCAAGTACCAGGTCATTTTTCTCCGCAAGAATGACTGCCTCGGAAAGCTCCTCGGAATTCAGCGTTATTGATTTCTCACACAGTACATGCTTTCCATTCTTTAATGCCTCTTTTAAATAAGTAATATGAGTATTATGGGGTGTTGAAATATAAATAATATCCACATCATCGTCATGAAACATGTCATAAACATTATGGTAAACCTTCTCCACTCCGTATGTTTCTGCAAACTTAACCGCATTTTCATAGGTTCTGTTGCCGACCCCGTATAAAGTTCTTCCCTGCTTCTTCAAATTTTCTGCCAGCTGTTTTGCAATTACTCCACAGCCTAATGTTGCCCAGCGATACTCTTTCATACTCAATCCTCCTTAATGCTCTTGATTTCCTCATGTGCCCATATAATTCTGCCTCTTCAAAACTTTTTCTATATAATGTATTATGGGCAGTACCTGTTCCTTTGTCAAGTATTGCAGCCAGAGTCTTAAGGTTTGGAACGCAATATTGTATTTTGCATACAAAAAAGCCCTATTTGCTTTGATATAAAGCCTGCCTGCCAAATAGGGCTGAACCTTGAGCTTTTACAGTAATTCTGTATTCCTTCCACTTTTCTTCATCTTTTAATCCGTTTTTTTCTTCTCTCTGCTTCTTTTCCGCACTCTTTTAACAATGACCAGTAATAAAAGTATGATCAGTAGGATTACAAGGATTGACATGGTAACGGAATTTGCCAGAAGCCATTTTAGGAAATTCCAAAATCCCTTTCGCCCATCCCTCACATAAGTTGCTGTTATTTCTTTCTTATAGATGATCTGCTCTGTCTGATTCTCAGCTTCTGCATCAATATAAGTTCCATGATAAGCATTGGCTTCTATGGAAGGGAATGTGACATCCCCTCCATAAATTCCCCTGATATTTTTTACAAATTTGCGCCCACGAGCGGTTGCGTTTCGGATCATTTCTCCATCCTTTGACACAGGGTCTCCGTCCCACTCAATGCTTGATATCTCATAGTACTGTGATGGCAAATTAAGATAACTTAAAAACAATATTGCGTGATCGATTAAAGGGGAACGGTTAGAAATCTCAGTCTGACCCAGCATGTAAGAGTCCGCATCGTATCCGCTCACGGTTATAGGGAATGTAAAATTATAATCCCAGCAGGCACTTTCTTCTTTAAAACCAACCGCTGGAAGTGTTACATTTAATTCCTGCTTTAAATCCTCATTTATAACCTTGACCTGGGCATCTTCCGGTAGAGAATCTATGTATTCTACTCCTTCATACAAGATGGAGGCTTCTGAATATTTCGTAGTTTCCTTCGTGAGTACCTTTGAAAGCTCACTGGTTTTTAAAGCATACCTTTTTCCTTCTTTCTCAACTGCTTCGTTAGGTGCATATTTTTCAGGATTTCCAACAAAGGGATCGGAGTCATATGTAATAATATCCCCTGGATAGATTTCCTCTACATTGTCTGTACGAACGGACTTTAACCGATAGACAATACCGTCCTTTTCATAAACTTCTTTAAACTGGGACCTTCCATCTTCCTCTTTTATAGAGGTCCTATACTCCTTTGTTATTTCAATGAACGTTTCTTCCGCACATGCTATTCCAGCATCCCCTAAAACAAGTGGGGCGACAAGGAACATTGCAACAAAACCTTTCTTAATCCTATTAATCTTATTTTTCATCCTTCTTATCTCTTCTTCTCCTCACGATTGCAATGGAAGTAACCATACCAACCAGTCCTATACTTATGAGCAATCCTCCTCTCAGATCTACATCACCTGTTTTAGACAGTCTTTTCAGCCAACCCCAGAATCCTTTTCCATTATAGTTAGTAACTCCAAGACCATTTAGGCTGGATTGATATGTGGCTGTGATGAAACCCTTTTTCTTCCCGTGTTCCGGATTGTTATACAATATAAATTCTCCTGTTACTGCTCCATCGTCCATTACATAAATGGTCAGGCAGGTATCCGTCTTTATATATCCCTCTGGTGCATTTATTTCATGAACGGTATATTTTCCAGAGCGGAGCGGAAAGAATGTAATTGCACCCTTTTCATCTGTTATTCCTTTGTATACCGGCTCTTCGGTTTCATTTCTAATCTCCAGCTCTGCACCGGCTAATTTTTCTGAGGTTTCAGCGTCTATCTTTTGGATAAACACCTCCGGAGAAGGATGATTTACAACTGATATTGTACTGATTCCTGATACCTCACCGTTATGAATGGTAAAGGAGTAGGTGTGATCTGTTGAAAGGTAACCAGGAGCTGCCTTTGTTTCTTTGTAGATATAGGCTCCGTCTTCCGGCATATCAAATTTTGCATACCCATTCTCTCCAGTATATACAGTCAGGTATAAACTTCCGTTAGGGCGGTAAATAGAGAATTCCACTCCTTTTATTCCCTGACCTGTAGCAGCGTCTGATTTATACAGAAACATTTTTTCAGAACCTGGGCTATGGTGTTTGAGATCGGTCATTGTGACTTCCAATAGCCCGGAACCTTTTGGCACTGTAAATGATATATCAGAGGAAATAAAATATCCTGATGGAGCTTTCACCTCATGAAGGTAATAAGTTTTTCCAGCCTCTAATCTTCCAGTGATATCTATAGCCTCGCCTGTTGTCTCAAAATCTGGAATAACCACATTTTTCTGATGATCCAACACCTGTAAAATGGCTCCCTTCAGAAGTACACCGGATGAATCTGCTTTGTTAAGCCGAATCGCAGTGATTTCGTTTTTCATTTCAACCATGTCAACCGCTCCATTTTTACTTACTGTAAAAGGAACATCTTCTGCATATGAATATCCATCTTTAGGAAGGATTTCATGGAGCCAATACCGTTCTCCCGCCTTTAATTTTGCAATGAGTTCATGAGGCTGCTCCCCAGAAATCCACTCTTCCACAACATTTCCATCCTTATCTTTTATGCTCATATGATTTCCTGGCAGCTCTTCACTGCCCGTGATAGCCTTTTTAGATAGGATAAGATGGGTTGGATTATCAATCATAATAATAACGTCCTCATCACCGTTTATACTGACTGTAAATGGGATATCTTCTGCAAAGGCATATCCATCTGCCGGACTGATTTCGTGAACCCAGTATTTTTTTCCAGCCTCCAGCTGGCCTTTTAACTCCTTCAACTGGATTCCTGTGATAAAGATTAGATCCTCTCCGGCTTTAAAACCATTTCCATTATGGATTGCCTTTGCTGGGGTCTTATCTTCATTTAAGATTTGAAGCGTACTTCCCGGTAACTGACTGGCTGCTTCTGATGGCGTTCCAATAAAAAGGGAACCTTTCTGTTTCTTAATTAAGACCTCTGTTTTTTTATCCTTCATGACTACCGTAATCAGACCTGATTCCTCCGGTACTGTAAAGGTCACGCCCTCGCTATAGCTATATCCAGCCGGAGGCTCCTCTTCTGAAAGTTCATAAGTTTTTCCTGCAATCAGAAGTCCTGTTAATACTATCGCCCTCCCATTAGCAGTGAATTCCTTAATTAATGTTCCAGTATCCTTTTCCCGGATAGAGAAGCGGCCACCTGTTAGAATATCTCCTGTCTCTTCATCTACTTTTAAAATCTTTATTTCTGTTTTTTTATCCTGCATGATGATGGTTGACCGTATGCCGCTTTTCTCCGCCGTGAAGCGGATCTCTTTTTCAAAGGAATATCCAGTTGGGGGCTGCTCTTCTCTGATGATGTATTCTTTCCCTGGAGTTATCAGTTTTGCTGGAATGAGGACCTCCCTTCCTTTTTCTTTCGTAAATTCATATATAACTTTTCCTGTTTCTGCATCAATCAGGCTGTAGCGGCCTCCTGTAAGCTCCTCTCCAGTTTTCGCATCCACTTTCGTGAAATATAAGTGTACCGGCCGATCTTCCATATCCACATTATCAACCATTCCTGAAGCATTTAGCTGAAAACGATAAACTCCGCTTATCAGGCTGCTTCCGTCACTGTACGTTGTGGTTTCTATGAGGCGGTAGTTTCCTCCTGTAGTCAAGATCTCACGAATCGTTTCATTGTTCCGGTTGTTTTCGAATACTGCGCTCTGTATGGCCTTTGAAACCTTTCCCGTTATCATTCCCCCTTCTATCTGACCGGTAGTGCGGGGTATGCTGTCATAACCGTCTTTTGGCTCCTGTGTAATCTCATATCTGGTTCCATAGGGCAATCCTGCAAAGGTAAGGTACCCGTCACCGGTTATTGTAATGTTTTCTTCTCCTTTGATCCGTCCCTCCGATGTACCACCGTATGCCTGATATCCAGTTAAGGTCTTTCCAGCAGAGTCCATAAGTCTTACATGATAAGTAAATTCATCTGTCTGATCCTTTCCGGTTCCAGTCAGCTTACTTATGATGGTAATGGAACCTTCCGGGACAATGGGATTTATGAGCGTAGTACGCTTCGTAACTGCTTCCGCCTGAGTTTCAAAATAAACATTTGCCTGCATTCCTATCTCACCGCTTACCACAGCCACCATGTCCACTGAACCACTTTCATGGGCAGCGATATCCGTGAGATTCCAGGTGATAATTCCATTTTGTTCCACTCCATAATTGGTTGATCTTAAATGATCAAGTCCATCTTTCAGGACTGTATTGATACGGATATCAACTGGATGACTGTAAGGATTGGTATAGGTAACCGTGTATTTTATGACACTTCCGGTATTTACTGCACTGTGATCCGCACCTATGCTGCTTGTTACTTGTGCTATAGGGATTTCCTTTGTTACTGGGTTTATGATTGTATAATCATGATTGTCCTCATTAACGGTCCAGCTTGCAAGGACGTTACCATTTACATCGGCCAGCTCCTGCCTTGTTTCCAGGTATGTCCTGGAAGGAATGGAATAGGATCCGCTTTCGTCAATATGGATCCGTTTCGTTTCCTTAAAGGACTTTTCTGTCCTGCCATCAGAATAATTGGTGTATTCGGTAATTTCGTATAAATGGCCGTTTATGACACCTTCTTCCGCTGTGATAACTTGGCCGCTTCCTGTCCCAATAAAGGGAGGAAGTTCGGTTCCTGTATCTAAGTCTTTTAATATGGTAAATACCTTTACTGGAACTCTTGAAGTGACGGTTAGGGCTTCTATGGCATCATTGTCACAGGCCAGCTTTAAAATGCTAAAATCATTTGATACATTCCTGATTCCGGTTCCCGCTTTATTTAAGGTAAAGATCACCGGTTTTGAAAGAGCATATCCGGCTGGGGCTTTAAGCTCTTCCATGATGTAAACCCGGTTCGCTGTCAGCTTCTTTGTCAGGATAAAACCGTCCGGACCAGATACAAAAGTCTCTATGGCTTCTCCATCCTTTTGATACTCTCCATCAATGACCACCGCCTCAAACACAGCTATTTCTGCACCTTCCACAGCCATTCCATTATCAAAGTTAATTTTTTTGAATTGAATATTTGTTGTCTGGTTCTCTATTTCACAGGTATAAAGTACTTCTTTTCCGGCCTCTTTTCCGTCAAACTGGAACTTCTTCATTCCCTCGGAGATCTGGTAAAGATCCGGTGGAGAAATCTCTTTAATAGTATAAGTAAAAGGTTTAATAGTTCCGTCTGTCTGCACCATACCCACCGGAAGTCCGACTATTTCTGCCTTTCCATCTGTTCCAGTTGTCATGTACCAGACAGCCCCGGTATCTTTATTAGATACCATAAAACGGGCATTTTCCAGTCCCTCTCCGGTATCAGAAGCTTTCTTTTTGATTTCCAGCTTCCCGACGGTTGGAGTATTTACGAACCGATAAACAGGAACTTTTTCTGTTCCTACGAGAATCTTTATTGGATCTATCTTTTGCATGTAGGCTGGGGCTGCAAGCTCTGCGATATAATAGGTTCCATAAGGGATTTTATTGATCCGGTGAGGTTTTAAATCTCCTAGGCCAAATCCCTCCGGAATGTCCCCGTTAAATTTATCGTTTTCTGTATACTCTCCATCTGATCCGGAAATCCAGGTCTGTATTAGATAGGCTTCATCTTCCACGAAGTTCCCGGCTTCATCGGCCCGATAGAGAGCCAGTTCTGCGCCCCTTACGGCATATTCTCTGGCTCCATCTTTTACCACTTTGAGAACGTTAATGTACTTTTCCTCATTTTCAAGGCTGAATCTCTGCACATTTCCAGTCTCTATAAGGACAATAGCCTTTGGATCAGCTGTTTCAAAGCCAGCCGGTGTCTTTTCTTCCACCATGACGTAATTCCCTACTTTCTTCCCTTCTTTTACTGCATTGAAGGGCAAATAATCAATCCGGTGCATGCCTTCTAAGGTGTCATAACTCTTTACCCCGTTTTCCACTTTGTAGTTGAATTGATATTCAAAGTTAAAAGGAAGCTTTCCACCTGGATCAAGGGAACCATTTTTTACATTCCGGTATATGGTGATACGAATTGTCTTTCCGGCATCAGTGGTCCAAGTCTGGACAGTACCCTCCCCCTTTCCGGTCTGAATGATTTCGCTCCGCTCAGCCGTCCGCTCCCCGTCTTTCGTGTACCAGATGAAGGAAGTAAGGTCCTCCCCTTTCTCCTGGTAAGCTGCTTCAAAGTCCGTGATAAAACTGGAATGATTTTCTGCCAGGCCGAGAAAATCCTTTATGCGGTCCATAAAACCAGTACTTTTTTCTGTTTTATCTGTATACTCAGTCAAGTCATCGGTCATCCATACCGCTGCTCTCTTTTCCTCGTCATATACTGGCTTCACTCCATCCATCAGAATATTTCCGTCTTTATCTGTTTTCGCTTCATAAAGGGCCAGGCCAGCCGCATGGCTGTTAGGAAGCTGCACCTTTTTTCCGGTGCTGTCCTCGTAGTATTTATAGACCTCCAGCTTGGTATGATCATTCTTTAGATTTACAGTCTGCACTTCTCCGGTAGCTTTTACCGTAAGTTCCACGGAGCTTCGGACATACCCAATCGCTGCATCTATCTCTTCCAGAATATAGTCCCCTGCAGGGATTCCCTCAAAGTATTTTGGAGTCCCGTCTGTGATCCATTCGCCTATAATTTGCACTGGAGCATTATCAGCTGTATTTTCTATCGTCCATTCTGCCGCCTTACTTTCTGTCTTTACAAAATAGTATCCTTTCGGATAGGTTTCTCTGTCCGTAGTATAAACCCGCTTAGCTTTATAAAGCGCCAAATGCGCCCCGGAAATCTGAGCATAACTGTAAGCTCCCTTCGATTCCGTGACTGTAAGACCCTCCTGATAATCACTGAGTACATCAATTCGGTACTGGTCCGTTGCATCGGTCTTTACGATCTCCACCTTGATCCTCTCATCCTCCAGCCCGGTCTTTTGGACTTCTCTGGTTTCTATAACGATAACTCCTTCCGGGAATCCCCTGGTATAGCCTGATGGAGCTTTGACTTCTTCCATGATGTATGTTCCTGGAATCACCCGCTTTAGGATATCAGCCTGGCCTACGGTCATATCAGCCTTAAATGGATCATTGGGGTACTTCTCTCCGGTAATCCAGGTATTCTCCATGATCCAGGCTTCTCCCTGGCGATGATTAAGCTTCTTATCATCTGTGATGTCCTCTTCCTTCCCGATATTTTCCATACCGGTCTTGTCATTGATCCGGTAAGCAGCATTGTTATAGGCAGGAAGAAGGTCCCCGTATTTGTAGCGGACGAAATCACCATCAATATCATAGACAGGATCGCCCTTTTTATAGGTTTCAGCCGATCCCTTATAATACTCTGGAAGGCCATGGTCATTTAAGACCGGATTCATGCTTTTATCAAAATGATTTCCGTTATAAGTCCCTGTGATATATTCCTGATCCGTATCGGCGTTGATGGTAGCAATTCTCCACGTTTTGATTTTTTCCCTGGCAATAACCGATCCGGTTTTCGGGGCCTGCCCCGCTTTATCGGGTATCCGGGATATCTTTACCGGCCATACAAGGACCTTTCGTCCTTCTTTAGCGTAGGCCATACCGGTAGTCGGATCCATAAATGCGTCCCGGTTGCCATTGCTGTCCAGGTGATAAAGGATCGTTCCATCACTTAAATGAAAGCACTTATCTGTTGCAGAATACTTCACAGCAGTCAGATCACCTCCGGTCAACTCGTAGACAAGCTGCCCGGCTTTCAGCACGTAGATGGATTCCCGGTTTTTCACTTGTACCTGGTTTCCGTTTCGGTCATAGCCGTAAAGTTTCCCATTCGCCCCGGTTTCCGTTACTTTCAGCTCTCCAAGGGTATAGAAAAGAATATCTGTATTCCCTCGCTCTATCGTCCGGTAAGTCCAGGTTCCTTCCCCTGGCTCTCCGTTTAGGCTTCCTTCCTCGTCCTCCTCTCGAATAAATTCAATAGTGGTTCCAGCGTGTCCCTTTAGTACCTGAATGGACTGAACATTATTATTCCGGTCCCTTATTACCTCTACACCATCATATCCGTAATCTCCGCTGCCCCCGTTTTCCATGATTTCTATGGCGTCATAAAGAGTCATCTGCGCCCCGGCAACATAGCGGTTGTTATCGCCTGCAGTATCTAAGAACCTTGATATCAGACCATACCCGGCAAATATACCATCTACATAGACCGGCTCTGCATCTTCGCCTGCGGCCTTTCTGGATTCTAAGTATTCCAGGGTACCTTTGTTCCAGGCATAGCCTAAGTAAGTTCCGTTTTTATAGGCAAACTCCAGGTTTTCAGTCCCATACTTCTGTTTTAACTCCAGTTCTGTTCCTTCTAATCTGGTGTTGGTTTTGTATGTGATCGTCTGTTCAGAGTCCTTGATTTTGGATATTTCCAGGCGTACTGGAGTATTCCCCACGTAAATCCTAGCGATGTTTGTAATACCCTGTGGTCCTTCTCCTGTCTTATCTTCATAAATAGCTGCCGCTACACGGTTGTTTCTGTTTCCGTCCAGGTAGTAGGTGGTCCGGTCGGAATAAACTTCTATGGCTACTGGCTTTGTCCTTACATATCCAGCAGGAGGCTTAATTTCACAAAGGACATAGGTCCCGGCTCCGAGAGGCTGTGGAGTAATTAAATATCCGGTATTCTGATCCTGATAGGAAATTTCTCTTAGATCCTCTTCCTTGGCCTCAGCGTCCCCCGCTTCATCGGGCAGAAGGCCGTCCCTGGTGGTTGTAAAGGCTTCAAACTGTCCTGTCCTTCTTCCTTCCTGATCGGTAAGAATCACCTGTTCTGATTCCTTACATATAGGTGTTCCTGCCGGAACAGTTCCCTTCCAGGCATCCCCTTCCAAGGCAATATTCTTAGCTCCCATAGCTTCTAAAAATTCCTTTGATCCTTCGATCCGGGTATCCAATCCATAAAAGTTCACCAGGCCGTCCGTATTCTCTCCGTCCTCCCTGGACGCTGCATAAAGAGCAAACAAGGCTCCGTCATGGAGGAGATTTTCCCCTGTCTCCGAATCCAGCTTTTCGATCCTCAGCTTTGCTTTAAAAAAACTGTTTCGAAACTTCGTATATCCAAAGCCTTTGTATGAACTCTCTCCATTTGGGGAAAGGATACAGTCAGCTGCCTCTGTAACTACACTGTCAGAGGCCACGACCGTCCACGGCACAAGCATAGGGGCATATTTTCCATCATAAGCAATCTGTACGCCCTGCATGGTCATTACATTATCTTTGTACTGGATTACAGCACCATTGATCTCTTTATTGGTTCCCCCTGGAAATGGAACATCATTTGCGATACCTTTGTTTTCTGCCACGGAGCTGAATCGGTAGTATTTGGATACGGCATCTCTACCACTTAAGCCTTCTGACAAATAATATGGTACATTTCCACTCGTCCTGTCATCCTGCTCATTGTAGTAGTTCTTATATGGCTTAAATCTGTTCTGGCTCAGTGCAAAATAGTCACCTGATCCTGCCCCTGCCACGCCGTTTCTGATGTTATCAATGTCCATGCCGTACTTGTAAACTTCAAAGTCACCATCCGCATTCCTGCCCTTGATTACGTTTACACTCTCTTCATTGAAACGGATCCTATACTTCCTCTCCATCTCAGGCTGTGTTATGCCGGCAGAATAATTGTAATAATTATTAGTCACCTCCGGTGTAGCCTGGGAGCCATCATAATCCGCATATACAGACGGGAGAGAGACTTCTCTTGGTTTGTCAATCTGGTAATGCTTGTTCTTTAAATCCCCCAGATTACTGAATTTCGGCTGCTGTTCTACCACTACATAAGTTCCGTATGGCAGATATTTTGAAGTAGCAAAGTAGTAACCATCGCTGTTTCCAGCAATATCACCAAATAGGGTATCCGCTGAAAGTGTTGTGAGATCTTTATCTGATCCGCCATCCTTTGCACTGTCCCATTCAATGGAATAAATCAGGTCAAGATCATATGCAAAGAAAGGGGTTAAATAGTTTTCTGCCTTTCGGATAGCTTCTGAAAGGGCTTTGTCGTAAACTTCATCGGAATAATCATTTTCACCTGTGGCGCTTTCCGTTTCCCCAGACGGATTCTTCTTTACCAGCTTTGCAACTTCGTCAACCAAATACCAGGTAATGGCAAACTGGCGGACGTTATCAGAGTATAGGGCATTATCCGTAGCTATGTCTGATGTGTTGCTGTGATTCTTAATTTCTAAATTATTGTGGGCCGCTGGATACTGCCTTTCTGCACCGCTAGTTCCAAACAGGTACTTCTTTATAAAGGGAAAGGGCTTAAAAGATGTGCTTCCATTATCTGTACGATCCCATTTATCATCATTGGCCACATTTATGGCATCGAAGAACTTGTCATAATTGTAAACAGATACGATTCTTTCTCCAGTACTGCTATCCGTCTTTGCCGATATGGTTTCCAGTACGGAAGTATAGCCGTTATTCTGGTTCCCGTTCATATAACCATTAGCATAGCTGTACAAGGTATTATTACTTACGATTGCATCCTCTGAGTCTTTATATAAAGGAGAGATGACATGCTGTACTTTTGTGAAAACCTTGTTTACCAGGGCTGGGAATTTCTTATTTCGATCAATCACATTAATTTCATTCCCCAGCCTGTCCTGCCAGATTATATTTCCATCGTTGTCACGGTAAAGTCGTTCAAGATTTGATTTTAAGTACACCTTAAAGCGGAAGTTGTCCATCTTCTTAGCCACCGTGTTTCTTCCCAAACGCCCTCCAAAGGTTCTTGTAAACCAGTCATCATGGACTTCGGCATAGGAGTTGGTGTTGTCATATGTTTTTTCATCTATGGCCTTCGCTACCTTAATCTGCTGTCCGATGATACGTTCCAACAC
This sequence comes from Lacrimispora sphenoides JCM 1415, assembly GCF_900105615.1. Classification (NCBI taxonomy): domain Bacteria; kingdom Bacillati; phylum Bacillota; class Clostridia; order Lachnospirales; family Lachnospiraceae; genus Lacrimispora; species Lacrimispora sphenoides. Next base: position 4,899,643 of record NZ_LT630003.1, on the reverse strand, counting down.
TGGGGTTGGTGTTTCTCTTGTATTTCCGTCTTCAAGCAGATCGTGATATCCATTGTAAATCAAATGCTGACTCTTAATGAAAGTCTTGTTCGAATCAAAGTCTTCGGAGGTAAATGCCCCGGCTCCAGCTCCGGAAACACGTATTACGTATTCTGCATTAGATATACTTGCCCCAGCCGTATACCCCCACACATTGTTTGTTCCGATCTTACTTATATCTTCATTTGTTACAACGGTCTTTCCATTATTAAGTGCGATTGTAAAGTTACCTGATTTTGCTCCGGTTAGGTCCATATCTTTTGAACCGACATGAATGGTATATTGCTTTGAAACCTTATCATAATAGTAATAGGTGCTGCCCACCTGGTTCGTCACTTCTTCCGTAGAGTTAACTTGGGGGATTTTAGAAGAGTTTACATTCTCTTCTTTTACAATGACCTCCTTGTAATTCGGCTCCCAGACTTTCCTTGCTACAGGAGCATGGCCAACGTAAGTACTGCCATTTAAGTACCAGTAATCGTATAGAGTTTCTCCTGCAGCATAGCGGAGATACCTTTCGCTATCCGTAGGATACATGGTTTTATCCGTTGGGAATCCATCATCGTCCACTTCATAATCTGGTGTTACGTTAATTATGTATTTGCATGAATTTCCTACTTCTGCGGCATTTAACTCATTCCCTGTATACTTTCTGATAATATATCTTCCGAAGGTTGTATTTAGTTTTGTTAAGTAAGCAGCAACGATATCTCCACTGGAATTTGTTTGATACAACAAGGACCTACCCGGATTCATGCCGACAACGACTGTTACAATGATTTTCCCGCCGCTAGATTCCACTTTTTGAAGGCCGCCATAGGTAAATACTTTTTCATTGATATAATAATTTAATATTGTTTCGATCACTGATTTATTGGTCGTGACATTCTCAATTTCAAGGACCATTTCCGGCCTGCCATAGACAATTTTCCCATGCACTGTCCGTTTCTCATCATAGACTGGGACATCTGCCGTGGAATAATCATTATCTTTCGGAGTATCCATATGGAGAGAATTACGCATCATCTGCTCCAGTTCAGCTTTCACATACTTTATGTTGCTTTCTGAAATCGTAAAAGCGCTGGTAAACCTTGCCGGGTCACTGGCTGTAGCAGTCCCTTCTGTAGGTAGTTTATCCGCTTCGGTTCCGTAGGCTTCGTAAGGAACCTTGATGCTTGCAGTAACCCCAGATTTCTCAATCATGTTTCCATTGATATCACGTTTATAAACGGAGTCTGATTCTGCTGTCAGATAAAATGGTGCTTCCTTTGCATCAACCCAGTTTCCTCCATCCACTTGCCGGATCACTACCGGATTCAATGTGACGTTGTTAAGATAAATATCTGCTCCTTCCGGAATTCCATCAAGGACTACGTTATAACCATTTGTGGCATCCTTTGATTTTGTTTCGAGAAGAAGTAAGTTTTCTTTATTTCCATAAGTAGCATTTTCTTCAGGGAAGGTAACTGCATTATATAGCTGCTTCGTTATCCAGGCTGATCCTACCGGGGCGGTTTTCGAATCAGTGGTGTCACCATAGTACTCTCGGGTACTTTTCTCTGCATTCGTAACCTCCATATCCTTTCCGGTAATAGATAGTTCATATCCTTCGGAACGGGAAAGCTCTTTAATATAGTAATTGCCAAGAAGCAAAGGTCTTCCGATCCAGCTGTCCCCATTCATGGTCTTATTATCTTTGTAGATACGGCCCTTTTCTTCCTGTGGCTGTGCCTTGTCATAACCGTTTTTGATATACAGGTTTTCCGAATATCCCTTTCCGGTATATTCAATCTTTCCTGCCTTGTAATTATAGATACTATGAGGTCTTTCCGTTATCGTTAAGAAGGAACCTTCCCCATTTTTATCTGTGGCGGCGACTGCTACAAGGTCATTTGCATCAAATACCACTCCGATACCGGATGTCACATTTCCACTGTCATCCCGTTGTGTATCCGGCCCGTAAATTGGATCTGCCGCAAACAAACCGTATACCGCACCTTCTAAGGTTGCATCTCCCTGGGAATCTCCATAGGAATCATAATTTACAGAATCCCCGGCCTTTAACTCCATATCTTTCTTATTGAAATGAACCTGTCCCGGTACACGGTGATCGTATACTTTAAAGGTATGAGCTGTATTATTACTCGGTCCTTTGACTACTTCCGGTTGGCTGTCCTCTTCTCCTTCTTCGGCCACCTTACTGGAAACTCTGCTGAGAGCACTTAAGCCAAGCATTGTTGTCATGACTGGTTCTTCATTGTTATCTTCAGCAAAAAGGCTAATTTGCCTTACCCCCTTTTCTTCTACTGGAAGGGAGGCATCAGATTCTGTAGCCAGGTTATTATTTTTTCTTGCTAATGCAGAGCTTAAAGAAAGGCTCATAAAGTTTTTCCTAGCTTGCGATGGAGTAACATCATCATCGAAATACTCATCCAGATATTCTTCTTCCTCTTCCGCATCAAACTCCTCATTATATAATTCTTCATTATCCTTGGCAGTAAGTTTGATGATTATTTCCTTTTCCTCTGCAAAGGCAGCGGGAAGCCCTATAAACTCAAGTAATTTGTTGATGATTCTTTCTCCCAATGGGAGGTCATAGGTTTCTTTCAGGATTAAATCTCCATTTTCTTCAGGAGCATCAGCATATGTAGAAGGACTTGCGACATTAGTATCATTGTCATCAAGTAAGAATTCGCTTTCATTTAACAAGTTGGGATCCTCTAATTCAGGATTTTCCACGTTAGCAGCAAAACTCCGCATTGCTAATCTTGTAAAAGCATCGATTTCACTTGAACTGCTCTTTGCCATGTTGCGAACATATCCACTAACTCTGATATCTGCATTACTGGCACTTTTCCACTTTTTAGGTTTTCCAGCTTCGGAAGCTGCCGTTGTGATAATTTCAATCGGAACATCATCCGGATGTCCCGGATTATGAATGATGTAGCCATCCCTTGGCTTTGCTTCTTTAAAAGTGTAGTCATACTCAAGATTAATAAAGATTTTATAAGCATTATCTCTGGCCTCTTTACAGCCTGATGCTTCAAATGATTCTTCCTCAGATGGCTCCTCTTCTCTACCGCATTCCCAGTGATGGAATGTTCCACCACCAGCCGCCGCACGGGCTTCACATTCGTTTACTGCTGCTTGCCATTCCTCCATTAATCTTTCATACTCTTCTGCAGCCTCATCGACTTCATCACTTCCTTCCCCTTCTTCTCTACCTTCCGATTCATCAATTTCCGATTCAGGGGGAATTGGATGGCCATTACAATAGGCATGACTAAAATCATAAAAACGTGTATCTTTATGGGAAACTCGTCCACTGGCATCAGTTACAAGGTCATCGTCAAACACCAGCCAATCCTGCCAGGTTGTTGGGTCTTCTCTCATGTTATCTTCGATGATTCCGCCATCTGATTCATCATCACTTAACTGGCTATCGTCGAAATGCTCCAATACCTGCCATGTAGAACCCTGTAATGAATTTCCAGTTTCATAGTCTCTTTTTTCAAGATCAACTTTATAATTGGATTCAAAGGTTTCATTGTGTCGATAAACCTTTAAGGATACTTCTCCTCCGCCAGTGGTTAATGAAGGAGTATTTGCGCTGTATTTTGTAGTGAGGAAAAACTCGCAGGTATTCTCTATTAATTTTCCTTTTGCACGATATAACTGCTGAGACCCTGGGATGTTACACTGGAAATACTCCAGGCTACCTGTAACTTCCAATACCCTAAAAATAGCTGGATTATAACTAATCTTCATGACTGCTTCGGTTGGTTTCTGTCCAGCCGGGACGTTAGGGAAACTCCATGAGAGATTCTGGCCTTCCGTATTAATGACCAATCCAGGCGTTACAGCTTCGATGATACAATATTTCTTAAATGTTTCCCAATCTGTAAGCCCAGTTAACTCATACAACTTTGTTGTATCAATCTGTCCGGGGCCACTTCTTAAATCATTGATATACATAGCTTTGCTCTCAGAATTATACCTACTGATTAACTCAAGGATATCCTTAGGGTTTTTACAGCCATCTGGAATGTTCTGCAAAGACATAAAACCGTCATTTGCTAAGTTTTCTACCCGTTCAGACCCACCATTGCTTTTCCCTCTCGACCATGCGACATCTCTTGCTTCATCTTTGGTAATACGACCAAACTGAGAGCTAAGAGATGTATTTAAATCATAACTTTCAAACGCTAAAATATAAGCCCAGAACATTCTTTTCTGCTCAATGGTTCCTTTAAAATAATCAATATCTGAATTAACTTTAGAATAATCGTAATTGCTATGGGCTGAAGCACCTGAGTTCATACATAAAAACCATTTGTCTCTATCATCACCGGGAGCCCTTCCCATTAGGTATGGATGTCCAGCCTGTCCGGAACTGACAAATACTAAACCAAAACCCCAGGTATTAAAAATACCTAGTGGTAAATACGTAAAAATAGGTGTCAATAATAAAATAGTTACAAGTAGCCTAGCAAATTTCTGATTTAGTTTTTTACCACTTTTCCAACTTCTGATCATCTATCCTCCTTATCTTTCATCGTTTTACGTAGTATTGAGCAAATAAAAAAAGCTACTGATTATAATTAACCGATAGCTTTTTATAATAATATTTATTTAATTAAATTTTATAAGCGAAGCCCGTTCTCCATAAATATATCCATAAGTGATATTAGGAAACTTTCCTTCCACACTTACTGGAATTTCATAGCCAGTTGCTTCACAGTATTCCCCTAATTTTGATAATTGCGGTTCGCCACTTAAATAAAAAGACGGGAAATAAACATCTGCTACAGTAAAGTAATTATCCTTACTGGTTGGCTCATAAGCTAACCACATTCCATCCACCAAAAACACAGGATAAATATGATTGCCGAAACCAAGTCCATTAGAAGGTAATCCAACACATGCTGCTAATAAATACGCTGCATTTGTATATCCGTTACAATCTGCTTTTCCATCTACCAGGCAGCTGTAAGAATACTGCGTACCATCATGATTCAGATAATCAGCCTTTGTAATTCTCTTTGCAATCTGTATCGCTTTTTCGTAATCAGTTGCATTTCTCCAATCAAAACGGCTTAAGAAGTTCCGAATTTCTATTGCCAGACGTTTCATCTTTTCTTGATCCACCCCCTCCAGTCCTGTAGTAGGATAGTCCGTTAATTTTGCAATAGCAGCCAACTCCTTTCCATCACCAAAATAGTTTAGAGAAAGAGGATCCCTGTTTCTAATGGTAAGATCCAAAGCATACTGCAAATGATTATTGGACTCATAGAAGAAGTTATTCGGATCGCTTTTCCAAGCAGTTGTACCAGTAACCGGACTGGTCACAAACCATTGTTCCATATATCCTTTTAAGGGATATTGAGGATCATAATTATCTGCATTAGCCTTAATTGGTGAGCTGACATACTGTGTCTGCACAACACCATTCACAACCCACGCTCCATCTGAATTAACCGAATAACCGTCAGGAGTGATTGTGTTTGCAAGCATTTTGCCGTTCGCATCAAAGAAGTAGGATTTTCCATCAATCCAATTCCAACCTGTAGCATAAGAGCCAGTATCATTCTGGTATTTCCACACAGCACCTTCCTGCTTCCACTGTCCTGCAAAAGAAGTTATTGCTGATCCAATTATTAATATAACTGATATAGCAGCCGTCGATAATTTCTTTTTCATACTTAATTCCCCCCTTAAAACTTATTTAAAAATTCTCTGTCAATTCCCTATTGTCTATATCGTATCCTTAAACAAAGCTAACGATATGTTATTTTATCATCTCCTCCCGTATGCATATTTATATAGAACTTTTTCGGTATCAAATGTACTTATCTATTAATGTGTAGCTGCGATTTTATTGCTTCCTGTAACAACTGAGAAAAGTTTATATCATGCTCCATCGCAATAGCATTAAGCCATGCCGGAAGAGTTACTGTACGATTAACAGAACGGTTGATTCGTGCCATACGAATGGAAGGCATATAAACGTCAATTAAAACCACTCTTTCATTTTCATGTACTTCTATCTGAGAAAGCGGTGTAGGATCTGGTATATCCTCCTCATCTTCCTCTAAACCATATAAGGCGCAACCAAGTAATTCCCTCGCTGAAAGAAATGCATCATCATCATCTTTTCCACTGGTAGCACAATCCAAATCAGGAAAAATAACTGCTATTTCCTTTCCAGATTCATAAGTAAAAATAGCAGGATAAAAATAACGTTCTGATTTTTTTATGATAAAAGGCCTCCTCTATATATATTTTATCGTGAGAGAATAAGGGCTATTTGAATTTTAACCCTGACTGTCTTTCAATACTTTTTAGAGTTGGGAGCGGAATATCTTTGTCAGGATGTTTTACTGTTGTACGCCCCCTCTTAATTGGATGTTTGTATTGGTGATGACTTCCAGTTACTCCAACCTCATACCATCCATCAACTTCAAGCATTGCAATGACTTCCCGTGATGAATAACTCTTCATGTATTTTCCCTTCTGACATAGTCATTGTAACACACATAATTATATGTGTCAATCAGCACATGTTTTTATGTTTGCAAGAATCGGCCTATATTAAAATTTATTTTCTATTTTTTTCTATCAGTTAAATATTTTCTATTGTCAATGTACAAGATCACAATTTTATCCTCTAACTAAATGGTAAGTCCGGATCTCCCGCTTCATCTGGAATATTTATAAAGCTGCCCCCTACTACATTAGAGGGCTCTGGCCTGGAATTATCAGAAGATGCATTCTTGCTATCAGCAAATTCCTGTTCATCCACAATAATATCTGTTGTATATACTTTATTTCCGTCCTTATTTGTATAACTCCCAGTCTGGATTCTTCCGGAGATCAGTACTCTCATACCCTGGCGAAAATATTTTTCTGTAAACTCTCCTGCTTTGTCAAATGCAACGCAATTGATAAAATCAGCTGTCTGTTCATTACCATCCGGATTCCTGCGGACTCTGCGGTCAACTGCGAGAGTATACCTTGCAACTGCCATAACATGCTCTCCCTGGGAATATCTTACTTCTGGATCACGGGTTAATCTCCCCATTAAAATTACACGATTCATATTTTCCTCCATTCCTCCCTGCCCCTACGGGCAGGGGATATGTATTGTTATTATGTCGTTTTACTGTACCCATTGGCCTTTCTCATTTACTGTATATCCATCTGGTGTAACAGTGCTGATTAAGAGTTTACCTCTTGTTCCATTGGAAACCGGGTTAAAGAAGTACCATGCTCCCTTTACAGTTTGCCCCGTTTCACCGGGTATGTACTGCCACCCGGTAAACATTTGGCCCTGGGTTCCATCCATTGCAGTTTTTAAGTAGTAAGTATTTCCATCTGAATCTGTTTGCCAACCCGTTACCATAAACCCATCCCTGTCAAACCGGAACCAGGAGGCTTTTTCCTGCTCTCCGGTTGCGTATGGGTTACTGATATATGCCCATTCATCTGTATACGTCCGGTTTGACGCAAAGATCCATTTTCCATTTGCCACCTGTGTCCAGGTTCCCGTTACTGCTCCGGGCGGAGCTGCTGACCCCTGAGTATTCCCTGCAGTCGTTACTCCCACGGAGCGGGCACCACTTTTTCCGCCTGAAGAACCACCGCCTCCGCCAGAGCTGCTGGAGGTCGTATTGTCTACTACCTTAAAATTAAGAGTAACAGTTACCGGATCAAACATCCTTCCATCACTTGTATAAGCATAAACCGTTACCGCTATGTTTCCGGTATATGGGGGTTTTGTCATGGCCGCCTTAATCCAGTTCGCCATAACCTCCTGTTTCTCATTAAAAACTACAGGAGTCGCGTATCCATCCTGATCCACAGTAAGGATACTGGCATCAGAGGAACACCATAGAACATTCTTCATATCCTGGATTCCGGAATAAATGGAAGCATTGAATTTCTTGCTTTCAAGTCCTTTCCATGAAAGAACCGGGTTGCTTGATCTTCCCGTCTTTGTGAGTATCAGGTCATATATCTCGCCCTCCCGGTCTGCCTCGATGCATTCTGCCTGGAAGGTTAATGTAACCTTACAGGAAGCAGCTTTCTGGCCATCTTTTGTTACGGCCGTGATCTCCACGTTCTTCTCTGCCCGATAAGGCGCCTTTGAAAGTGCTTTTCTGATCCACGATGCTCCTTCAATCGGTACTACATTCCCTTCCTGATCCACCGTTACTGCTTCCGGATCGGAAGAGGTCCATAAAACGCTGCGGTCATAAGGCTTATGCTCCGTGGTATCCTCCACCTCTGGAAAAACGGCTGCGGACAGTTTTCTCGTTTCAAAACCGATGTTTTGAACCGTTTCGGAATGGATATCCCCTGCCTTCCGATACCCAAGACAATAAGAAAGCGTCGTCTTATCCAGGCTGATCCCTTCCGGAATGATCCTTGTCTGGTCATTGGTTACAAACTTTACGCTTACCTGGCATGTGGCTAAAGCCTGATTTCCAAGCTTGTCCTTCCCTTTTACCGTAACAATCACCTCCCGGCTTCCGGCCCCGGATATCTTTGCATACTTATCACTCTCCCGGATCCCGTTATCCGTTGCCATGATATTTCTTATCCAGGCAGAGTCCTTAAGGACAGAAACTGATGCCTCCCGATAAGCTTCTTGATCCTGAGATACCAGGGCCACTGCCGGGTCCGAGCTTGACCAGGTCACTTCAGCCCTGGAGAAAAAATCCGGTGTAAATGTAGCCGTTAATGACTGGGGAGCCGTTACCGACACTGTTTCCTGCGGATTAGCCCGGTCCCCGGTTAAGGTCCTAGTTACGGTATATGTAAGGGCCTGTTTATCCAGGTTTACTCCCTCCGTTGCCACTAAGGTATTATCCAGGACTTGAAAAGTGACATTGATCCGGCTGTTCGCCGTACAGGGCTTACCTTCAAAGGAGGCGGATGGCCTGGTCTGTGCTGTCAGGACCGCAACGCCGCCGTTCTGGTGCCCAGCTCCATAAATCGTATTGGGGATCTTATACTGATAATTCCCTTCCGCCTGCGTTCTTTCTGCCTCTTCTGTGATGCTTGTAAAAAAGGAGGAAGAAAGGTTTACGGTAAGGCTGGCTGATTTGGCCGTATAGCCATCAGTTCCCTCATCATCGTTTTTCGCCAGGCTGATAAGTTGGGGATCGTCAATGCTCCATTTCACCCGGCCGTCCTCTACGTCATTATTGGCATCAATGATAGCCTTGATATTTACTGGTTGAACTTCGGTTCCCTGATCTAGCACTCCGTTGATATAACGTGCAATGAGCTTCCCTTCCTTATTCCTGATCTCTGTGGTCTTTACTGGGCTTTTCCGGTTACCTGTCCTGGTCTGTACTACTGCAAAAGAATAATCCTCTGGTTCTACCTTGATGGACACAGCCACTTTCTTATAAAACGCTGATACAGATATATCCTCCTGCGGCATCGAAAAGGTATAGGCATGGCTGCTATCCGAATAGGTAGTACTCTTCTTTACTCCTTTACTGTTTGCGTAAGTTGGGGTACCTTCCATCTGGAACTTTTCTGTATTCGTATTCTTTGGAGCTGTTGTTACGCTTACCGTTGTCCCGGCTGCAATGGCCCCCCGATGTTCCTTATCAAGAGGTCTGGAGTACTGGGAACTCCCCCTAATCTCCAGGGTTGCGACATCGTAAAAGTTCTGACTATTTGCAACCGTGTCGATCTGATTCACATTTATCAGATATCCTCTCACGGGACGCCCCAGGGAATTTGGGGCAAAATGATCCAAAATGTAATCCCCGCTTTCCTTATCCCTGACGGTCAGAATGCCGTTTTCTAATTCTTCGTAAAAATACCGGTCTGATATGGTCTTTTTAGATCCCCCCTGCACCAGGGTATAATATATATCCCCGGTATGCCAGTAGCCTACATGCGCAGCATAGGTATAGTCGTTATCATCACCGATCTCTGATCCGCATACATTGGCGCTGATCTTGCTTTCAGAATCTGTAAACAAATAGGCTACATCTTCTATGTAATTAAAGTTTGTTGCGGCTCCCTGCCTGGTTCCTATAAAGGTCCCCTCTCTTGCTAAGGAGCCAAGCTGAGAGTTTCCGATGATACCCTCAAAACGTGCCACTTTAAGTTTCCCGGCCGCATATCTTCCAGTGATTCCTCCGATAGCCGTTGAATGGTAGCCGCCGATGGTTCCGCTTACATGTGTATTGTAGATATAGGCTGCATTCTGGTATCCGACGATCCCGCCGATATATCCAGTCCCCTGGATTCTGGCCGTGGTTCCGTCCCCTGTGGAAACATTAGAATCCACGATATAGGAATCCGATGCAATCCCGGCGATCCCTCCAACATAAATCACATCTGTTCCGCCGGTGGCATCAATCATCATCTTTTCACAAATAGCATTTTCAATGACGGTACCGCTGATCTCTCCTGCGATTCCACCGGCAATGCCGCTAGAGCGGATATAGGCATTTTTCACAGTCACATTTCGGATCTTGGAATTCTCCGCATATCCGGCCACAACTCCGGTCCGGTCCTTTCCCTTTATCTCGTTGCTGTCCGGTATGATAGTCATGTCATAAATCCCCCCATCCGAGACTGCTCCGAACAGCCCTACATTGTTATAATTGGCAAAGGAATTAAGCTTTAAGTTCTTAATGGTATATCCGTTTCCGTCAAACTCACCACTAAAAGGATAAGGGACCTCACCGGCATTTTCAGAGGAATCCCTGTAAAAACCGATGGGTATCCAATCCACTCCCTGTAAATCAATGTTTCCTCCCAGGGCAAAATAGCATCCGGAATAGTCACCGGCATATTTCGTCACTCCTGATTCTGGAACCATCATTCCCATGGCGGTCAGCTCAGAGAGGCCCATAAGCTGTTCTCTGTTCTTAATAAGAAAGGGTTTTTCTTTTGTACCTTCTCCCTGGCTTCCGTCCAAAAATTCAAAGCTGGTCTTCCCCGTCCAGGCATCCCAAATATCTCCCAGGGAGCTGAAAGCTGTGGTCGTTACCGCTATTTTAGTAGGAAGGATTGTAGGAGCATCTTTTGGTTTTTCTTCCGCTTCAGAAGGAGTGGTTTCTCTTAACTCATCATCCATCTTTTCATCTGTTTCTAAAACGGATTCCAGATCCTCGCTGGTTTCTTTCTCTTCCTCTATCTCCTCATTGTCTTCCGTATCCCAGTACGCCTCAGATGGAGTAGCTGTCTGAACTGTTTTTTCTACAATCCGCCCATTCTCCGCATATACTGCCCATGATGGCAATGTACTCATAACCATAGTTGTACAAAGCAAATAGGCGACTCCTTTCATTCTTTTTTTCATATTCATTTTCCTTTCTCTATATTTTATTATCTCGTATACTTTGTTTCCTGGTATTTTCTCAACCAGTCTATCTGCTCTTTATCTTCCAGTTCTCTCTGCTCCGGATTCACTGCAAGAATACGGCCAAAAAAGAAACCAGATAGTGGCAATACTACAAGTTCTAACAAAATAATAATGATTCCCATAGATCCTCCTATCCCTGGGGAATTGCCATGGCTGGCCGGATTCCATAGCTCGTTTCTTTTACACTTACCGGCTGGATATTACCATCTACCAGGCTGACGGCATAAATTCCGTCTCCATAAAGAAAATCATTTAGTCCACCATCCTGCGGGTTACGGAGATAATATCCTTTGGAATAAGCGGAAACCTGTGATCCCGGATTGTTGGTTTCACTTCCATTAAACCGCCAGAGAACCTCCCGATACTTAAGTGCCTCTTCCACTGACAAAATGAATACTTTATCCTGCAAAAGCTGAAACATCTCTTTCATAGCCATTAGGCTGTTATCATTGAACTGTTCATAGCTTCCCTTCCAGGTGGCACCTATATATGACCTGGTGATCCCGATATAAGTTTCATGGACAAAATCAGCTTCCGCATGATTCAGAAGCCATTTCCGGATCTCTGAGTATTTATAATTGTTATTAGATCCAAAACTCAGTTTATTTTCCGCTTTAGGTGTGTCTGACCGGATCACACTGTCACATAGAAATAATGCCGTCCGCTGGCTGTTACCCATTACATCCTCATAATCTTCATCGACACAGCGGAACATATAGACTTTGTTACCAATGGTCCGGGCCTGTACATCTCCGATGCTGTAATGCATGGTTTTCGGTATTTCACAGGCTGGCCTATAACATACTTCACAAATTTCGTCATGATCAAAATCCACATGGCCGGTCGCTGGCAGTATGACAGTTTCTTCTTTTCCGCACTTCTGGCATCGGACCGTTTCATGACCGTTTTCTATACATGAGGTATTGACCTTATCTGTAACCTGAAAATCGTGGCTGCAGGTGCTTTCATCATAAGCTTTTTCAAACCCAACCCTCACAATCGTATATTTTTCATCAGCAATGTTGAATTCGTCCATGACCAGTTCAGATAGATTCTTAATGTTTTGGAATATCTGACTTATGAGCACAGTACTTGGCACATGCCCCTTTGCTATGAGATAGACTTCTTTCCGTTCCGTGCCATCAGCCATTGACACCAGATTAAGAAGCCTTTCATTGCTTTCCTCTATGCTCTTAGTAATAAGCTGCTGATTTGATGGCTCCTGACCGCTAAGCATGATATCTGCATCTTTAGCAATTCCAAGCCATTTTTCCTGCTTGGCCTTGGCCTCATAATCCGGATCCTCCTCTTCTTGGAGGTAATCTCCTTTCTCATACTCAATATAGTATTTCTGAGTTCCATTGCCGCTTACAATGACACTCCACGGACTTGAAACAAGGGAATGATAATAATACCGATCTGATCCCAGTATGATTTCTGGAAAATCAACCACAAGGAGCCTGTTCTCTTCTGTCTGACCCTGCTGGACTTTCAAAATCTCGTTGCTGCGATTTCCCTTTTCAACAAAATAAAGGTTCCAGTCAACCCTTCGTGCTTCTGAAGGGGAGGCCACGCTTTCTTTCTCGTAATAGACATTTAATAGCATATGATCATCGGTCAATTTAAAACTGTCCTTTTGACCATCGCAAGGCTTATAGCCATCAATAACCGGCCGCGTGATAGCAATCAGCTCTCCTTCCGTCCCTGCACCTGCCACGACCTGTAATATGGTCTTATCCTTAACAGCCATATACCGTACCGTGAATCTGTACTGCTTTCTTTCCTCCTCTGGCTCATTGGTTCCCCCCGAAGGTTTCTCTGCCTCCTGAGTCCCTGGAACAGCTTCTGATTCTCCTACACATGGTATAGAATCTTTGGGGCCACTGTCCGGCTTAATGTCCTTTTCTGGTTTTGTACTGCTTCCCCGGCTCCCTGATCCTCCACCCCCGGAACTTTTTCCGGAAAGTTTACTTTTCGAAGCTGCGTCTTTCGCAAAAACAGTCTGTATCCCTTTTCCAGGTACATATTGTACTGTACCGTCTTCATCAGTCCAGGCTCCAGCGTAATCTACGGGATACCCATCTGGCGTTTTTTCATTTATGAACAGGGCTCCTTTAGGATGATTATTCTCAGATCGGTCAGACAGGTAATAGCAACGCCCATCAATCCATTGCCAGCCGGTTAGCATTTTTCCCTTCGTCCCGTCAGAGTCAGGGCTTAAAAAATACCATTTGCCATCAATCAGTCTCCAGCCAGTAACCATATAGCCAGTATCATCAAAGTAATACCAAGCCCCGTCAATCAGCCTCCAGGCATTCTTCTCATAAATCTTGTTATCCTCATAGATCCAATGGTTATCCTTCTGTATCCAAGCACCATAGCTTGGAATTGGAACAGAAACTACCGCTAGAGTAGCACTTAATAAAGCTAAACTTTTTCTTTTATTCATTGATAATTTCATCACTCCTTACTATTTGATTTTTCTCCTACCAAGCAGACTTTTTTGATTAAACTCTTATATTCAATAAAGAACTTTCAAGCACTGCAATTTTTCCGTATTAAATAGGATTTAGATATACTGCAGTTCATACAGTCTGTTCGCTCAAGAAGGGATATATGGCTCCTGCAGGGGTTAAGCCCTCAGGTTGGTCCCAGTAAAAAAGTAGACTTATAGAGATAAATTCTATTGCTATGAAATGTAATGGAGAAGTTAATATAATCCAAAAGAAGTAGCACCTGAATTGCCAGAATAACAGATAATCATATCACATGAAAGTTCATGTCTTTTGTAAAGACAACGCTTCGATAAATTTTATATCCACATAACATTGGTTACTCCAAATACCAGGATCAATTAAATGCTATCAAAGCCACCAACCTATTGGTAACTAAATTTCTAATAAATAAGTAAAATTGCTCTAAGTAATATGCAAAAATGTAATGCATAAACTTTAAAATACGCTTATAACGGAATTAAGTGAAATCAGAATATAAAGATATGATTAAGAACTTAGAAAATAACAGAAGGTAAATATACCATCACAGGAACATTAAAACATACTGAATAAGTTCCTCCAGTCTATGTAAAAACAAACAGAAATAAATGAAACCTACAAAATACAATTTTAACAATGGAATTAAACGAATGGGATCATAGAACATGAATTCAGATATGAAAAACAGATGCCTGCCAGATAATTATATGATACCAGAAACATATTTGAATAAGTTGGTTTAAATAATATTCATTGCAAGTCCATTGCAATACAAGTATTCAAGATGCTCCTTCCAAAATAGATCATAAAGATATAAAAACAAAAAGTCCATTTATCGATGACGAATCATCAAATGACCCAAATAAAACCTTATACCATATACGATTGAACAATATACTAAACGGGAATATTTGTCGATACTGACTTGAAAAATCAAATGATTGCTGTATAACTGTTTTCAACAGTCCCAACAGCATGCTTCCATATAACAAGAATTGAAAAACGACCAGGCATTTACTCCTGCAATTATCAGAGATTATAACGAACCAACTAAAGAGACTAAACCACCTGATTCTCCAACCATTACAAACTCTTCTGCCATGCAAATCTGCCTTTAGCAATTGGACGCCCCATTTAAAGAAAAAACTCCCTGCAATGCAAGGAGTCTTCTAACCGTACATTTATCATATCAAACGGTAAGAGGATTCCATCCAAACTGCATACTGTTACCCGGCAACGAAACACTACGAACATTGCTTCCTGCCTACTATGACAGTATACAACAAACCGTTCAGAAAATCAACAGGCTCAAGCAGAATATATGAAAGCTATATTCTAAATCAAGATCCCCCTCTCATAACGTCTCATAGTAATCCCTTATTAGGGCATACCATACAGCTCATAATATACTCAGGCTGGCATAGAATCCGATTCCGGTCAATCTATCAGCAGTTCATCGACCGTAACAAAGGTATATCCCTGCTTTGTCAAAGTATCAATTACCTCCAGGGCTGCTTCCACTGAAGTCGGGTACACATCATGAAGAAGGATAATATCTCCAGGCTCCACGCGCTTTACAATATAACGCACTACCTTTTTGACGCTTTTTGTCTTCCAGTCTAGAGGATCTAAGTTCCAGAGCACAACCGTCATGTCGGTTGTACACTCCAATTCTTCATTCCATGAACCATAAGGCGGCCGCAGATACTCAGGTCTTGTACCGGTAATCTCTTCGATCTGTCGGTTATTCTGTTCTATTTGCTGGCAAGCAATTAACACAGATTCCTTGCTCATCTGCACATGAGTATATCCATGATTCCCGATTAAATGTCCATCCTCTTTCATCTGTTTCAAAATGGCCTCTTTCCCCTCCACATTTTCTCCAAGAATAAAAAATGTGGCATGGACCCCTCTCTTGCGAAGCCCGTCAAGAAGTCTTGGCGTATAAACGGAATGAGGGCCGTCATCAAAGGTCAATGCAATCTGCTTATCCCCAGAAAACTGCCTCCTGACCTCATCTCTTGCCTCTGCATCCGCACCCACAGGAAGGAACAGGGTACTCTTTGCCTCTGTGTATGATTGGTGCATAGCTTTTATAAATATAATATCCAATATAAAAACAACCAGTAAACAGGCCACTTTCCATTTCATTTTCATTTTCCCATAAGCCCAGCTTTCTGCCATTATTAATAAACCTATGGAGTAATAGAGAAAAATAAAACCAAAACATTTCTGCCTTTTTCTATCTTTTCCCTTATATGATCTTATCCTGAGGGCTTATCCGCAATAAAGAGGATTTTGTATACAATCTCACAAACATTGAATCAATCCATATTCCGCCTCTTCCCTATTCCCAGATATCTGGCATCTGCAAAGCCATGGAAAGCATCACCAGACCAGCAAAAAAGGACTGTTCCCATCTTTTAATGAGAACAGCCCTTAAAGCTTACATAGAAATCGAAGCTTTTCTTAAGCCATGCAAACGTTAACTGCCTGCAGGCCACGGTTTCCTTCTGTTGTTTCATAAGTTACTTTCTGGCCTTCTTCCAGAGTCTTGTAACCATCAGCAACGATGCCAGAGAAGTGTACGAAAACTTCTTCGCCTGTTGCGTCATTTACGATGAAACCATATCCCTTAGCACCATTAAACCATTTTACTGTACCGTTGTTCATAACGTGTACCTCCTATAAAATAAAATATATTTGATATATCGCCTGAAACAAAAAATCACATATTTTTGTAAATCATCATCCGAAAATAATGACTTACAAAAATATGTGAAATCATAACTCCATTCGATAATACACGTAC
Source organism: Lacrimispora sphenoides JCM 1415 (assembly GCF_900105615.1). Taxonomy (NCBI): domain Bacteria; kingdom Bacillati; phylum Bacillota; class Clostridia; order Lachnospirales; family Lachnospiraceae; genus Lacrimispora; species Lacrimispora sphenoides. Next base: position 4,882,899 of record NZ_LT630003.1, on the reverse strand, counting down.
ATTCTACCCTGAATTTACAAAATTGTCAAGACTATTCTGTTATTTTACACTAGAAAAGGACAGGGTTTTGTCCCCATTTAAAAGGTACAAACCCTGTCCAAAATAATCATAAAATAAAATTATTTTAAAGTAACTTTAGCGCCTTCAGCCTCTAAAGAAGTCTTGATCTGCTCAGCCTCTTCCTTGGAAGCGCCAGCCTTTACTACCTTAGGAGCTCCATCAACTACGTCTTTAGCTTCCTTTAAGCCTAAGCCAGTAGCTTCACGAACAACTTTGATAACTTTAACCTTGTTAGGACCAACTTCGGTTAATTCTACGTCGAATTCAGTCTTCTCTTCTTCTGCTGCTGCAGGACCTGCTGCTGCAACTACTACGCCTGCTGCTGCAGATACACCAAATTCTTCCTCACATGCCTTTACTAATTCATTTAATTCTAATACAGATAATTCTTTGATCGCTTCGATAAATTCAGCTGTTGTTAACTTTGCCATGATAATATACCTCCGTATTTAATATGTTTTTTAAGGAAGTTCGATTCGCCTTATAGCTCACCGAACGGCTAATTTTCTAAGTCCAGGTATGCTTTGCTTACCTTTATTAAAAATCTTATGCCTCTGCTGCTTCTCCGCCCTGAGCATCTGCAATCTGCTTGAGAACGCGAGCAATGTTTGTGATAGGAGACTGGATGCTTCCAAGCAACTTTCCAAGAAGGATATCCCTGGAAGGAATGCTGGAGATCTTCTCCATACCTTTTGCATCATAATAAGCGCCTTCTACAACGCCGCCCTTAATCTCTAAGGCTGGAGCTGTTTTTGCAAACTCAGCCAGGACTCTTGCCGGAGCTGTTGCATCTGTCTTGGAAACAGCGATAGCTGTAGGTCCTTCCAGATTAGGTTCCAGAGCCTCAAATGCTGTACCCTGAGCTGCAAAACGGATCATTGTATTCTTATATACTTTGTAGGAAACGCCAGCCTCTCTTAATTTCTTACGAAGTGCTGTATCCTGAGCAACTGAGATACCACGGTAATCTACAACTACCGCTGACTCAGCGCCATCAAGTAATTCTTTGATCTCGCTTACAACTGGCTGCTTTAATTCAACTTTTGCCATTATGGTTTACCTCCTGTTTAGTCTGAGCCTCCCGGTTTCCCGCAAGGCCCGCTCGTATAAACCGCAAAGAAAAACCCCTCCGCCGGATGGACGGAGAGGTCTACAATTCATTTACATAAAATGATTCTTGTACATTCCTCGGCAGGCGTTAACACCTTATGCCTTGCGGCACCTGCTGTCTTCGGCAGTCAATACTTGCATAGTATAACATTATTTATAATTAATGTCAACCACAAAACAAAATTAGTTCATTAACTTAGCTACGTTCAGTTTTACGCCAGGTCCCATAGTGGAAGCCAGTGTAACACTCTTTAAGTAGGCACCCTTAACTGCACTTGGTCTTGCTTTGACGATTGCATCAACAAGCGTCTGGAAGTTGTCCGCTAACTGTTCTTCTGTAAAAGAAGCTTTTCCAACTGGCACGTGGATAATATTTGTCTTATCAAGTCTGTACTCAACCTTACCAGCTTTGATATCGTTGATTGCTTTTGTTACGTCCATGGTAACAGTACCAGCTTTTGGGTTTGGCATTAAGCCCTTTGGTCCCAGGACACGTCCCAGACGACCAACAACACCCATCATATCTGGTGTAGCAACAACTACATCAAATTCCAACCAGCCTTCGTTCTGGATCTTCGGAATCAGTTCCTCAGCTCCAACAAAGTCTGCGCCTGCGGCCAGTGCTTCATCAGCCTTTGGCCCCTTAGCGAAAACTAAGATACGAACAGTCTTACCTGTACCGTGGGGAAGTACAACTGCACCACGGATCTGCTGGTCTGCGTGACGTCCGTCACAACCGGTTCTGATATGAGCTTCTATGGTTTCATCAAATTTAGCACTTGCATTCTGCTTAACTAAAGAGATTGCTACTGGTGCATCGTAGAGAACAGAACGATCTACTGTTTTAGCTGCCTCTGCGTATCTTTTTCCTCTTTTCATTCTAAATAACCTCCTAGTGGTATTGTCGGGGATTTTCCCTCCCACGTTCTTAAAACTTCATTAACTGCGATATTATAAGGAAGTTCGATTCACCTAACGGCTCGTCGAACGGCTATTTTCTAATTTCAAGCCGCACTTACGCTTGCTTTCATTAAGTAAAATATGCCAAGAAAATTATGCTTCAACTACTGTGATACCCATACTTCTTGCGGTACCAGAGACCATGCTCATAGCTGCCTCAACAGATGCAGCATTTAAATCAGGCATCTTAAGTTCAGCGATCTTCTGTAATTCAGCCTTAGTAATTGTAGCTACCTTTGTCTTATTAGGAACCGCAGATCCGGATTTGATCTTGCAGGCCTTCTTTAATAATACAGCAGCCGGTGGAGTCTTGGTTATGAAGCTGAAGCTTCTGTCAGCATAAACAGTGATAACAACCGGGATGATCAAGTCTCCCTGATCAGCTGTTCTTGCGTTAAATTCCTTTGTAAACTGTACGATGTTTACACCATGCTGTCCAAGTGCCGGACCTACAGGAGGAGCTGGTGTAGCCTTTCCTGCTGGAATCTGCAATTTGATATATCCTGTTACTTTCTTTGCCATAATAAGGCACCTCCTAAATAATGTGGTATTGTCGGGGATTTCCCTCCCACGAGCTTATACACAGGTATAAGCCGCTTTTACTTGTTACATCTTTTTCACTTCGCTGAAGTTTAATTCTACCGGAGTCTCCCGGCCGAACATTTCAACGCTCATGGTGATGGTTTTCTTACTTTCGTTGATGGACTTGATGGCACCAACCGTATCTTTCCATGCACCGGAAGTTACCACAACGGTATCTCCCACTTCAAAGCCAATGATGACCTCTTCGTTCTTGAACCCAAGTTTCTCCATCTCTTCTTCTGTCAGAGGAACCGGTTTTGATCCAGGGCCTACAAAGCCTGTCACTCCACGGGTATTACGCACCACATACCATGTGTCGTCATTCATGACCATGTGAATCAGTACGTAGCCGGGAAACATCTTTTTATCCGCCTTCTTCTCAACGCCATTCTTCAGTTCAATGACAGATTCAAGCGGAACCGATACTTCCAGAATCTGATCCTGTAAGTTTCTGTTTTCGATTGTTTTCTCAATGTCAACCTTTACTTTGTTCTCATAACCTGAATAGGTATGAACTACATACCAATGTGCTTCTGACATAAACTCACCTTAACCCTTACGAATTATAAGATAAAACTGAGACCAAACTTGATGATCAGATCAAGAATTCCGATAATCAGTCCTAAAGCAATCGCTGAAGAAATGACAGCGATCGTCTGTTTCGTTACGGTTTCTTTGTCAGGCCAAACGATTTTTGCAAACTCAGATTTTAAACCCTTAAAAAAGCTTTTCTTCTGAGCACTCTCGTTGTTCACTGTATCTCCCATAATTTCACGTCCTTTACAAACTGATTACTTTGTTTCCTTGTGCATTGTATGGCTCTTACAGAATCTGCAGTACTTCTTGGTTTCCATTCTGTCCGGATGAGTCTTCTTATCCTTGGTCATGTTGTAATTACGCTGTTTGCATTCTGTACATGCCAGTGTGATTTTTGTGCGCACGACTTCCACCTCCACTTAAATTTTCATTGTTGTGTTTTAAGTCCCTTTTTCTGCTGCAAGCAATTTTGAGCATAAAAAAAAGACCTAAGCTCTTCCATTCGCCCAATTACTATAACATACAGACCAGGATTCGTCAATCTTTTTTTCTGAAAAACAATGATATTTACGGTATTTCGTCATTATATCATGTAGGCAAAAAAATTGCAAGTCCGGTTTGAAGGATTTCATGGATTTTTAAATCGGTTCCAGCCGGACCTGCTTCTATAACAATACATATTCTGTACTTTTTTGCTATGGCCTTACAGGTGTTCCGTCAGGAAGTCTTGAAAAGAGCCAGCCATGGTCCATATCCACCGCAGGATACTTTTCAGCCGCTTTTTCATCAAAACCGACTCCAATTCCCGGCTTGCCGTTTACATAGGCATATCCTTCTCTGATCTCCGGACAGCCCGGGAATACCTCCTGCTCCGCTTCACTGAAGCCGGAAAATTCCTGTATTCCGAAATTGTGGCTGTTTAAATCCAGATGCATTTGCACTGCCATTCCAATCGGAGATAAGTCATTTGGCCCATGCCATGCTGTCCGCACTCCGTAAGCCTCACAAAAATGTGCCAGCTTTCTGGCAGGGGTCAGTCCTCCGATATCACTTAAATGGACTCTCATATAATCGATCCATTGATTTTGTACGATGGACTTCCATTCATTGGGATTGGTAAACAACTCTCCCATGGCCAGAGGAAGTATGGTATGGTGCCGCAGGGTCTTAAAGAACTCCACGTGCTCCGGTGCAAGAGAATCTTCCAGGAAAAACAGCTTGTACTGCTCCATCTCCCGGGCAAATTCCAGAGACTCCGCAAAGCTCAGGCGTTCATGAACATCATGCATAAGTTCCACTTCCCAGCCAATATCGCTGCGAACCCGGTCAAACAGCTTATAAACGCTTTGCATGTACATTCTCGGGTGGAAATATGCTCCCTCCGGTGCATGATCAGGCTTTACGATTCTCTGTATTTTTCCGTCGAAGTTACCGCCATAGGTACCCATATGACATCTGATGTAACGGTATCCTTCCGCCATATACCCGCGAATGCATTCTTCCACCTCTTCGATGGAGCTTCCATCCGCATGCCTGTAAACTGCGATTCCTTCCCGGCACTTTCCACCCAGCAGGCTGTAAAGCGGCATATTGGCCCGTTTTGCCTTAATGTCCCACAACGCCTCATCAACCCCGGAAATGGCATTGTTCAAAACAGGACCATTTCTCCAGTAAGAGCTTCCCATCATGGTCTGCCAGATCCCTTCGATGTCATCCACAGGCATTCCCTTGAGCATGGGACGCAGATATTCTTCAATGGCTGTCACCACCGCCTTATGTCTCCACGTAAATGTAGCGCACCCATATCCGTACAGCTCCGGCTCCGTCGTTTCCACCTTTACCACAACCAGGTTGATATTTCTTGGAGCTGTTACAAAAACTTTGATGTCATGGATTTTTATTTGATCCATTTTTAGTACCTCCGTAAGTCATATTCTCTGCATATCAGCTCTTTACAGCTCCTCCGGTCATTCCAGCAATAAAATACTTCTGGAAACTTACAAAAAGAATTACCAAAGGAAGACTGGATATGCTGGATGCTGCCATTAGGTCATTCCATTTAATTTGATATTGGGAATTTAAGGAAATGATCCCAACAGTGAGCGTTTTTAATTCATCCTTGGATACCAGGACAGAAGAAAACATATATTCATTCCAGCCGTTAAACAGTACAAACATGGCTACCGCCGCAATTCCCGGAACGATCAGCGGAAGGATAATATTCCAAAAGATCCGGAAGCTGGAAGCCCCATCCACCCGTGCCGCCTCATCAAGTTCCAGGGGTATGGTCTTAAAGTAAGATACAATCATCCATGTACTGAAGGCTATATTGGTAGCCGCATAAACGACGACCAGGCCAAGCAGGGAGTTAACAAGATTATACCTGGAAAGCACCGCGTAAAAAGGCACCACCAGCATGACTCCCGGAAACATCTGCGTAATAAGAAGAAAGCTCATCAGCTGTTTTCTTCCTTTAAACCGGAACCTAGTCACCCCATATCCTGCCAGGCATGCACAGGCCACACAGATCACCATGGCGGAAAGGCAGACCACCAAGCTGTTTAAGGTCATGCGTCCAAAATTATAAGTATTGAAGAATTTCCGGAAGGAATCCAGTGAAAACGGATCCGGAATCCATTTAGGCTGAGGATAATACGTCTGGGGCTCCGTTTTAAAAGCAGTGGATATCATCCATAAAACCGGGACTACGATAAAAGAAGCCATAAAAATTAGTACGGCATAGGTAGCAGCCAAATTATATTTTTTCTTTTTTGATCTACTCATTTTCCTTTGTCACCACCTTACTCACCAGACTGATCAAATAGCAAATGAAAAACACCAGGATACCCCAGGCAGACGCCTTTCCAAATCTTAAATCATTGAACGCTGTTCCATAGATGCTTAAGCTGATCAAATTGGTGGCAGTTCCCGGGCCGCCTGCTGTCATGGTATAAACCAGGGTATACTGCTTGAACCACCATACGCAGTCCAGGATCAAAACCGTAGTCAGAATAGGCTTTAAGGACGGAACAGTAATGTACCGGAATTGAGCCAATTTGCTGGCGCCATCGATTTTTGCCGCCTCATAATAGTCCTTGGATATGCTTTGCAAACCTGCCAGGATCATGGTCATGACCAGGGGAAATCCCTTCCAGATGCAGACAAAGACAACTGCCGGAAAGGCCAGCTCCTTGCTGCCCAGCCAGGAAATATTCGTAGATATAAGCCCAAGTCCTTTCAGCGCACTGTTTAAGATTCCATACATGGGATTCATAATCCAGGTAAATAAAAGTGCCACAACCGCTTCCGGGAAAAACCATGGCAGCATAAAAATCACCCGGAAAACAGTTCTTCCTTTAAATTCCCGGTTAAGCAAAGTTGCCAGGATAAACCCCAAAATGAAATGTCCCGCTACGACCAAAATCATAAACATGGTCGTCAGCATAACCGACTGGTAAAAGGCCGCTTCTTTAAATGCCGCTATGTAATATTTAAAACCTACAAAATTCCATTTCGTCACCAGGTTCGTGTTGAAAAAGCTGATATAGAACCCATAAACCATAGGATAAATGATAAGGGCAGCCAGCATGACGACAATCGGAAGCGTAAAGTAATATCCTTGCCTTTGGGACTTTACTTTTATTTGAGCAATTCCACTTTTGTTCATGAAATTCATCTTACTCCCTTCTCAATCTTTTTGAGGGAGGATGGTTCCTCCCTCATTCTAAATGATTAGTTATAATCCCCTAACAATTCATCAATATCGCTTACCAGGGTTTTTACCGCCTCTTCGTTTTTCTTTTCATTGGAGAATACAGATGCATATGCATTTCCAAGGGCACTCTTTAAGCCGCTGACACCTGCGAACTTAACGGTTGGACGACAGCCGTCTGCGATTTGCTGTAAAAAGCCTGAATAGTCCTCTCCTGATATATAGTCTGCTTTCTGTCCCTCTGCTGTGGCCGGAATCTTTCCGCTGCTCTGCCAGAACTGCATGTCCTTATCGTGCTCTACAAAAAACTTCAGATAATCAATGGCTGCTGCCTTTTCCGCATCAGTTGCATAGGCGCTGACGGAATAGCCTTCGGTTCCAAGCATGGTTCCCGGATAATCACCAGGCATTTTAAAGGATCCTAGGTTTCCCTTTAAGTCAGGATTATTGGCATAGGCCACACCAAGAGCATTGGGTCCGGTAAGGAACATGCTTGTATATCCCATAGCAAAATAATTGGCGGCAGTCGGATAATCCACCTCAGTAATTCCTGTCGGTACAATGCCCTCTGCATTCATGTTGGTCCATCTTGAAAATGCATCCATGAATTTCTGGTCTTCTGTAATATCAGTGATCCATTTTCCGTTCTCTTCTTTCACACATTCAATCCCGTTTGACCATAAGTATGCCATGAAACGGCTCTGACCGGAGGAATTATTGGAGCCAACCATGTCAAATCCCCATTCGTCCATCTGCCCATGATTATTGGTATCCTTTGTAAGGGCTTTTGCTGCAGATGTAAACTCTTCCCATGTTTTAGGAATTTCTAATCCGGCTTCCTTAAACCTGTCTGCACGATAGATCACGGCCAGCGGCTGGACAGCAACAGGAAAATATGACATCTCATCTCCCAGCATACAGGAGTCCACAACGCCGTTGGCAAATTTAGCTTTTAAATCTTCTGGCACAAGTCCGTTGATATCAGCTGTCAGTCCAAGATCATGAAGAGTGGCAACTGCATCTGCTGATGTAAAGAAAATGGTGGGCACATCCTTTGGCGTAGCTGCCATAGCCGACAACTTTGTGTAAATATCATTGGTGCTGACAGCCTGTACATCAATGATCACATTGGGATGCAGGGCCATATACTCATCTGCATACTGATAGATGAATTTTCCGTGAGGATCCTCTCCCGCATAGCCATCAAAAATGGTAAGTAAAACTGTCTCGCCTTCCGTTCCTTTTTCTGCGGCACTTGTCTGTGCTTGTTCCGTCTCCTTTGCCACCATTGTTTCATTCTGGCTCTTTCCGCTGCAGCCTGTCACCAGGGACATTGCCATTACAGCTGAAAAAAATAATGCAAGAACTCTTTTCTTCATAACTGATCCCTCCATAAATTATTTTTGCCTATTTTTTAGCTGCTTTCATCATATCTTATTCCCTTTGTTTATTCTGTATAGATTTTAGTCAATAATCACCATTTTTTAATTACACTTTTAAAATCCTTCCAGTTCTTCTTTTCACTCATTAAAAAAAGACTGTAATTGCTTACAGCCTTTTAATCTCTTCTTTATTCCTTTTAAACAACTCATGGATCGCTTTCCTGTACTGCAGGGGAGATGTTTCCATAACCGCTTTAAACTGCCTCAAAAATGTATTCACACTGTCATATCCACATTTTGCAGCAACGGCAGTAACGCTCTCATTGGTGTTTTCAAGCAGCTTTGCAGCCTCACATACCCTGACAATGTTGATATATTTTATCAGCGTCTTTCCAAAATACTTATTAAACTCCCTGCTGATGGTAGCCGGATGGAGATAAAAAAGTTCACTTAAAATCTTTAAGTCCAGATTCTCCTGATAATGCCTGTCGATATATTCCTTAATTGCAATCATTCTCAGATTCATTTCGGATCGTTCGCTTTCCGTCCGCTCCAATCCAAATGCCCGAAACAGCAATACAGTAATTTCTGTGATGATCGACCTCTCTATCATGGACCGGAACGGCTGATGGATCTCCTGTTCCTCATACAATTCCTTTATAAGGCCGGTCACACGGTTGAATATCTGTTCATCCACATGCTTATAATGCTCCTGGAACGCCTGTTGGCTAGGAGTAAAAAACACCTTTTTTAAGTCTTCCCCAAGGTTTAAGCTTTCATAATAGGAGGGACGGACCGAAAGTCCATACCGCAGGAAGGGAAGGCCCAAAAGCCTTCTCTGATGATGCTCCTGTCCTCCGATGACCATGATGTCACCCTTTTCCAGAAGATATTTCTTTCCGACTACGTAATATTCCGCAGATCCCTCTTCCACAAACAAAAGCTCACTAGCTGTATGAATATGGTGCATCCCATTCTTTTCGTATTCACAGGATCTGGAGACATTATAATTATCTTCACTTAAGGCCCGGAAATGATCCGGTTCCCAGTAGTCATTGATCTTGATTTCCATATCCCCTCCTGCTGATGCTTAACCGGGAAAAACAACCTCCAGATACCGTTTTAGGGCATCCTGCCAGGAAGGCAGGGGCAGAAAGCCGTTTTCTTCCAGCTTATCCTTATTCATACGGCTGTTGGCCGGCCGTTTTGCCTTTGCCGGATACTGATCCGAGCCGACAGGCTCCACTTTTACATCCATACCTGCCTGTCTAAAGATTTCACAGGCAAACTCATACCAGGTGCACTCTCCTTCGTTAGTAGCATGATAACGGCCGTATTTCTCCGTTTCTATCATGTCTGCCAAAAGGCGGGCCAGATCATAAGTATAGGTAGGAGAACCTGTCTGGTCAGCTACCACCGTTAATTTATCATGAGTCTTTCCCAGGTTCAGCATGGTCTTAATAAAATTCTTTCCATTCACTCCAAATACCCAGGCAATCCTTACGATAAAATATTTAGCGAGGTTTTCTTCTACTGCCAGTTCTCCTTCATATTTCGTCTGTCCGTAGACATTTAACGGCGCCCTCTCGTCATCAGGCTCCCAGGGACGGGTACCCTGGCCGTTAAACACATAATCCGTGCTGATGTACATCATCTTAATATCCAGTTCCCGGCACACCCCGGCAATGTACTCCGTTCCCTTTGCGTTTACATTCCGGCACAACTCCTCATTATCTTCCGCCGCATCCACAGCCGTATAGGCGGCACAGTGGATGACCGCATCAGGAGCGGCTGCCTTAATGACCCGGTTTACGCTGTCCTTATCTGTGATGTCCATCTCATCGATGTCCACACCGACCGCCTCATGCCCCCGTTTATTCAGTTCATTTACTACATCAAATCCAAGCTGGCCCTTTACGCCAGTAACAAATACTTTCATAGATGCCTCTTTTCTAAACGGAAATTTGGTTTACCTGACGGCTCCCAATGGATAGATTTCCTGATGGAAGGCGGCACAATCCGCCTTCCATCAGGAAATCATTCAGGAAATTATAAACGCTTACCGTACATATTATCAAAATAATTCTGATATTCCCCATTGATGATATGCTTCCACCAGTCCTCATTGTCTAAGTACCACTGAATGGTCTGACGGATTCCGGAATCAAAGTTATATTGAGGCTTCCAGCTAAGCTCGTTTTCCAGCTTCTTCGGGTCAATGGCATAACGTCTGTCATGGCCAGGACGGTCGGTTACGAACTTGATTAAGCTCTCCGGTTTATCAAGAGCCTTAAGTATGGTCTTAACCACTTCTAAGTTGGTGCGCTCGTTGTGTCCGCCTACATTGTAGACCTCACCTGCTTTTCCCTTGTGAATGATCAGATCAATGGCTTCGCAGTGATCGGAAACATGGAGCCAGTCTCTTACATTTTCCCCTGTTCCATATACCGGAAGCTCTTCATCTGCCAGGGCACGGCTGATAATAAGAGGAATCAGCTTTTCCGGGAAATGATACGGTCCATAGTTATTGGAGCATCTGGAAATGGTCACTGGAAGACCAAACGTCCTCTGGTATGCCTGAACAAAAAGGTCTGCGCTGGCTTTTGAGGAGGAATAAGGGCTTGAGGTATGAAGCGGGGTTTCCTCTGTGAAGAATAAGTCCGGGCGGTCAAGAGGCAGATCACCGTATACTTCATCAGTAGAAACCTGATGATAACGCTTGATTCCATAAGTGCGGCAGGCATCAAGAAGAGTCGTGGTTCCCATTACATTCGTTCTTACAAATGCCTCCGGGTCTGTAATGGAACGGTCCACATGGCTCTCTGCCGCAAAGTTTACCACTACATCGGGTTTTTCCTTCTCAAAGAGATCAAAAATAAAACTTCTGTCTGCAATATCCCCTTTTACAAATTTATAATTAGGTTTATCCTCAACAGGCTTCAAGGTCTCTAAATTTCCTGCATAGGTCAAAAGGTCCAGATTGATGATCTGATAATCCGGGTACTTATTCACCATGTGATGTACAAAATTTCCACCGATAAAACCGGCTCCTCCGGTAACGATAATTTTCATTTATATGCTCCTCCTTTTTATTGGCACAGCGCAGCCTAAAGCCGTCGCCAGGTAAATCAAATTTCCTTAACCGTGTAACTTGTCAATGTATTTACCGGCAAGGACATCCATCAGATATTGTCCGTACTGGTTCTTTTTCAAAGGTTCAATGTTCTCCAACAGCTGATCCTTTGTAATCCAATGATTTAAATAAGCGATTTCCTCCAGACATGCGATCTTCCTGTGCTGGTGTGTCTCCATGGTGCGTACAAAATCCGTGGCATCTGCCAGAGATTCATGAGTCCCTGTATCAAGCCAGGTAAAGCCCTGGCCTAAAAGCTCCACATCAAGCATTCCTTCTTCCAGGTAAATACGGTTTAAATCCGTGATTTCCAGTTCACCCCTGGCCGATGGCTTCAAGTTCTTTGCATATTCCACAACCTTATTATCATAGAAATAAAGTCCGGTCACACAGTAATTGCTCTTTGGCTTTGCCGGCTTTTCTTCAATTGATATTGCCTTTCCGTCAGAATCGAATTCCACGATTCCAAATCGCTCCGGATCATCTACATAATAGCCGAATACAGTAGCCCCATCCTTTTTGTTAGCCGCATTTAACAGTCGTTTGTTAAGTCCATGTCCTGCGAAAATATTATCTCCAAGGATCATGGCCACGCTGTCGTCTCCAATGAATTCCTCTCCAATGATAAATGCCTGTGCAAGACCATCTGGGGAAGGCTGGACCGCATAAGATAAGCGGATGCCAAATTGTCCTCCATCTCCTAAAAGTGCTTCAAAACGCGGCGTGTCATCAGGCGTTGAGATGATCAGGATATCCCTGATACCTGCGTTCATTAGAACGGACAGGGGATAATATATCATCGGCTTGTCATAAATAGGCAGTAACTGTTTGGAAGTTACCATGGTCAGCGGGTAAAGTCTGGTGCCGGAGCCTCCGGCAAGTATAATTCCCTTCATTTCTTTCTCCTCCGTATCTATTTGTGATACCATCATACAGGGTGACGTAAGGTTACTGTCAAGTCCTTTTCCATTAATATTTCTTTACTTTCTGCAGATAAATGCCCCGGCCCGTTTTGTAATATGGATAAAACCCTTCTTTTCCATCTTTTTCTTTAAAAATTCCCGGAATTCCTCATATCGGTCACTTAAATATTCTTGTTGGTTTCCATGACAGGAAAGTATATACTCCATAAGAGCGCCCGGGTCACTGACTTCCAGATAATCCATATACTCCCTCTTTTCCACAGAATGAAAATGACCTTTTAAAATCTCTTCCCCATTCTCAAGCCCAAAGACATCATACAGATTCACTTCGGATAGAGCAATTCTGGAATCGAATTCTTTAACCAGCTGGCTGATCTCCTTCATATGATCCGAGCCGTAAGTGCTGCAGTAAAAAACGCCCTCAGGTTTTAGGACTCTCTGCACCTGATCCAATGCCCCCTCTAAATTCGTTAAATAAAACAGTACATGATTGGCGGTCACAATATGAAAGCTACTATCAGGCTTTGGGATCTGACGGCAGTCAAACACTTCAAAGGAAAAGGAGCCGGGAACGTTTTTTAAACTTTCTTCCACATCCCGGATCATCCCTTCTGAAAGGTCAGACAGGCAGATCTTCGTATCCGCCGGCAGCCTGTTCCAGTTTGCACGCCACAGTTCCCCATTGCCGCATCCCAGCTCCAGAACACTTTTTCCATCCAAAGGTTCCATTAGATCATACAGCCACTGAAACCACCCAGTAGGATTCTTCGTATACTTTTTGTGAAGCCCGATCCGAATGTTTATGTTGGCCGCATCCTTATATTGCTCCACAAGGGACCGTTCCATATTGGTAATATGGATTAAGTGAAGAATTTTATTCCAGTCCACAGACTGATTATCCGTCACCAGTTTTGACGTCTCCGTTAGGGTCTGCTCCACAAGCTTTAAGTGTTCGATCCTCTTTCTGATTAGATTTAATTGAAGCCGAAGAGAACCTTCCACATAATCATTGTCATTGTCATTGATGGTAATGGAGCGGATTTCATCTAAGGAAAAGCCCAGGTACTTTAAGGAAAGAATTTTTTGAAGCTTAGCAAAATCAGAATCCGTATAGAGCCGGTATCCTCCCTCACTCATTCCGGAAGGTTTTAATAGTCCCTGCTTATCGTAATACCGGACGGTGCGAATGGAAACATTGGCCTTTTTGGCGAACTGACCCGAGGTATAATATGGGTTCACCGGCATGCCACCTCCTTTTTCCTAAATTATCATATATGTATTATATAGGGTGACGTATGGTCATGGTCAAGGGGATTTTTAAAGATCGTGTAAAAATACTCAAAACCTGTCCAATTCCTACTGCTGCGGTTGATTACATATAAATACAGAACGTGTGTAAGTCTTATAATCTGACCTACACACGTTCTGTATTAATCCCGTCTATTATTATTCTCCATAGTTTCCGTAATACTTCCCATAATATTTCCCGTAATAATTTCCGTAATAAGCATCATGCTCCATATCTATCTTATTTAATACCACTCCTAAAATACGGCATTCACTTTTTTCCAGCTGTTCTTTTACTCTTTGCAGCATTTTATAACTTATCACCGCGCTTTCCACGACAATGATTGCACCATCCACATATCTTGCAATCAGGGCCGCATCGATTACACTCCCAAGAGGAGGAGCATCGACAATGATGTAGTCATAATTATCCCGTTGTTCTTCCAGAAGTTTTGCAAACAAGGGCCCTCCAAGAAGTTCCGTAGGGTTAGGAGAAACAGGTCCTGCAAGGATTATATCCATGTTCTTGATATCTGTCTGGCAGATTACCTCTTCCATCGATCTCTGGCCTGTCATATAATGGGTCAGTCCATATGTATTACCATCTACCTTATAGCGGCCTGCAATAACAGATTTTCTGATATCTGCATCTACAAATAATACCCGGTTATCCGCCGCCGCAAAAGAACTGGCAAGCTGAAATGAAATAGAGGTTTTTCCTTCATTGGGAGTGGAACTGGTAAGGGTCAATACTTTTATATCCTTACCTGAAAAAAGAATATTTGTTCTTAATGTTTTAAATGCTTCATTTGCTTTAAAATCAAGCTTATCCTTTCTGCGGAATGAAACTTTTCTCATTTCACCATACCTCCTCTCCCAGAGTTCCTCTTTCGTCTTTTCTTCTGCATGGAACCATTCTCTTCAAACAATGGAATAGCAGCCAGCGTGTTCAGCCCCAGGTACTTTTCTACATCCTCGGGAGTTTTAACCGTATCATTCATAATAAATAACACCAGTATGATTAATGCAGACAGAAATACACCTGCAAAGCCGCCCAATAAAGAACTTTTTGTAACACTTGGCCTGGTTTTTTCTGTCGGCAGATATCCTTCCTCCACGATATTCGGCGGAACAGAATCCATGATTTGTGCCATTCTGGCAGATGCTACCTTTGCTACATCATCCGCAATGCTTTTAGCCATATAAGGGTCTGAATCCTCTACTGATATAGTAAGAATCCTGGTATCTGTAGGGTTTTCTACCTTAATTTTTTTCACAAGCTGTTCATGAGACATATTTAAATCCAGATCTGAAATGACCTGGTTCGTAACCGGCCTGCTGGTCACCAGCACCTTATAATCCTTTGTAAGCTGAGTCCCCAGCTGCAGATCCGTCAGAGAAGTCAGTGTAGTGGTTTTATTAACTATATAGAGCATGGTGGAAGAGGTAAAAACCGGTTCCAAAACCATTGCTGTAAATAAGCCGAAGGAAACTGCTCCTAAAATGCCTGTCAATAGAACAATCCATATTTTCCGTTTTAAAACATAAAATAACTCTATTAAATCTATCTCAATCTCATCGTCCTGATTGGTTCCCATAACTTTCTCCTCAGTTAAATAATGATATCATTCAACACGGCAATTCCATTCTGGTACAATATCTTTTGCCCTACCTGGGAATCGCAATTGTGTATCACCCATTCGGCACCCTTTTTTATATCCGGCTGCCGGTACACCATGCCATGACTGTCTGTAGCAAGGAAATGAACCAGACCTGACTTGCATAGCTTCTTTATATAAGCTGTTTTTTTATTTAATATGTCTCCCTTTAAACTGGAAGCATTAACCTGGAAGTATGCTCCTGATTCCTGCAGGTCACGAATCCGCTCCATCCTTTTGTACAGGCAAAGATAGCGCTCAATGTGAGCCAGAATCGGAATATATCCCTTTGCAGATAATTTTCTCACTGCACGGTATAGTTCCTCATATGGAACAGTAGGCAAAAATTCGACCAGAATATAACTTGATCCAGACATAGTCCAAATTTCTCCAGCTTCCAGCCGTTCTGCGAGGCTCTCTGAATACATGAGCTCACACCCTAAATAGAGCTCCATTTCATGGCCAAATTCTGTATTTTTTAATCGGCTTTTCAATTCATCAAAAGTAGCTTTTATGCTTTCTGCTTTCAGCGAAGTAATATTCGCCGTCACATGAGGGGTACAGATTATCCGTCTGACATTCTGATCGTACTCTTCCTTCAAAGCAGCCAGGCTTTCCTCTATATTCTTTGCACCGTCGTCCACTCCAGGTATCAAATGACAATGTATATCAAAATAATAATTCTGCTCCAAGCTATCTGCCTTCCTTCCATGCTCTTACAGCAGCTAGAACCATCCAGGCCAACAGTACTCCAATCCCACAAGTAACTGCACCGGCCCTCCATATTCCACTTTTGTAAATTTCAAAAAATGAATTCATATAGGGAGGATTGACTTCTCCCCAACGGGCTGAAATAACCATATTGCTTCCAGTAAACACCAAAAACCCAAGAATACTTCCGAGCATCAACCCCTTTGCTCCCAGAGAAAAGCCCCGGTATTTGTAATGATGAAGAAAAACAAGGATTCCCTGTGCCGCTGCCATTAAAAGTAATGAGATGGGCAAAATAAGAACAGCTGTTTTTGTATAATCTACCTTCAGCTGTGACCACCACGAGACAAACGGCCATTTCAATAAAGCCGTGTATTTCTCGTCAAGGCGATCCATTAGAAGAACAAGCCCAGCTTCCGCTTCTTTTGTCATAGTCACAGACTGCCCTTTTAAATATTCCTCAATATCAGCCTTCAAAGGTTCAATCAAAATAGACGTATCAGCTTTATAGATTCCCTTATTCAAATCATTTTCCACCTGCTGCCTGGCTGCTATAACCACCTTTTCGTAGGTCAGAGATTGGTCCATGACGCTATTCGGAATATTTAGTAGTGAAAATGAAATGGAAGTATCCTTCTTAAGTTCATTATGGACAAACGTATAATACCCTGTATCCGCTAATTTACTGAGAATGGCATTTTTCTGAAATGCTCCAAACCAGGCTCCGCCTATTAGGCATAATATTAAAGACAGAGCCGCAATGGCAGCTGTCAGAATATATTTTAAAATCCTGCGCAGCTTACGATGACTGTGGCTGATTAATAATTTCTTATGTAATGATACAACAAGTACCAGCGCGATTGCAAATGCAGCTGCTGCTACGCAGCCCCACATGATTCCGTATCGGACCTTAAGTTGCTGCATCCTTGCATCTGTATCTTTATTTAAGTATTCATAAGTCTGGGGAGGTGCCTTGTCTACAAGTTCAAGAATTGATATTACAGAGGAGGACTTCTCCGTTTCCGGCTCCTTTTTATTCTCTTGTTGTAATGTGCCAGATTCGCCTTCCGATTCGGCCTTTGAGCCTTCGCTTTCTTGTATTCCTGCAGTTTCTGGTTCCTTTTGACTTTCTTCTGATTTTTGTTTTTCAGCTTTCTTTGTAGGCGTAATGCTTTCCTGCTGTCCTGCTTTACCTTCAGAAGGAGGCTGCGAAGGTTCTGCTTCCGGAGCGGTAGTTCTTCCTACCTCTACTAAATAACCGCTTTCCACTCCGGTCTGTACATTGGCATATATTTCTGAAATTGCTGCCTGGGCTTGTTCCGCAGATAATTCTACATCATCCTGAGCCAGATAGTTTGTTACCGAATTAATGTATTCCGGTTTGACCGCATAAATAATTCCGTCTTTCTCAAATTGTCCACTTACTGCGGATATGACAGACTGCTCGTTTGCATTAACGGATCCTGCATACGCAGTCTGGGCTATGCCGGCACTAATGATAAATGCTATTCCACCAATTATCCATCTTTTATATAATCTCATGCCGCTCTCCATATTTAAAATAGGGCGGTTCCTATGAGAGCCACCCTAAAAAGGAATAAAACTTTTTTTATTATTTAACAGAAATAGTGTAATCTGTCTGCTGTCCGCCACTTAACGTAACTGTTACTTTGTAAGATTTTTCAACTCCACTCAGTAAAGTATCAGGGGTAAGGCCTGCACTTATAGCTGCTGCCTTAATTTTATCCTTGATGTTGTCGTTAGCGGTAATTGCGGTTCCTCCAAATGTAACACCTTCCACACCATCTGTAGCAAGAATTCCTGATAATACGTCTTCTGCTTCGCCTAATACTTCTTTTAATGTGGTCTCTGTTTGATCAGCTTTAACTGTAATATTAACTTTTTGTCCAGTTATTGTAGTAGAAACGAATTCATTCTGCTTATTAGCTGCTACTGCATCTTCAACAGCCTTCTGTACGTTATCTTTTACATTATCAACGACTGGTCCACTATTACTGCTGCCACCTGAACGGGAATATCCACCCCCACCAACAATTACATTAGTCTGGTTTCCATTACTTCCAAAGGTCTGAGATGCACCTACGGACGGTTTTCCGTTTGTAGTTCCATTCTCGGTAAAGTTATATTCCACTTTCCCAATCTTCATACTACCAGAAAAAAGTGAGCCGTCAGCATTCATGTAATACACATTGTCATTAACTTTGATCAGACCTGTCTGCATAATACCATTGTATGCAAAGAAATACCACTTACCATCAGTATCCTTTAACCAGCCCTTCTGTGCATTGCCATTGGCATCAAAATGATACCACTTGCCATCCTCCTGAAACCACTTGTTTGCCTGCCAGCTTCCGTCCTGGTTCTGATATCTCCATTCGGAACCAGACTGAACCCATGCAGCAGATGCTGGCAATGCACTGCCAACAGTGATTGCTGCGGCTAATGCTGCTACCACTAGCTTTTTCATCTTCATAATGTTTCTCCTTTCACTATCCTACCTTCAATTTTGTTACAAATTAAATTGATGTGTATATTTTAACTCTATTTATGTAAAAATGCAAGGTTTATACGTCTATAACATCTGTTCAATGTATGTTTTAAGCATTTTTTATCGATAATGCTGATTTTATATAATTATATTTGCATTTTTTCGGTGTATATTTATATAAAAAACCCCTAGAATATGAATAAAGGTTCAATTTAAAAATGAAAATAAAGGAACAATCTGTAAAAAATCCACTATTTACTATACTTTCCCTTACACTTCTTTATATTTTAATATATTATGTGTTTTTTTGTAACTTTTATTTTCATAATAAACATCGCTATTTCTCTTTAAGATATTTACTGAATCTGCGTAAAAGTTTCACAGAAACAAAGAATAGATATCCTATAACCGTTCCTATTACATTCATTAAAACATCGTCTACCTGCATATGACCACGTTGGGAAAGAAATTGAGCATACTCTAGGCTAACCGAAAAGAAAAATCCTAACGGAATACAGCAAAAAATATTTTCCGCAGGTTTAAGAACGCTTGGAAGAAGAACTCCGAATGGGATCATCATCAAAATATTTTCAATAACATAAGCCTTACTACGAACACTACCTTGCCACGTTTCTCCCAAAATCAAGCTAACCGTATTTCTTGAGCCTGGAAGGCGGGAAAAATAGGACTGTTGAAGCAATGTATATATGTATGCTATAAATAACCCCAAGCAAATTACCTTTATTGGAAATATGAGCAGACTTTTTCTGAACTGGTACCATAATTCGTTTATTAGTATAAGAACCACAATCAGTATTGCACCATATAACAGCCCTTTTGGTAAGTATAAAAGCGGTTCTATTATATCTTGTGCTATAATTTTATATAATATTTTATTTATCATTGTTTTATTCGTAACCGTCAAGTATGTTCTTTTATGGTCTTTCCCCTTTGTTTGTATCATAATGCAGATTCTAGGTATGTCAAGAAGAGCAGCCTTCTGACAATCTGGAAAACTTAATAATCAAGACAGTCCATTCAGAATCTGGATGTGTACTATTTATCTAAACTACAGTTTTCTTTAAAATCGTTCTTTATAATAGCTGCCAAGTTGTCAATCTCCTTACGGAGATCGGTATAGTCACACCAGGCACAGAAATGTTTAAATCCTGTAGATTCCCTAAGCATGGTTTATTACCTTACAGACCATTGCCAGTAATTCTTTCGGGGTGTTTTCATTAATGGAAATAAGATGGTAAGCTGAGTAGCAAAGTTTTACGCAGCCGCCTCATTCAGCTCGGAATTCTCATTTACTGGCAGAGGTCTAGGAACCAGAGCTTTCAACCCCGCTGGGGCATTCTTTTCTCAACGGGTCAGCCAATTCTCACTTTTCATGGACCATCACACCTGCGTAAAATTGCACTTATCTTTTTACCGCCTTAATTGGACATACTTTCAAGCACATATAACACCTTATGCATTTTGCTTCATCCACCTGAGGATACTCAAATCCCTCCTCATCTTCTACCATAGATATAGCAGATTTTGGGCAGATGTCTGGTCCTCTGTCAAGATTAAGTACAAGTTAAAATGAGAAATTAATCTCTCATCTCAACCTACAAGTAAAATTCCATCAGCCAGGCTCTTTTGATACAGCCTTTCAAAGTCATTTGGCGGCATGTCGTCACAGTGACTGTGAATCCTTTTAGTATTGTAGAAAGCTTCCAAATATTCGAATACGAGTTGATAGGCATGCCTGAAACTTTGTATTTCAAACCGGTTCAGCCATTCTCTTTTTATCATTGAATGGAAAGACTCAATGCAGGCATTGTCCCATAGAAAAGCCTTTTTAGAATAACTACACTGCATTTTTTCAGTTGCTTTCCTGTACTGTTTAGAAACATACTGACTTCCATGGTCGCTATGCATGATCAATGGTAAATCCATGCTTCTTCTTGCTTTTGCTCTATTTATAGTTTCAATTACATAGGATACTTCCAGTGTTTTTGATAACGTCCAGACAATGATTTTCCTGGAAAATAAATCTATCATGCTGGTCAGATTGACAAATCCATCTATCGTCAATATATAAGTGATATCGCTGCACCATACGGCATTGGGCCTGTCAGGATTGAAGTTTTCATCAAGGATATTTTTCAAGGAATGACTAAAGTCAGAATCTTTGGTTGTGATCGTATAGGGCTTTACCCATTTGGCTTTTATCCCCATTTCCTTCATATACTTGCTCATGGTTCTTTCGGAGATGATTTCACCGCTTTTGCGAAGTTCCATGGTTATTTTAGGAGCTCCATAATTCTGCTTCGATTCATCATGGATTATTTGTATTTTATCCTGAATTGCTTCCTTACGTTTTTTCTGGTACGATGGCAAACGTTTTAGCCATGCATGATATCCCGACCTTGATATGCCTAAGATTTTGAGCATTCCGGAGACAGAGACAGGGCGCATATCTTCTTCTGATTTCTCTGCCTTTTGAATAACTTCGATGTAGATAGCCTCCGTTAATTTCCCAGAATGCCGATGGCTTTTTTTAAGATATCAAGCGCATCCCTGGTATCGCTGAGTTCCCGTTTTAATCTGGCGATTTCTTTTTCTTCATCAGAAGAGTAATTGCCCGAACCACGGAATTCGATATCACCAGAATCTTTCAGCTCCATTTTCCAACGGGACAAGCTCTGCTGGCTGATTCCTAAGTTGCTGGCACAGCCAACCAGCCCAAGGTCTTTATGATCCTGATATTACTGGACTGCATCGAGTTTGAATTGTTTGTCGTACTGTTCTGCCATAATGAGATCCTCCTTCATCTGGTGCCCCTATTGTACCACGAATTATTTATTTAGGAATTTCTCATTTTGACTTGTACTATTTATATTCTAACACCACTTTGGTTAGTATCTTATCGGGTGGGATTCACACCCACTAAATGATATGTAAATGATATTATAAAAGTGTACCACTTCAACACTATTTGACACTGAATTAGTTTACCACCTTGAAATAAATTCCTGTAAGATTGAGAAGTACAAAAATCTTACAAGGAGATGAAAGAAAGGTGATTATTGAAGTGGATTTATACTCCCAAATCCGCACTCTCCATACGGAGGGTGAATCCCAGCGGTCTATTGCCAAACGTCTAGGCATTTCCAGACAGACCGTCAAAAAGTATTGCGAAGGCAGTACACATCCAAATGTGCGCAAATCTTACACCCGCACAAACAACGTCATTACAAATGACATCAAAAGCTTTATCATTGCCTGCATAAAGCAGGACATGGAAGAAAAGCTGTCCAAACAACAGCATACTGCCAAACGAATATATGACCGGCTTGTTGTAGAAAAAAACTTTACTGGTTCCTACTCTACAGTTCGGGAAGTAGTACGAAATCTACGGGCTGAACATCTTGTCCCTCCCCAGGCCGATATCCCATTGGAATACGATGCAGGCGATGCCATTCAAATCGACTGGGGTGAAGCCACCATCTATCTGGATGGTAAGAAAACAAAAATCAACTTCTTCTGCGGAAGGCTCTGCTACAGCTGCGACATTTTTGTACAGGCATTTTATTCACAGAATCTGGAGTCCTTTCTGGAAGCCCAGCAGAGAATGTTTGATTATTTCAAGGGCATTCCTAAAAGGCTCATCTTTGACAATGCCAAGGTAGCTGTAAGTGACGGTTTTGGTCTGCATGCCAGAGCTACGAAAGGGTATAGGTCATTTGCCGCCCACTATGCTTTCCAAACAGATTTCTGTAACATTGCCAGTGGTAATGAAAAAGGTCTGGTAGAAAATCTGGTGGGTTATGCCCGCCGAAATTTCATGGTGCCGGTTCCAAGAGTCGCTAACCTTGCAGAGTTGAATGAACATCTTATCAAGGATTGTCTGAATTATCGGAACGCTCACAAGGTAGATTCACGCTCCTGCACCGTAAAGGAAGCTTATGAGGAAGAATGGTACTATTTAAAGCAGATCCCAGCTTACCGCTACGATACCAGCCGTATTGCTACTCCAACAGTTGGAGATTATTCAACCCTCCGGTTTGATAAGAATGATTACTCGGTCCCTGTCCGCTATCTACGTAAACAGATGACTGTAAAAGGCTATGCCAATGAGGTATGTATCTTCCATGAGGGGGAGTTGGCTTCAACCTTTTGTCGGCTCTATGGATCCGGTAAAATAGAATACCGTTTGGAGCATTACATCGACCTTCTGGAAAGAAAGCCACGCGCTGTATTTCAGGCAAAGCCTGTCAGACGAAATGTGACCAAGGAACTGCTCGACTGGGGAAGACTGCTTCCGGGCGGCAATAAGGAGATGGTAAAGCTCCTGCGTCTATGCGTTGACTATGGCGAAGAAAGAATCCTTTCCATCAGGGAACAGCTTCCAAAAAACATCGTGCCGTCCGTGGATATGATACGGAGCCAGCTCCATGAGAACCCAGAATCAAATATCGTATATCTAAGTAATGAAATTCCGGTTACTCAGATGGATCTCACCAAATACGATGAGAAATGTGGGGTGGCTATACATTGAAAGAATTGCAGGTACAAACCATTGAAATGTATTCTAAGCAGTTGCGGACACCGATGTTCAACAATTACGCCGATGTTATACGACAGTTAGATAAGAATCAGGGCTATGAGTATTTCCTCATACAGTTGATGAAACTGGAACTGGATTCCAGACAGGAAAGCACTCGCAAACGAAAAATAAAAGTGGCTTCTTTCCCTTATATAAAGACCATGGATGAACTGGATCTTTCCCGCTTCGAACACATGGACGAAGCATTTTTAAAAGAACTTGCCTCCTGCGACTTTGTTACAAAGAAACAGAATATCGTAATGATAGGCAATCCTGGAACCGGCAAGACCCACCTGTCCATAGGGCTTGGCGTGAAGGCCTGTATGCAGGGCATGAATGTAAAGTTCTATACAGCAGCTAATCTTTCCAATGAGCTCATTGAAGCTCAGGACAATCATCGGTTGGTTCGATTGGAAAAACAGATATCCAAAGCTGAATTACTTATTATTGATGAGCTGAGCTATCTGACCTTTAACCGGCATCAGTCAGAGCTACTATTCAAAGTCGTGGCAGACCGTGCAGAGCGGAAAAGTGTCATCGTTTCAACAAATCTACGGTTCTCCGAATGGACTACCATGTTTGAAAACCAGACCATGGTAACTGCATTAATTGACAGGCTTACTTTTCGGTCACATGTATTAAATATGAATTCGGATAATCCTTACCGTGCAGAACATGCCGCTGTGGTATCAGAAAACGGGAAGGAGGAATCTGTTCATGAATAACCTACCATACAACCAGTTGTATATCAAATACCAAGAGGCGCTTGAAACCATTTTTGATCAGCAGATGGAGATCAAAGAACTGTAACAGGAAATCGATGATTACTGCCAGGCACTTGATGAATTGACAGATGTCGTTGTTACAATGTAATAACATATGGGGAATGCTCCAGGGTATTCCCCTTTATCAGAAGCAAAGTGGTAAACTCTTTCACTGTCAAATGGTAAACTTTTTCAGTGTCACGAGTGGTAAACTTTTTGAATGTCAAAATCGTTGGAATGGTAAACTAATTCGGTATCAACCTGGTAAACTTTCAAAATGTCAGGTGGTAAATATTTTCATTGACATTCACAATGATATGTCCTTAATCTGGACGCACTGACAGACACATTTTTTTATCTTCTATGTTGACTACATTGGAAGCGCCCCTTATTTTTTGCTGCTTCTGTGCTTTCTACCTGTTAACCAACGTTACTTTGTAAGTTCACAATCGCTAGCTGGTTTCTTGTTTCTTATTTCTTCCATGAAATGTTTTTATTAAGAACTTTATTGATTCCACCAATCAAAAGATTGTGCTCGTCAAACTTTTGTGTAACGGGGTATTAAATTTCATTCCAAAATCATGAAGAATTCCCCCCCCGTGCAATTATTTGAAACCAAAGATAGATTTGTATTCCTAAGCGATTTACATTTTTTGCTTAATCGAACTTTTCTCATCTTTTCATAAAATGATTTAATTTTCATCATCTTTGTATCTTCTCCTTTATCACACTAACTATATTTTATCACCTAATGTCAAAAGTTCACCTTCCACCTGCGATATGAACAACCTCACCATCTATCATCTTACCTGCATCACTTACCAGTAATTTAGCAAGAGTAGCTACCTCATCAGGCATGACTAATCTACCTAATTCATTTTCACTTGAAGATATACTATCTCCTTCTTTTACACCAATCAAACTAGTAGCTGTAGATCCCGGTGCAATAGAATTTACATTAATACCATAAGGTACAAACATTTTTGCAAGCCCCTCTGTCAACCCTTTTAATCCCCATTTCGAAATGCCATAAGGAGACCATGCTGGTTCAGAACCTCTTGAAGAAGAAACTAGTAAAATACTTCCTCTTATCTTATTCGACTTCATATACTTACCAACTGACTGGCATGCAAAAAATACTCCTTTAAGATTAATATCCATTACCCTATTGAATTCATCGGAATTCATTGTCCAGAAATCCACCTTTTCAGTATGGACTCCTGCCGAACTGATAAATACATCTAATTTCCCATGTCGAGCAACTACTTCCTTAATAACAGTATCAAAGGATTCCGTTTTATAGTAATTCATAACAATGGCATCTAATCCTGTTTCCATTTTAAGAGACTCAAGTTTCTTTTCGTTTGTTCCTGCAATTACAACAGTCCCCCCCGCTTCCTGTAATGACTTTGCAATTGCAAGTCCAATTCCACCAGAACCGCCAGAGATTAAAGCTACTTTACCATCGAATTCTTTATTCTCTTGAACCAGATGTGAAATTGGCAGATATTCTCTTCGTAAAAATATTTTTTTTAATCTCAATTTTATTCCCATAATATTTTACTCCATTGTATCGTTTTGAAATGCTCTTTTTGCTTTATAATCTCCATACTTAATGAAAAATACAGGGAATATCGTCTTTAATAAAATTTTGATTTTATCAGAAACTGAAATAGTACTATTTTTCATTACTTTTGGCATATAAACTCTCATTTCACTTTTAGCTTCTATGTATTCATTTTTATATTCTTTCACTGCAGATGCAGAATAAATATAATCAGCTAAATGAAAATAATTGGTCCATATATGCCAATTTAATGCATCTTCAATTGATTTCGAGTTTACTTTCAAGCTCTTTTTGATATAGAGAATATTATTCATTGAATTAATACCATTTTGTACTTCTTTAAGTGTACATCCACTATTAGGATTATTTAGCCTATAATTATATACTTTTCGATGCCCAACCGCCATCTTATTGGAATATTGTGCCGCCATAGCGGAAAAATAAAGTCCTTCGCCAAACCAAGGAACAGAAAATGAAAGATTATTTTCCTTTACTATTTTCATACTATATAATTTATTCCATGGACCAACTGGAATATAAAAAGTATTAATTATACTGGCTACTGCATCTGACTTATTCATCACTCTAATACTATCAAAATTATTCTGTTCTCTATTTCTCGTAGTGAATATTGCATCTGTTGTTGACATTTCACATCCATTGTCTTCTGCAATCCTAACCAAATATTCAATACAGTCTAATTCCATCCAGTCATCCCCATCTGCAAACATTAAATATTCACCAGAAGCTTTTTCTAACCCCTTATTTCTAGCATCGCAACAGCCACCATTTTCTTTATGAATGACCAAAAATCTATTATCTTTTTTTGCATAATTATCCGCTATTTCACCGCTAGTATCAGGTGAACCATCATCCACTAGAATTATTTCAATATTTTTGTATGTCTGATTCATAATAGAATCCAATAGTTTTGTTAAAAATTTTTCTGATTTATATAATGGAATTACAATTGATACTTTCTTCATTTTTTTACCTTCTTTACTTTATCTATAATTCTAAATAGCAATGGCTTCCATGTCTTTTGGAACAGTACAATTATTACAAATGCAATCAATATCTGACAAATCTGCCCAACTAAATTGTCTACAAACATAAGAGCACCAGAAAGCCAAAGCGCAACTGTTCCAATACAAAAATCCCTTGTAAGAACTTTATACTTCAAATATTTCCTTGTGTGGAAAACCCTAAATGAGAATATACCAATATAACTTACACATGTTGCTATCGCTGCACCATATACTCCGATTAATGGTATTAGCAGGAAATTCAATATTATATTAAGCATTGCGCCAAAAGAGCCTGATAACAAAAACCCCATACTATCTTTATGTATCATATAACTTGTTGATAAAAATGTGCCAAGTGTTATATATACTATACCAACGATTAAAAACGGAGTATATTTCCAAGCTTCAAAATACTCATCTGCAACATATACATTTAAAAAAGGTTTAATTATCGACATCATGCATATTCCAATAATCATAATGGCTGATATAAGGTTAGCAAACACTTTATTGCTATACTCCGTTTCATCTTTAGATCCTTCTTCTTTGATTGCGGAATAGCCCCATGCTTGATTAAAAATACCGGTAAATGTGTTAATAAGTGTCGGCACCTTATACGAAATTGCGTACACTCCATTTGCCGCCACGCCTATCATGCTTGTAACCATAATGTGATCTGAAGAATTTATTATCCACCACATAAACGAATTCGGTATAAGGACAACTGAATACTTGATCATCTCTATCATCTTTACTTTATCTATTTTTGCAAAAATAGCTTTGTATCCTTTTCCGATTATAAAAGCATATACCGCTATTAATGTATTTGCCAATGTGTATGCTAGAAGATAACCAGTAATCCCCAATTTAAAAATGACAAGAAAACAAATATTAAACAGTGCAATAAGGGCTGTATTTGCAATATTCCCAATACAATACTTAACTAATTCCTCTTTCCCTCTTAAATCACATAAAAACAATTGACTTGCAGCTAAACTTATCACATAAAGGTAAATAATCGTCTCAAGCCCATCAACTTTATCCCATAATCTACAGATGGGAATTAGAATTAATCCTACAACCATACTAACTAATAGAATTACCATGCCTATTTTAGTAATTTTATCTTTATCAGCATCTTTATCCATATTGAATCTCATCACGGATTCTATAATATTAAGTGTAATGATAGGAATTGTGACAGTTGGAATTGTAGCAACTAAATCGACAATTCCATATTCAGCTGTACATAATGAACTTGTATATAATGGGATAAGAAAAAAAGAAATAATTTTCGTCGCAAAATTACCTATGGTAAAAATTGCAGTATTCTTCAATAAGTATTTTGATCTACTCTCTTTCATAACTAAATTTGCTCTTTCAGGTATTTGTATGATTTTTCCTTTTCCATGGCAATAACACTTTCTATAGTATCAGTTTCTTTTTTTAAGCCATAAATCTTATCCAAATCACTTATATCTTGTGCCCGATGATTCTTTACACCTAATCTTTCAACTAAATCTTGAAGTTTATTTCTATTACCATCTCGGACAAGTATTGCAAATCTTTCAGTATACTTTATAGAAAAAATTGCTCCATGAAAAGTATCAGTAATAACAAAATCGGCTTGACTAAATGCTTCTAAAAGTTTAAACGGCTTCAAATACAACTGTTCCTTTAACCATGATTGATATGCACCTGCTGCTACAATTCTCAATCCTTTTTTCTTGCAGAATTCTTTGATATAAGAAATCTCCCTCGGATCTGAAATTCTATCCTGATATGCATAAATCAAGCATATATTATTATATTTACCTTTAGAAGTAGAACTAATAGATAAATCCTTCGAAAAATCATATACTAGTGTTGGATCGAGACTATAGTTACACTGTCGA
This sequence comes from Lacrimispora sphenoides JCM 1415, assembly GCF_900105615.1. Classification (NCBI taxonomy): domain Bacteria; kingdom Bacillati; phylum Bacillota; class Clostridia; order Lachnospirales; family Lachnospiraceae; genus Lacrimispora; species Lacrimispora sphenoides. The sequence goes on along the minus strand of NZ_LT630003.1, from coordinate 4,854,481 downwards.
TATCCAAAAGCATTAACGAAATCCATTGTGTTTTTATCTCGTACAGAAATTGCATTAAGATTTCTTAGTGCACATTTAATCTTTTCTTTCTTATCATCTGTCAATTGTTCAAAAGATGTCTGCCCACAAGAAGCAGCATATGTAATGACTTTTTTTGCATTTGTAACCTTACCAAACAATTGCATTGAAAAACCCCAACTAGATTTTTGATTACAGTTAAATACTTCATCGCTACCAATGACACAAACATCATACTCCTTCAAATTATTAGTCTCATTAAGTTCAAGCACATCAATCTGAAATTCTTTTATCTTTTTTCGTTGTAAATGGTTAGCAAGTCTATGATACAAATACATCAAATTGCATCTCATATTATCGTTACTATAATCTATTTCTGGTATGCTATCACCATCTCCTTGTATATCAATAAAATCAACTTCATGTCCCAGATTTTGCAGTAAACGTCTGAGAGCATATGCCTGTAGAACCGAACCATAATTTACTATACTTTGCATTGATAATATACATATCTTCACTTTATAATACTCCTTGCTATTTTTACACACTTTTTGGTGTTACTAAATTATCATTATCAAGCCAACAAACTAATGCTATGCCTATAATAAAAATCCAATTTATTGTCACTTCGACAATAGATGCTAAAATCAAAGCATATATTACTGTTTGTATTCCTACTACTTTTCTAGTCTTCTTTGCCTTTTGAAAACATTTATAAAACAATATCAAAAAAATTGTAACACCAACAACACCAAATTTAACTACAAAATCTAATAAACCATTTTGTGCATTGGCATAATATGTAAGTTTTGAATTCCACATAACTCCACTCGCAAGTTCCAATGCATCATTACTATACCCATGCCCAAACCACAATTTTTCCTTTATTACAGGAAATAGATAAATATTATACAGATTTAACCTGTTTGTTAAATTGCTCGTCTTATGCAGCACATTTACAACAAAATTTTCTACAAATGGTAGATTTAATAGTACTCCCAAGAAAGGAACAATAATAGCAGACAGCAATAAAAAAACAGTTGCTATTCTTGGGGAAGTCAAAAATCTCTTTAATTTCTCTGGCAAAAATAAGAAAACAACAAATACAAATGTTGATACTAAAGCCGTGGCACAGATGACGTATGCCGAGAAAATTACACTTATTAGAATAAGTGAAACAAAAACAGCTTTCCACAATAAATTTTTCTTTATTTTTTCATAATAAAGTGAATAAAACAGCGCTAAATAAAATATAAAAAAGTAGCTAGAGCTAAATTTAGACCCAAAAAAATACAAAGCATCATTTGAATTATTCTCAATTCCATATATTGCTACAGATACAATGGTTAATAAGCAATAAACAAACGTTATGTTTAGTAAGCACTTTAGCAAACGACTACTCTTGCCCCTATTACAGCAATGCTTAATGAGTGCAAAAACCTCAAAAAAACATACTCCATATAATATTCCGTCCAAAGCAGCTTTAATATTCGCCATTTGTAATACATATAGTATAACTCCTAAAATACTCACATATGCACAGAACACAACTGACTCATTTTTTAGTTCCTTTACTTTCATATGATTGAATAAATAAATCATCACTATTGAAACAAGAACTATCTTAAGTAAGGTTCTAATTGTTTCTGGTAAAAAATACGGTTTAAATAAAGCTATATATAAACAATATATCGCCATATCCATCTTATTTATTGTTTTACTACCCATAAAAGTACTCCTCTAATTTCAGTTTTTCTCACCTAATCTTTCGTCTAAAATACAGTAAGCTCTTGTACTAACCATAAATAGCAAAGCCTTTGTTATATCTTTTTTCATACAAGATAGTTTAAATGGCAGAAATCGATCTATACAAACGCCATCATTTTTTTTATACAGCTTCCCAATAGCGGTACCTTTCATATAAAGCATAGCTATATGATTTCTAAATAATTTTCTTATATGCTTATTATGAATCATATTAGATACTCTAATCAATTCATAGCAGGTACATATCAAATCGATTCCGTTTTGTGTTTTATCTTTAGTTTTCGTTATGGAATTATCTCTACGAACATAATGATAGAATGCAATACCACTTGTATATATTGTATGAGCCCTCATTAATATGCTTGGCGTCCATAACTCATCCTCATGAAGTAATCCAATCTTAAAATAAACACGATTTTCAACTATTAGACTTCTTTTATACACGCCAAAACATGCAGGCGCATACAGCGTTCTATTTGAAAGTTCACTTTTCAAAAACCCCTCTCTATCATACAAACTCTCTCTTTTACTAACATATCCAAATTTTGTCTCCGCTACATTCTCTCTTTCTTCTACAAATCCTGTATAAATAATATCAGGAAATCCCTGGTCAATTATTACATTACTTAATAAGTCTAATGCCCCATCTTCAATATAATCATCAGAATCCAAAAAAATTAAATAGTCTCCTGAGCTATTATCTATGCCCACATTTCTAGTATCAGACAATCCCATATTCTTTTTCTTTTTTATTAATCTAATATTTTTATCGTTGGTATACTCCTCAGCAATCTTAAGAGAATTATCTGTACTGTAATCGTCTATCATAATTATTTCATAATCATTAAATTTCTGATTGGTAATACTTGTAATGCACTTTTTTAAATATTTCTCAACATTATAAATTGGTATGATAATTGAAAAAATCATTCTATTTACTCATCCTATAATTTTGTGTTTAATTCTAGCAATTTTATCGTAGGCATGATTGCCCACGATTTTTTTAATTAATTTCCCTATTCGATAAATCCTTTTATCATTTTCACTTTTCCAAGAAGCAGCATAATGATGAATAGAAATTGTTGAATCTGTTATTTTCATCCTGTCATTTTCATAGTCAAATGGATCAAATACCTCACTTGGATATAGTGTTAATGTTGAAGGATCTTCATAATAGTCACCATTTAAGATAAATCCATTACCTTTTAAGATGTCACTTACAATTGTTACAACAGTAGTATTATCAGGAAGCCCATTTTGTAAAAGAAAGGAATTTTTTGAATAATATTCCAAAATTTCTTCAAGCATTTCTTTTTTAGGCTCGCTCCCCATTATCAATCCAGTTGCAATTAAACCTTTTTGATCATAGCCCATAAAAAGGTTATTATTCAATAACCTTTCTATCGGTTTTATCAGTTCTACATCCGTGTCTAAATATATTCCACCATATGTATTTAACACATCAAACCTTGCAACATCAGATACAAATGCATAGTTCTTTTTTTCATATGCTTGTTTGGCGTATTTGTATTTGCTAATATCAAAATTCGTTTCATTCCATTCTACAATATCAAAATCTGGTGCAAATTCTTTCCAACTTTCAATACATTTTTTTATTAACTCACTCTTAGGATTGTCGCCAAACCAACAATAGTGTATCGTTTTGGGTATCATGATATCTTCTCCTCAAACATCTCATTTACAATTTCACTTAAGTCCGCATTGAACTTGGCATTATTACTGGTATTTTTCCCATCTTTTTTAATTTTATCATAATTCTCAAGAATCGTCCCCAGATTCTCCACATCTTCAACAACCAAAATAGTTCCCATTCTACTTTCTACTTCTTTACAAAACTTCACTTGGTGATCATTAACATGCTCATTAAAACTATGTTTTCTCGGAACAACTACTGGCGTTTTACCAATTTGCAATGGCATTATAAAGCTTGATGGTCCACCATGCGTAATTACAATTCTTGCTTCTTCAACCATTTCTACCATCTTTGAGTATGGAAACAGTATCGACCATGTTGCAATCTTAGGCTCATATGTGCTGTAACCAGACTGAATAATCACTTTCTCATCATGTCTCTCAGCCCATTTATCCATGTACTCAACCAAACGATTAAACTGCTGTTCATGTGTTCCAACTGTAACAAAAATCATATTATTTTCACCATCCTTAGAATATACTGCCTAGATTAATTGCTTTAGGATATACTGCCTTCATCTCATCCCATTCTACAATAAATCTATCTGTGACTGGATAACAGAGTTTACCTGCAAGTGTTGAAGCATCAATTCTATCAAACACTTCTATATATATTGTCTTTGACCCAAATATTTTTCCTATCCAAAAAAAAGGAACAGCAGCTGCTGCTCCAGATGAAATAATTAAATCTGGCTTTTCTTTTCTAAGTATCCTTAGAGCACGCCATGTATTAATTAGAAGTGCCTTAATTGATCGGTTTGAAGGATAATATGCCGGATAAAATATTTCCCCCTGAAGTAAAGAACGTGCATCTTCTTTGTCAAAGGTAACCCAAAACCGATCTTTATTTTCCCAAAATGGTTTCAGCATATATAAGTGTGTCAAATGCCCACCTGACGATCCAACCAAACAGACCTTTAATTTATCGTTTTTCATAGTCCCCCCTACCCTTCTAATGAATATCATATTACAATTCTTTCATATTCTTTCATCACTGAATATTTTAACCATATAATTTTAGGAGTGCCCTTACCAAGCACTCCTAATCGCTCTCACAATTTTCTATGTGCTGTTTTTCTAATTTTCCACTCTATTCATTTGTAATTCCAATGAACGAGCATAATACGGAGTTGTTCCTATTATTTCGCATGCATATTATGCCGCATTCATATTATGATACATGCTTAATATGGCATAAGCATATTCTGTGGCACTCATATTATGGCATATCCATATTATACTGTAAGATTTCATATCACATATACTTTTTATGACAATAATGTTACCTCTTGATCATTTCTTTTATCCATACACAAATTCGGTCAGTTTTTATTATAAAATTTTTAATTAACTAATATAGGACTAATAACCGTATACGCTTCATACAAAATTCCTATCATAAATCGAGAAACATAATTAGAATAGAATCACTCTCTTATAAAAATGGATACTTTTCATTAAATAACTGTTAAAAACATACTTTTATTATACCTGGATAAAAGGTGTTGTCAATCTATTCTATTAAATCAAAATAATTAAAATCTCACTTTATCTTACAAATCTCATATTATAAAAAGTTTCACTTTAATCTTGTAACCAGTAACTTCCTTGTAACACTCCTTCATTAAAAAACTACGAAAATCAGCCAAAAACCTCACTAATTCCCGTTCAAACATTGACAATCCCCCTATAAAAGGTATAATTAATACAGGTTCTTAACATACGTTTACAACCTGTTATTAACGCCAGTTTCAAATCAACTAATAATGGGTAAATGGGGTGAGATGATGTACAAAAAAGCAAATGAAGGCTGGTTTAAATATCTCGATTTCATAATTCTAGATGCATTATGTCTGCAGATATCATTTATTCTGGCCTATTTTATTCGGCAAGAAAATTTCAGACCGTACCGGACTTTTCTTTATCGTAATATGGCTATTCTTCTTTTTATGATTCAAATAATCGTTACATTTTTCTTTGATAGTTTTAAGGATGTCTTAAAAAGAGGATATTACAAAGAACTTATTGAAACGCTGAAGCATACCAGTATGGTGATCCTTTTTACCGTCTCATATTTTTTCCTAACACAAACAGGAGAACTATATTCCCGTATCATATTGCTTCTTACCGGAATGTTCTACGCATTTTCCACATACCTAATCAGAATATTCTGGAAAGATCACCTGAAAAATTCTGGACTAGGCAATAACGGGAAACGTTCCCTGCTGATCATCACAAGCAAGGATATGGCTATACCGGTTTTGAATAATGTATGCAATCACAATTATGAAGGTTTTCAAATTAGTGGAATCGTTATTGCGGATGCCGATTTGACAGGTAATGAAATAGACGGCATACCTGTAGTCTCCGATATCGGGAATGTGGTAAATTATGTACGCCGTAAATGGGTGGATGAAGTGTTTATAAATCTACCAAGAGATTTTTCTCCATTAGAAAATACTGTCGATAGTTTTATCGAAATGGGGATAACAGTTCATCAGAATCTTATCGATATCACTGCTTTAAGTGATCAAAAGCAGCGAGTAGAGCGTATAGGAGATTATACGGTATTGACCATCAGCATTAACATGGCAAGTTCAAAGCAACTTTTTGTGAAAAGAGTTATGGACATTGCAGGCGGTACCATTGGCTGTATCATAGCCGCCTTTCTGTATCTGGTTCTCGCTCCTTGTATTTATATCCATTCACCTGGGCCTATTCTATTTTCACAGGTCCGTGTCGGCAAGAATGGAAAAAGATTTAAAATATATAAGTTCCGCAGTATGTACATGGACGCAGAAAAGCGCAAAAAGGAACTGATGGAGCAGAATCGCATAAAAGACGGCATGATGTTTAAGATGGACAACGATCCGCGTATTATAGGGGGAGAGAAGGGAATCGGAAGCTTTATGCGTAATTATTCCCTTGATGAATGGCCTCAGATGTGGAACGTATTAAAAGGTGATATGAGCCTAGTCGGAACCCGTCCTCCCACAATAGATGAGTGGAATAAATACGAACTGCATCACCGGGCAAGGCTGTCAATCAAACCCGGGCTGACCGGATTATGGCAGGTCAGTGGCAGAAGCAGCATTACGGACTTTGAGGAAGTAGTCAAATTGGATAAGAAATACATAACCGAATGGAATTTTAAGCTAGATATTAAAATATTGCTGAAGACAGTAGGTGTAGTTGCTTACAGGGAAGGCGCTTTATAGATTATATAATTAGGTTATACCAGTGGTTTAATAAACCGCTGGTATAACCTAATTTTTTTAACTTTTACTATTTGCATAATTTCAATAATATCTTATTATATCTTCAATAGCTTTTATAATCACCAGCATCCATTATCTTTCACCGCAGACCATCTCAAATTCATTCTTCTACTTCTTCATAAATTTTCCAGTTATTTAAATTTACATTGGTGATATACTTTTAAAACAGGTGTTACCTATATCTTTATTCACTTTAATATTCGAATAATAAAAAAGAAATTGTGGAAAGTTTAGAGGTCATAAATGAAGTACAACAAGATTGAAGTAGGTCAAAGAATACGTTATCGGCGAATTCTAATCGGTTGGACGCAAGAGGAACTAGCAAAAAAAATTGGTCGTGCTTATAAATATTGTCAGGATATTGAGCGAGGAACATGCGGGATGTCTGTTGAGACTATGTTAAGCATCGCATCAAGTTTGAATGTTTCTTTAGATTATCTGATTTACGGAACAACGGAATCAGAAAAAGAAACCGACGCACTTATGGGCGAACAGCAGGCCGTTATTAGCCTCCTTGGGCAATGTAGTGATCAGAAACGACGTTATGCGCTGGATTTATTAAAATTATTTATGAAAGCCAGTGATAATAGATAAAGATAAAAAGGAACATATTCCAGTCCCCGCTTTTACAGGTGAATTGCAATATGTTCCTTTTATATCTGATTGCATAATTTCTAAACCAGCATCTGATAATTCTCAATATCCAACATCTTCCCAAACTTTACTCCCACTTCCCTTATAGTCCCGCAATGAATAAATCCCAATCTCTCATGAAGCCGGATGCTCGCTTCGTTCCCTCCGGTTATTACAGAAATAACCGTATGAATATCATCCCGTTCCTTAGCCATCTCAATAATTGCATAAGCTAATTCCCCGGCTATGCCTCTGCGACGGTAATCCCTATCAATATATACGGACAGTTCTACTGTGGCTGCATAAGCTTCTTTTGGACGGTAAGAGGAAAGGCTGGCATACCCCAATGCTTTACCATCTTCTTCTGCCACGATCAATGGATGATTCCCCACGTTATGTTCCCGAAACCAGACCAGCCGCTCCTCCATTGTTTTAGGATTCAAATCAAATGTAGCCAGTCCATGTTCCACTTCATAATTATAAATCTTTAAAAGCTCCGGCATATCCTTTTCTTCTGCGGTTCTGATCACCATATTATTTCCTCCTGGGTATGATTGGACTTAACAAATGTATCATACATCAAACTACTGTCCTCGTCCAATACAAATTGCAAGAAAATAAACCCTTTTTATTCCAGCCTTTTTCAGAGCTCGTGTACAGGCTTCTATGGTGCTCCCCGTGGTATAAATATCATCCACTAAAATGACCCCCTCCACCCCTTCTATCATATTTCCTGCTGAAAATGCCTCCTCCAGATTCTTAAGCCTCCCCGCAGGATCAAGCCCCTTTTGGGGCATGGTTTTTTTATTTCTTACCAGCATTGAGGGACAAACAGCGAGTCCAAGATGTTCTCCAATCCTACGAGCCAAAATCTCCGCTTGATTAAACCCCCTCTCCTTTTTCCTGGAAGGATGGACGGGAACAGGAACAAGGACGTCTGCCTCCATGCGGCGGATCAGTTTCCCATACCGAGCATAGATGGCTTCCTCATAAAAATCCAGGTATTCCCGCTTATTCTTATATTTTATTTTCGCCATTGAGCTTCCGGCAGTTTCATCATAATTCAAAAGGGCCCTGCCATACTCAAAGGTACGCTTATGCCTGACACAGTCAAAGCAGTACTCTATATCAGTACTTATGACCTCCTTCCCACATCTTTTACAGACTGGATTCTTGACAAATGATAGTTTTTTCACACATTCCGGGCAAATCAGCCCGCCTTTTGGCATAACGATTTCGTCACAGACTGGGCATCGTCTGGGAAATAGCAGATCAACAAAATATGAAGGGTACATATTATAAGATTCTCCTTAAAAAGAATAGAATTAAAGATTGAATTAAAGAAAAGAATTAAAAAGTAAAATTAAGCTAGAAAATAAATAAAAATTGAAAACAGTAATTAAAATAGAAATTGAAAACATCAATTGGAAACAGTAATTGAAAACAGTAATTAAAAACAGTAATTGGAAACTAAAATTAAGAACAGAAATACAGAAATTAAAAACAGAAATACAGAATTTTAAAACAGAAATTTAAAAAAATAAAAGATCATAAGATAGACGCCTCGCACAAAGCCTGTCTGACCAAAGAATTTACGCAAGTGGCAGGCCGAACAAACATGCATACATATTCCCCCGGCAGCCACTGCGATAAAGAGAAAAACACACATAGCATCTTTCTCTCATTTAATTTAACTTACTGATTTCGCAGATCCGGTCCTTTAATCCCGAATATCTCCTCTGCTCCATTTCATTATTCACCATATCTCCGAAGATTTCCGGCATTCCCACCAGGCAGACACAAGATTTTGCACGAGTCACCGCTGTGTAAATTAAGTTCCTGGTCATTAACATCCTTGGACCGGAAAAAACGGGAATGACCACTGCCGGGTATTCGCTTCCCTGAGACTTGTGAATGGTAATGGCATAGGCAAGCTCCAGTTCTTCCAGCTGTTTAAAGCTGTATTCCACCATGCGCCTTTCGTCGAATTCCACGGTTACCAGCTCTGCAAAGGCATTGATTTCCCGGACAATTCCCATATCCCCATTGTAAACACCGGTGCCCTTGTCCATAGGAATCCCATACTTGTTACGGACCTCCCACTCAATGTTATAATTATTCTTGATCTGCATGACCTTATCGCCTACCCGGTAAGTGACTCCGGTCGTTTCCTTTTCAGCTTTTCCTTCTCCAGGGGGATTTAAATATTCCTGTAAAATGGTATTTAACCGTTCCACACCGATGGCGCCTTTTCTCATTGGCGTCATGATCTGAATATCATAGGTCTTAGCATGAACATAACCGGGCAGTTTGTCCTGAACCAAGGTGATCATGGCATTGATGATCGAATTGGGGTCCTCTCTCTTTATGAAGAGAAAATCATTGCTCTTTTTTCCCAGAGGGACCTGCTCTCCCCTGTTGATCTTATGGGCATTGACCACAATATCGCTTTGGGTTGCCTGACGGAAAATCTTAGTGAGCATAACTACGTTAAAGCTTCCGGAATCAATCATATCCCGAAGTACGTTACCAGGGCCAACGCTGGGAAGCTGATTCACATCCCCTACAAGGATTAGCCTTGTCCCCGGATTAATTGCTTTTAGCAGAGACTGCATCAAATGGATATCCACCATGGAGGTCTCATCAATGATCACTGCGTCGGCATCCAGAGGATTTTCCTCATTTCTTTCAAAATGCATCCCCAGAGACCGGTCATCTCCCGGGACCCCAGTCAGCTCCAGGAGCCGATGGATGGTCCTCGCCTCATATCCGGTGGCTTCCGTCATCCTCTTTGCTGCCCTGCCGGTAGGAGCCGCCAGGAGAATTTCCATCTCCTGGCTTTCAAAGAACCGTATGATCGTGTTGATGGTGGTCGTCTTACCGGTACCCGGACCACCGGTGATGATAAGAAGTCCGCTGTTTACTGCTTCCACCACTGCCTGAACCTGTTTTTCGTCCAGCTCAATCTGCTCTTCCTTTTGAAGCTTAAGAAGCTGGGTCTGGATCTCCTCTTCCGGCATCCGCCCCCTGATATTTAAGTCATGAAGCATCTTTGCCACATTCAGTTCCATGTAATAATACAGGGAAGCGTAAACAATCCGTTTTCCTTCCAGCTCCCGGATGACAAGCCGTTTATCCAGCTGCATATCCATCAGATGCTTTTCTATAAAAGAAGGCTCTATTTTAAGAAGCTCCGAGGCCTGGGACAAAAGCTCTTCCTCTGGCAGATAGGTATGACCGTTTGCCGTAGCCTGTAAAAGGATGTACAGCACGCCGCATTTGATACGGAAATCCGAATCTGTGAAAATCCCTGCTTTTCTGGCAATTTCATCCGCCATTTTAAATCCTACGCCAGGAATGTCATCCGCCAGCTGGTAAGGGTTCTCCTTTAACACGCTGTAAAGCCTGGGTCCATACTCCTGATAGATCTTTACCGCCAGATTCATGGTAATTCCATACTCCTGAAGGAACATCATGGCCTGGCGCATCTCCTTTTTCTCCTCTACCTGCTGAGAAATAGACATCGCCATCTTTTCGCTGACTCCTTTTACTTCAGAAAGCCGTTCCGGCTCCTCTTCCATGACACGGAATGTATCAGCTTTAAAGCGGCGGACGATCCTGGAGGCCAGAGCTGCCCCGATACCCTTGATGGCTCCTGATCCCAGGTACCGTTCCATAGCCGCAGTATCCTCCGGGGCCTTGATCTCATAGCTCTCTACGGTCATCTGTTCCCCATAAACCGGATGCTCGGTCATGGATCCTACGGCTTCAATCATTTCGCCCTCGCTTATGTAATGGAAACTTCCCACAAGGGTATACTCTTCTCCAGCATCCACAAGACTCAGTACAGTGTAGCCGTTGTCCTCGTTCCTGTATTTAATTTTCTCTACAAATCCGCAGACTGTTGCCATGGCTCCTCCCGTAAACGATAAGAAACGCGCTTTACAGGTTTCTTATCGTTATCGCGTCAGACGCCGAATGAAGAATAAACATCTCCACCCGGCTCGTTGTACGCACAAATACAAGCGGACTGCCGCAAAACCAGCCCCGCCGGAATCTTGCGATGCCGCCAGGGTCGTTCTAAAGCAGTCCTGTCAACCATAGGCAGGACCGATATTTCTATCAGCCTGTCTTCTGGTTAAAATTCTGTTTTATTATCTCCGCCATGCATGAATTCAATAAATTTTCCTGTTCCAATGGCTACAGCAGTGAGCGGGTCCTCTGCTATCATCGTTGTGATTCCGGTCTTCTCCTCAATTAAGGCATCCAGACCGCTTAAGAGAGAGCCGCCTCCGGTAAGCACGATTCCCCTGTCAAAAATATCGGCTGCCAGTTCCGGTGGAGTACGCTCCAACACGTTGTGTACCGCGTCTACGATCTGCATGGCCGGTTCTTTTAAGGCATCCAGAGTCTCGTCCGAAGTTACCACAATGGTCTTTGGCAGACCGGTAACAAGGTTACGCCCGCGAACCTCCATGGTTAAGACCTCCGGCCTTCTGTATGCTGCACCGATGTTGATTTTGATTTCCTCAGCCGTTCTCTCACCGATCAAAAGGTTATGTTTCTTACGCATGTAACGGACAAGGGCTTCATCAAAATCATCTCCTGCTACCTTTATGGAGGTGCTAACTACCGTACCTCCAAGAGAAATAACTGCAATATCAGAGGTTCCCCCTCCTATATCAACGATCATATTGCCGCAGGCCTTTGCAATGTCGATTCCAGCACCAATCGCTGCTGCAACCGGCTCCTCTATGATTGCTACCTCTCTGGCTCCTGCCTGATAGGTGGCATCCTCTACCGCTTTTTTCTCCACCTCAGTGGCTCCGCTTGGAATGCACACACTGATTCTTGGTTTTCTCAGCGTTCTTTTACCAACCGCCTTGTTGATAAAATATTTAAGCATCTTTTCTGTTACGGTATAATCAGAAATAACGCCTTGACGAAGAGGCCTTACTGCCACAATGTTGCCTGGCGTTCTTCCGATCATCAGTCTGGCTTCCTCTCCAATTGCTTTGATTTTATTAGTATCACGGTCAATGGCTACAACGGAAGGTTCTTTTAATACAACTCCCTTTCCCTTGATATAGACCAGTATGCTTGCTGTACCTAAATCAATTCCAATATCATTGGACATCATCATTATGATTCCTCCTGTTCGCTGAATCCTGTTCCCAGGGTTACTTTTATCTTCAAAATTATGCCTAATTCGTAAATGAAGTCACAGTTTCTATCTTATTATATACAATAACCCTAGGATTTTAAAGGTTTTTTTTAATTTTTATTATGTTTATTTTTTTTTAATATATGGTACACATTTTAGTCACATTTTCTACGTATAATAGTATTACGTTATCTGAAAGGATAACGGGCCTTTTGTTTCAAGTAACTTACTTGAAATCACAAAGCTTTTTCATACTCATACCGGACGGCGAGAGCCGTCCGGCCCCCCTAAAGAATTCATTACCCGCTTCTTACTGGAAGCGTTTTTTTTATTCCAATTATGTTCCAACATTTCGATTTATTCTGGTTAGATTTATTTTGGTTAGTTTTTTTGGTTAGATTCTTTTTGGTTAGATTCTTTTTGGTAGATTTTTTTTGGTTAGATTCTTTTTGGTTAGGTTCTTTTTAACTCATCTGAGCCAAGAAGCACTCTGCGAGGCCCAAGCGCATCTATATCTGTCAAAATTCTGAAATTTTAGATTTTATCACTTTCAAGAACTGATAAACTTGCTAAAAAGTCAAAAGAGGACACCATCCAGTATCCTCTCTTACTGTCATTCTTATCATTCAATCCAAATAATAATATGTGCCATCTAGCCCAACTTTTTCTTAATTAAGATAATATTAAGATAATTTAAGCGCCCATTCCCTGCAGTCCAGTATTCTGGTGGCAATTCCATCGTAGAATTCCGGTTCATGGCATATCAGGAGAATACTTCCCTTATACTCCTTTAAAGCTCTCTTAAGTTCTTCCTTTGCCTCCACATCCAGATGGTTGGTAGGCTCATCCAAAAGAAGTACATTGGTTTCCCGGTTAATGAGCTTGCATAACCTTACCTTTGCCTGCTCTCCGCCGCTCAGCACCCGCACCTGACTCTCAATGTGCTTAGTAGTCAGACCGCATTTGGCAAGAGCCGACCGGACCTGGTACTGGGTATAGGAAGGAAACTCTTTCCAGATCTCTTCGATGCAGGTGGTGGTATTGCCAGGAGTCATCTCCTGTTCAAAGTATCCAATGGAAAGGTAATCTCCAAGCTCCACACTTCCACCTAAGGACGGTATAAGCCCCAGGATGCTCTTTAACAGGGTGGTCTTTCCAATACCGTTTGCACCTACCAGCACCACCTTTTCCCCGCGCTCCATGGAAAGATTTAAGGGGCTTGACAAAGGCTCCTCATAACCTATGACCATATCCGTAGTCTCAATGATATATTTTCCGGCTGTGCGGGCTTCCATAAAATGAAACTCCGGCTTTGGCTTAACTCTTGAAAGCTCAATGACATCCATCTTATCCAGCTTTTTTTGTCTGGACATGGCCATGTTCCTGGTGGACACCCGGGCCTTATTACGGGCTACAAAATCCTCCAGCTCCGCAATCTCCTGCTGCTGCCGCTTATAAGCCGCCTCTAATTGCGCCCGCTTCACCGCATATACTTCCTGAAACTTTTCATAGTCGCCCACATAACGATCCAGGCTTTGGTTCTCCATATGATAGATGATGTTTACCACGCTGTTTAAGAATGGGATATCATGGGATATGAGGATAAATGCATTTTCATACTCCTGGAGATACCGCTTCAGCCATTCAATATGCTGTACGTCCAGATAATTCGTAGGCTCATCAAGGAGAAGGATATCCGGCTTCTCAAGTAAAAGCTTTCCTAAAAGGATTTTAGTCCTCTGGCCTCCGCTTAATTCCGTCACGTCCTTATCCAGGCCCATGTCGCTTAATCCCAAGGCCCTGGCCACTTCCTCCACCTTTGAATCAATAATATAAAAGTCATGGGCCATGAGAAGGTCCTGAATGGTTCCAAGTTCCTCCATCATGGAGGCCATGGTTTCCTCATCTGCCTCTCCCATTTTGTCACAGATCTCATTCATCTGTTCTTCCATCTGAAACAGGAACGCAAAAGCGCCTTTTAATACATCCCGGATGGTCATCCCCTTATCCAGCACCGTATGCTGGTCCAGATAACCCACGCGGACCCGTTTCGCCCACTCAACCTTACCTTCATCCGGCTGTAATGTTCCGGTTATTATATTCATAAATGTGGATTTACCTTCCCCGTTGGCTCCGATCAGGCCGATATGCTCTCCCTTTAAAAGACGGAAGGATACATCCTGAAAGATGGCACGGTCCCCGAATCCATGGGTCAGATGTTCTACGTTTAATATGCTCATTGAAAAACTCCTTTATTATTACGGTTTACTTTGGCTTTTCGCCGGCTTTTCACTATTCTAAATACGAAACATCATAATTCTACATGACAGAAGCAATTAAGGCAAGCAAAGGTTGCAAAAAAAGTCAAAAACGTTTATGATAAACCCAAAAGAATTTTCCATGGAAGGGTTAAGTTTATGTATTTATATACTTGGTATCAATGGCTGCTGTTTTTCTTCATCTATTGCTTTATTGGCTGGATCATCGAATCCACTTATGTTTCCGTAAGAAGCCTTCATTTTGTAAACCGCGGTTTTCTCAGACTTCCCCTTCTTCCTCTCTACGGAAGCGGGGCTATTATCATGCTGTGGCTGTCCATTCCTGTCCAGGGCAACTTATTCCTGGTGTTTCTCTTTGGTATGCTGGGTGCTTCCGCTCTGGAATACATGACCGGATATGTCATGGAGCGCCTGTTTAAGATGAAATATTGGGATTACAGCAGCAATCCCTTTAATTTAAACGGTTATGTCTGTCTTACCAACTCCATCGCCTGGGGATTTCTTACTCTTTTGCTGACGGAAGTTATTCACCGTCCCTTAGAATGGCTGGTCCTTCGCTTAAACGGGACAGCGTGCATCATCCTTGTGATTATGGTTGACCTCCTTTTTGTCACTGATGCCATACGCTCCACCAAGGAAGCCTTAGACCTTGGCCGCATCCTGGAAACCATGACAAAGCTAAAGTCCGAGCTGGATGAGGTGCAGGTGCAGATGGCCTTGTTAAAGGCGGAAACCGCCCAAAAGGTATCCGACATAAAAACCGAGACTATTATGAAGGCTGCCAGTTTAAAGGGAGAAACCATGGGAAAGATTTCCTCTTTAAAGGCCGAAACTGCCAGTGCATTAAAAGAATCCGCCTTAATGGAACGCCTTCAGTCACTAACGGAAACCAAAGAGAAATTGACCGGACGACTGACCTCTTATCGAAAGGGAATCCTTCGCCGGAACCCTACCGCTTCATCCCGGCTGTTCGGTGAGGCCTTAAGGGAATTAAAAGAATATTCCAAAAAATATAAAAAGTCATAATAAAAAAAACATAAGAATAAAGACGGAGTCTGGCTTTTAGCCAGGCTCCGTCTTTATTCTGTCAAAATCCTACATCATCTTATCTACCATAGCCATAACAGCCTCTCCAAGCTTTGCAGACCGCTCATCCGCATCCGCCATAGAATCACCCTTAACGCCATAGTAAAATTTAATCTTGGGTTCCGTTCCCGAAGGCCTTACACATAGCCATGCATCCTCTGTCAGATCGTAATAAAGTACATCCGACTGGGGTAGTCCGGTTGGTCTGGTTTCTCCGGTATTCATATCCTTAACGGTATCAAGCTTATAATCCCTGGCAGAAAGAACGTGATATCCGCCAACTTCTGTTGGCGTTTCCCTGCGCATGGTCTCCATGATCGCCCGGATCTTTTCCTGACCCTCAATGCCTTTTAAGCCGATGGCCTTCACCGCATCTTTATAATAGCCGTATTTTTCATACATGGCAATCATGGCATCCCACAGGGTCATGCCCTTTGTCTTATAATAGGCTGCAGCCTCACACAAAGCGACCGTAGCGGAAATGGCATCTTTATCACGGGCATAGGTTCCGATCAGACAACCATAACTTTCCTCCAGGCCAAACATGTAGGTTCCGTATCCGGTAGCTTCTTCCTTTAAAATCTGCTGGCCGATGTATTTAAAACCGGTTAAAACCTCAATAAGCTCACAGCTGTAAGCCTTCGCTACCGCATCCACCAGATTGGTGGTAACAATGGATTTGACTACCTGTCCATCTGCTGGGATCGCTCCTCTTTCCTTCTTCTGGCTAAGTACATACTCACACAGAAGAGAACCGGACATGTTGCCGGTCAAGGGGATGTACCCGCCGGATTTCTCATCCTTTACATACACCCCAAGACGGTCAGCATCCGGATCGGTTGCCAGAACCAGATCCGCATCCTTTTCCTTTGCAAGGGCAAGGCCCAGTAAAAAGGCTTCCTCTGCCTCCGGATTGGGGTAGCTGACCGTGGGGAAGTCACCATCTGGCAGCTCCTGTTCAGGAACTACATACACATGGGTAAAGCCGATTTCCTTTAACGCTCTTCTTGCTGGAAGATTGCCTGTACCATGAAGAGGAGAATAGACAATTTTAATATCATTCTGCATCTGGTCAATGGCATCCTGGTTTACTACCTGAGCCTTTACGTGAGCAATATATTTATCATCCAGATCAGCTCCGATGATTTCATATTTACCTGATTCCTTTGCAGCTTCCACAGTCGTCGTCTTAACCGTTGATATATCCGTGATATTCAGGACTTCTGCAGTCACCCCTTTGTCATGAGGAGGAGTAAACTGGGCGCCATCCTCCCAGTATACCTTGTATCCATTATATTCCGGTGGGTTGTGGCTGGCCGTAATGTTGATACCAGCAATACAGCCTAACTCCCTTACAGCAAAAGAAAGCTCCGGTGTTGGACGCAATGATTCGAATTTATAGGCTTTGATCCCATTGGCTGCCAGCGTAAGTGCAGCTTCCTCTGCAAACTCCGGAGACATGTGCCTGGAGTCATATGCAATGGCCACACCCTTTTCGGCGCCGCCCTGGCTTATTATATAATTAGCAAGACCCTGGGTCGCTTTTCTTACTACATAGATATTCATCCGGTTGATTCCAGCGCCGATAATACCTCTTAAGCCGGCGGTGCCAAATTCCAAATCCTGATAGAACCGCTCTTTAATCTCATTTTCATCGTCACCGATCCCCCGGAGTTCTTCCTTTGTCGCCTCGTCAAAATATGGATTTAAAAGCCATTCCTTATATATACTCCTGTAATCGTTCATAAGCAAAATACTCCTTTCCCTCCTTCACTGTTATGGATATTATAAATCATAACATGGTAAAAGAAAAGTGTATTTCCATTATTTTGTATCCAAGCTGAATCAAGGGAAGTTTCATTCAATTTTGAATTCTTGACAGGAAAAGATTCCGCAGGGGCTGCTGAATCTCTAAATCCTTTAGCTTTTCAATATTCCGTGCGGGAATCCAGGCTTTATTGGCATTATAATAAAAGTTAATCTGCTTCCAGTATTTTTCAGGATATAAAAATAAATAGTATAAGCATATCCTGTCTGCATCCGAAAGAGGGAGAACCTTAGTATAAGTTTCCAGCATGGCCATACCAAGCTTCAAATTCCAGTCATGCTTTTCCATGGCTTTCCGCATGAAATGATATAAGTCCTCCATCTGCATGCCCTTATGCATGCGATTGAATTCCACGATAGCCACATCATGAAAGCACATCAGGACGTGGTGCTGGTTTAAGTCCCCATGACACAAATACTCCTCACTGTCCCTCCGGGTTTCATAAAAGCCTGCCATCCCCTTACAGGCTTCCATGGCCTGTTCGAAAAATATATCATAATTACCCATGACACATAATTCAAACTCAGACTTTTTTCGTTTATTCCGGATGAACGTGCGGGCGCGTACCAGCTCCCTGTTATGGCGTTCCATTTCCTCAGCCGGCTGCTGTACCAAAATGGACCCTAAATTCCATTCCTCTTTAAAATCAATCCGCCGCAGCACTTTATGTAAAGAAGCAATTTGTTCGATGGCACATAATACCTCTTTGCTATCCTTCAAATTGCATTCCCGATCCGCATACCAGTCTTTTACAATCCACCGGGATCCATCCTCGGCACTGGAGAGGAGTTCACCATCTTTATTCCTGACGTAACGGTCCACTTTCAAGCGGCAGGATTCTTTCATCTGTGAAAATACCTGATCTTCAAATTCCAGGCGCTTTAAGGTTCCTTTATATTCCCGAAGCAGTTTAAGCCCCTGATTCGACTCACACAGCCAGGCGCCCCGGCCGCGTTTCACATCCAGAATTTCAAGCTCATACTGCGAAAGCACCTCTGTGTATTTCTCGTTCACAACCACCCCTCCAACTCTTAGCTTATCAGCTACTTCTAGGGTATGAAGAGGTGGAAAAAAATATGCAAAATACGGTAGAAAGTTATACGTGCCTTAGCCTTGTTCCTTAATAAATTGTTCTGCTGATTTCATCAAATATTCCCTGTTATTGCATTCCGGCTTTTCAAGTACCAGCTGGAACAAACGGTTAAGCACCATTCCCATCCCAGGCCCCGGCTTCATGCCTGCATTGATCAATTCCCTGCCGGTAACGGCCATGTCCTTCAGGCGGATACACTCCCCATCCTTTAAGATTTCCTCTGAATACTGCTCCACTATTTTTAACCTTGTTTCATAGGATGTATGGCAGAATACCTTCTGAAAGTACAGCAGGTCCTTAAAAAGCTCCGGGGAAAGGGTGCTCATAACCTGCCGGATAGCCGGCTTATGAGCCGGGATCTCCGTTTTCCACAGACTGACCAGGGTCTTTGTCTGATAGATGGTATCATTATCAAGCTTCAGTTCCTTAAGGATCCTTACCGCATCCTCAGGTTCCTCAAGCCTTAAAAAACCGGTCCAGCGCATGTGCTTTTCAGGTGGCAGTTCGGTAAGCCTCTCTGCTTCAAAAAGCTTCTTTCCCGCATCTTCAAAATGCTCTGAGATATAAGGGCCGATCCCGTTTTCATATACATCCATAAGCCTTCCTGGATGATCGGAAAGGAGGAGCTTTGTAAGCTCCACCTGGATCCGTTCCTTGCTGACCTTAGCCATGTTGGGGGCTATAACAGAAATTGCCGCCCTTGTCTTAGCTTCCATGTCAAAACCCAGCTGGGCAGAAAAACGGATGGCCCTAAGGATCCTTAAGGCATCTTCGTTAAACCTGTCAAGAGGGTTTCCCACGCAGCGGATGACCCGGCCCTCCAAATCCTTTACTCCGTCAAATGCATCCACTAACCCCTCACGGTCGCTGTATGCCATGGCATTGATGGTAAAATCCCGGCGTTTCAAATCCTCCAGCAGGTTTCCCGTAAATTCCACGGATTTTGGGTGGCGTCCATCCTCATACTCTCCGTCTATGCGGTATGTGGTCACTTCATAACCTTCATGGTCAATAAGTACCGTAACAGTACCGTGCTGGATTCCCGTATCAACCGTTCTATTAAAAATTTCCTTTACCTGTTCCGGCTTTGCTGAGGTTGTGATGTCCCAGTCTTCCGGCGACCGGCCTAACAGGCTGTCTCTCACGCAGCCTCCCACCACATAGGCTTCAAAGCCGCTGGTATTCAGTTGTTCGATGATCTTCCTCGCCGCCTCCGGAACCTGAATCTTTATCACTTTTTTTACCTCCTGATTTTCCTACCCTGCCGTTTTTAATACGCTCTGCCCCAGTAAACCATCTTACCTGCAGGCTTTCCGCAGCATACACAGGTATCGGCAAGCGTTTCCTGCTTAAATGGCATACAGCGGGATGTTGCTCCTGTAATCTCCTTGATCTTATCCTCGCATTCCTGGGAGCCGCACCACATAGCCTTTACAAAGCCCGGTTTTTCCTCCACAGTTTTAACAAAGGTTTCCATATCCGTTGCCTCATAGGTATGAACATCCCGGTGAATTCTGGCGCGTTCCAGCATATCCTTTTGGATTGTCTCCAGAAGCTCTCCTACCTTATTATTTATCTCATCTAAGGATACGGTAATCTTCTCATGGGTATCACGGCGTACCAAGACCGCCTGGTTCTCTGAAATATCTCTTGGACCGATTTCTACACGAATCGGAATACCACGCATCTCTGATTCGCTGAATTTCCAGCCCGGGCTCTTATCGGAATCGTCAACTTTTACTTTATAATTAGAAAGAACTTCTTTTAACTCATATGCCTTATCAAGAACGCCTTCCTTCTGCTGCTGAACCGGAACGATGATCACCTGGACCGGAGCAATTCTGGGCGGAAGCACAAGACCGCTGTCATCGCCATGAACCATGATGATGGCACCTATCATCCTGGTAGTCATGCCCCATGAGGTCTGATGAACATACTGGAGTTTATTTTCCTTATCAGAATACTGGATATCGAAGGCCTTTGCAAAGCCGCTTCCAAAGTTATGGCTGGTTCCCGACTGAAGGGCTTTGCCGTCATGCATCAAAGCCTCAATGGTATAGGTTGCTTCTGCACCTGCAAATTTCTCCTTGTCGGTCTTCTGGCCCCTGATCACAGGCATTGCAAGAACTTCTTCACAGAAATCTGCATATAGATGAAGCATCTGCTCTGTCCTCTCCTCAGCCTCCTCCGCTGTTGCATGAGCGGTGTGACCTTCCTGCCATAAGAATTCTCTGGAACGTAAAAACGGTCTGGTAGTCTTTTCCCAGCGTACCACGGAACACCACTGGTTATAAAGCTTTGGTAAGTCCCGATAGGACTGGATCTCTCTGGAATAAAAATCACAGAACAGGGTTTCAGAAGTAGGTCTGACACAAAGCCTTTCCTGTAATGGTTCTAAGCCTCCATGGGTTACCCAGGCGACCTCAGGAGCGAAGCCCTCTACATGATCTTTTTCCTTTTGAAGAAGACTCTCCGGAATAAACATAGGCATGTAGACATTTTCAACCCCTACTTCCTTAAACCTTCTGTCAAGCTCACTTTGGATGTTTTCCCAAATGGCGTAACCCGCCGGCTTAATAGCCATACAGCCTTTTACGCTGGAATAGTCGATTAATTCTGCTTTCTTTACAACATCCGTATACCACTGCGCAAAATCCACCTCCATGGATGTAATCGCCTCTACTAATTTCTTTTCCTTTGCCATAACAATTCTCCTTTCCTATCCTCATAAAAATAAAAAGAGCCATCCGTTCCCTAAAAAGGGACCGAACAGCTCGGCGGTGCCACCCAATTTAGCCATGAACAATGCCATGACTCACTTTTTTATCCGTTAACGCAGGAACTGCGCCGCAGTTTGCTGCGGGACTCCGAGGTAGGTTGGGTTATGAGAGGTATAAAGGCTTTCCAGCAAACGGCCTTCTCTCTGGGATACATCATCACCTACTGGTCCTCTTCAACGTCTTATTACTACATTATAATAAAAGATTGTATGGTTGATTTTACGTTATTTGCAAATGTTTGTCAAGTGGGTCCGGACTTGTCTGCCAAAGTATTTTATTCATTCCTCCGGATCCAATCTTTCCTTTCCATCATGACAGCACCAGCACTCATACACCTCCACAATATCTTCCACAATCAATAAACCGATAGGGCCAAGAATAAATCCCAAAAGCCCGAAGAGCTGAAGTCCCACGTACATGGAAGCAAGGGTTTCCAAAGGCGTAAGGCCAACTTGTCCTCCCATGATTTTTGCTTCCATGATCTCTCTTAGGAAATAGCAGATCACATAAATGATGATCAGTCCGATTCCGTACTTCCAGTTTTTATTGATCATGGAAAACAGGGCCCAGGGAATGAGCACCGTCCCTGTCCCGAAAATTGGAAGCGCATCCAATAGCCCGATCCCGATCCCGAATAATATAAAGTAGGGATTTCCCAGCAAAAACAGTCCTGACGAACAAACCACCATGGTAAACAGCATGATAGCTCCCTGGGTCTTTAACCAGGCACTTCCCACCGTTGTAAGCCGTCTTCCCAGCATGGCATATTCAAAGCGGAATATGGAATTGTCCCGTCTTTCCCGGATCTCATCCATTTCCTGAAGGGACAGGACCGTGGCAATAAGCAGTATGATGATAATAACGGTTGCCTGAACGATCCATTTCATAATGGTCATGGAGTTCACCATGAGAAAAGGCATGATCCTGCTTTTAATGGCAGTCTGCCCTCCTGTTATGATATCCCTTACTATTTCTACCGCATATCCGTCAGGCAGCTTTAAAAAACGCTCTGCAAAGGAACAGTTATCCATGAGCCAGTGATCCACGCCTTCCAGGATTGCAGGAAGACTTTGAAGCAAAAGCTTGGCTTCCAAAAGCAGCTTTCTTCCACCCACGTAAAGAAGGATCCCAAAAGCGATCATAAGAAGTATGATCTCTACTCCGCCAATAACCGCCAGGGGAATGGAAATCACCTTCCCCTTTACAATGAAGCGGGTCTTTTTCTCAACCCAAAGGGCAGAGGGCCGTAGGGAAAGGGCAAATACATAAGCAATCAAAAAGGGAATCACAAGGGGCAGCAGATATCGAAAACACAGATACACTGCCCCTGTAACTCCCAATATTAATAATGTTTTCTTCAGTTTCCTGCTCGGTTTCACCATGGACTCACCTGTTTCTGATTTGTACTTCTTTTGTACAATCATTATTATGAGCCGTCTGGTAAGAAAATATGCGAAATCTGATTAGTAAAAAATTCCTTCTTTATGCAATTCCCGATAATGAAAACATCTCAAAGACTTCTCCCTTTGGTTTCACTGAAAAGCTCAGCCTTTTCTTTGTGACTGGATGGAAAAATGATAAGCTGTAAGCAAATAATGCCACGTTACCGGCGGCAGTATTCTTTTGAACCTTGGGATTATACTTCCGGTCGCCCCACAGGGGTGTGCCGTGGCCCGCCATCTGTACCCGGATCTGATGATGGCGGCCGGTTTTTAATGTGACCTTTGTGAGACAGCACTCTTCGCTCCCGATGTTCTTGTTTTCCACAACCTGATAATGGAGCTCTGCGAGTTTTGCACCTTTTATCCCCTTATCCACAATTTTAGAACAATTGGTTTTTCCGTCCTTCCACAAATAATCCACGTAAGCTCCAAAGTTTTCCACAGGTTTTCCACAAACCACAGCATAATAAATTTTCTCCATTTGATGCTTAGAAACCTGACTGCTTAAGGACTCTGCAGCTCCTTTGGTCTTTGCATACACCATGACGCCTCCAACCGGCTTATCCAGCCTGTGGATAACTCCCACATAAGGCTCCCCTTGCTTTGGGGATAACGTGTTGATATGTTTCTTCACCTCACTGACCATATCCGGTTCAAAGGACCTTGCAGTCTGGGATTCTATTCCCACTGGTTTTTCTACCACCAGTATCTCTTCATCTTCGTACAGTATGTTAAGATCCATGTCTATGTTTTACTCCTCTTTCTTCCATGCAGCCATCATAGCTTCCACAGACCGGCTCATCTCTGCACTGAAATCAGAATTCCATTTGCGTTTGCAAAAAGCCTTTATCCATCGCTCAAAGTCCTCTTCCCTGCCCTGGGTCTTTTTAAGCTCCAGGGAAAATTCCTCCGGGCTTAAACGGCGGTAGGAATTCGTGGACACCACAGCCTCAGGCTTAAGCCGCTCCGGCTTTTTTCTCTCCTGCTGCTGCCTGGAGGGATATCCAAAGACCACCATAGCCGCCGGAACCGCATACTTAGGAAGGCCGAACAAATCCCTGTGGGTTTCATACTGCTCCATAATATCCCCAATGTAACAAGAGCCAATGCCCATGGATTCTGCCGCCACAACCGCATTCTGAGCGGCTATAAGGGCATCATCACAAGCCAGCAAAAGATCTCCGAGTCCAGGCTGGCGGACCTCTTCTTCATAGTGGCAGAACAGCTCGTACCACCTCTGATAATCTGCTACAAAAACCAGCACCAGAGGTGCCTTTGCAATAAATGGCTGGTTATCGCAGGTTACTGCCAGGGTTTCCTTTCGCTCCTGATCCGTCACATCAATAATGGAATACAGGGTCATGTTTCCTGCCGTAGGTGCCTGAAGGGCCGCCTCTATAATAGCCGCTTTTTTCTCCGGTTCAATGGCCCGGTCCTCATATACACGGACAGATTTTCTTTCCATAAGTTCTTTTATCGTCTGATTCATAGGGCGGTCATACCTTCCTTTTTATAATTTTCATTTTATCTATTCATTATATTTTATTGTTCCAATTATAGCAAACCCATTTTTATATTTTATCTTTAAAAAACTATTGCATTTTTCTCACGCAAAGTGTATAGTATATAAAAATGCAATACATAGTATTGATTACTACGTTAAAAGTTTTTGTATTCTACAAGGAGGATTTCCATGGAATTTAAAATTAAAGATCCGGTCAGTGCCCTCACACATTTTATCGCTATGATACTGGCGCTTATAGCCGCAGCACCACTGCTTATTAAGGCTTCTTCCGACGGGGGGCTCCATCTGGCCGCCTTAACGGTTTTTATCATCAGTATGGTTTTTCTTTACGCAGCCAGCACCATCTACCATACTCTTGATATCTCACCGAAAATCAACCGTCTGCTGAAAAAATTAGATCATATGATGATTTTCATCCTGATAGCAGGAACGTACACACCAATCTGCCTGATCGTTCTTGGAGATAAGACCGGCTGGAGCCTGCTTGCTCTGGTTTGGGGCATTGCCATTTCAGGAATTATCATAAAAGCCTGTTTTATAATGTGCCCCAAATGGTTTTCGTCATGCCTCTACATTGCCATGGGCTGGGTTTGCATTCTGGCATTTTCAAAGATTACGGCTACCCTTTCTTCTGCCGGTTTTCTCTGGCTGCTTGCAGGAGGCATCATTTATACCATAGGCGGCATTATCTATGCTCTTAAGCTTCCTCTTTTTAACGCGAAGCATAAAAGCTTTGGATCCCATGAGATCTTTCACCTATTCGTCATGGGCGGAAGCTTATGTCATTATATTTTGATGTACCATTTTGTTGCATAATACCGGAAAAACCGTCAGTCCCGCATACTCGCGGCCTTGACGGTTTTTCTTATACAATTTCCCCCATCAGTTTTAGCTTGTCCTTCCTGGTAAGTTTTTTAATTGCGGCTTCCCTCCGCATGGCTTCTTCTTTTGTAGAAAACTCCTCCCAGTAAGCCAGGACCACAGGTCTGCGGGCTTTTGTATATTTGGCCCCTTTTCCCTGGTTATGGGCTATTAAACGTTTTTCTAAGTGGTTTGTCCAGCCGCAATACAGGGTATCATCTGCACATCTTAAAATATAGGTATAGTTCATGTTTTTTCTTCTCCGGTATCAGGAAATTCAGGGTATGTAAACGGTAATAACGCCTTGCAATACGTCACTACCGTCCAGGGTAACCTGTCATCTATCTTAAGCACCAGCTGGATGCGTTTTGGCGCCATCGATGGTTGAAGCTATAGCTCAGCTATAGTATATTATATAACAGGGCAAGCTGATATGTGAATAGCAATCTTTATCATACCCTTTTTTAAAAAAATCATTCAGAGGAATAATCAATTATGCCAGGCAAAAGCGATCCCTTCTGCCTGGCACTTTATTGAATAAAATTATGCCAATTCCTTCACAAGAATCAGCCGGTCACCCGGTCTTACGGATTTATCCGTCAATCCATTGGTCGCTATAATGGTATCAATGGTTGTATGGAACTTTTTAGCGATATTCCAGAGGGAATCCTCAGGCTGCACAATATATCCCACGATTCCGGGAAGCTTCTGCAAGTTGTTTAAATCCATGGGCGATTCCAATGCGTTTGTGATGATCTGCTCGCGGATCGGCTGCAAGGCCAGTAAGTCAAGGGAAATGGTCGACTTCACTTCAACGGTTCCTCCGCCCATCATAACCGCGCTAAGCTGCTCTAAGCCCGGATTCAGCTGGCAAACCGTCTGCTCATTGATCCCCGGTGCCTCAATCAGGAAATGGAATGGAATATCTTCCACGGTTGACTGGATCGGCTGGTCATCGTCAGAAGTCATATAAAGGATACGAACCTCTAAAACGCCTTCCACATGAAGTCCGTCCTCTTTGATTTCCGTGTCATCGATTTTAACAGTCCCTTCACTGTGGCATATCTGGAGGATCCGGTCCGCCTGATCCAGGCTGAGCTTTTCTACCACCTTGCATCTGCTCATATTTTTCGTCAGGATCTTATCAAAAAGAGCTTCCTCCGTCTGCAGCGTCAATTCCCTGTTGGTGGAATATATATCGCTGAGCAGCTCCATATTCTCTTCCTTGTAAAGCTTCATATCCAGCTCAAGAACTGAATCCATATCCATTTCCCGCATCTCACCGTCTGAATCCGGTTTTGCCTCAATATCCTTATGGATTATGTGGACTGTAACCAATGGAACCATATCCTCAGTCATATCCGGAACAGCCAGCTCCCCTGAAAACGGAATGCTCTCCTCTACCCACTGGATGGGCGCGCCTTCCCCTTCTCCCTGGTAAATAACAAAGACTAACAGTTCCCCGTCAAGCATCATCTTTCCATCCATGGGCCTTAAGGAAACGCCTCTTAACTTCATTTCGGTCCATAAAACGTGATCAATGTTTGGCTTGTTTCCTGAAAGAGTAACCGTATCCTTGATGCGGAACGTATCCTTGTGGCGGAGAGCAATGGATGCAATATCCAGATTGCGGCGAAGGGTTTCCACCATTGGCACATCTGTTACCGGGCCTCCCGTGTCCACTTCCACAGCAGCGTTTATATCGCTGGCAGTTTCCACCTTCACCTTAAGTGATACGATCGACTTTACGCTCAGCTTCCTGGAATTAATGAGCCCAGCGTTTAAATCCTCAAGCTCCCACCCCAGCTGGACGTAATCCTTCTCCTCCAGTCCGGGGACATTGATGGGTTCCTCAAAGTTAATGCTTCCTGAAAGGGTCTGAAGCCCTCCATCCACTCCTCGGAAGAGATTCATAAAATCCAGCTTGCCCCGGACCACGACCCGTTCTGTCTGAACCTTTACGGAATCAATGGTAATATCGCCGGAACTTAAAATAATCTGATCCACATCATCCATACTGTCTGGGACGATGAAGTCATCGTCAAGAGTAATCTGGGACGCGGCATATCCTTTCCAACGATTCATATGTATGTTTTTCTTCACCAGCTCCAACATAAAAAAGCACCTGCCTTACCTTCTTTATTCCTTTAAGAAAGTTTATGCAGGTGCATGTTTCATTATACTTTTTTTGTTATCATTCCCGGACTTCCTGAAATACAAGAGAGTTTTAGCCCTTCTATTCCTCAATTTTCCCCTCCAAAGATGCCTCCGCCTGATCGGAGTGCTCTTTTTCCTGATAGGAAGACAACTCTGTCTGCAGTTTAGACAGCGTATCTTCCAATTCCCTGACCCGCTCTTCCATCTTGCAGTAATGATCCATGGTCACCAGATTGCTTTCCTCCTTGGGAAGGGGCACACCATCGATCTTAATCGGGCGGGCGGGAATTCCGACCGCTGTTACGTTGCTCTCCAAAGGCTTTAAAAGCACGGCATTTGCCGCTATGGTACAATTATCTCCTACGTCAAAGGAGCCTAGAATCTTAGCCCCTGCTCCTACGGTCACATTATTACCAAGGGTTGGATGGCGCTTTCCCTTATTAAGTCCCACGCCGCCTAAAGTAACTCCCTGGTATATCGTACAATTGTCTCCTACCACCGTAGTTTCTCCGATCACCACTCCGCTGCCATGGTCAATTAAAATCCCATGCCCCAGCTGCGCGCCGGGATGAATCTCGATCAGTGTAAAAAATCTTGCCAGCTGGGAAATAAACCTGGCTATAAAAAACATCTTGTGCTGGTAAAACCAGTGGGCAAATCGATGCCAGATCAAAGCATGAACTCCCTGATAGAGCAAAAGCACTTCAAGCTTGCTTCTGGCCGCCGGATCCCGCTCTTTTACTGCCGTAACATCAAGCCATATATCCTTTAATATCATATTCCCCTTCCTTCTCCTTACTACCTTCTCTTATTTGAAGTAGTATATCATATGACGGCTTAAGAAAAAAGGGGAATTTACGTTTTATCTGCCACAAAAACAGCCGTCCCGCTTTTGCCATCTGCGGAACGGCTATTTCAACTTCTTTTCTACTGAAACACTACCGGAAGCTCTGACATCTCCGTTTTAATGACGATGAAGGGATAAGAGGGTTCCGTCCCCGTGTTCTCTCCCTTTTCCGGGCCGATCAGCTCCGTATCCAGGACAATGGAATTATCTGTCAGATAAAGATCATTGACTGCGATGCTATATCCTCCACCAGCCTGCTTTCCGAAACCAACCACTATGTAAAGGTTCTGATCATCGCTGTAGGTCAGCTTAAAAGGTGACTGCTGCTTCTCAGCAATGATCTTACTAAGTTCCTGCGGAATATCTGCGTCAGCTACCACGGTAAATTCCAGATCCCGCACCTTATCACCACTATCCTTGTTTAAAGTACACCCGCTTAAGGTACGTACTACCAGTACCCACATGGCCAGACCGAAAAAAATCATCCATCTTCTGCTAAACAGTCTCTTCATAGCACACTCCCCAACTTATTAATTATTACTATATATATGGGGAAGAAACGGATTTTATGAAGGGATTTACTCTTTTTTACGGACTGGGATCCAAATTTCGCTCCTATATTCCTCTGAAGTGATATCTCCCTCGGGATACCATTCCAGCTGTGGTCCGTCTATCATCTCATAACCGGCTGACGGAAACCACTCCGTAAAGATCCGTTTCCAAATATTCTGCTGTCCTTCCGGCAATTTGCCCACGCATTCAAAAATCACATATTGGCCGGCTGGTACCACCAATTCAGCCATATCTTCCGGTATCTCCTTGTCTGATCCGGTCGCAATGTAATAATCGAATCCATTATCATCAGGATTGGCACATGCTCCCATGAAAAGCAGATCCTTATTGTCATTAAATTTCAGTATTTCCTCGCACCTGTCCTGACTGTAGAACTCATTCCAGAATTTCGGGATCCTTTTTAAATTCTCTCCATTGTCCAGGGACATTCTTTCCTTAATTCCTACCAGCCGGAATTCTCCCAGCTCTTTTACGTAATAATTCATAGCCTCCACTCCTTTAATGGTTATTTCAAAGGAGATGCGGGGATAAGCTTTGATCTTCCTTCCGGATTTTCTCACCTCGCTGGGATTCATACCGTGCACAGCATAAAATGCCCTGGCAAAGGAAACCGGCGACTCGTATCCATACGTTAAGGCAACGTCAATGACTTTTTCCCCTGTGGTCAGAAGCTCCATAGCGGCCTGGGAGAGCCGCCGTCTTCTGATGTAGTCCGCGAGGGAAACATCTGCCATAAAAGAAAACATCCGCTGGAAATTAAAGCTGGAACAGGAGGCACGTCTTGCCACTTCCTCCAGATGAATCTCTCCGCTTAAATTATCTTCAATATAGTTCAGAGCCCCGTTCATTTTATCCAGCCAATCCACTCTTTTACCTCCCGCTCTCTTTGATAGCTTCAGCATAATATAGTTTCAGAATATTATCGCAACTTTTCCTGCACAAAAAGGTGAGTTTAAGATTTTCCTGTGGTTTTCCCGTACATTTCCGGCCTGCGATCGCGGAAAAGCCCCCAGTTTCTCCTGTCAGTCATCATCTGATCCAGATCAAAGGAAGCGCATATGACGCCTTCTTCCTCCCGGCCCATAGAGGCTATGACAGCCCCGGTATTATCCGTAATAAAGGAGGATCCATAAAATTTAAGAGAGGAGCTTTGATTCCCGTTTGACATACAGGGAACAACGGATTCCACTCCGATCCGGTTAGCTGCTATGACCGGAATGATATTGGAAGCAGCGTGTCCCTGCATGCAGCGCCTCCAGTGCTCCATGCTGTCGCATTCCAGGATAGGTTCGCTTCCAATGGCAGTAGGATATAAGATCAGCTCCGCTCCCTGTAAGCCTAAGCACCTTGCTGTCTCAGGAAACCACTGATCCCAGCAGATCCCTACGCCGATTTTCCCGTATATGGTGCTAAATACCTGAAAGCCAGTGTCCCCGGGAGTGAAATAAAATTTTTCCTGGTAGTAATGATCATCGGGAATATGGGTCTTCCGGTATATTCCAAGATTTGTCCCATCGCCGTCAAGAACTGCCACTGAATTAAACATGGTATTTCCTGACCGCTCATAAAAGCTGATGGGAAGCACCACCTGAAGCTCAGCCGCAATCCCGGCGAAATGCTTAACCGCCTGGTTCTCCTCTGCCGGTTCTGCATATTCATAAAAGTCATACCGTCTCTCCTGGCAGAAGTATTGCCGTTCAAACAGCTCCGGAAGGAGAATGACCTTAGCCCCTTCCCCTGCTGCCTTCCTTACCAGTCTTTCCGCATTTGCAATATTCTTTTTAATGTCATCGCAGCATCTCATCTGAACTGCCGCTACTGTTACCTCTCTCATGAAATTCTCCTTCCGGTATGGTTTCTATCGCGGGGACGCCCGACATGAATAATCCGGCGGAGCCAGGTCCGCCGATCTATGAATGGCATGGCCGGACTACAGCGGAATTTGTTGTGTAATGCAGTGAATATTTCCGCCTCCTACAATAATATCTCTTGCATACACCGGATAGATTCTTCTCTCAGGGAAGCACTCCTCTAATATCCGTACTGCCTTTAAATCATGAACATCCCCAAATTGGGGAACAATCACCCCTCCATTGGATATATAAAAATTTACATAGCTGGCAGCCAGGCGCTCTCCGGCCTCCCTCTCATCCTCTCCAGGTTCAAAGGAAAAGCCTGAAAGCTCCTCTTTCGTAATGCAGACCGGTTCCTTAGGTATGGGGAGCTTGTGAATCTTAAAATGCCTTCCTGCTGCATCTGTTTCCTGTTCCAGTATCCTTAAATCGGCAAGGGACATGTCATACTGAGGATCATCCTCATCATCCGTCCAGGCTAACACCACTTCCCCCGGCCGGATAAACGTACAGACATTATCCACGTGCTCATTGGTTTCATCCTGATAGATGCCTGCTTTTAACCAGATGACCTTAGAAGCCCCCAGATAATTTTTCAGCTGTTCTTCAATCTGAAGCTTGGAAAGAGAGGGATTCCGTCCGGCGCTCAGAAGACAGGCTTCCGTCACCAAAAGCGTACCTTCCCCGTCCGAATGGATGGAACCTCCCTCCAGTACGAAATGCCCTGCATCATAAACCGGATAGCCAAAATGCTCACAGAAACGCCCTGCAAGAAGGTCATCCTTTTGCCAGTCCGGATACAACCCGTCAAAAGTTCCTCCCCAGGCATTAAACTGCCAGTCGATGCCCCTGACCTTACGTTCCTTATTGATCACAAACGTAGGCCCCACATCTCTTGCCCATGCGTCGTCAGATTCCATTACAACCACCTGGATCCGGTCCGACAGCATTTCCCTGGCACATTCCTTCACATCAGGCTCCGCCAGCACGACCACCTGCTCGCTGTCTGCAATGGCCTCCGCAATTTCGGCAAAGGCTTTTCTTGCCTTCCCGGCCCCAAAGGGCCAGGAACCGGGCCGCTTGGGCCAGATCATAATACAGCCCCGATGAGGCTCAAATTCTCCCGGCATGTAAAATCCATCTGCAATTGGGAGGCTCTTTAATTTTTCCATAGTATGTCTCCTAATGAATCATGGGGATATGCTTGTAACCCCTAGGCCAGCCTGTTCTTAAAATCCTCATAGCCGAACCGTTTTATGACACGACAGTCTCCTTCCTGATCCATGATAGCGATGTCAGGAAGGGGCATCCCGTTAAAGGTGTTGTTCTTCACCATAGAATAGATGGCCATATCCATAAAATACAGCTTATCTCCGGGCTTTATTTCCCTGTCAAAGGAATAGTCACCGATCACGTCCCCTGCCAGACAGGTGCAGGAGGAGAGCCGGTAGGTAAAAGCCTTTTCCCCCGTTTCTCCGCTGTCCTTTAAAGGCGGCCGGTACGGCATCTCCAGCACATCAGGCATATGGCAGGCTGCGGAAGCATCAAGAATCAAAGTCTTTATCCCGTTTTCCACCACATCCATAACCTCTGTCACCAGATATCCGGCATTAAGTGCCACTGCCTCTCCAGGTTCCAGATAAATCTGAAGGCCATACTTTTCCTGCATTCTCTTAATGCAGGCTTCCAACAGCCCGATGTCGTAATCCTCTCTGGTAATATGATGCCCACCGCCCATGTTCAGCCAGGAGAGTCGGGATAAATACTTTCCGAATTTTTCCTCCACGGCATCCAGGGTCTTTTTTAAGTCTTCTGAATTCTGCTCACATAAGGTGTGGAAATGGAGCCCTGATATCCAGGGCAGCCACTCCTCTTTAAAATTGTCAATGGATACGCCAAGCCTTGATCCGGGCGCACAGGGGTCATAGATTTCATGGCCTTCCTGGGTGGAGCACTGGGGATTGATCCTGATACCGGCACTTACTCCCTCTAAAGCATTTTTATACTTCTCCAGCTGGGAAAACGAGTTAAATACAATGTGATCGCAGATCTTCACCAGCTCTTTAAAGTCCTCTTCCTTATACGCGGGGGCAAAAACATGGTTTTCAAGCCCCATCTCCTCTTTGCCCAGCCTGGCTTCATAAAGCCCGCTGGCCGTAGTTCCGTCAAGATACTTGCCGATAAGAGGGTACTCCGCAAAGCAGGAAAATGCCTTCTGTGCCAACAGGATCCTGCACCCGGTATTTTCTTTTACCTGGCTTAGGATTTTTAAATTTTTCTCCAGTCTTCCCTCATCGATCACATAACATGGGGTTTTAAGCTCTTCGATCCTCATTTTTTCCTATCTCCATACCGTAACAGTTTCCGGGTCCTCACATACCACCCACGGAAGCCCCCATTTGTTTAAAGCCTCCATATAGGGATCCGGGTCAAACTCTTCCACATTAAATACTCCCGGCTTCTTCCACTGGCCGGTTAACACCATCAGGCTTCCGATCATGGCCGGAACTCCGGTGGTATAGGAAATCGCCTGGGATTCCACCTCTTTATAGCATTCCTCATGATCGCATACGTTGTAGATGTAAATGGTCTTTTCCTTTCCATCCTTTACACCCGTAAAGATGCATCCAATATTGGTCTTTCCTTTGGTTCTGGGGCCAAGGGAAGCCGGATCCGGAAGCAGGGCTTTCAAAAACTGAATGGGCACGATCTCCTGTCCGTTAAACTCCACAGGAGAGGTGGAAAGCATACCTACGTTTTCCAGGCACTTCATATGAGTTAAATAGCTCTGTCCAAAGGTCATGAAGAAACGGATCCTCTTTACCCCGGGAATGTTCTTTGCCAGGGATTCGATCTCCTCATGGTGAAGCAGGTACATGTCCTTTTCCCCAACCTCAGGGAAATTATATTTGGATTTAATCTCCATTGGCTCTGTCTCGATCCAGCGGCCATCCTCCCAATAGGAACCGTTGGAGGATACCTCCCTTAAATTGATTTCAGGGTTAAAGTTGGTTGCAAAGGGATACCCATGATCGCCTCCGTTACAGTCTAAAATATCAATGGTATGAATTTCGTCAAAATAGTGTTTTAAGGCATAAGCAGAAAACACACTGGTAACTCCAGGATCGAACCCGCTTCCAAGCAATGCGGTAATGCCTGCATTCTCAAAGCGCTCCTTGTAATCCCACTGCCAGGAATAATCAAAAAGGGCGGTAAAGCCAAGCTCTTCACAACGCTTCTCATAGATCGCTTTCCACTCCGGATCATCCGTATTCTCAGACTCGTAGTTAGCGGTATCAATGTAATCAACCCCTGCTGCAAGACATGCATCCATAATGGTTAAATCCTGATAGGGCAGAGCCACATTTAATACGGCATCCGGCTTATAATCCTTTATGAGGGCAATTACCTCTTCCACGTGATCCGCATCAACCTTAGCTGTCTCAATTCTTGTTTTTGTTGTCCCCGCAAGCTTATCCTTTAAGGCATCGCATTTCTCCTTTGTCCTGCTTGCGATACAAATGTCAGTAAACACCTCACTGTTCTGACAGCATTTCCGGATTGCCACAGAGGCAACCCCTCCACAACCGATAATCAATAATCTGCTCATTCCTTTTCCTCCTCTTTCAGTAAATCTTCCACGTATTTAGGCAGCATGAAAGCGCCTGTATGAAGATTTGTTGTATAGTACCAGGTTTCAATTTTTAATTGATTCCATAGTTCTGGCTTAAAATCATTGATGGGATGATACTTTTTCGAAGCAAACCCAAACAGCCAGTAGCCCGACGGGCAGGTGGGAATATGGGCCTGATAAACACGGCTTATGGGGAAGGAACGGAATACCTTCCGGTGCATGCTCCTGCACGCCGCCTCATCCTCATCATAAAAAGGACTTCCATGCTGGTAGACCATGATGCCATCGCTTCGCAGCGCCTTATAGCAGCTGCCGTAAAATTCCTTGGTAAAAAGCCCCTCTGTATGTCCGAAAGGATCCGTGGAATCATTGATGATAAGGTCATATTCCTCTTTTTTGCTTCTTAAGAAACGGAGCCCGTCATCATAATACACCTTTACCCTGGGATC
Source organism: Lacrimispora sphenoides JCM 1415 (assembly GCF_900105615.1). Classification (NCBI taxonomy): domain Bacteria; kingdom Bacillati; phylum Bacillota; class Clostridia; order Lachnospirales; family Lachnospiraceae; genus Lacrimispora; species Lacrimispora sphenoides. Next base: position 4,819,501 of record NZ_LT630003.1, on the reverse strand, counting down.
AGAAAGCCCGCAAGATACTTCAGGAAAGATATCACGGCATACATCTACAAACAGTTTATCCGTCTCAACCACATCGATGGACTGAATAAACGGGTACTGTAAAAGTTCCTTGGCCACCCCTCCGTCGCCTCCGCCGATGATAAGCACATCCTTCACATTTGGATGGACTGCCATGGGAACATGGGTAACCATTTCATCGTAAATAAACTCATCTTTTTCTGAAAAAACAATGTCTCCATCCAAAGACACAAACTTTCCAAATTCCTGGGATTCAAACACGTCAATTCTCTGGTATTCACTTTCACCGGAAAAAAGCTGTTTATCGATCCGCACCGAAAGCTTCACATTGGAAGTGTGAAATTTTGAAAACCATATCTCCATTGTTTCCTACCTCTCCCCTTCTTGAACCTGCTCCTTTAATACCATCAGCCGTTCTACTGCCGGATCCTCGGTTCCCTGCATGGAACAGCCCATTTCCCTGGCGTAAATGATGTACTCCACGATCTCTTCCGTAATCATCTCTCCCGGCGCCAGGATAGGAATACCCGGAGGATAGCACATGACAAACTCCCCGCTTATCCTTCCTGCTGATTCCCCTACCGGTACGGATACCTTTTGGGAATAAAATGCTTTCTGAGGTGATACTGCCACTTTAGGGGCAATGTATTCTCCTGAGAGCATTCCCGTCCTATCCTTTTTGTAAAGGCGCTCAATATCTGCCAGTGCTCCTACCAGACGTTCAATATCCTGAATCCGGTCGCCGATGGAAATGTAGGCAAGGAGGTTGCAGATATCCCCGAATTCGATCTGGATATCATATTCATCCCGAAGGAGATCGTAGACCTCAATTCCTGCCAGCCCATTTCCCAGGGTATAAACAGAAAGCTTAGTCACATCGTAATCAAAAATGCTGGTTCCATTGATCAGATCCCTTCCATACGCATAGTAACCGCCGATGGAATTGATCTCTCCCCTGGCATATTCCGCCATTTCCACCACCTTTGCAAAGGATTCCTCTCCCCGCAGAGCAAGGTTCCTTCTTGATATGTCAAGGCTTGACAAAAGCAGGTAAGAGGCGCTGGTGGTCTGGGTTAAGTTTATGATCTGACGTACGTAATCCCCGTTCACTCCTTTGTTTAAAAGGAGAAGGGAGCTTTGTGTCAGACTTCCTCCTGACTTGTGCATGGAGACCGCCGACATATCCGCGCCCGCTTCCATGGCGGAAACCGGAAGACCCTTTCCAAAATAGAGATGGGTGCCATGGGCTTCATCAGCCAGAACCTTCATCCCGTGGGCATGGGCCAGCCGGACAATGGAGCGGATATCAGAACAGATTCCGTAATAGGTGGGATTGTTAACAAATACTGCCACTGCATCGGGATTTTCCATAATTGCCTTTTCCACCTGGCCGATCTCCATGCCAAGGGAAATGCCCAGCATGCTGTTCACCTCCGGGTTTACATAAATAGGAACCGCCCCGCACAATACCAGAGCATTTAAGGCACTTCTATGGACATTTCTTGGAAGAATGATCTTATCCCCTGCTTTGCAGACAGACAGGATCATGCTCTGTACAGCCGACGTGGTTCCTCCCACCATCAAAAATGCATCTGCTGCCCCAAAAGCATCTGCTGTCAGCCGTTCCGCGTCCCGGATCACTGACACCGGATGGCATAGATTATCAAGAGGCTTCATGGAATTTACATCAAGTCCGACGCACCGTTCCCCTAAAAGGCGGGCAAGCTCCGGATTTCCCCTTCCCCGTTTATGGCCCGGCACATCAAAGGGTACTACCCTCTTTTTTTGAAATGTTTCAAGAGCTTCGCAAATAGGCGCCCTCATCTGATCTTCTTTGTTCATATGGCTCTTACCTCTCCTTGTTACGGGAATATTTCTCCCTCTTTTGTCGCTGAAACGTAAGTGTCGCCTAATTGGCGCAGATTTTTCATAGCAAAAAGGCAGGTGATTATTCATCACCTGCCTGCAATTTCATGAATGATAGTTCAAGTAGGGGCATTTTGCCCGTCTTTTATTCATGACAATTATCGTTTTCGAGTCTACATAGCAAATATGTTGTCCCTGCTATTATTGATCGTTTCACAAGTGATGTGCATTCGCACGGATTATAAAGTAATCAACTTATAAAATTTGAGCTTTTAACTCAATCAATAATGTGGTTTCCCACGCTCGGCAGCTGACCCGCCTGTCCGTCTGGGCTTAACTTCTTACGAAGTGGTCAATATTTGTATGAAAACGATAATGTCTCTTCATATCGGGGTAAAGAATAACATATTTTACAGCTTCATGTCAATAAAAAATTTAACATTTTTTGAAAACAGCCGCTGATGGGAATCTTTATTATTCCCATCAGCGGCTGTTCTTCACTTTTTTGTCTTATCAATTCTTTTTGCTGCACATCTGAAGGCGATGCTGGTATTTCTCTTTGGTGGCTAGGCCGCCTCTTATATGACGCTCGGATTTGTTAATATCAAGGATTACCCTGGCCCGGGCTGCCAGGGACGGATTAATGTGTTCCAAACGGTCCGTAACATCTTTATGTACCGTAGATTTGGAAATCCCAAATTTCTTCGCTGTCTGCCTCACGGTCGCATGATAGTCTATGATGTAGTTGGCGATCGCAACCGCGCGTTCTTCAATATATTCCTTCAAGAAAATCCCCCTGCTAGGACGTTTTTACATACTTATGCAGGAGGAGTAGCAAGTATGAATGGTTATCCCCTCTGATTACAGATGAAATTTTTAAAGACCTTTAATCCGTTTTTTCAGTCGTGCCGCTTTGCAGAATTTCATAAAATTCTTCTAGCACCAAATAATTTTTTTAAGTAATTTTGCCACGGTTTTCCCTTTGCAGCGGAAATACTCCGTTCATTTTTTTATATTATTTCTGTTGTTTGCAACCAAAAAGCGCTGTCTCAGACTTTTTAAGCCTGCAGACAGCGCTATACAACTTTTCATAAAAAACTTCCATATTCCTTCATTTTGTAACAGCCATATGTACCTCAGATTTGGGTCTTCTGCCGCTTTTTATATGCAGCATTTTTCCAGGACGGTACGCTGATCTATGGATACGGTCATGCATTCCGGTACTTTCCCTGTAAGCTCCCGGCTTCGTTTATCAGGCTGCTGGGTTCCCACATACACGTTGTACGTTCCTGCTTCCATTACCAGATCTCCTTGTTCATCTCTTAAGGCAAAGGCTTTGTCGGAAAGCATCACCTGCAATTCTCTTTCCTCCCCTGGCTCCAGCTCTGCCTTTAAAAGTGCCTTAAGCTGAGCATTGGGTGTCTGAGGCGCACAGGATTTCACATATACCTGCAGGGTTTCTGCCCCCTTCTTATGCCCCTCATTCTTTAACACTGCTTTTATGGTTAAGGTATCTCCTGCCCCTATCCGGTCATGGCTTAAGGACACATCCCTTACGGAAAAATCCGTGTAGGAAAGTCCATAGCCAAAGGGATAGAGAGCTTCCTGCTCCATATATCGGTAGGTCCTGCCCTTCATGGAATAATCCGTAAAGGCCGGAAGCTCCTCTGTACTCCTGTAAAAGGTAACGGGAAGCTTTCCTTCCGGTGCATAATCACCGAACAGCACGGCAGCCAGAGCACGGCCTCCTTCAGCTCCCGGGTACCATCCTTCCAGGATGGCAGGAATATGGGCATCTGCCCAGGACACATCAAGGGCGCTTCCTGATAAAAGTACTAAAACCACAGGCTTCCCGCTCTTATAAATCTCCTCAAGCACTTGTTTCTGTAATCCTGGAAGGGACAAATTGGGCTTATCCCCGCTGGCATATTCATTCCCTTCGTCACCCTCTTCTCCTTCCAGACTGGAATCAAGACCCATGCAGGCAATGATCACATCACTGGCTTCACACACTCCACGAACCTCTGATGACCGGTCGTTCTCCTGACCCAGGCCGCTTACCCTCGGTTTACATAAATGGCATCCTTCTGAGACCATAACACGGACGTCTTCTCCAACGTAATCCTGGATTCCTTCGGAAATCGTATAATACCTGGAAGCGGTACCCTCATAATTTCCTATCAGTGCCTTTCGGTTATCGCTGTTGGGTCCGATGATTCCAATGGTTTTCAAGCTGCTCTTATTAAGAGGGAGTATATTCCCCTCATTTTTAAGTAAAACAAAGGTTTTTCTGGAAGCTTTAAAATTCAGCTCCTTATGCTCTCTGGTATCATTGTCCTCATAAGTAATTTTATTGTATTCCACAGCTTCCGGCTCTTCAAACAGTCCAAGCTTCAGTCTGGTCATCATCAGATTCTCAACTGCTTCATTTAACCGTTCTTCAGACACTAACCCCCGGTTCACTGCCTCCGTAAGATATAAAAACAGGCTTCCGCAATTTAGATCACACCCGTTTTCCATTGCCATAGCAACAGATTCCAGAGCGGAACCTGTAACTCCGTGATGTTCATGAAAATCTTTTACTGCCCAGCAATCTGAGGTTACATGCCCTTCAAATCCCCAGTTCGTCCTCAAAATATCCTTAAGCAGGGTCTTGCTTCCGCAGCAGGGTTCCCCATTGGTCCGGTTATAGGCTCCCATAACTGCCTCTACCTTTCCTTCCTTTACACAGGCCTCAAACGCCGGCAAATAGGTTTCAAACATATCTTGCTTTGTCACTACAGCATTAAAGGAATGTCGCTCATCCTCCGGACCTGAGTGGACTGCAAAGTGTTTGGCGCAGGCTGCGGTCTTTAAATAATCTTCGTCATCTCCCTGCAGCCCCTCAATAAAACGAACCCCCATACGTGAAGTCAAATATGGATCCTCTCCGTATGTCTCATGTCCTCTTCCCCAGCGGGGATCTCTAAAAATATTGACATTAGGAGCCCAGAACGTAAGTCCTTTATAAATATCCGTATCTCCGTATTTCTGCTGCATATGAAACTTTGCCCTTGCCTCTGTGGAAACTGTATCAGCCACTTCATAAAGCAGCTCCTCATCAAAGCTTGCAGCCAGTCCGATGGCCTGGGGAAACACCGTAGCAACACCGGCCCTGGCCACACCATGAAGTCCCTCATTCCACCAGTTATAACCCTTTATTCCCAGTCTTGGAATCGCCGCCGCACTGTGTACGGTCTGTGAAACCTTCTCCTCCAGAGTCATTTTTGAAACTAATTCTTTTGCTTTTTTTCGGTATTCCTTACGCTTATCCTCATTCATGGAATTCACCTTATCCTTTCTTTTTCATCTTATATCCTGACATTTCCTTGACTTTTTTTCCATGATTCCATCATAGCATTTCAAAGCAGATCAGGCATCCCACTTCTTGCTTCTAATGGCGCATATATTGCTTTTTCGATAAAAAATCCTCTCACAGAAATACCCATAAACCCGGTATTCCCATAAGAGGAACTGTAAACTTCCCTTTGTTTTTATTCTTCTGATTCATACATCTGCTGTCTGATCTTCCTGTAATCGCTTGGTGAACAGCGCTTTATCATTTTAAAAGTGCGGTTAAAAGCGCTCATGGATGAAAAGCCGGAACCCATAGCAACATCCGTAATGCTCATTTCCCTGGTATTATACAAAAGCTCCTCCGCTTTTTTCACCCGTTTGGAGTTTAAATATTCATAAAAAGTCATATTCATATACTGTTTAAAGATCCGGGTAAAGTGATATTTGGAAAATCCGCTGATCCTGGCCACTTCCCCCAATGTCAGATTTTCCATGAAGTGCTGGTTGATATAGGTACTGGCATTCATAACAGCTTCAAAATATTCCTGCTGCCTCATAGTATGGATCTGCCTGCCGGCTCCATTAAGGCATACCTTATTTCGCCCTAATTCCACATAGATCTCAATAAGGGCCGCATAAATGGAGGCTTCCCGGAATCCGCTGTTTCCCTGATATTCCTCAATGATCTTATCAAGCTTCTTTTTAATAGACCCATGAAGGGAATCTCTGTCCTTCTTTTTTAAGTATATGACCGGGGGAATTATGTGCAGCAGGGTTTCCATCTCCTTTAAATGGTAAAGAAGGGCAGCATCAAACTGCAATATATAGCGTTCTCCCAGAGAGGGTGCCCTTAATGAATGAATCACGCCGGAGTGGATCAGAATGATATCTTCTGTTTCAAGGGAAAAATGTTCCTCCCCTACGATCACCTCGTATCCCCCCTTTGTCGGCATGATCATTTCAATTCCTCCATGCCAATGCTCCGGATAATCTTCAAAATTTTTATTATGATAAAGCCGAAGTCCCAGTGAGCATTCATAATGAATGGTCTCATGAATTCCATTTAAAATTTCTATCATAAAATACCCCTTCTCTATGTCAATTCCTGAACCAATCCGAATTTTCTTGATTTGTAAAGATTAAAGAATATTTGCATAAAATATTGCCTGATTTTTCTCTGCCATACTAGTGTTTAAAATTAAAATTTCCATTGACGCATTGGTTAATTCACACTATAATTTAATGTGTCATTGTGCATATATTTCCAACTTTAACATAAAAAGGTATTTTAAGGAACAGAAAGAAGAGACTGCGTTTTGGTCTGTTGAGGTGAAAGAATTGATTTATCTTCCTATAGAGAAATTGACTGAAGGTATGGAATTAGCCCGAAACATCCCGGGAATAAACCCAATGCTTCCTTTTGCGGTAACCGGCTGCAAGTTGAGTGAACGTATGATTGGCCGCATGAAAACCATCGGAGTACAAGGGGCTTATATCTGCACAGCGATTACGCAAGGCATTGAACCCGAGGATTTTGTGGAACCGGAGTTAAAGACCAAAATGCTGACAAGCATCCGCGATGTCTTTGACCAGAGTTTAAAAAAATTTACCTTTCAATCCAGCAGACAGGTTTACGAGGAGATTGCTAAAGTGGCCGAGTCCGTTGTTATGAATGTTTTAAACAAGGACAAGTATCTCTTTCAGATGATAGATATCAGGGATTATGATGGGTATACCTATTCCCATAGCCTTTATGTAGGTATTTTAAGCGTTTTATTGGGAAAGTACATCGGACTTTCCATTTCCAATTTAAATGACCTGGCACTTTGCGGACTTCTTCATGACATCGGGAAAACAGATATTCCAATTGATATTACCAACAAACCTGGTCCCTTAACCAGCGAAGAATTTGAAATCATGAAGCAGCATCCCAGCCTTTCCTATAAAAAGCTGGGCGACCACATCGTGATCTCCCAAGCAGTATTGCAGGGGGTTCAGACCCATCACGAAAAATTTGACGGAACCGGATATCCTTTTGGCCTTTCAGGCAAGGATATCCCCCTTTATGCCCGGATCCTGGCTATTGCTGATGTGTATGACGCTCTTAATTCCACCAGGCCATACCGGAAAGCCTGGTCTCCCAGACGGATTTTTGACTATTTAACCAGCTGTTCCAACACTCATTTTGATCCGGAACTGCTGACAGCTTTCCTTCATTGTGTTTCCGCATACCCCATCGGTACCATTGTCCACCTTAGTGACGGAAGTTCAGCAGTTGTAAAGGATAACACGCCGGGATTTTCTCTGCGCCCCATTATCCGCTTCATCAGTCCTCCTCAAAAGGCAGGCATAGATGTGGACTTATCCTGCGAATTATTTAATCTCACTATCATTGATGATGATGAATGTTGAATCCTTATCGCCCATCAACTTGGGACGGGCTTTTTAATCTATAGAAAAACCCGCCCCTTATCATCAGCTCCAAACCTGGGTTTTAGATTCCACCATCTGACCGCTTTTAAGAGCCTGCTCCATAAGTATTCTTACATAGGCATCCTGAAGCCCCTCTGAAAGAGGATAAACCTCAAAGCCTTCCTCAATAAACCGCCTCATTCCAAGCATAAGGGTTCCTATGGCCGTTTCATCCTGTGGAAGTCCATTTGCTTTACCTAACTCATAAAACGGATTCCTGTAAAGCAATTCCTGTCCCATGTAAATTTCTTTGATTCCATTTCCTGTTTCAAAAGGTTCTTTTATAATCTGATATTCCCTGGACCGGCTGTCTTCTCCTACACAGCGAAGCGTCCAGTCATCCAGTTCCCCTCTCGCTCCCTGAACATTTAAATGGCGGCTCCTGATTCTGGAATGATACTGTATGCCATTAAAATCATAAAAAGCTGTTTTTCCCCCTTCAAATTCAAAGGTCAGCCTGACCCGTTCTCTATCACTCATCCTGCCGTCTTCAATAAATCCTTGCCTGGAATCCGTTTCCACTACCGGATACACATATTTCTTTCCATACACTTTCATGTTCTCCAAACCGGTTCCTAATAACCGCCGGATTAAGCTGGCTCCATGGTAGTCATGAACTGCGGAGATATTAACCATATACGGATCACCAAGATATCCCCGTTTTGCGATCTCAATAGCCGCATGAAAGACCGGATATTCAAAATACTGCTCTGCCACCTGTATCCTGGCGCCTTCCTGGGTATGAAGACGCCAAAGCTCCTGTAAATCTTCTAATTCCATGGCAGCCGGTGTCTCACTAAGCACCGGATATCCTTTCAGCGCCCATTCCCTTGTCACCTGAAATATAGCATCCTTGTTTACAGCAACCACTACAAAATCCGGGTTTTCTGACCGGCATTCCTCTGGGCTTGTCACAGCCTTTATTCCGGTTTCTTCCAGCAGCCACTGCGCCTTTTCTTTTGACCGGCAAAGGAATGCTGCCAGATGAAAGCAATCCGGATAAGCTTTGGCTATCCTGGCATAGAACAGGGACCTCCAGCCGGAGCCTATGACGACAAATCTAAGTGGTTTCATAAATAATTCCCCCTTGTTATCTGTATTTCCCTTCCGTTTCCTGCTCCAAAATGAAGGTCAGAAGTGCTTTACATCCTTCATTCACATCATCAAAGGTACGGTCAAAATCCCCGGTATACCACGGGTCTGCAATATCCCTTGGATCAGAGGAATAGTCCAAAAGGCGCTTTACCTTTCCTTCCGGGTCCCCGCCCAGGATTCTAAGCATATTTGTCACATTCCGCTGTTCCATTCCAATGAGGTAATCGTATTTGTCATAATCCTTCCTGGATAACTGCACCGCATATTTTCCATCTGTGGATATTCCATATTTCCTAAGCTTTTCTCTTGTCCCACGGTGTACCGGATTCCCGATTTCTTCCGTACTTGTGGCTGCTGATGCTACATAGAAGCGATTGCCTAAGTGCTCCTTTTCTATCATATCCTTCATAACAAACTCCGCCATGGGAGATCTGCATATATTCCCATGACACACAAATAAGAGGTTGATGGTATTCTGGTATTGGTTAGTCATACGTCGTATCTCCGTTTTATTTTAATAGTTAAAGTTTACTATAAATTTTTACTTTGAACAAGTATTGCTTTTAATCCTGCTTTTTAATCCTGCTTTTTAATACAGCTCTATAACCGTCTGCCATTTTGTATAATTAATACAGGCAGTTCCTACTTCTGGGTGGTCCATCTCCGAAAGGGAGGTATATAACATGATCTCTTCATCTCATACAACTCCTTAATTCTTTAAAAATTTATAAAACAAAAAAAGCGCAAACCCATACCTGGATTTACGCATTAATTCTGTTCTATGCACTATAACCTGTTGCATATACCCTCAAAACCACACATTGCTACATATCTATTTTCATCCGTTCTTTCCTCTTACCTAAACCAACCTGGTTAAGCCCTCGACCTATTAGTGACAGTCAGCTGCACATGTTGCCATGCTTCCACCTCTGCCCTATCTACCTCGTCGTCTTCAAGGGGTCTTACTCTTGCGATGGGATATCTCATCTTGAGGGGGGCTTCACGCTTAGATGCCTTCAGCGTTTATCCCTTCCCGACTTGGCTACTCTGCCATGGCTTTGATAGCCAACAGATACACCAGAGGTCAGTCCATCCCGGTCCTCTCGTACTAAGGACAGCTCCTCTCAAATATCCTACGCCCACGCCGGATAGGGACCGAACTGTCTCACGACGTTCTGAACCCAGCTCGCGTACCGCTTTAATGGGCGAACAGCCCAACCCTTGGGACCTACTACAGCCCCAGGATGCGATGAGCCGACATCGAGGTGCCAAACCACTCCGTCGATGTGAACTCTTGGGAGTGATAAGCCTGTTATCCCCAGGGTAGCTTTTATCCGTTGAGCGATGGCAATCCCACTTTATACCACCGGATCACTAAGTCCTAGTTTCCTACCTGCTCCACCCGTCGGTGTCGCAGTCAAGCTCCCTTATGCCTTTGCACTCTTCGAATGGTTTCCGTCCATTCTGAGGGAACCTTTGAGCGCCTCCGATACCCTTTCGGAGGCGACCGCCCCAGTCAAACTCCCCGCCTGACATTGTCCCCCAGCCAGGTCATGGCTGCAGGTTAGAAATCCAATACCGCAAGGGTGGTATCCCAACATCGGCTCTGATAAGACTGGCGTCCTATCTTCTTAGCCTCCCACCTATCCTGTACATGCAGTACCGAATCCCAGTATCAAGCTGGAGTAAAGCTCCATGGGGTCTTTCCGTCCTGGCGCAGGTAACCAGCATCTTCACTGGTACTTCAATTTCACCGGGTGCATTGTTGAGACAGCGCTCAAATCATTACGCCTTTCGTGCGGGTCGGAACTTACCCGACAAGGAATTTCGCTACCTTAGGACCGTTATAGTTACGGCCGCCGTTTACTGGGGCTTAAATTCAGAGCTTCGCGTTGCCGCTAACCCCTCCTCGTAACCTTCCAGCACCGGGCAGGCGTCAGCCCATATACCTCACCTTTCGGTTTTGCATAGACCTGTGTTTTTGCTAAACAGTTGCTTGAGCCTATTCTCTGCGGCCTGGTTTCCCAGGCACCCCTTATCCCGAAGTTACGGGGTCATTTTGCCGAGTTCCTTAACAATGCTTCTCCCGCCGGCCTTAGGATTCTCTCCTCATCCACCTGTGTCGGTTTACGGTACGGGCACATATTACACAATAGCGGCTTTTCTTGACAGCCCCTACGAAGACTTCCCTACTTATGTTCGGTACGCGTCACACCTTCCTGTTGCTGGGTGGATTTGCCATTCCAGCCAGTCCAGTGCTTGCCCCGGTCTTTTCATTCCCGGGTTCTTCTTCGGTTCTGTGTCCCCACAGTTCTGATAATATGCGGTACAGGAATTTCAACCTGTTGTCCATCGACTACGTCTTTCGACCTCGCCTTAGGCCCCGACTTACCCAGAGCAGATCAGCTTTACTCTGGAAACCTTAGATATTCGGCCTGGAGGATTCTCACCTCCATCTCGCTACTCATTCCGGCATTCTCTCTTCTTAACACTCCACATCTCCTTACGGTAATGCTTCTGTGCGTTAAGAATGCTCCTCTACCAATGTATATAAATATACATTCCACAGCTTCGGTGTCGTGTTTTAGCCCCGGACATTTTCGGCGCAGGACCTCTCGACTAGTGAGCTATTACGCACTCTTTGAATGTGTGGCTGCTTCTAAGCCAACATCCTAGTTGTCTGTGAAATCCCACATCCTTTTCCACTTAACACGCACTTTGGGACCTTAGCTGGTGGTCTGGGCTCTTTCCCTTTTGACTACCCAACTTATCTCGTGCAGTCTGACTCCCGTACATCATCTGGCCGGCATTCGGAGTTTGATATTCTTTGGTAAGCTTTGACGCCCCCTAGGAAATTCAGTGCTCTACCTCCGGCAGACTAATACGAGGCTAGCCCTAAAGCTATTTCGAGGAGAACCAGCTATCTCCGGGTTCGATTGGAATTTCTCCCCTACCCACACCTCATCGCCACCCTTTTCAACGGATGTGCGTTCGGTCCTCCATTTCCTTTTACGGAAACTTCAACCTGGACATGGGTAGATCACCCGGTTTCGGGTCTACCTTTACTGACTCTACGCCCTATTAAGACTTGGTTTCCCTTCGGCTCCACACCTTAAGTGCTTAACCTTGCCAGTAACGGTAACTCGCCGGACCGTTCTACAAAAAGTACGCGGTTCCACCTTAAACGTGGTTCCACAGCTTGTAAACACAGGGTTTCAGGTTCTCTTTCACTCCCCTCCCGGGGTCCTTTTCACCTTTCCTTCACAGTACTATGCGCTATCGGTCACTAAGTAGTATTTAGCCTTGGGGGGTGGTCCCCCCGAATTCCCACAAGGTTTCTCGTGTCTCGTGGTACTTTGGATCCTGCTCGCTGACTATTGTTTTCCCATACAAGGCTTTCACTTTCTATGGCCGGTCTTTCCAGGACCGTTCTGGTAACAAATCGTCTCACTTATTGCAGTCCATAACCCCAGTATGCACGCATACTGGTTTAGGCTCCTTCCATTTCGCTCGCCGCTACTTTGGAAATCGAGTTTTCTTTCTTTTCCTCCGGGTACTTAGATGTTTCAGTTCCCCGGGTTCCCGACGTATGGCTATGTATTCACCATACGACAACTGAGGTTTGCTCAGTTGGGTTTCCCCATTCAGATATCTCCGGATCAAAGGATATTTGCTCCTCCCCGAAGCTTTTCGCAGCTTATCACGTCTTTCATCGGCTCTTAGTGCCAAGGCATCCACCCTGCGCTCTTATTAGCTTAACCAATTCGATGTTCACCTGCGGGTGCGGGTTACTAATCTAAGATACATAGCGTTGTATCTCTGGTCTTAGGTTTGTTATTTCACCGTACGTTACGGTTACTTTAACGAGTTTTGTTTGGTTACATCGTTCGATGTAACACCTCGGATGTCTTGATGTCGTCTTTATACTTTAACATATAAAAACTCTATCTAGATATATTTCAATATGTGGTTTTCAAGGTACATACACGATGTCATCAAAAGCAATAAATACTTTCTTTTGGCATCACCTGACTGAAGTTTATCAGTCATTCGCTTGCTCGATGGACTCGAACCCACGAATCACTGGTAAAAACCAGCTATATAAAACAGCACTGCCCTGCTGAATCAGGTTAACACATTCTTTAACACAGGCTTCGCTTTTCCCTCCGCCCATTGGAACATGTCCGTTCTATATAAAACACTCGCTAGAGTGAATTTTTTTAAAGTAATCTGGCACCCACCTGCTCTCCCATGCCGTTTCCAGCATAGTACCATCGGCCGCTTAAGTCTTAACCATCGTGTTCGGGATGGGAACGGGTGTCTCCCCTAAGCGCATCGGCACCAGAAATTTCGTGTCTTACTAGTAATACGTGCACAACGGAATGGAAATGTGTGTTGAAAGCTTGCTTTCATAAGCACATTTGTATTCTGTTGTATAAGCGGCACAGCCGCGACCGAGCGAACTTGTTCGCAAGGTTACACATTACGAAACTTTGAAACATAAGACTCAACAGTATATAAAACCCTTACTTCTTCTTCCTTAGAAAGGAGGTGATCCAGCCGCACCTTCCGATACGGCTACCTTGTTACGACTTCACCCCAGTTATCAGTCCCGCCTTCGGCAGCTCCCTCCTTACGGTTGGGTCACTGACTTCGGGCGTTACCAACTCCCATGGTGTGACGGGCGGTGTGTACAAGACCCGGGAACGTATTCACCGCGGCATTCTGATCCGCGATTACTAGCGATTCCAGCTTCATGTAGTCGAGTTGCAGACTACAATCCGAACTGAGACGTTATTTTTGGGGTTTGCTCCAGATCGCTCCTTTGCTTCCCTTTGTTTACGCCATTGTAGCACGTGTGTAGCCCAAATCATAAGGGGCATGATGATTTGACGTCATCCCCACCTTCCTCCAGGTTATCCCTGGCAGTCTCCCCAGAGTGCCCAGCTCTACCTGCTGGCTACTAAGGATAAGGGTTGCGCTCGTTGCGGGACTTAACCCAACATCTCACGACACGAGCTGACGACAACCATGCACCACCTGTCTGGAATGCCCCGAAGGGAAGGGATCGTTACATCCCGGTCATTCCGATGTCAAGACTTGGTAAGGTTCTTCGCGTTGCTTCGAATTAAACCACATGCTCCACCGCTTGTGCGGGTCCCCGTCAATTCCTTTGAGTTTCATTCTTGCGAACGTACTCCCCAGGTGGAATACTTATTGCGTTAGCGGCGGCACCGAAGAGCTTTGCTCCCCAACACCTAGTATTCATCGTTTACGGCGTGGACTACCAGGGTATCTAATCCTGTTTGCTCCCCACGCTTTCGAGCCTCAACGTCAGTTACAGTCCAGTAAGCCGCCTTCGCCACTGGTGTTCCTCCTAATATCTACGCATTTCACCGCTACACTAGGAATTCCACTTACCTCTCCTGCACTCCAGCACCACAGTTTCCAAAGCAGTCCCGGGGTTGAGCCCCGGGCTTTCACTCCAGACTTGCAGTGCCGTCTACGCTCCCTTTACACCCAGTAAATCCGGATAACGCTTGCCCCCTACGTATTACCGCGGCTGCTGGCACGTAGTTAGCCGGGGCTTCTTAGTCAGGTACCGTCATTTTCTTCCCTGCTGATAGAGCTTTACATACCGAAATACTTCTTCACTCACGCGGCGTCGCTGGATCAGGGTTTCCCCCATTGTCCAATATTCCCCACTGCTGCCTCCCGTAGGAGTTTGGGCCGTGTCTCAGTCCCAATGTGGCCGGTCACCCTCTCAGGTCGGCTACTGATCGTCGGCTTGGTGGGCCGTTACCTCACCAACTACCTAATCAGACGCGGGTCCATCTCATACCACCGGAGTTTTTCACACCGTACCATGCGGCACTGTGTGCTTATGCGGTATTAGCAGTCGTTTCCGACTGTTATCCCCCTGTATGAGGCAGGTTACCCACGCGTTACTCACCCGTCCGCCGCTAAGTCAATTTCAATTCCGTCCGAAGACTTCCATGAAATCGCTTCGCTCGACTTGCATGTGTTAAGCACGCCGCCAGCGTTCATCCTGAGCCAGGATCGAACTCTCAAATTAAATGGTGTTCAATCCGGGGTCAAAATCAACTAACTAGCTAATTTATTTCCCGTTTTACTTGTTGTTTGGTTCGTATACAATTGCTTGTATTCGTTCTGAAATTTTCTCATTCAAAGCCATCAAACATGACTTGTTTTATTAGAATTTTCAGGGTTTTACATACTGTTCAATCTTCTGTTTTCAAAGTGCTTTATTTCGTGCCGCTGTCTCAGCAGCAACTTTTAAAGTTTATCATGTTCGGTTGTTTTTGTCAACCATTTTTTTCATTTTCTTAAAAACTTTTTTCATCGCTCACCGATGTGTTTTGTAGAAAATTTGCCGCCGTTTTCAGCGGCGAGTTATATCATACCAAAGCATTTGACAAAAGTCAACAATTATTTTTAATTATTTTGTTTTTCTGGAAAAACATGATTTTTATAACATTTGATATAATTAAAACGGGGTCCGGCCCTCAGAAAAGGTCTGAACCCCTGGCTATGATTACTAGCCTCTTTTGCCACAGCATTTCTTATATTTTTTACCGCTTCCGCAGGAACAGGGATCGTTTGGATAGATTTTTGGAGGGTTTTTACGCTGGGCAGATGCTGTCTCCAGACCCTTCATTACCATTTCATAGGGCTTGTGGCCTCTGTTTAACACCATTCTGGTATGGTTCCATACATCTGTAATAATGCTTGTGAACCTTTCCAAGTGCTCTTCCGATTCAAAAATGATCCCGGTAGCCTCTATTCCATCTACAACCTCCTGAAGCTGTCCGCCCATACTGATCTCCGCCTGCACCTGACGCAGTAAATATGGAATCCTTTCATCCGGAACGTTCATTTCATCAGTTAAAAATTTGCTCAGCAGACCTAATTCTCCAGTCATTAAAAAGCCCTCATTATCCGCCATAAAACGGATTTCCATCTGGGTAGGGATATAATAAGGAACTTTTTTTTGCATCTGCTTAAATTCTTCAACGCCATTCTGCTCTGCCAGCGCCCCATCCACAAAGTTTCCGTCAATGAATCTTACCGAAGGACGGTATGATTGGAGAAGTTCATAGGCATGTAACAGATCTTCCAAGGAAAGCTTCTTATCTTCATATTTATTAAAGGTTTCCAACAGAACCTGTGGCGGAGTGACTGCATACAGGGAATTTGCCGCACAGAGATAGTCTCCGATTTTACTGAGGCGCTCACGCTCTTCCTTAAATTCTGGTGTATTTACCGATTCATATGCTTTTAATACCTCTTCTGCAACCATAAAACGATTGTCAGGTCCTGCAGTTACATAGCCTCCTGCATATAGAAAGTCCATTTCTTCCATTTCAAAAGATGGTACCTGAAAATCATCTGATGACAACTGTTCAAATAAATTAATTTCTGAATTGCGGGCGCAAAGAAAATAGCTGCTCATTACCTTCGGATCCAGAATGTGAGCGATCGTACGTTCCACAAGTTCTTCCTTTTTTAATTTAGAAAGCCC
The DNA here is from genome assembly GCF_900105615.1 of Lacrimispora sphenoides JCM 1415. Taxonomy (NCBI): domain Bacteria; kingdom Bacillati; phylum Bacillota; class Clostridia; order Lachnospirales; family Lachnospiraceae; genus Lacrimispora; species Lacrimispora sphenoides. Next base: position 4,803,171 of record NZ_LT630003.1, on the reverse strand, counting down.
GTTCATACCATGTCTTTTTGCAATCTCAAGGATGCTGCCTTTATCATAACAATCATAAACTTCTGCTATATGAACTTCCTCCGTTGCAGCATCAGAACCCTGGTTCAGACATTTATTGACAGCAGACATGTCATATTCTTTCAGATCATTTGAACCCGATTCCAGAAGTTCATAATACCCGGCGATGCCTCCGCAGTTTTCCGGAACGCAGTCTCCTTTGAATTTTATAACCTGTCCCCAGCTTTCCTTATAATCAGAATCTGCATCTTCTACCTGAATGTTTAATTCCCAGTTTTTGTCGATGCCATAGGTATATGTAAATTTGCTGGTACCAGACACCAGGCTGTCAATGGTTTCATCACTTAAAAGGTATTGAAATTTGGGGGACCAATTCTCTTTACCTGGAACTACCCGAACCCCTTCAGAACGGAATTCAAATTCATACAGGTGCTCATCGGACCAGCAGAATGCTGTCTGAATCATCTGGTGCAGCTTTCCAAAGGTTATCCCTTGTGGTACCAGAACCCTTCTCCAAATCGGCGGCTTGCTGCCTTTGATCGTGACTTTCAGTTGATATGCTCCCATGAAAACGCCCTCCTGTCTCGTATCCTTTGTATCCGTTCTTAAATTACGGAATATTTTTTATGTTTCTACTATAAAATAAGCGCACGTTCCAATTTACCATATTTCCTCCCACTCTGTCCAGTCCATCCCGTTAATTTTTGCAAACGAAAGGCTGTTTTGTGTAATTATGACAGCTTTTTCAATACTGTCTTTGCTTCTTTTCCATAATAAAGGAATTTCATTCTTTCATTCTGCAGATACTATTAATAAGAAAAAAGAGCGCTGGAATGCTTTACACAACATTTACATTTTCTATACTAAAATATGATATCAGAAAAGTTTTACGGCTGATATACTCCATGATGTAAGCGAAAGCAATTTTAAAGAGAAAAGAGGAGAAAGTAAATATGAAAAAAAATATTATTAAGACTCTTGCATTAGCTGGAATGGCAGTTCTTACAATGGGAACTTTAGCTGGCTGCGGCAGCAATAATGCTGAGACACAGGCTCCTGATACCAAAACCGAGGCTGGCACAACAAGTGGGACAACCGCTAACGAGACAACCGCAAAAGAAGATACAGCTTCTAATTTAAAGGGTTCTATCAGCATGGTTGGTTCTACCTCTATGGAGAAATTCGCAACCGCTTTAAGTGAAGTTTTTATGGAAAAATATCCGAGCGTTACTGTACAGGCCGAATTTGTAGGTTCTGGCGCAGGAATCGAAGCAGTTACCAATGGTTCTGCGGATATCGGTAACTCTTCCCGTAATTTAAAGGATGAAGAAAAAGCAAAAGGTGTTGCTGAAAATATCGTTGCAATCGATGGTATTGCCGTTGTCTCTGATCCGGCCAATACCGTTGACAATTTAACAAAAGACCAACTGATCAATATTTACAACGGAACAACTACCAACTGGAAGGAATTAGGCGGAGCCGATCAGCCAATTGTTGTGATTGGACGTGAGGCAGGTTCCGGTACAAGAACTGCTTTTGAAGAACTGTTAAAGCTGGAAGATGCATGCAAATACAGCAATGAGCTGGACAGCACCGGTGCAGTTATGGCAAAGGCCGCTTCCACTCCAGGCTCCATTGGCTATGTTTCCTTAGACGTTCTTGATGATTCCGTTAAGACCATGAAGCTGGAAAGTATAGATCCAACTCCAGAAAATATCAAGGCAGGTTCCTACTTCTTAAGCCGTCCATTCGTTATGGCTACAAAAGGAGAGATCTCTGAGCAGAGCGATCTGGTGAAGGCATTGTTTGACTATATCTATTCTGATGAAGGAAAAGATTTAGTAAAAGCCGTTGGTTTAATCCCAGCAAACTAATTGAAAAGAATTTCTTCTTATACTGCATAACGATAATATTTACAGGGGGCGCAGCCGGATGATTATGCTACGTCCCCGTTTTGAAAGGAGCTGTTATATGCGACCAAAGTCTTATTCCATATTTGGTGGCCACGGAAGTAAATCAGGTGTTGAGCATGCTGCAGAAGTAATCTTTACTGTCTGTGGCTTCTTTGCCGTTTTAGCTGTGGCCTCTATCACTCTGTACATGATCATAAGCGGTACGCCGGCACTTTTTAAGGTGGGGATTCTGGATATTCTGTTCGGAACCATCTGGATGCCGGCAGCCGCTACACCAAGCTTTGGTATCCTCTATGTCATTCTGACCTCTATCATAGGAACTGCTCTGGCAATCCTGATCGGCGTTCCCATTGGCGTTATGACTGCCGTTTTCCTGGCTGAAGTAGCCCCTGAAAGGTTAACCAATATCGTGCGCCCGGCAGTAGAGCTGTTAGCCGGTATTCCTTCTGTTATTTATGGTTTGCTTGGTATCTTGATTTTAAACCCTTTAATGTATAAAATAGAGTTAAAAATATTTGCAGGATCCACCACCCACCAGTTTACCGGAGGTGCGAATCTGATCTCCGCTGTTTTAGTGCTGGCCTTAATGATTCTTCCCACGGTTATCAACATCAGCGAATCAGCGCTCCGTGCTGTTCCGCAGCACCTTAGGAGTGCCTCCCTGGCTCTTGGAGCTACCAAGATCCAGACGATTTTTAGCGCGGTCCTTCCGGCAGCAAAGTCCGGTATCATTACCGCAATAGTCCTTGGAACAGGCCGGGCCATCGGTGAAGCAATGGCCATCAGCCTTGTGTCCGGAAGTTCGGTAAATATGCCTCTTCCCTTTCATTCAGTCCGTTTCCTTACTACTGCGATCGTATCAGAGATGTCTTATTCCGCCGGGCTCCACAAACAGGTGCTTTTTACCATAGGTCTTGTCCTGTTTGCTTTTATCATGCTCATTAACATTAGCCTTAACAACCTGTTAAAGAAAGGAGAGGAAAGCCATGACAAATGATATCGTTATTCCTGTTCAAAAAGATTCTGCAGTAACACATAGCATTTATAACCGGAAAAACCGGATCTCCGATTCTTTCTTAACGGTTCTTATTTACTTATGCGCTTCCATCTCCATTATGGTCCTGATCGGAATCATGGGCTATGTGTTTGTTCGCGGTGTTCCCGAAATCAGCCTGGAATTTCTGACCACTGTACCAAGTACCATTAAAGGAACCTTTGGTATCGTCGGGAATATTGTTAACACCTTATATGTCGTTGTCATTACCCTGTTAATCGCCACTCCCCTGGGCGTTGGCGCAGCCATTTACTTAAATGAATATGCAAAGGGGGGAAAGGCGGTACGAATCATCGAATTCACCACAGAGACCCTGGCAGGTATCCCCTCCATTATCTTCGGACTCTTTGGTTATGTATTTTTTGGGAACACCCTGGGCCTTGGCTATTCCATCCTCACCGGTGCATTAACCTTATCCATCATGGTTCTTCCCCTTATTACAAGAACCACTCAGGAAGCCTTAAAAACCGTTCCGGAAAGCTACCGCTCTGGTGCACTGGGCATCGGTGCAACCAAATGGTATATGATCCGGACCATTCTGCTTCCCAGCGCCATGCCAGGCATTGTGACAGGAATCATCCTGGCCATCGGCCGTATCGTGGGAGAGTCCGCTGCCCTTCTCTTTACGGCAGGAAGCGGCTACCTCCTTCCAAAGGACTTCTTCGGGAAAATATTTGAATCAGGCGGTACCCTGACGATTCAGTTGTACTTATGCATGCAAAAGGCCAAATACGGCCAGGCCTTCGGAATTGCCGTTGTCCTTCTGGTTATCGTACTGGCAATAAACGGACTTGCAAAATATCTGTCTCATAAATTCAATACGGAGGTCAAAGAATCGTGAATACCAATACAGTAAAAATTTCAACCAACCATTTAAATCTATATTACGGAACGAATCACGCTCTAAAGGATGTAAGCTTAAATCTCTTCACAAATAAAATTACGGCCTTTATCGGCCCTTCCGGCTGCGGAAAATCTACCTACTTAAAAACATTAAACCGAATGAATGACCTGGTTCCAAGCGTAAAAATAGAAGGGGAGGTTCTTTTAGATGATGAAAACATCTATGATCCGCGTGTCGACACCACTCTTTTACGCAAAAAAATCGGCATGGTATTTCAGCAGCCAAACCCGTTTCCAATGAGTATCTATGACAATGTAGCCTACGGTCCAAGAATCCATGGTATAAAGAATAAATCCGAACTTGACGATATAGTGGAAAGAAGCTTAAAAGGGGCCGCTCTCTGGGATGAGGTGTCTGATCGTTTAAAAAAATCAGCCCTAGGACTATCCGGCGGCCAGCAGCAGCGCCTTTGTATCGCCCGCGCCCTGGCAGTAGAGCCGGAGGTACTGCTTATGGATGAGCCCACCTCGGCCTTAGACCCTATCTCAACTCTGAAAATCGAAGACCTGATGGATGAGCTGAAAGAAAAGTACACAGTTGCAATCGTTACCCACAACATGCAGCAGGCAACCCGAATCGCAGATAATACCGCCTTTTTCCTTGTAGGAGAGGTGGTGGAATACGCTCCCACAACCGAGCTGTTCACTGCCCCTAAGGACAAAAGAACCGAAGACTATATCACAGGACGCTTCGGCTGATTCATTTTATATAGAACAATAAAGGAGAACAAACAATGACAACGAGAGTTAATTATGAGCATGAGTTAAGCCTCTTAAACCATGACATAAAAGAAATGGGGCGAATGGTTGAAACCTCCATTGAACAGTGCTTTGTGGCATTTGAAGACCAGGACTTTGAAAAAGCAGAGGATATCATAAAAGGAGACCGCACCATCAACGACCTAGAGCGTTCCATCGAGGCCCGCTGCCTCTCCATCATCTTACGCCAGCAGCCTGTCGCCGGAGACTTAAGAGTAGTTTCCAGCGCACTAAAGGTAGTTACGGACTTAGAGCGTATCGGCGATCACGCTTCCGACATCGCCGAACTCATCCTACGCATAAAAGGCGAACACGTTTACCATGTAGTCCGCCACATCCCATCCATGGCCTCCGCCGCCCGCGAAATGGTCCGCAGCTCCATCGAAGCCTTTATCAACCAGGATTTGGAGACTGCAAAGCAGATTGAAAAGCAGGATGACGTGGTTGATGAATTATTCGATAAGGTGAAGAATGATGTAGTTGATTTGTTAAAGCATTCCAACGAGCATATCGATCAGTGCATTGATTTATTAATGGTTGCAAAATATTTAGAGCGCATAGGGGATCATGCCGTAAATGTTTGTGAATGGACAGAGTTTTCAAAAACCGGAGCTCTGAAGAATGTACGGATATTGTAAAGCTACGAGCAGTGCGTCCTCAAAAGCGGAAGAGCCCATAAGAATGCAAGCATTCTTATGGGCTCTTTTGATTTTGAGGACATACGGCGACAGCCGTCAAGCGAGAAGGAGCGCAGCGGATTCGAGCTTGAGCACTGCGGACCAGCGGGCCACACAATCAAACTCAATCTTTTACTCCCCCCATCTCCTCATCCTACAACATCGCTCCCCCTCTGCAATAAGTCTGAACCACATCATAGTCATCCCGAAGAACAACAAAATCCGCATCATAACCCGCAACGAGTCTACCCTTCCTATCATCAACTCCCAGACACTTAGCCGGATTAATCGTACAAGAATTCAGTGCCGAATCAAAAGGAACCATAGCCTCTTCCACCAGTATCTTTAACCCTATATTCGCCTTAAGCGTACTGCCAGAGATCGTATCCGTCCCTTTCAAATAAGCAAGGCCATTCTCCCTAATCTCAATGCTATGACCGCCCAGCTGAAAATCCATACCAACAGGGCAATGCTTTGGACAAAGAGAATCCGTAATCATAATCGCATGATCCCTTCCCTTTATCGCATAATAATTATTAAGCGCCGCCAAATGAGAATGGCACCCATCACAAATGATTTCGCCATAAATATCCCTCACCCTGAAAGCAGCACCTACCAGCCCCGGATTCCTGTGATGATAAGGTGTCATGCCATTATACACATGAGTCATAGAAGTCGCCCCATTTGCGATCCCCATAAGCGCCTGCTCATAGGTAGCGGACGAATGTCCCATGCTGACCACCACTCCGGTATCCTTACAATACCTTGTCAGGGCGAATCCCTCATCATGCTCCGGTGCAAGCGTAATATATTTAATCAAACCCTTAGCCGCTTCCTGATACTCTTTAAACTGCTCAACAGAAGCAGTAGCGATTGCCTCCGGCGGCTGGGCTCCCTTATACTTCATATCCAGATAAGGCCCTTCAAAATGAATTCCAAGAATCTCTGCCCCTTCATATCCGCCTTCCACAACAGCTGCCACATTTTCAACTGCCTTTGTCAGCACATCCGGCATCTGGGTCACAGTAGTCGGAAGGATAGAAGTCACTCCCTCCTCCGGTATCCGTCTCATCCATTCCCGTAATCCTTCCGGTTCTCCATCGTTGGTATCATAACCATAAGCTCCATGGGTATGAATATCAATAAATCCCGGAATAATCCTGTCATCCCCGAAATCCTGATCTGCCGCCATCTCGCCATAATCAAGGACTGCCTTAATCTTTTCATCTTCCACCTGAAGCTGTGCCGGGATGAACTGTCCAGCAATCCAGACCCGTCTGCTCTGTATTATCATAACCGTAACCTCTCTTTCCTAATTTTCTCCCCAGCTTACGAACGTATTAATAAGCTCACCCGCCGTTACACTGGTACGTTTATCTATAGTATAAACAGTTCCTCCCCTGTTTTCAAGAAGTTTAGGAATAGTTTCCTCCTTTTGCATGCATCAACTAATCCTGAGAAATCGGCCACCGTATAATCACCCGGAATAAATCTGCCTCCACTTCAATTTGAAGTCTGCCGTTTTGCAGCTCCACAAAGCTTTTCGCAATCGCCATTCCAAGGCCGGAGCCCTCCGTATTCCGTGCCTGGTCTCCTCTGACAAACCGTTCGGTTATTTCATCCGGATTAAAAGTAAGCTCTGCAGCCGAAACATTCTTTAATGTAGTGACCACATAACCCCCTTCCTTCTTCATATCAATATAAGCCCGGGTATGAGGCATTGCATATTTTATAATATTCGTTAACAAATTATCAAATATCCGATAAGTCTTCTGGCTATCCAAAGGCAAAACAATCTTTTCATCCGGCAGGTTCCACCTGAAATCAATGGTAGATTCCTCAATTTTATCACTAACCTCTAAACTCACCTCTTTTAACAGGCTGACAATATCTACATCCTCTAAATTAAGTGTTACATTATTACTGTTTGCCTTACTGATTTCAAACAAGTCCTCAATAAGCGCTTTCAAACGCATCGACTTCTGTTCCAGTATGTCAATATAAGCCTTCCTCTGCTCCGGCGTCACATGATCATCCCGCAGCAAGTTTACATAAGTAATAATAGCCGTCAAAGGCGTTTTCAGATCATGTGACATATTGCTGATCAAATCTGTCTTAAGCTTCTGGCTTTTCACCTCTTCCCCCACAGCAACCTTAAACCCGCTTTGTATCTTCTGTATCTCTTTCTTAAAAGGCTCAAATACGCTTAAGTCTTCTTCTATGGCAACCTCTAAATTCCCTTCAGCAATCTGGTTTGTCGCCCTTAAAAGAATCTGATATTTGTCACTTAAATCCTTATAATATTTCCTCATCACAATAAATAAAATAATCGAATAGAGGATCAAAGCGCCAATTCCAAAAAACCACAGGCTGCAAAGAACAGAGAGAATAATAAAGTTCACTCCCACAATCCGGAAAATAGTCCGGTCCGAACGTTCCTGCAGGTTGATATTCCCTACAAACAAATAAATTCTACGGCAAGTATTTTTCATCCATTGCCAAAACCAGCCGCACAAGGTCCGTTCGTAAAGGTAACGCTTCAGACCGATGTGTATGACGTCACGCACACATAAAACCGCCCAGTAAACGATTGCAAAGGGGATGGACCACCACATTAAATTCCAAAGCTTTATCATGATCCCCGCCACCAGAGGCAGGAAATTGGCCCGCATAAGTGCGTCGTACAAATCTCCCCGGTTCGTTATTGCCACAAGATTTGTAAGTCCTGTTCCGAATAATACGGCAGCGCAGCCGACTCCTGCGACGATCTCAAAAGGCGTTCGTAAAATCCTGCTGTACTCCGGAAAATCCGGGTCAAAACAGGAAAAGAAAAAGGCTGCAATCGCTACGGCGCAGATCAGACCCATAAAGATCCTGGAAACGCTGCCCGAATAATTATAGGAGCTCCAGACGGTTTCTCTATCCTCTTCATATGCCGCAATCTGCTGGGCCCTCATCCCATAGGCAAAGGTAACATTTCTCGGGTTTTTCAGCTTTAAATCCGTCTCGTATCGGTACTGGTCCCAATAGTGATCACTCATGGGGTCCTTATTCCCCAGGGTTCCCAGGGTATTTAAGAGCCTGACCGTATTATCTCCGCTTACAGCCCCGGTTTCCATCCGCCCAAGATCATCATACCGAAGCACAGCCTTGAACTTATATTCACCGCTTCCTCCAATGGAACGGCCTCCCGCATGATCTGCCAAAACGCTGCCGCTCGCATCAAGGATCTGATAGTCCATGTAATTTCTAATACCGTTAAAATTCCGGCTCCAGGATTCGTATTCCTGGATACAGCTTTGGCGAAGATCCTTTAAATACTCATTGCGATCCTCCTGGGCAGGCGATTCATTGGATTCTTCTCCGGCAACAGTAATGGTATCCTCTCCTGTTATGATCTCCGTTTCTCCTTCCGAAGCCGCCGCCTGACTGTTCATGCTGTTCCTTAATTCTTCCTCTGCCAGAGGGAAATAAAACTGAAAGGGAGAAATAACACTGCCCTGTTCATACTGGGCCTGCTCCAGATAAAGCACATAATTGCCCAGAACCAGATGGTTAAGGAATGTATCCTGTTCATAAACAGGCTCCTCATATCTGGCTGATTCATTTTTAAAAAACGGATAAAGCCCCACCATGACAGATGCAGCCGATAAAACTACGATCACCGCAAGAATTATGCTGATCCTATGCCTGTTTTTCAATTTTATATCCAACGCCCCACACCACCTTTAAATATTTCGGCTCCTTCGGGTTGATCTCGATCTTTTCCCGGATTTTCCTTACATGAACCATGATCGTATCCGTGTTAATGGCCCGTTCATTCCAGACCCGTTCATAAATCTCTTCTGCGGAGAATACCCTTCCCGGATTTTTCATAAGAAGAGCCAGTATCTTAAATTCAATGGGAGTCAGTTTCGCCGGTTTTTCGTCAACGGTCACTTCCACCGTATCCTCATTAAGCTCCAGCCCACCGATGGAATAAACATTGCTTTTCTCCCTCTGCTCCTTTGCTTCCAGCATATCCATATATTTTTTATAACGCCTGAGCTGGGAATTCACCCTTGCTAACAGTTCCATGGGAGTAAACGGCTTAGAAACATAATCATCAGCGCCGATATTAAGCCCCATGATTTTATCCACTTCCTCAGACTTTGCCGATAAGATGATCACAGGGAAATCATGGGTCTCTCTTAATTTCACGGTCATAGTAATGCCATCCATTCTGGGCATCATCACATCCACAATCGCCAGATGAATCTCTTCCCGCTCCAACACCTTAAGACCTTCCACACCGTCTGCCGCCTGGAACACCTCGTATCCCTGGCTCCTTAAATATATCTCAATTCCCTCTCTGATCTCTTTATCATCCTCTACCAATAAGATGTGGTTTGCTTCCATGTTCTCTCTCCTTTCCCCTTTTCTGTCCATTCTTTCCGGACATAGAGGTATGCCTGTGAGGCGTTTCCCATTCCTGCCCGTTTTATTTGGCAAAAAGGTATCCCCATAGGGTGCTGCCTGATATGTGATTTGGACCCGCTGTCAGCAGTATCCACATTTATGATACCACATTTTCGCTCTTTTTACTTTAATTAAAGGATACGAAAGCAATCTTAAATGGAGGGGCACAGAAAACGAAAGAAATTCTAAAATTTCCTTCCACTTCTTTCATAATCATTTTTGCAAAAAGAAAAAGGCCCATCAGGATTTCCAAAATCACTGATGCGCCTTTCCCATATTATTCGGATGTCTTCCGTAAATTGCTTTCCATCAACCGGTTATATCCCAGCCATCCGTTATTATCTCCTGCACCCTTTAACACCTCGATCATTGTCTCCATCTTGGCATCCGTATTATCTGCAAAATTTAACGCCAGCGCCTCGATTAAAGCCGGTTTCTTTGGAGAACCATATTCCAGCTCCCCGTGATGGGCCAGAATGCAGTGCTTCAGTTCGGAAGCCGTCTTTTCCGGAAAGCCTTCCATCGACCGGATTCTCTCTCCCACCATTTCCGTTCCAATGATGATGTGGCCCAAAAGCTGCCCGTCATCGGTATAGTCGTTTTCCGGGAATGTGGAAAGTTCCCTGGTTTTTCCAATGTCATGAAACATGGCTGCGGTTAAAAGCAAATCCCGGTTAATGTACGGATAGTAGCCGGCGTAATAATCACACAGCTTCACAACACTTAAGGTATGCTCCAAAAGTCCTCCCACAAAGCCGTGGTGAACACTTTTTGCCGCAGAGTGGAACTGAAATGCCTTGGCAAAAGCGGCATCTTCCACAAAAAAGCTTTCCGAGAGCTTTCTTAAATGAGGATTCTTAATTGTCCGGATAAAGCCCAGAAACTCCTCGTACATAAGTCCGATATTTTTAGAGGAAACCGGAAGATAATCACCCGGAACAAATTCTCCCTCATCCGCTTTCCGGATCCGCTTGATATTCAACTGGTTGGAATTCTGGAAAACGGTCACATCTGCATCTATGTATACATAATCCAGAGTTTCAAAGTTCCCGATTCCCGGAGAGCCTAAGTCCCAGATCTTGGCATCTACTGTTCCGGTCTTATCCTGAAGAATCAGGTTTCCATATTCTTTTCCTGACTTCGTAAGGGCAATCTGCTTATTTTTGCATAAATACACATCTGATACATGAATTCCCTCACGGAATGTTTCTACATACTTCATTGTTTTCCTCCACATTCTTAACCCCAGGCAACACGGAAGCCAGGACAATTACCTGGCTCCAATGGTTACCTGATACTGTATCTCTTTATATTCTTCCCTTCCATAGCGGGAAACACTCACAGGAATCACATCTCCTGGATTGGAGTTTTCAAGCACTGACTGAAAGTCCTTCATGGTAACAATGGTTTCCTTTCCCATGGACCTTATGATATCGCCGCACTGGATCCCGGCATTATAGGCAGGGCTGTCTGCATTCACATCAACCACATATACCCCAAGAGGCATACCGTTGCTATTCATGACAGCACTTACTTCCTGTCCTTTGATCCCAAAGTATGGGAATGCCGCCCCATTGCTCATTTTTCCCAAAATGCTCTTATAATCGGATATGGCCATAGCCGCTGTCATATCCTTATTGCTGTCATTCTTATGTTCATCCGTTACCCAGCCGATGATCTGCCCCGACGTGTTCATAAGGAACGTGCCAGTTCCGGCATTTCCCTTCACATCGGAATACAGGATGCGTGTCATGCCATCGGTAATTTGTACATTTTTCGTTATATACGATATAAATCCGTATCCAGTGGAATGGACCATGCCGGCAGGGCCGCCAATGGCCAAAACCAGATCACCCTGCTTCACAGAATAGGAATTTCCCAGCTCGATAGCCTTAATCTCCTCTAACAAAGCCCTTCCAAGATCGGCCGTGGAAACGCTTACGATGGCCATTCCGGAAAGCTTATCGGTCTGCTTAATGGTTCCCTGGACTTCCGTTCCGTCTGAAAATGCCACACGAATCGCCTCCGCATCCTCCACTGCTCCATCCGGTGTCAGCACCAGGAGCTCCTGATTTGCAGAAGCAATAACCACTCCGGAAAAAAGGCTGGAGTTTTCCACAGGGTTATTAAACCAGTCTGTCTGTGTTTTCACTGAATGGACCGTTACGATTCCCTTGTCCGCTTTTTGAACAAGAGTCCTTAGGCTTCCATAAAGAGTATTTAAATCATCCACTGAAAATGGATATTTCTCCATAGCAGATTTTAAAATATCCTCAATCGGTTCTGTCTCAGCTACAGATCCGGTCTCAGCCTCGGAAGGCACAGTTTCAGGATCATCCTTTGGTATGGTCACAGGAACACTTTCACTGGTGGACCCCTTAGCAAAAAATCGCTCAGCTACAGGTCGGGATACGGTAAATGTAACAGCTGCAATAATTCCGAAAATAACCGCAGTTGTAAAAAGGCCCAAGGCCCTTTTTAACATATCCCTTTTTGACATGGGCTGTCTCACTATCTTTTCATTGATAAACTGACGAGGCTCCGTCTTTCTATCATCTGGCCCGTTATTTTCCGGCATACTAACCCTCCTTCGCAGAAGACCTAAATACTATTATAAGGTTGTTCTCCCTTTAATGCAAGAAAAACCTACATAAACAGAGACTCCATCCGGAAACCTTAGGAATAATTTCCAGAAATCAAGAAACATTATAATTATCTCCATAGGAGGAAAAACAACCTGAGGATTGCAGTTTTTGTCCCATATATGCTATACTGTAACAGATACCATCATCACCGGACCACAATGCAGAGAAAGCAGAATAAACAAGGAATAATATATGAATCAGAAAGCATTAAAAACTTTAGAATATCATAAAATCATCGCACAGCTTGCAGAATACGCTTCCAGCGATTCAGGCAAGGCGCTGTGCCGGAATCTGGTACCATCAACGGACTACCAGGAGATCGTGAGATCCCAGTGCGAGACGACCGATGCCGCCACCAGAGTGCGCCAGAAAGGCGGCATCTCTTTTGGAGGCGTAAAAGACATCCGGCCATCCATAAAACGTCTGGACGTTGGAAGCGCTCTGGGAATTGTGGAGATTCTTTCCATCAGTTCCCTTCTAACCGCCTCAGCCCGGGCGAAAGCCTACGGACGCCATGAGGACTCTGAGCTGCCGGATGACTCACTGGAAGAATTCTTCCGTATGCTGGAACCATTAACCCCGGTCAACACGGAAATCAAACGCTGCATCCTCTCCGAAGAGGAGGTCAGCGATGACGCCAGCCCGGGACTTCATCATGTAAGGCGCTCCATGCGTTCTATTAATGATAAGATCCATACCCAGTTAAATTCTATATTAAACTCCAACCGGACTTATCTACAGGATGCGGTGATCACCATGAGGGATGGACGATACTGTCTCCCGGTGAAATCCGAGCATAAATCCCAGGTGTCAGGCATGGTTCACGACCAGTCCTCCACAGGTTCCACACTTTTTATCGAACCAATGGCTATCGTGAAGCTTAATAATGATTTAAGGGCCCTGGAAATCCAGGAACAGAAAGAAATCGAAATGATCCTGGCCGATTTAAGCAACCAGCTGGCTCCCTATCTTGAGGAGCTGGAAACAAATTTTGAGATTCTGACCAAGCTGGATTTTATTTTTGCAAAAGCAGCCTTATCCAAACATTACAATGCAAGCCAACCGGAATTTAATACAAAGAGGATCATAAACATTAAGGATGGACGCCATCCCCTGCTTGACCCAGCCAAGGTGGTTCCCATCAGCATCCATCTGGGCCGGGACTTTGATCTGTTAATTGTAACCGGACCAAATACCGGAGGAAAAACAGTTTCCTTAAAGACAGTGGGCTTATTTACCCTCATGGGACAGTCCGGCCTTCATATACCGGCATTTGACGGTTCCCAGCTGGCAGTGTTTGATGAAGTGTTTGCAGATATCGGAGATGAACAGAGCATTGAGCAGAGCTTAAGTACTTTTTCCGCCCATATGACCAACATTGTCCAGATCCTGGGCCAGGCAGACAGCAATTCTCTCTGCCTGTTTGATGAGCTTGGAGCTGGAACCGATCCAACGGAAGGAGCGGCCCTCGCCATCTCCATCCTGTCATTTCTCCATAATATGAAATGCCGCACCATGGCCACCACCCATTACAGTGAGCTAAAGGTATTCGCACTCACAACCCCAGGCGTGGAAAATGCCTGCTGCGAGTTTAATGTAGAGACCCTAAGACCCACCTACCGCCTTTTAATCGGCGTGCCTGGTAAGAGTAACGCCTTTGCCATTTCAAAAAAGCTGGGACTTCCGGATTATATCATTGAAGATGCGAAAACCAACCTTGAGGCAAAGGATGAAACCTTCGAAGACCTTTTGACCCATCTGGAACAAAACCGCGTTACCATTGAAAAGGAACGGATCCAGATCGCCTCCTATAAGCAGGAGGTAGAACAGCTAAAAGCCCGTCTGACCCAGAAGGAAGAACGGCTTGATGAACGCCGGGATCAGATGATACGGGCAGCCAAAGAGGAAGCACAGAAGATCCTCCGGGATGCCAAGGATACGGCAGACCAGACCATACGGAACATTAACAAGCTGGCCGCAGACTCCGGCGTAAGTAAGGAGCTGGAAGAACAGCGGAGCAAGTTAAGAAGCAAGCTTCAGGATGTGGATTCTTCCCTCTCCCTGAAAAACGAGAAAAAGCAGCCAGGAAAGAAGATCGATCCCAAAAAGCTGAAGCTGGGAGACGGTGTAAAGGTCTTAAGCATGAACTTAAACGGGACTGTAAACTCTCTTCCCAATGCAAAAGGCGATCTGTATGTACAGATGGGAATTCTCCGTTCTTTGGTCAACCTTTCGGACTTAGAGCTTCTCCACGAGGAGTCTGTTTCCACTCCCGCCTCTGGCGGTTCCCGAAAATCAGGAAGCGGAAGCAGTTCTACACGTATGTCCAAATCCTTTACCATCTCTCCGGAGATTAACCTGATCGGGATGACAACGGATGAAGCCATTCCCCAGCTGGACAAATACTTGGATGATGCCTATCTGGCCCACCTTCCCCAGGTGCGTGTGGTACATGGCCGTGGAACGGGAGCCTTAAAAAATGCGGTGCACAAGCACTTAAAGAAGTTAAAGTATGTGAAGGAATTCCGGCTTGGCGCCTTTGGCGAAGGGGATTCCGGCGTAACCATTGTTTCATTTAAGTAAAACACTTCGTTGCAGCCGCCAAATGGATATGCGGGCATATTCTCCTGGCTCGCTGTCTTTGCGTGAATCATTTGAGAAAGGGGGCCATTATGGCAGAAAAACAGCGGATATTGATTGTAGACGATGACAGCAACATCGCGGAATTAATTTCCCTCTATTTGTTAAAAGAATGCTATGAAACAGAAATCGTAGGCGACGGAGAGGAGGCACTCCGGGTATTTCCTGAGTTCCGTCCCCACCTTGTGCTTTTAGACCTGATGCTTCCCGGTATGGACGGCTACCAGGTCTGCCGGGAGATGCGTTCCTCCTCCCAGGTCCCCATCATCATGCTGTCCGCCAAGGGAGAGGTCTTTGACAAGGTTCTGGGCCTGGAACTGGGCGCCGACGACTATATGATCAAACCTTTTGATTCCAAGGAACTGGTGGCACGTGTAAAGGCCGTATTAAGACGTTACCAGACGAACCCTGTTCCTGCCGCTCTTCACACGGATCATCAGGGCGATTATGTGGAATATCCGGACCTCATTGTCAATCTGACGAATTATTCTGTTATCTATATGGGGCATTCCATCGAGATGCCGCCCAAGGAACTGGAGCTTCTTTATTTCCTTGCAGCCTCACCAAACCAGGTGTTTACAAGAGAGCAGCTTTTGGACCACATCTGGGGATATGAATACATCGGTGATACCAGAACCGTAGATGTCCATATCAAACGGCTCCGTGAAAAAATCAAGGATCATGCAGGCTGGGCCCTGACTACGGTTTGGGGAATCGGCTATAAATTCGAAGTAAAGAGATAAGGTGGTTATTCGCCCACTGACCATCACAATCCAAAAAGAGATGGTTTTGGCCGCCACTTTCTTGAAATAATTTTAAAAGTTATAAAAGAAAAGGACAGCTATTCGCTGTCCTTTTCCTCGTAAACATCTCTGTTTTCTTTATATCTCAGTGTGTTCGGTCCCAGAAAATGCCCTGTTCCCCAGTGGTTGTTGAAAGTATTTACTTCCTCCGCCACGTCTTCTTCATAATCCTGATAATCCTGGTAATCCTGATATTCCTGATATTCCTTGTTCTTCTTCATGTTAATCACCTCTGTAATAGTATGGACGATTAGCCGAAAAATTAATCAACTGCAATCTTATATATGAAACCGATTACAAAAATCATATATGGAGAAAATAAGAAGTGACTTAATTACTGAAAAGATGTATACTAAATTTAATTACGTCTAGGTGATATCAATCATTTCTATTTCCTGGATGCAAAAATTAATAAGATGGAGTAGTATTATGAAGCAGTCAAATAACAGCCAGATAATAAAATTGTACCTCTCTGATATGCATAAATACGGCCTCCATATGGAGTGCTTTGATTTTGAGGTGAAACACTAGATGACACATTCTCTCTATTATAAATTCGTCCTGGGCTATCTGCTGTTCGGCCTCCTCGGATTTGTTACCATTGCTACCTTTTCTTCTGAAATCACAGACCAATATCTTCTTGGCCGCCGTTCCGAAGCCTTGTATGGCGAAGCCAATCAGATCGCTTCCTCCTACAGCGGCATGTACCAAGGCAAGGACATGAAGCTGACCTCCTCCTATCCGGAGCTGGTGAAAGAAGGCAATTATCTTCATGCACAGATTTGGATTGTTGACCGGCAGGGTAAGGTGGTATCCGATAGTGCACAGTCAGACAAGCAGGGACAGGTCATCGAAAACTTTGACCCCACCTCAATGGGCAACAAGTCCTACACCATCGGCGATTACTATCATCAATTCTCCTATGATGTCTTAAGCGTCCATGCGCCCATTACAGGGAACTATAACACGTATGGCTATGTGGTGATCCACCTTCCGCTATCCTCTTTGAAAATGGAGAGGGACGGGATCTTAAACATCGTTTATGTCACATCAGCGGTAGTGTTTGGCCTCTCCCTGATTATCCTCCTGGTTTTTACCAGGAATGTTTATTTTCCTCTAAAAAAAATCACGGCAGGAGCAAACGAATACGCCCAGGGGAACTTAGCCCACCATATTGAGGTAAATACAAGGGATGAAATGGGCTATCTGGCCGCTACGCTTAACTATATGTCCGCTGAATTGGGGAAGATGGAGGAATATCAGAAAACCTTTATCGCCAACGTTTCCCATGACTTCCGCTCTCCATTAACCTCCATTAAGGGTTATCTGGAAGCCATCCTTGACGGAACCATACCGCCGGAGATGCATGAGAAATATTTAAACAGGGTTATTTCAGAAACAGAACGGTTAAACAAGCTGACCCAGGGAATGCTGACCCTTAATTCTCTGGACTGCAAGGGATATTTAAACCGCGCCAGCTTTGACATCAACCGGGTCATCAAGGATACGGCAGCTTCTTTTGAAGGAACATGCAGTGATAAAAACATCACCTTTGATCTAACCTTTTCTGAAAGCATTCAGATGGTTTATGCGGACCTTGGGAAGATACAGCAGGTACTCTATAATCTGATAGATAACGCCATAAAATTCAGCCATGCAGATTCCACCATCTGCATCCAGGCTTCAGTAAAGTATGAGAAAATCTTTGTATCCATTAAAGATACGGGAATCGGCATTCCAAAGGAAAGTTTAAAAAAGATCTGGGATCGGTTCTATAAATCGGACTTATCCAGAGGAAAAGATAAGAAGGGCACCGGACTTGGTCTTGCCATTGTCAGGGAGATCATCCAGTCCCACGGAGAAAATATTGATGTGGTCAGCACGGAAGGGGTCGGATCGGAGTTCATCTTCAGCCTGCCTAAGGCCGGAGCTCCATAGCATGTTCAATAATCCTGATCAGCATTAGATAAGTAAAAAACACCGGTACAGTTTTTTCCAGGCAAACGCGGAAAATTCTGTACCGGTGTTTATTATTCCTTCCACTGAAGATGATGAAGCTCACCCGTCATGGTCATGCGTTCGAATCCATTCTGTCTCAACGCCTCATAAAGCACAATCGATACAGAGTTGGATAAATTTAAAGACCTGATATCACCCCACATAGGGATTCTGATACACTGTTCCTGATTCTCCAAAAGGATCTCTTCCGGAATCCCGGCACTTTCCTTTCCAAACATGAGAAAGCAGTCCGGTTCATACTCTACATCAGAATAGACATGAAGTCCCTTTGTGGTGGCCATGTAGATCTTTGCTGGGTTCCGGTTCAGAAAATCCTGATAATCGCTGTATACCGTTACATCAAGCTTGTCCCAGTAATCCAGACCGGCCCGTTTAATCAGTTTATCATTCAGTTTAAATCCCAGAGGCTCAATCAGATGCAGCTTCGTTCCCGTAGCCACACAGGTCCGGCCGATATTTCCGGTGTTGGCCGGCATCTCTGGTTCCAATAATACAATATTCATTCCTCTTACGCCTTTCCATCCAGCTTCTTGACAAATCGGTCCATACGGCCTAAGGCTTCCTTAAGATTCTTCAGAGAGTATGCATAGGAAATACGAAGATATCCTTCTCCACAATCTCCAAAAGCCGTACCTGGTACTACCGCTACCTTTTCTTCCCGAAGGAGCCTGGTAGCAAACTCATCAGATGTCATTCCAAACCGTTTGACAGATGGGAAGGTATAAAATGCACCGTGAGGTTCAAAACACTCCATTCCCATTTCTTTAAATGCGTGGATCAGATAACGGCGCCTCTGGTCATAGGATTCCCTCATCACCTGAACGTCCTTGTCTCCGTCACGCAGGGCTGCCACTGCTGCATACTGGCTGGTGGTCGGCGCACACATAATGGCAAACTGATGGATCTTTAACATCTGCTCCAGTATCACTCTCGGAGCCGCAGCATAGCCAAGGCGCCAGCCGGTCATGGCATAGGATTTTGAAAAGCCGTTAATGAGTACGGTCCGGTCCTTCATTCCGGGAAATGCAGCAATGGTAGTATGGTCGCTTCCGTAGGTAAGTTCCGCATAAATCTCATCCGAAATCACAAACAGATCCTTCTCTATAACAATTTTAGCGATCTCCTCCAGCTCCTCCGCCTTCATAACCGCTCCCGTAGGGTTATTGGGGAATGGAAGAACCAATACCTTGGTCTTTGAGGTGATCTTCTCCAGCAGCTTTTCACTTGTCAGCTTAAACTGGTCCTTTGCTTCCAGGTCAATGATGACCGGAACGCCATTTGCCAGAATGGTGCAGGGAACATAGGAAACGTAGCTGGGCTGAGGGATTAAAACTTCATCCCCGGGATTTAACATGGCGCGGAGGGCAATATCAATGGCCTCACTTCCGCCTACCGTCACCATTACTTCGTGGTCAGGATCATATGTAACCGCGAAGCGCCGGCTTAAATAACTGCATATCTCCAGCTTTAATTCTTTCAGACCTGCATTGGAGGTATAAAACGTACGGCCTTTTTCCAGGGAATAAATCCCCTCCTCCCGGATATGCCAGGGCGTGTCAAAATCAGGTTCCCCTACTCCAAGGGAAATTGCATCCTTCATTTCACTTACTATATCAAAAAATTTACGGATTCCCGAAGGCTGGATCTCTACGATCCGATCTGATAATGGATTTCTCACGGCGTAATCAACATCCTTTCATCGGTTGTCCCTTCAGCAAGAACGGTTCCATGGTCTTTATATTTCTTTAAGACAAAATGAGTCGCCGTGCTTAGCACCGATTCCATGGGAGACAGCTTCTCCGATACAAATTGTGCTACCTGCCTCATAGTCTTCCCTTCTATAAAAACCGTAAAGTCAAAAGCACCGGACATGAGATAAACGGCATTTACCTCGCTGTACTGATAAATGCGCTCCGCGATCTTGTCAAAACCCATACCTCTCTGGGGAGTGACCTTAACCTCAATCAGAGCCATAACTTTTTCATCGCTGGTATTATCCCAGTTAATCAGGGTGTGGTAGCCGCATATGATATGCTCTTTTTCCATTTCAGCGATTTCATTGGCAATGGCGGCCTCATTTTCCCCTAAAAGAATCGCCAGATCCTTTAAATCGATCCTGCTGTTTTTTTCAATTATTGCCAATATTTTTTCTCTCATATCCTGCCTCCTGATTTCCTTTTATTTGTCCACGCTCTTTGGACATAGAGGTATGCCCGCAGGGCGTTCCTTATTATTTGTCCACGCTTTTTGGACATAAAACCTTATAAAGTTCATCCTCTGTGGGCCGGTCAAGATAGCCGACGCTTTCCCCGTGGTCAATGATCCGTTTGATACCTCCGGTTACTTTCCCGATCACAGCTGCATGGATTCCCTGCTCTTTTAAAGCTTGTACCAGATCTCCTCCGTTATCAGCCGAAAAAAGCAGGCAGCCTGCCGAGAAAAGGCGGTACGGGTTTAAATCGTACCGCTCACAAATTTCGATGGTTTCCTGTTTCACCGGAATCCTGAGAAGGGAAAAACGGATCCCCGTCATATAAGCGCCGGATAAATCCCAAAGAGCCTTTAAAACTCCGCCCTCACCTGCCGGTTCACATTCAGATGCACCGAATTCCTTCCACTTTTCCAAATCTCCTTCCAGTTCCATGTTCCCGGATTCCAATATCCGTTCTACATAGTCTCTGGAAAACCATTGATATAATTCTTCCTGTTTATTTTTTACGGTTTCCACCGTTCCGGACAGCCCGGCATATCCTGCAATAACAAGATCCTGCCCGGGCCTTACGGTTCCGGTATTCTCCCTTTCGATCCGTCTCATATGCTTACCTGCCAGCGCTTACGGTCCTGCCTCTAACGAGGCATCTTCCGGTATCTGGGGTCCTTCCTGTACTGCGTTCCCGGTATCTGCAGGTACTGTGTCCTCCGGGGTCACAACCGGCGGTGTTTCTACGGGAATTCCAGGAGTTTCAGCCGGTACAGCAACCGCAGGAGCGGCCGGCCCGACCTTTATAATAGCCTTTGATGGATTATAGGTATCCGTATGAAGGATCTCCCGGCTCTGCTCAACACCATCTACATATACAACCTTCCACAGCCTGGACTTCATCCCCTTATGTGCAGACTGGACTTGGCTTCTGCTTCCAGGAGGCATGGTTGGATCCACGATCTCCTTTGGCGCACCCGGATCCGTTACACTCAAGGTCTCAGAAACAAAATCAAAGGTCCTGTTTGCAGGTCTGGTTTCTTTCCCATAGATGGTAAAGGTAAGGGTCTTTCCGGAAGTATAGCCCTCAACAAAAATGGGCGTGCTGTAATTGTTGGTAAATTTAATGTCCTTATACGTACCGGCTATGGCTGCATCTTCAGAGGGTTTTACATAACCAACTATCATGGAGTGGTTCTGCCTCTGGGCAACTTCCAGTTCTGCCCTGAGCACGGCATTGTAAATGGTGGTAGCAATCTGGCAGACGCCTCCGCCAATGCTGTCTACTACCTGGCCATTCTCATAGGCTGATGCCGTTGCATAGCCGTTTTCTACGGTAAAGGGATGCATGCACTCATAGCCAGACAGAGTTTCCCCCGGCATCAGCACGTGGCCGTTGATCTTACCTGCGCCCACCTGCAGATTCTTGGATCTGGAAGCACCACTGGAAGAGAAGCTGGTGGAAAAGGTTCCAAGCACATCCTTTATGGTTATCAAATCATCCGTGGTAATTGCAGGCTTTACCTCTACAACCACTGCGGTGGCTGTTACCGGCTCCTTAAGTCCATTGGCAAGAGCAGCATCTAAAGCCTGCTTTGTAGCCGCCACATCAACGGTTTTTCCAATGGCAGATGGAGTCACGACAAATACTCCCTTGTCACGGACAATGGTCGCATTCTTTGGCTCCATTACTCCCTGTGCACACTTTTCTGCCACAAATGACGCCACACTTCCATCATCAAGGGCTGTTTCCAGAGGGATGATCACATGGTTTTGTTCAATATCCTTCTTATTCAGATACCGTTTGATCAGGTTGCCTCCCTGCCAGGAAGATGCGGCCTGGGACACAGCCTCCGGATTGCTCCAATGGAAGCCAAGATCTTTTGCTATGGTTTCCACCGGCTGTCCGTCAACGATCAATGTTATCTTTTGGTTTTCCATTTCATTTACCAGGCTCTGTATCTTTTGACTGGCTTCTTCTTCTGTCATACCCCCCAGATTATATTCTCCCACATATATTCCATCCGGAAGAGTATCAGCCATGGCATATGCGGGAGAAAGAAATCCAATTCCCGCTGCAATTACGATTGCTGCCAGGCTCATGGACAAAGTTTTCTTTTTCATAATCATTCCTCATACTCTGCTGTGCCTGTACGCTGCCAATACACCTCCTGGGTCGCTTATAGAAACTGAAGCATCATAGGAAGCACCATAGCAGCAATCAGTAAAATAACTACTAGGATCAAAACTACTGATAAAAATTTTCTGTTGTTTTTATTATTGAAGTTAATCATATCGTATCACCTCTCTTATATTCTTCCATACTGTGCTATGATTTTATCCGTGATTCTTGATATTTCATTTCTGGACAAATATTCTGTTTGCACAGATAAAACTATTTTATGATATTTTAATAAATCCTGCAAGTGTTCTTTTTGCCTTTTTGAGGCCGGCTGCTCTTTTTTCACCTTATAAATCAAAGCCTGAGGGCCAAAGGCTTCCGGCGATTCCTTCTCATACCGATCTGCCAATTCCTGATAAAGCTTTTGGGCTGCCATTGCATCTGCAAGCGCCCGGTGGCTTAAGGTTTGAACGATCCCAAAATATACGCAGGCTGCTGTTAAATTTTTCTTCTCATCAGGGGGCATAAATCTTCGTGCAAGCTTTAGGGTGTCGATTCCCTGACGCTCAAATTCATAGCCCTCATTGATTGCCGCACGCTTTAAAAAACTGTAATCAAATATTACGTGATGTCCCAGTATCGGTAAATCTCCTGCAAAATCCAAAAAACCGCCAATCACCTCTCCAATTCCCCGGGAAGCCTCTAACTGGCGGTTGGTAATGCCGGTGAGCATACCTACCTTAGGCTCCAGCTTCCTGTAAGGATTAACAAAGGTTTCGTAGTTCTCTGTAACCTGCCCCTCTATAACCTTCACCGCTCCGATTTCAATGATCTTATCCTGCTTTGGGTCAAGACCGGTGGTTTCCAAATCTACGGCAATATAGGATAATACCACATTAATCCTCCCTCTTCTGACTTGGTTCCAGTCCGGCGCTGGGACAAAGCTTTTTCAAAAAGCACTGGCTGCACTTCGGATTTCTTGCAATACAAATGGATCTGCCAAGGGTAATGATCTGAATATTCCATAAGATCCAGTGCTCTTTTGGAAGTACCTTCATCAGCTCATACTCTATTTTCTCCGGATCCTCTTCCTTTGCAAAGCCCAGCTTTCTGGAGATCCGCTTTACGTGAGTATCTACTACAATGCTTGGCTCATGGTAAATGTTTCCCCGGATAACATTGGCTGTTTTACGACCCACTCCTGCAAGAGAGGTCAGTTCCTCCATTGTCCGGGGAACCTCACCTCCGAATTTTTCCACCAGGTCCTGACAGCAGGATATGATGTTCTTCGCTTTCATATGATAAAATCCTAGAGAATGGATATCTTTCTCCAATTCCTTTAAATCTGCCTGTGCAAATTTCTCTGGTGAATCATACTTCCTGAACAAGTCCGGTGTCACCATGTTTACCCTGGCATCGGTGCACTGTGCGCTTAAAATGACCGCTATTAAAAGCTGCCATGGATTTTCGTGGTTTAAATAGCATACATATGAAGTTCCATATTCCCTGTCAAGGGCCTCAAGCACTTTTAATACCCTGGCCTGACGTTCTGCTTTTGTCTCTCTCTTTGCCATTATTTCCTCCATACACCGATTTCATAAGCAGCTGCATTATGAGACAGGGCATCCCGTTTTTTATAATCAAAAAGAACTGCCCTTCCGTCCCGGAATACCTCCACATGAGCCATCTTAATGAGCTGTCTGGCCTCATAACCATCATAACCTTCCTTCAAATACCGGAAACCTGCTGCCTCTGCCTCAAAAAATGCCCTTACCTGGTCCTTAAATGGTTCCTGGTCTGCCGCAAAAACAGGCCGGCTCTTTAAATTTTCCCTCAGGTAAAGATCATACACCAGAAGATCCCGGTACAGGGAACGTTTTTCCGGTACCAGGCTGTATAGGAATCCTTCCAGGATCTCATACCGGGCCATTCGGTTATGGCTGATTTTTAAGTACCCCTGCTTATCATAATATTCAGCCAGGGTCTCAAACATATCAAAAGGCGTTTCAAACTCTTTAAGAAGTTCATCTAAGGTCGTCCGGAACTGTCCGCTGTTTCCGTAGACCTCCAGCATTTCCTCCAAAGCCTTCAGCTTCAGAATCCCGCCGTAGTCGATCCATTTGGTTGAAAGCACCTCGTAGGGTGCCTTCTCCTTAAACTGAACCCCGTATTCCCCCGCCTTCTCCCACAGATAGGAACCTTTTAACACCTTTAAAAATCCAAGCTGAAGCTGTTCCGGCTTCATCTCATATACCTCATTAAAGGAATTACGAAAGCTTTGGTAATCTTCTCCCGGAAGTCCGGCGATCAGGTCAAGATGCTGATGGATATTTCCAAAGCTGTTGATTTTGTCAACCCTTTTCTTTAATCGCTTCAAATCCATGGTCCTGCGGATTTCCTTAATGGTTGACTGGTTGGTGCTCTGGACTC
Source organism: Lacrimispora sphenoides JCM 1415 (assembly GCF_900105615.1). Classification (NCBI taxonomy): domain Bacteria; kingdom Bacillati; phylum Bacillota; class Clostridia; order Lachnospirales; family Lachnospiraceae; genus Lacrimispora; species Lacrimispora sphenoides. The sequence continues at coordinate 4,778,530 of NZ_LT630003.1, read as the reverse complement.
CGATCTCAAGCTGGATCAGTCCCGGCCTCATACGGGACATAAGCTCAAGTTCCTCCTCGTTTAAAAGATCCGCGGATATCTCGAAATGAAAATTAGTCACCCCGTTATCATGTTCTATGATATGGCGCCAGATCTCCATGGTATGCTTTCTGCTGCAGTTAAAGGTCCTGTCCACAAATTTCACCTGGGGAACCCGGTTTTCAAGGAACACATTAAGCTCCTTTATAACCAGGGTACTATCGCGAAGCCTCACGGACTTATCCAGGGAAGAGAGGCAATAACTGCAGGAAAAAGGACAGCCGCGGCTGCTTTCATAGTAAATGATACGGTTCTCAAAATTCTTTAGATCTTTATAGAAGAAGGGAATAGAGTTCATGTCCACCGCTGTCCTTCGCGGATTCATTGTAACATTTCCTTCCTCATCTCTTACGGCGGTACCGTCTATCGCCTGAAAAGAAGAATTCCTGCCATTAAGGTTTCCCCTGAACCGCTCCAGATAGCATCGCACCACTTCAGAAAAGGTTTCCTCTCCTTCCCCCATCATGACCCCATAAACGGATTGCTCCCGGCAAAGGATTTCAGGGGCGTCATAAGACACCTCGGGACCTCCCAGCCAGATCTCCACATGAGGGAGAACTTTCGGAAGGTCCCGGATCAGCTCTAATACATAGGAAAAGTTCCAGATGTAACAGGAAAACCCAATGGCATCCGGTTTCCTTAAGAAAATATCCTTTAAGATTTCATCGGGCTGATTGTTAATGGTGTATTCTAAAGTTTCAATCTGAAACCTTCCATCCTCCAGTTCCGGTTCTCTTACATGGGCTTTCGCATAGGCCTTTAAGCTGTAAACAGCGGGATTGGAATGGATATATTTGGCGTTGAGCGCCACCAGCAAAAATTTCATCTCAAACCTCGATCTCTATCTTTCTTCCAGTCGGCTGATACTGGTAATACCGGACCCCTGCTGCATTGAGCATCCGCTTGGAAGCATTGACTGCAGGAGTACCGTCATACTTGTCCGAACCGTAAACAATGGTTTTAATTCCGGCCTGTATGATGGCCTTCGCACATTCGTTGCAGGGGAACAGAGTAACATAAAGCTTGCTGCCTTCTAAGCTGCCCCCTCTGTAGTTAAGGATAGCATTTAATTCACTGTGGGTGGAATAGAAATATTTGGCATTGTAAGGATCTGCCTGCTCATCTTCCTTGTCCCACGGAAATTCATCATCCGAGCAGCCCATGGGAAACCCATTGTAACCCATGGATAAAATCTTATTATCCTGGCTTACGATGCAGGCTCCCACCTGGGTGCTGGGATCCTTGGATCGCCTTGCGGAAAGAGCCGCTACTCCCATAAAATATTCATCCCATGTAATATAATCTTCTCTTTTTCCCGCCATTTCTTATCCTCCTTCTTGCCCATGCTTTATGGGCAGGGCCCACCCCGCTTCATCGGGTGTACAGGGATACCCTAAGGGTATTTCCTCCTTTGAATTGGAAAAGCGGATATCCGCAATCCGCTTTTCTCCTTAATCATGAACACAGTCTTCTTTACAGCCTGCATTTAAAATATGGTATCCTGCCGCCTTGGTCAACCGGTTCATAATAGCCTGTCCCAAATGATCTCTGGAGAAGCTTTCAGAAAAAATAAAATCCGCGTCCAGATCATCAAATTCCCTCAGTACTCCGTAAAGGTTATGGGCAATGGTCTCCTCCCTGGCACGTAATCCCATGCTTCTTACCATTCCATCAGGATATCTCTCTTTCGTTTCTTCGGTACAGATGATCCCCACACGAAACCCTTTGGAAAGCTTTTCTTCTGCCAGCCGTTTTATAGTCCGTATTACATTCTCTGTTTCGCCCTCTACCAGAGTTAAGTCTGCTTTTGGCGCATAATGCTTATATTTCATACCAGGGGCCTTTGGCCTCACATCCGCTTTCATCGGCCCTGAAACAATGGCAGGGTCAAGAGGGACCTCTTGTCCAAGAACAGAAAAAGCCATTTCCTGTGTTATGGCACCCGGCCTTAAAATCACCGGCTCGTCCCCTGATACATCGATGATCGTGGATTCCACTCCGATTCCTACGGCCCCTCCGTCTACGATCATATCAATCTTTCCATTCATATCCTGCCATACATGATCAGCAGTAGTGGGACTTGGCCGTCCGGAGGTATTGGCACTTGGCGCTGCCACCGGCACCCCGGCCAAACGAATGAGAGCATTGGCTACCGGATCGGCAGGCATGCGCACTGCCACCGTATCAAGTCCTCCGGTAGTCCCATAGGGAACCAGATCGCTTTTCGGGAAAATAAGGGTCAAAGGACCCGGCCAAAACGCTTCCATCAGCCGTCTTCCTGCTTCGGGTATGACAGTTACCAGGGGAGGCAGATCATCAAAATCTGCTATATGGGCGATCAGCGGGTTATCCGAGGGCCTGCCCTTTGCCGCATAAATTTTCCCCGCTGCCTCTTCGTTTAAGGCATTGGCTCCAAGACCGTATACGGTTTCCGTTGGAAACGCCACCAGACCGCCGTTTCTTAATATTTCCGCAGGCTTCTTTAACAGTTCTTCCTCCGGCTGTTCTTTATCTTCTATTATAATTCGTTCTGTCTTCATATTACTCTGCTCTTTTCTTTTAATAACTTCCATTAATCATATCACAGGCCCAGTTTCCATGCAACTTTTTTGCTGCCTGCCAAAAGCTTTCCTTCCTGTTACTCAGGATAAAACAATGGTTGCACGATTTTCATATTAATGATACCATAATAAAAACATTTTATTTGGGAGGAATACCACATGGAAATCATCATACCGGAAAACTATGACCCCAAACTCTCTGTACGGGAGACCCAGGAGGCCATTAAATACATTAGAGATACGTTTCAAAAAGAGCTTGGTAAGGAAATGACTCTGGAACGAATCTCAGCCCCCCTATTTGTAGAGCGCAGCAGCGGATTAAACGATGATTTAAGCGGCGTGGAGCGCCCGGTACGGTTTGATATCGCCGGCATTCCGGACGAAACCGTAGAAGTTGTTCACTCCCTTGCCAAATGGAAGCGCATGGCCCTTCATGAATATGGCTTTCTGCCCGGCGAAGGCCTTTATACCAACATGAACGCCATCCGTAGAGACGAGGACTTAGACAACCTCCACTCCTGTTATGTAGACCAATGGGACTGGGAAAAGGTTATTACCAAAGAGGAGCGGAATGAGGAAACCTTAAAGGAAACCGTCCGAACCATCTTTAAGATCATCAAGCACATGCAGCATGAGGTCTGGTACAAATACCCCCATGCCGTAAAGCATCTGCCAGAGGATATCACCTTTATCACATCCCAGGAGCTGGAGGACCGTTATCCGGACAAAACCCCAAAGGAACGGGAAAACTTAATCACAAAGGAATACGGCTGCGTCTTTCTCATGAAGATCGGGGACAAGCTTGGGAGCGGAAAGCCCCATGACGGAAGAGCACCTGACTATGATGACTGGCAGTTAAACGGGGACATTCTGTTCTGGTTTGAGAATTTAAACTGCGCCCTGGAAATCTCCAGCATGGGCATACGGGTGGATGAAGAATCCCTGGCAAACCAGTTGGAAAAGGCTGGATGCGAAGACAGGAAAAACCTGCCTTACCATAAAATGCTGTTAAACGGAGAACTGCCCTATACCATCGGAGGCGGAATCGGACAATCCCGTCTTTGCATGCTTCTTCTGGACAGGGCTCATGTGGGAGAAGTTCAGGCCAGCATCTGGCCAAAGGAAATGCGGGAAGAATGCAGAAAACATAACATCGTTCTTCTGTAGGCCAACCGGATAAATAAAAAGGGGTGTTGTTCAATCGCATGCGGTTGAACAACACCCCTTTTCTATGTAGCTAATGTCAGAGTTAGTGGGCAGTTCTCTTTAACAGGGTGTTTTCAGCTTGAAGGTCTGCACCATTACCTTCAGCGCTTCCGCCTGCTTGTACAGCTCAGCCGTTGCAGCAGTACTTTCCTCAGACGCTGCCGAATTTACCTGCACTGCATTGGATACCTGGCTGATTTCATCGTTTATGCGGGCGATACCGGAAGCTTGCTCCGACGATGCACCGGCAATTTTTTCCGCCAATTCGGCGACCTGCTCTATCCCACCCACAATTCTGTTAAAAGCGTCTGCAGTGGTCTTTGCGATCTTCATGCCATGCTCTGCTCTCTGTATAGAACTTTCTATCATGTCTGCGGTTTCCTTTGCGGCTTTTGCCGAACGGGCCGCAAGACTACGCACCTCATCCGCCACAACCGCAAAACCTTTTCCGTACTGGCCCGCCCTTGCGGCCTCTACCGAAGCGTTTAATGACAGTAAGTTTGTCTGGAAGGCGATGTCCTCGATCGCCTTAATTACCTTTGAGATATTTGATGAGGACAGGTTGATCTCATCCATGGCTTTCAGCATATCCTCCATGTGCCTGTTGCCATCCACGGCTCCATGTCTGACCTCATTTGCACAGGTCATGGCCATGGCCGCATGATCTGTACTTAAGCCGATCCGGTTTTTTACCTCCGTTACAGCAGCAGCCAGCTCCTGAAGGGATCCTGCCTGATGGCCTGCCCCTTCTGACAGACGTATGCTTGCTTCCGATATTTGGCCGGCCCCACTTAAAACCTGTCCCGACGTATTGCATATTTGAGACAGAATGTGATTGTTTTTCTCTACGATACTGCTTAATGCAATGCCGAGGACATCCTTTTCCGAATTAACTTTTACATCCACAGTCAGATCTCCGCGGGCTATTGCTTCGGCTGTATGAGCCTGTCTCCTGGTGTTTTCCACCATCGCCTTGAAGGATTCCATCAATTCTCCCACTTCATCCTTTGTGAGGACCCGCACGTTTGCGCTTGCATCTCCCACAGACAGCTGCCGTGCAATATTGTTGAGAATTTTAAGAGGGCGCACAATGCTTTTGTTTAAGACTCTGCATATTATGAAGCTTGAAACAGCAGATAAAATGGTAAGCAAAAATATTGCGGCCGAAGAAAGCGCAAAAAATCCTGTTGACATATTGTTTATAGAATGTAATCTGTAAATGGTGAAAAGGCTTATCAAAGATATTAAAATTGTTATGACGTTCACTATACCGAATCCTATTGCCAGCCTTTTGCTAAGAGCAATTGAATTCTGTCTTTCCTGTTTACCCCGTATTTCCATATGAGCTGCACCCCTTAATTTGTTTTTATACCTATAGTTTATATCGACAGTTTCCAGCATAATTTTAGTAAAATTACGATATTTATCTATATAAATTTATCTATATGCATGATGGACGGGGCGCAGACTGGACAGGTGCTTATTCCAACTGGTACATAATCATAATCCCGGTACGGGTAGTGAATCATTTGCAGAGCAAAGCAAATGAACGTATGTATTTCATATCTTCTGCGTATTTAAATCCTCATAATACACATCCTCAAACGGCAGATAAATACGCCTTTTTTCCAAAGAAGATAAATAGATTCCCTTAACCATCTCCAAAGTCTTCCTGCCTTCCGATCCGTCTACAGCTACAGGTCCATCCTGCAGAATCGATTCATAAAAGTCCCTGATCTGAAGATGGTGGCTGCTTCCCCAGTAATCCGGCCCGACGTTTGTGGTCTCATAGGTATTTCTTATTTCTGTATAGCAGCCATCCGATTCATAAAAGCCCATATCCTGTATCAGACCGCAGCGTCCCTTTTCCCCCTGGAGTTCTATGGTAATGGGCGCATCGGAAGCATAGGAATTGCAGGCATAAAGGCTGTAGATACAGCCGTTTTTAAATCTTATGGCCGCTTCTGCGGCATCCTCCACATGCACCATTTCATGACAGTGGTTGTGAACGCTTCCTTCAATCCATTCAATGTCACTGCCCAACATGTAACGGACACGGTCCATGCTGTGAATGGCCTGGTCAATCAGGACGCCGCCCCCCTCCTTATCCCAGGTTCCTTTCCAGTCGCATCCCTCATAATAAGAGGCAGGACGGTTCCAGGTGAGATAAGACCGGGCAGATAAAATCTTTCCAAAATATCCTTCACTAATCAGCTGTTTTAACTTCTCCACACTTTTTGTGTATCTGGTCTGGAAAATGACACCCAGCTTTTTCCCGGTAAGCTTCTGTACTTCCATCATCCGGTCAGCATCCTGCAGGGAAATAGCAATGGGCTTTTCAGTAAGCACATGTATTCCAGCCTCCATGGCTTTTACAGCCATGACCGGGTGCAGATAATGGGGAAGGCACAGATGTATTATTTCAATCCGGTATTGCAGCGCGGACTCCAGATCCCTACTGTAATGGCAGTTGAATTTTTCCCCAAAAGCTTTAGCCTTATCTTCGTCAATATCGATAGCACATACTAACTCTACATAATCCGAAAGTCTGCGAAAGGCATCTTCATAACAGGAAGAGATTCTTCCGCAGCCCATAATTGCAGCTCTTAACTTTTCCATTGGCGTACCTCCGTTTCATAAGAAAACAACATAGCCGGAAAACCCCATCAGCCGATAAAAAAGCTTCCGGCCATATCCTGAGTAAAATTGTAATGGATATCAAAGAAATATTTCATTGCGCCATTATAAAGGGCACTGGAATCCAGAAGGCTGTACCTGACGCTGACGGAGTTCACCATGCGGCGAAATCCCATAGTGCCCAGACATTCCTGGATTTCCTGGAGAAATAAAGGCCCAAGGTCTTTTCCCTTACCTCCGATAATTATCAGCTTTGGATGCACCATACAGATCAAATTGCACAAAGCCATGGAAAATTCATCAGCGATATCCCGCACTACTTTGCAGGAAACCATATCTCCATATACACTGGCCTGGCCAAGATCCCCATAGGTAACGTTCGATGATCTCCTGAAAGCCGGACTTCCTCCTGCTTTAGAAATACGGTCTTTTAAGGACGCTTCCCCGATCATTAACTCCAGGCATCCCCGGTTCCCGCAGGAACAAAGCTCTCCCTTAGGGTCAATGGAATAATGACCGAACTGGGTGTAGGAAGCAGAAGCACGGCCCAGCATCTCATTATGGATGAATAAGGTAGCGCCGATCCCTTTCCCGAAGTTAATAAATGCGAAATCCTTTTCCGTAATCTGAGTATAAACCTTTTCCGCATAAGCAAAGCAGGCCGTATCATTTAAAAGTGCTACCGGAAAACCGGAGAATGCGTGCTGGAGCTGGCCTACAAAGTCTTTTTCCGGAAGGTTCAGTGTTGTAGCGAATATTTCCCGCTTGTCAGGATCTATCATTGCGGGAACCACCACGCAAATCCCCAGGAACTGTTCCCTGTCTATCTGCTGCAGCACAGTCTGATGGATGTATTCCTGGCACAGAAGAATGTAGCTGTCAAGGGAAGGGACATCCACCTGCTCACAAAAGGAAGAGGTACCGGTGATGTCCACCAGGGCCGCATTGAGTCTCTTCTCCTCCAGTAAGAAAACAGCCACATAATACTGTTCCGCACGAAGCAACAAACTGTTGGGCTTACGGCCCACATTCGTACTGTCACTGGCACCGGAATCGTATACAAATTTGCGCGCAATCAGTTCATCCACCAGGGAGGAAACTGCAGTTTTACTTAAGTGAGAATCTTTGGAGAGCTGCGCTCTTGAGATCCCTGGGTTTCGGTAAATGGAATTGTACAATTGCTTTAGATTTGTATTTTTAATTAACTGTTGGTTTACAAGTTTCATAATTTCCTGCCTGTCCTTTGCTTGTTATGATAAATTACTGATCGAACTGTCTCTGGCCCCATGAAGTTCTGGAAAACCACACATATGGCAATTCCGCTTCTCCTTAGGCAAAGCCCTTTTCTGACTTTTAGGCGTATTTCACAACTGAAACACCTTTCCCCTTCTCATGATCTGCTGCATCAGAAGCTGCACCCCACCTCCTTAACAAATATTTAGTAAAGTAACCTTATCAAATAATGTATCATAAAATATAGATAGTTGCAATAATTCCAGGAAAAATACGCAGAAAAGCCTCATTCCCGAGAAAAGCTATATAAAAAGAGGTCTTATCTATGGAAAATAAGCAAATTAGTATAAATAAATTGAAACTTGATATGACCAATATCTATTTTATATGAATGTTTCATAAAATAATGAATTAATTTTCTAAATAAATATCACTAATTACATTTATTTTATATGAATCAAAAAAATATATTGACATATGTGTCGCTTAATGCTATTGTATTTTCAACAAATTAATATAATTCTTAGATATCAAAAGCCAGAATACAACAACTTTATCCTAATGGCTTTTAATTTTAAATTATATTAGTAAGGTCACTGTACAAACTAATGAAAGAGGATGATGATATGAAATTAGGACTGATCGGATGTGGAGGAATGGGCACAACTCATAACCTATCGTTAAAGGCGTTGTCAACGAAAATGAATGTAGAAGTGACGGCCCTGGCAGACTGCAGGCCGGAATTTCTGGAAAAGGCCGCAATACAATGGCCCAATGCCAGGCAGTATAAAACTGGTATGGAGCTGCTGGAGACGGAATCCCTGGACAGCGTCCATATCTGCCTCCCAAGTTATCTCCATACGGAGCATGCTCTGGCAGCTATGGATAAGGGAATGAATGTATTTGTCGAGAAGCCTGTATGCCTGACAGAGGAAGAGGCCGAAAAGCTTATGGACGCCCAGAAAAGAAATGGGGTTCAGGTAATGGTAGGACAGGTGGTGAGATCCTTTGATGAATACCGGTACTTAAAAGAGTGCTACGATACCGGAAGGTTTGGAGCGCTTAAATCCATCACTATGCAGAGAGTCAGCGGAGATGCCGCCTGGGGATATGAGGACTGGTTCCACGAGGAGGGGAAAAGCGGGTCCGTTGTACTGGACCTCCACGTACATGACTTAGATTTCCTCCGGTATATGCTGGGAGAACCGGATTCCTTTGATGTAAGGGCCACTGCCTTTTCCAGCGGCATGATCAACCAGATCTTTACCGCCTATGAATTCGGCAAGGTTTTTGCCATAACGGAAGGAATATGGGACATAAGCTCCTCTCTTCCTTTTGAAGCCAGCTTCCATGCATGCTTTGAGGAAGCCAGTGTCGTATTTAAGGGACGTGAGGAAACGCCTCTGACTATTTATAAAAATGACGGCAGAATCGAGCATCCGAGGCTCCACCGGGAGTATGACGTAAACGATGACTCTGCCGGAATCAACATATCCAATCTGGGCCCTTATTATACGGAAATAAAATATTTCATCCAATGTCTCCAGGAAGGAAAACCAGTTGAAGTCGCCCCTCTGGAGGAAGGCATTCAGTCTGTACGCCAGGCGATCAGGGAATGGAAGCGGGCAAAGGAGTATGTAACGAAAAGGTAACAATTAAAATTTTCATATTTTAGGAGGAAAAATTATGATGAAGAGAGCATTGGCTATCCTGATGACAACGGCATTGGCTGTTCCCAGCCTTACAGCATGCAGCGGAAGCGTCTCAAAGGATCAGGCAAAAACGGCGGAAGAAATCACCTTAAAGGTATTTGACGCCCATGCATACGGCCTTGAAGAGTATGCAGAGATGGCTAAAAAATTCGAAGAGGCCCACCCTGGCGTTAAAATCGAAGTACAGCACGCTGCAAACGACAGCAGTACGCTGCTTCAGTCCCGCGTGAATTCAGGAGATATCCCGGATGTATTTGATGTGGAATCCGGTACGGCAGCCCAGAAATATAACGAATATGCTTATAACTGGACAGAGGATAAAGAAGTATTAGGCAAATTCAAGGAAGCTGCCCTGGAAACGGGAAAAGACGGGGACGGAAACATCATGTCACTTCCATGGACCTATGAGAATTTGGGCCTGATCTATAACATTGAGCTGTTTGAAAAAGCCGGGATCACAGAACTTCCGGATACCATGGATGAGCTTGAGGCAGCCTGCGAAAAGCTGTCTGCAGCCGGGATCACACCTTTTGCTTTGGCAGCAAAGGAAACATGGGTCCTTCATCACCTTTCCACTCATTTTATAATGGATAAGTCCCTGGATGCAAAGGGAGTCGTGGATAAATTAAACAGCGGCGATCTTGCCTTTAAGGATATGAAGAATTTCCAGAATCTCTTCCGTCTCCTGGATCTTGCTGTGAAATATGGTCCTGATAAACCACTTGAAATCGACTGGGAAACAAGCGAAAACATGCTGGCAAACGGAGAGGCAGCCATTATCCATATGGGCGACTGGTGCCAGTCTACCCTGGATTCCTTTAACCCCGATGCCCGTCTGGCATTCCTTCCCTGTCCGGTAAGTGATAATCCGGAAGATGCCACACTGCTGTCTTCCTGTAACTGGACCTATATCGTGAACAAGGATTCCAAGCATTTGGATCTGGCAAAGGAATATCTGGAGTATATCCTCACATCGGAGGAAGGCCAGAAATGGATGTGTGACGGCGTAGGAGGCGTACCGGGAGCTAAGACAACCATGGAAGTTAAGGGCGCTCTTGCCAATGATGCGTCATCATACGTGGAAAATGGAAAGACAAACGGCTGGATCCACACCATTGCGCCTACGGGATATTCTGATATCGTTGGTCCTGCAATGCAGGCGTATATGATAGGCGATATGACAGCGCAGCAGGTGACAGAGGAGTTCCAGAAGGGATGGCCGACCCAGAAAAACTGAACCCTCAGTTTGAGAAACCGGAGCCTGACGGAAACGGAAACCCAGGAGGCATGAAAGTGAAAAACAAAGAAAAAGCAAAAGATTTATTGATATTCGCATTGTTTGTATTTCCAGCGGTGGCGTTTGTACTGTTTTCTACAGATGTACCGTTTCTGATGAACCTGTACTACTCGGTCTTTGACTGGAATGGGATCAGTAAGGACATGAAATTCGTGGGACTTCAGAACTTTGTTAATATATTCTCAAACGATGCACTTTTTTGGAAAAGCGCTGCATTTACACTAAAGTTCTCGGTGTTTTTTGTAGTGGCGGTAAACATTATATCCCTGACTGTTGCCCTGGTCATGGCGGAGGAAAAGAAAAGCCGGGGCGTGGGGCGGGCATTTTATTACATACCTTATATCATAAGCCTGACGGCCATCAGCCTGATCTGGAAATTCATCCTCGGTCCCGGGTTTGAGGCTCTGTATCAGGCAACCGGCTGGGAGGTGTTTCACTGGAGCTGGCTGGGATCATCGAAGCTTGCATTTTTCGTAGTCGTGATTATGACCGTGTGGCAGAATCTGGGATTCTATATGGTGAATTATATTGCCGGCATCATTTCCGTACCAAGGGAACTGATCGAAGCCGCCAAAATAGACGGAGCCAACAAATTCCAGGTGTTAAGAAGGGTGACCATTCCCTTGATCATGCCTGCAGTTTCCATCTGTATGCTTACATCCCTGACATTCTCATTTAAACTGTTTGATGTCATCATGGTGTTTACCAAGGGCGGACCGGCCAATTCCACCATTTCCGTGGCATACAACATCTATAAGGAAGCATTTTTTAACAACCGTTACGGAATGGCTACCGCAAAGTCACTGGTATTTGTAGTCTTCGTGCTTTTGATCACTGCAGTACAGCTTAAGGTAACTAAGGGTAAGGAGATAGAGGCGTAATGAAAAAAATAAAAAAAATCAGCGTGCTTTCCGTTATTGTGTTTATCTGTTCTGTGTTCTGGCTGATGCCTCTGCTTCTGATATTTATTAATTCTTTTAAACCTTATAACGACATACTTCAAAAGTTCCTGGCCCTTCCTGAGAGCTGGAGTCTTAACATGTACATGGAAACATGGACGAAATTCCGATTTCCGATGCTCATCAGCAATACCCTGCTGTATACGGCATGCACAGTATGCGTGATCGCGCTGCTGGCACCTATGGCAGCCTATAAACTGGCAAGGACAAAGGGCAGATTGTCCGCGGTGTGCTTTGCACTTATTATCATGCCAATGATGGTGCCCTTCCAGTCCTACATGATCACTTTGACCAGGCTGGTGGCAAGTCTTGGCATGACAGGGAATAAGATCGGATATATCCTGGTAAGTACAGGGCTGTGTATGCCCCTGGCAGTCTATATGATTCATGGGTTTGTAAAAAATGTTCCCATTGAGCTGGAGGAATGCGCCTGTATTGACGGTGCTTCCAAGGTAAGGACCTATTTTACCATTGTTCTCCCGCTGCTAAAGCCCATCCTGACAACAGTCGTGGTTCTGGACACTCTTGCTACATGGAATGATATCATCACCAACCAGTTGATCGTCGGAGGAAATGCACGGGCAATGAACATCCAGAATGCGCTTTATATGCAGTTTTCCGCCCAATCGGCGGACTGGGAACACGCCCTTCCGGGAATTGTGATGTCCATGGCCCCAAGCCTGATCTTCTTTGTTTTCATGCAGAAGCATATTGTGGGAGGCATTACGGCCGGGGCTGTTAAGGGCTGATAAAAAGAAAGAGAGGTATTTCCTATGAGAATCGGAAGTTTAGTTGAACTATTTCAGGATACGGACGTGGAAGGTAAATTTGCGGAGCTTCGCTCTATGGGTATGGAAAGCTGCCAGCTGGTGTGCTGGGACCAGAAATTGATGAATGAGAAAACTGCAGATAAGGTAAATGCCGCAGTAAGCCGTCACAAAGTGGATATTACCGCCTTCTGGTGCGGATGGGAAGGCCCAAGAGTATGGGATTTCTATGACGGTCAGCTTACCCTGGGTCTTGTGCCCGAGGCATTCCGTTTTGAGAGAATGAAGATGCTGGAAAAAGGGATTGATTTTGCTGCCATGATCCATGTTCGGGATGTGGCAACCCATGTGGGCTACATGCCGGAAAATCCCTACGATCCCCATTACCAGGGCGTCCTGACATGCTTAAAAGCGCTGGTAAAACAGTGTAAAAAGAATCAGCAGAATTTCCTTTTTGAAACAGGCCAGGAAACCCCGGTCACATTAAAAAGAGCCATACAGGATATCGAAAAGGATGCAGGAAAAGGCAATGTGGGAATCAACCTGGACCCTGCCAATTTAATCATGTACGGCAAAGCCAACCCCGTAGACGCCCTGGAAGTATTCGGGGAATACGTGATGGGAATTCACGGAAAGGATGGAAAATATCCTACGGACGGTCATATGCTTGGTGAAGAGGTTCCTCTTGGTGAGGGAAAAGTGAATTACCCCGCCTTTGTGGCAAAGCTGAAAGAAATAGGATATGCGGGAGATATTACCATAGAACGGGAGATATCCGGCGAAGAGCAAAAAAAGGATATTCTCATGGCTAAAAATCTCCTGGAACAACTGATAAAGGAAGAATAGATTTACAGGAAAAGAGCTGCCCGATGTCTGATGATAATCAGCCATGGGCAGCTCTTTTTATGGACTCCTGTATCTCTTAGAAAATTTCAAAAATCACTGAATCACAATCGCCTGTGACAAATGTCTTGGCTGATCCGCGTCAATGCCCTTTTTCTCAGCAATGTAATAACCGATAAACTGTCCGATAAATCCGATTAGTGCCGCATTCTGCATGTCATTATAACTTACCGACTCCCGGTACCGCCAGAACATAGAAAAGGACAGGATCATGGTAATCACATCACTTAAAGCAGGAGCCGCATTCATGGACAGGAGGAGGGGAAGAAAAATCAAAATGATGATCGCCCCTCCAAAACCTGTTACCGCCTGGACAAGACCTCCAAGAAGAGCGGAAAAAGCCACAACCAATATTCCTATCATCAAAGTCACCTTTCCTGATTCCGTGCAGCAAAAAGAGCTGAAGCGAACCGTATCCGCAACAGCCCTGAAGGTTTACATAAATTGATAAATATTATATATATTAATTCCAATAATGACTACCATCAAAAACAGGAACAGCTTATCCACTACCATTTCATCAATTTTTTTATTGATCACCCTGCCGCTCATCCCGCCTAAGATCCCTCCTATCACCATAAGGACCAAAAGCCAGATGGAGAATTCCGGGACCGTCCCTGTTACCAGGGAATTCAAAAGTCCTGTGATCTGGGAAAACAGGATAATGTAAAGGGAATTCTGGGCGGCTGCCTTCGTATCCATGGAAAAAAAGAAAAACAGCACCACCAGATTGATAGGGCCCCCTCCAATTCCCAAAAATGAAGAAAGGATCCCAAGAACCAGTCCGATCAGCACGCAAATGACCGGATTGGTCACATGATGAGTATGGATCCTGTCCTTTTTAATCGTATAGATCAGCGTTCCCAGAGTGATCACCAGGAGACAGGCCGCCTGAACAGCCCCCACCATGTCCTTGTCTGCAAACAAGGAAGAAACTGCCTGGAACATGGACTTTCCCACAACTCCTCCTATGGCAGCCCCTATGGCAAGAGGCGTCCCCGTCTTCATATCCACCAGAGACTCTCCGCTCATTTTCCCTTTGATTACAGAATAACAGGTCATTGCTAGCACAGTGCTACCTGACAGAAAGCTGATCGCAGATACGCTTAATACCCCAAATGCATCTAATGTGGGCTTTATGATAACGCCTCCGCCAATTCCGCAGATGGCGCCTGCAATGGATGCGCCAAAACTGATCAATAGAAACAATCCATACAAATAACCGCTCATTTTATCAAAATCCTTCCTCGCCGGTATCAGCGGCATTCTCTTCCATGTACATATGTCTTAAGAACCTTGCATGCTTCATCAAGTACCACCAGGTTCGCTACACCGACCCCAGCCAGGCCGTTGACCCTGGGCGGCAAAAAAGCGGTAGATTGTTTCATAATCCTCCGCTGTAGCCTTGTTCACATCAACGCCTGCGGCTCCGTGGGTATGTATATCGATAAATCCCGGAACCACCAGCTTTCCTTCCATATCATAAACAACGGCTGCATCCCCGTTGTGAACTTCTGATATATCCCGTATTACTCCATCCTCTGCCAGCAAGTCTCCCAAAGCGAAGGAGCCGTTTACATAAAACCGCCCTTTTCTGAATAACGTTTTCATAAAATTTCCCCTTTCTCATTCTTCAGACCGCCACTTTTTTCATACGATATATTTTTATCATATCATAATTCGACTAAAAATTCCAATTTATTTAACCAAACGTTTGCTCCTCAAATAAATGGGACAAATTTAATTCCCTGATAATAGAGACAATCTCCTTTGACCTGCTGCAGCCAAATTTTCTTAAAAGGCTTTTTATCTGGGTTTTGACGACTTGTCAAACATGAAAAACCGCCCGGTGCCGGACGGTTTTTCATAGATTTCTCCCAATACGCTTCATTCGATTAACAAGATTGTATGTACTTTCCTTACCTCGTATTCAAATATTCCATGACCCCCATGTGGATCGTCCAGGCAACCCGGTCCTGGTAATCCGTGTTATTCAAAAGAGCTGATTCCTTCCAGTTGGTCAAAAAACCGCATTCCACGATTACGATCGGGGTCCGCACATGTAAAAGAAGATAGTAGTTATCGTTGGGTTTTGCCAGTCTGGTATTTTTCTCGCCCAGCACATAATCAAACCGGCTCTGTAAAATTTCTGCCAGCTCTTTTCCCTTATCCGACTTTTTATAGTAAAATACCTGTCCTCCGTATACGTATTCCTCATGATAGCTGTTCTGGTGGATGCTGACGGTAAGTGACGGGCTTTCATCATTGATGATCTCACAGCGCTTGCTCATATCCGCCATCTTTTTTCTGCTGTCCTTTTCCGTATACAATCCATTGTCATCTTCTCTGGTCAGAACCACTTTCACGTCAGAAGCTTCCAGATACTTTTTTAACCGGTATGCTATCTGCAAATTTATATCCTTTTCCAGGGTTCCGTCAATTCCGATCTTTCCCGGATCATTTCCTCCATGTCCCGCATCTATGACGACGACTGGCCTTTCTTTTTCGGCCTTTGCCTTGACCCCCGCCGTCATCTTTCCAGCCTGACTTGATATTACATATACCAGCACCAGCAAAACCAGTGCCATAAGGGGTTCCCACTTCTTAAATTTCACATTTTCTACCTGATTCATCTTCTTAATGAATTATATCTTTTAGTGAAATAAAAAAGAACTGCTCCCTGCGACTTTCCTGTTATTCTGAGCTCAATGCATTATAGTCCCTTGTCCCATCGTTCGTAATCCATTCCAGATATTGAGCCAGGATGCTGGGATACCCTTCCTCTTCCCACAGCTTGTAGCCGGCCTTCGCTTTGGCTTTATCCCGGATGTCTGTAACGGTTCCTGCATAACAGGCTTCGTTAAGCTCCGCATAGACCTTTGCCATCTGTTCCTTCTGAGTTTTGGTCAATCCCTTTAATGTATCAAGCCTCTTAAACTCATCCTGAGCCTGATTGTAAAATACCTTGCTTAAAAACTTTTTCCCAAATTCATCGAAGTTCAAAAGATTTTTATCAGTGCTTCCCGTCTTTTTTGCCCATTCCTTCATATCCAGCGGCTTTGTATGATAGCGGAAACTCCCGTCGTCTCCATAATATAAGATCCCATACTGGCAAGGCGGCGTGGATAAGGAACTGGTAACGATCTCATAGATCCCGGAGTCGTTTCTGGACCTCATATAGTGCTGCACATGAAGGTGACCGCTTAAAAACAAGGGGACCTCCCAGCTTTCCAGCTGGTCAATAAGCTGTTCACTGTGTTCAATGGTGCAGTCCTGTAAGTATACTTCACTTTCATCAAGAAGGTTATGATGGCCTACCGGAATCATATTCATCCCCAGATTCCAGGCTTCCTCCATCTGCTCCTCAATCCAGTCATATGTATCATCCCGGATCATTCCTCCAACCAGATTTCTCGGTTCATACTGGCATGTATCAAGCATTAAGGCTCTGGTATAATCATTTACCTGATAAACATAGCTTAAGGAAGCAGGGTCCCGGCTGACCGCCTCATTGTATCCGAAGTCCTGGTAGATCTCCTCGAATTCATCTGAAGTCACATTTTCCGCCCCCAGAAAGGTATCTCCCACAAATTGAGCTGCCTTAGAATTATTGATATCATGGTTTCCAGGAATAACGATCACGGGGATACCGGCTTCTTCAATTTTACCAAGCTTTTCGGCAAATTCTTCATGGCTTTCCTTTTCGCCTTCATAGGTCAGATCTCCGCTTAAGATCACCAGATCGGGCCGTTCCTTTTTAACCTCTTCCACAAAAGCATCCGTTATCTCCCAGATGTATTGCATCACCTTGCCGTCACCATGGTCTATACTGTATTGGAACCCCTTCTGAAAATCCGTCAAGTCCCTGGCTAAATAATGAATATCCGTAGCTACAATGATCTTGCAGCCATTGTCAAAGGCTTCTTCAGGAGGCTGTGAAGCCGGATCCTCCGAAGTTTGGGGGAATTCTTCAATGGTCGTCGGTTCCGTCCTCGTTGTTTCTGTCTCTTGCGGAGAAGTACTCTCTGCGCTGGTGCTTTCCGGCTCTGTTCCCTTGAGCGAACACCCTGCCAGCATACACGCCACGCCCAGCAATGCTGCCAATACGATCCTGTTTCTCATAACCTGACCTTTCTGTCTCTTACGCGTCTTTCGTTTACTTTTTATCAAGCCGGATTTCATCCCACAAGTCTGACGGTTCAAATCCCAGCTTCCAGCAAGCCACACCTGCCAGGCCATACTGTTTTATTAGATCCATCTTAAGTCCTATGGACCGTTCTTCTTCCAGCCACAGCTTTTTAAGCCCTTCCTTTGACTGCAATTCTCCGTAATACTGGCCCAATTCCTCCTGCCAGTATAATTCCACTTGATTTTCACTGACCCAATCTTTTGCGCGGGCAATGCCCAAAGAGGAAGAGGTAACCTTTCCATCAGGTCCTTCGGTCCACACCCTTGTATAGAGGGGGATTCCATTGATCACCTTTTCCTTTGGCACCTGGGCCAGGGTATCCCTGATCCCGTTTTCCACATATTGAATGGAAGCCACAGAACCGGCGTCCCCGCCTGCATAATGTTCATCATATCCCATAATAATCACGTAATCAGCCACGATCCCCTGCTCTTTTCGGTTATAGAACTGATTGCCGGGAGCCGGAACATAATTATCCACGGATAAGACGATCCCCTTCTCACGGCATGGTATGGAAAGCTCCCGTATGAACTGTACATAATGGACCCCTGCTGCTTCCTTGATTCCCTCAAAGTCCAGATTAATCCCGTCAAGGCCGTAACGATCCACTTCCGACATAAGGGCATCAATCAGCTTCCGTCTGATGGAGGTCTTTGACATCAGGATCTCCGTATTTACATCAGGGCTGAAATTATTGATGAGGGCCCAGACTTTTAAACCCTTATCATGAGCTTTCTTTACATAATCCTCCTGAGCCAGGGACCGGAAGTTTCCTTCATTGTCCGTAAGCTCAAACCAGGTCGGAGATATGACATTGACCCCTTTTGTATTGGCGATCACGCTGTCAAAAGAACCATTTCCTTCAAGGGTTGTCATCTGGTGCCAGGCAAGGCAAACCGGTTCTTCCATGGAAACATTCGTGTAAACCGGCGCTGCAAAAGTACTTTTAAGAACCTCACTGGTCACTTCCCCCAGCCGTTTGCGTTCCACATAGCCTACAAATCCGTCTTCCGTCCGCACCTTATCCCACCTAGCCATAGATTCCAGAACAGTGACCTGGCTTCCGGGAGAAATCCATGTCACAATGGGACTTTTCACTCCGCCTTTTACCCTGACATTTCCCTTTTCGGAAACCACTGCCTTTTGCTGGGCATCCCAGTTGTTATTAATAAAAATCCTCTTATGCTCAGCGCTGTCATAGGCAGTCACGCGGATATCCGTATAATTTGCCACCAGTCCGACGGACAAATAAACCCCGTTCTCATTTACCCAGATCAGGGGTTTCCCAGACGTTCCGACCGTGGAATGATCCGCATAGACAATGGAGTCCGGCAGGGCATACACAAGAAGATTTTCATTGCTGTCCCAGTAAAACCGCTCATTTAACATATCATTCACCCACTCAATCGGGAGATAGGTTTGTTCCTGCAGGTAAAGCCCTTTTGCCTCCTGCAGATCCTCATTGAGATAAAGGGCCACTTCATCTCCCTTTACTCCCAGCAGTCCGGCTATATCTGCCTGTTCCTTTGAGGGAATATACCGTTCCAGAAACCACACCCCTGAAAATATGGCGGTCACTAACAAAATCAATCCTAGCGTCGCAAGAACCGGCGCTGCTTTCTTCTTCATCTGTTTTCCTCCTGCTAATGGATCGTATCGTCTTATGCCTATACTATCTTTTGGATTATATCGTGAGCAAACTTATCTTCGCTCTCTTTTGCCCATTATATCACAATTCTTATTTTTTGGAATTTACATTTTCATTACATTACATATCCCCTATTCCCGCCCTGACGCACTGAAGCAGCCAGCTTAAGGCTGAAGATGGCATCCCGCATGCGTCCCTTTTGGCACGATCCAGTATTTACCGGTAATAAACCCGGTCAAATCTTATTTCCCGCAGTTTTCCGGTCTCTCCGTCAGGAACAAAATCGGCCATATAAAAACTATCATCCTCCCTTATTTCAAATATTTTATTCCAGTCTTTCTCCGGCAGTTCTTCTCCATCGATAATGATGGCGATTCCCTGATCCCGGTATTTTTTAAGCCCTGCCAGATACTGACCTTTCTCTGCCTGCCCGTTCCTTTCCCTGGCATCTTCTGTTCTCATCTGCATATCCCCCGTCTGTTTCTCATTTGTTACATAGGCCGGGGGAGAACCACAAGGGTTTTGCCGTGACATAATTCCTCCCCCGTATTTAAAAAAACTGCTGATAAAAGCCTATGATTTCACCGGTGACAGCAAATACGTCTACTGAAACCGGAATTCGATAGATGGGTGTGTTAAGCCTCTTTTCCGCATTCCTTCTGGCTTCCTCGCTTCCAAACGATACGAGCGTCTTCCAGCTCTTTTCCGCTTTTTTCCCCTTACTCTCAAACTCCAGAAACGTTTCCATCTGCCACTCGCTTAAGCTCCCGAGAACAAATTGCCTGTCGCATCTTAAAAATTCTTCCAGATTGCCCCTTACGGTTCCGTAATCCACAATCACTGCCTGGTAACCGGACTTTTTGCACAATAACAGCGTATCAATCCCCGCTCTTTCATAATAATCCGCTTCCAGTATATGAAAACATCCGGCCTGAGACTGTTCCTTTGCGCACAGCTTTCTCATATTCCGGAAATCCCCATGGCTGTTCCATTCCAAAACCGCACACCGCTTTCTTAAGACTCCTCCCAGATATCCTGCTGTCATAACCGTAAAATGGGTCACCCCCACTCCTCTTCCGGTTCCGATGATCCCAATGATCTCCTGATTGACCGGCATTTTACCGGAGCGTGAAAGCTTCCACACCTTTTTTACCGTTCTATTCATAAGGCTTTTATCCTTTTTCTATGGTGCAGTTTTTGCCCGAAATCATTTGAGAAAACCAATCGCTAATTTGTCTTCTATATCTTCCTTTTCCTCTTTTCCTTATGCTTTTTATTTCTAAAATCTCTTCCAGCAGAGTCTTGTAAAAGTCTTCTGTTTCCGCATTTGTCTCAAAAGGGGCCGGAAAATAAGGGGCCTTAATGCATCGGGAAGGGGCTGCCCCTTCAGGCAGCCTTATCCTGGTTGTCCTGGCTGCATGATTATAAACAATCCCATAGGAACTATGGCCTTTCCCTACATATTCCGCAGAGAAATAGGCACTGTTTCTGCTCCAGCTGCTGCCGTCGCATACCAGTATCAAAGCATCTGGGCTGCCCCTCAGTGCCTGTTCCACATTTTTCCCGTAATCCAGGATACGAATTTGATAAGGCGGCTCTTTTAATTTCACTACCGGCCCGTAATAGGGTCTCCAAATAAAACCCCGGTACCTCATCAGGCCATACTGGTCCCGCTTTGCGGCTGCATGATCACCAAGCCCGGTGCCCATGCCGGAATCATTTTTTTCTTCAAATAAATTGGGATATCCGTGATTTCTAAGATAGACAGACAGGCCGATTCCAATATGAGTCGTTCCGGCCCCTGATTTGCTCCCTGCAAGAGCAATTGTAAGAGATGACGATTGTAGACGGTCGTTTGCAGCCGTTCCCATGTTTTTAAGCTGTCCAAGCCTCTCACCCAGCTCCTGTGCTGATGAAAACCGTTCTTCTTTTCCCTTTTTCATACACCGGTTTATGACGGCAGCCAGATCGGCATCCATTGATGAAGCCGGTTTATAGGGCAGTTTAGGAAATTCTCCTGTAAAAAGAAAATGGATGATAGCACCAATGGCATATATATCTGTTCGTTCATCCAATACTCCATCCTTTGAATACTGCTCCGGCGCCGCACATCCCACGGTTCCATACCGCTCTCCGTGCATATTTGCATCATCCACGGACGCGGCAAGTTCAAAGTCAATCAGTTTAACGATGTCATGACACAATAACAGGTTTTTCGGCTGTAAATCCAAATGTAATATGGGGTTTGGTCCTGCGAGATGCAGGTAACTGATGATGCTGGTCAACTGGATTCCATATGAGATAGCCAGTTCCCGCGATAGATAGCCCTGTTTTTTCACAAGGTCAAATAAAGAATCTCCTTCCAGATACTCTTCGATTAAATAACTATAAAATTCGTCTTCCTCTACATCATAAATAATGGGAATTCCAGGATGGCGAAGTTCCTTAAGAACAAGCGCTTCATGCCTTAGACGTTCGAATTTCAGAAAGCTTTTGGGTACCCGCTTGATTGCCCGGTATTCCTCAAGCCCCAGATGAACCGCCAGAAAAACTGTCCCTGCCCGGCCGGTTCCCAAGATGCCGTATAGCTGATATTTTCCAAACAGAACGGCGCTTACGAAAACCACCTCCTTTTGTCTGTCCAATATCATCTCTTGGGGTATATTCTAATATATTCTATTTGTTTTTTCAACTATTTTTTTACGGAAACCCAAAACTTCCTAGAAGTCTTTTCTTTCCATGTGAGCAATGTATAACTCTCCCCATTTTTCCAAACTATCCAACACCGGTTTAAATTGATGGCCCAATTCACTCAAAGAGTATTCCACTTTGGGCGGGATGGTATTGTAAACCGTACGGGTAATCAGACCATGTTCTTCCAGATTACGTAACTGTTTTGTCAGTGTAGCCTGAGTAATGGGAGCCAGTGCACGCTCTAACTCCTTAAACCGAAGTGTCTTCTCTTCCAGATAGTGAAGAATCAGCAGCGCCCATTTCCCGCTCAATACCTTTTGAGAGGTAAAATAAGGACAAATACCGAACAGATCTTTTTTTTCACTTTCATTATTCATAATAAATCCTCCATTACTATCCTATTAGATACTAACTATACTAAAAAATCGTACTTGTACATTGATCTGTGCGCACTATAATTATAGCATAAAGCAAGACAAAATACAATTTGCCAATAAGAATGGAGGATCAGTCATGATTGATTATGCAGCTGTTTTGAAGGAGAACCCCAACGGCGTCCTGGCAACACAGGATGGCAGCAAGGGTAAAACCCGGGTATTCCAATACCTGTTTACAGACGGCAACAAAGTATATTTCTGCACCAGCAACAAAAAACCGGTCTACGAACAGATTAAGGCCAACCCCAATGTTTCTTTCTGCACCTACCCAGCTAACTTTACGCCGGTGGTATCAGTAAACGGTAAGGCCGTCTTTGTCAACGATCTTTCTTTAAAAACTCGTGCACTGGACGAGAATCCCGGCATAAAGGGCCTGTACAATGCACCTGACAATCCCGTCTTTGAACTTTTCTACATTGACGTAGAGGAAGTGGAAACCTTCAGCTTTACGGATGGCCCAAAAACCTATACCATTTAACCGCAAACACCAATGAACTACCTACTTTCACCTATGGTATCTTTCTGTTATAATCTAATCAAGATCAGAGGTAATACACTAATTTGCGAGGTGGTATCATTATGATTAAGGATTATATTGTAACCCAAATGAATATAGATTCCATAAAGAAACATGGTGCACTGGACTTGGTTTGGCAGGTCTTTCTGGAATTTGAAGCTCCGGATTATTCAGAAGAAGGCATTCAGGAGTTCAAGAAATTTATAGATTTGAATTCTATTGAACAAAAAATCAATAAAAACGAGATGCTCTTCTGGGGTTGTTTCAGCGGTGAGAACATCGTGGGAGTGGCTGCAACCAGACAACCATGTCATATTTCACTTTTGTTTGTAGATAAAGAACATCACCGGCAAGGAATTGGGCGGGAATTATTAAGCACCATAACATCTTTTTTCAAGGAAGAAGGTGTTAATCAGGAAATGACGGTTAATTCATCACCCTACGCAGTCGAGATATATCATAAACTGGGATTTATGGATACAGACACCGAACAACTTGTAAATGGAATACGGTTTACTCCAATGAAGTATATATTCAGCTAATAAGAACAAAATAAAATTCCTATTTAATGCAAACTTGGAAATTTGTTTTATTACATTATTTTTACATAACAACTAATGGTAATTACATTTTCTTCTAAATCACCTTACGAAGATAACGAAGAAATCAAGTAAAACAATATTATATTTTCATCATATCAAAAAAATAAAACCGGGAAATTCCAATAAGCAAATAGGATTCCCGGTTATTAGCATTCAAACCTTAAAATTATATAAATTTTTTCACATAGTAATTGCTTTTTCGCTATATTATATAGTATAGTTATGTTGAGGAAGTATGTAAACATTCATTCACCATTTTAAAAAGAACAGGAAGTGATCCTATGAAGATAGAACGTATTAACGAAAATCAAATTCGCTGTACGCTTACCAGCTTTGATTTAAGCGTCAGAAACTTAAATTTAGGCGAGCTTGCCTATGGCAGTGAAAAAGCCCGCAACCTGTTCCGCGAGATGATTCAGAAAGCCTCTAACGAAGTGGGATTCGAAGCAGAAGACATTCCTCTCATGGTAGAAGCAATTCCATTGTCCAACGAAAGTGTGATGTTAGTAATCACAAAAATCGAAGATCCGGAAGAATTAGATACAAGGTTTGCCAAATTTTCACCATCAGCCGACGAAGACTTGGATTCCATGCCAGGAGACCTGGCAAGCGAACTTTTGGAAGGCGCCGACGGACTGTTAAACCTGTTAGGGCTTGACAAGAAAGAAGAACCGGAGGCCGAAGAGCCAAAAGAGCAATCAAGCGCTTCCTCGATACGAATCTATTGTTTTCAAAGTCTGGACCAGATATCTGATGCTGCAAGGACCATCGGGCAGGTTTACGATGGCGAGAATACATTATATAAAAAACCTGATACCAGACAGTATTATCTGGTGATCAGGAACACTCCTGACAAGTCTCTGGATTTCAGCCGTGTCTGCAACCTGCTTGCGGAATATGGTTCCAAGATTCACCAGGACTACGCCTCCGAAGCGTACTACAGGGAACATTACGAGGTGCTGATTGAAGGTCACGCCCTTCAGTCTCTTGCCAAACTTTAATCCGTTCCTTTGTTCATAGTACTTCATCACAAATCAAAAATGAGGTTCGGCCCCTTAAAAGGGCCGAGCCTCATTTTTAAAATCCCAAAGCTTCTTCCAGAAAGAATGCAAAAATCAATTCCAAAGTGGCATCTGTCTCCTTGCTCGGAATCAATATCCAGTTATGTAACATCTTAGCCCCTTTTTTATAAATGATTTTCGTTCCTTTAAATTTTCCCGCCTTTTCAGCCAGAAGCTCGCAGTCCGGTGTAAGAATTTCATCTGTGCCGGAAAATATCAGGATCTGTCCCAGCTGATCCCAGTTTCCATAAAGTGGTGAGACAAAGGGGTGATCCGGTTCCAAAGGACCGCAGTAGCGGGCTCCGGCTTCTTTTAACGCTTCTACAGGAAGGATAGGATCCGTTTTTTTCATGATCTTTATCTTCGGATTGTTAAGAGCAATATCCAGCCACGGAGAAACCACGGCAGTTCTCACCGGCATAGGCAGATTCCCCATGTCCCGCAGTTCCTGTAATAACGAGAGAGCCAGACCACCGCCGGAAAAATCCCCAAAAAGAAAAAACTCATCTTCCGGATATTCTGCCAAAAGCCAGCTGTAAACCCGGACCAGATACCGGTGGACATCTAACGCCGTATACTCCGGGGCCAGAGGGCAGGAAGGTATGGTCACCTTTACCTGCTCTTCTACGGCAAAATACTCTGCCATTTCCCTGTAACGCTCTGATGGCTCCAGGGTATAGGCCCCTCCCGGCAGCATGAGGATATGGGCAGTCTTTGAATAACTTCCGTTTATGGTGACTCCGGGAAAACCGTCGATGTTCCAGGTTTTTACCCGTACCTTTTTTGTAAATTGTTCCTGGGTCAGCGCCCCCGTTCCTCTGGGCGGCTGTTCCAGTTCAAGGGCCATCTTTTTGTCCGCCTTTTTTAGCCCTGCAGTAAATCTTGCCATCTCCGTCTTCAAGCTCATGATTTTCACATCTCCTTTCCCTTTATTCCGCATATTACGAGTCTTTGCATAATCTGTTTAACTTTTTCAGTTCATGCAGAACAAACTGGCTGACAATGATCATTGAGGTAATATCCGCCACAGGCCCTGCATAGAGGATTCCTTCCAGACCAAAAGAAAGAGGAAGGATAAGAATCAGCGGGATCAATAACACAAGCTGGCGCAGCATGGATAAAATGGAAGCCTTTAAGGGTTGTCCCGTTGACTGGAAATAGCTGGTTGTCACAACCTGGAATCCGGCCGAAAAGATTCCAAGCATATACACCTTCAGGCAGCGGATGGCAAACTGGGTGAACTGCACATCCTCTGTCCCAAACAGACTTAAAATCTGCCTTGGGAACAACTGACAGGCAAGCCATCCCGTAAGGGCAACTGCGGTTGCCGCCGCAGCCGCCGAAAGATAAGTCTTCCTCACACGCTTTGGCTGATTCGCTCCCTTATTAAATCCGAGAATCGGCTGGGAGCCGATGCCGATCCCAACACAGATGGAGATCAGGATCATGCCGATCTTATTTACAACACCCATAGCACTTAAGGCCACATCGCCGCCAATGGCCGTCTTATTTCCATAATACACCAGGGAATTGTTCATGACAACCTGCAAAACGGTAGATGCCATCTGGGTGATTCCGCTTGAGATCCCAAGAGGCAGGGCCAGCCTGCAGATATTAAAATCAATGCGTAAACTATTTTTATTAAGGCGCATATGCTTTCCTTTGTACACAAAATACAGGACCAGCACAACTGCGGAAATGATCTGAGAGGTAATGGTGGCAATGGCCGCTCCGGTCACGCCCCAATGAAATACAAAAATATAAATCGGATCCAGTATGGTATTTAAAGCAGCACCGATTAAAATGGCATACATGGATAAGGCAGGACTCCCGTCTGTCCTGGCCATATTGCTCAGTACTACGGAGAGCATGTTAAAGGGTGTGCCCAGTAATATGATAGAAGTGTACTGCCTTGCATACTCCATGGTATTGGCAGTCGCTCCAAAAATCTTTAACATAGGAGTCATAAGCGGGAATCCTATCGCCATAACTGCAATGCTGGCTGCCAGGGTCATCAGGAAAACGGTTCCAAGGGTCTTATCCGCCTCTTCCTCATTTTTTTCCCCCAGCTTAATGGCAGCATAGGCGCTTCCCCCTGCTCCCAGGAGAGTCGATATGGCTAAAATGATGGTGACAATGGGAAATGCAATGGTGGTTGCCGCATTTCCCAGATACCCAACGCCCTGGCCGATAAAGATCTGGTCAACAATATTGTAAACCGAATTTACCAGCATGGAGACTATTGACGGAAGCGCAAACTGAAGCAGCAAATGCCCCACTGGTTTATATCCCAGGGGATTTTCCCCCTGTTTTATCCTGTTTTGTTCCATAAAGTATTCTATTCCTTTCCCTTCTGTTCCACGATGTGATCTAGGGCATTGCAAGCCATGCGAATAAGCATTTGCTCTGCTGCATCACGTTCCTCTTTGGTAAACCCTTTTAATATAATATCCGCCCATTCATTTACGCTCTCCAAGGTCTTTCCCACGACAGCTGCCGCTTTGTCTGTGACGTAAATCCTCCGGATGCGTTTATCCTCCTGTGCCATTTCCGTCACAACATATCCTTCTTCTTCCAGCTTCTTAACCGCGCGGGTGGCAGTGGCCTTATCGTAATGTCCAAAAGAAGCCAGCTCATGCAGACTCATACCAGGTTTTTTAAAAATCTGCAATAAAAAAAACTGTTGTCCACAGCCTATCTGATAAGTAGATAATTGATTTGCAAAATACGTATTATTAAGTCTCTGGATAATCGAGATATATTTCCCGATTTCCTTGTGCTCGCACATGATTTCCACCTCCAAGCCTTTCGGACGGCATTTCATCTTATTTTAGGATGATAAACAGCATAACATAAAGTGGTTGCATTCGCAACTTTTTTTTATTCATGCATTAAAAAGCGATACCGGTTTCACAAAACCGGTACCGCCTGTCATTATTACTTGTTACTTTGTTTTAAAAATCTCACAGGTTTTCCTGCAGGCAGCTTCCGTAGCCGCGCAGCCGCCAAGGGAAGTTTCCCTTAATTCAAATGGGATCGAACGCCCCACCATCATCATGGTGTCTACCGTCTGATCAAATGGTATGAACTGCTCTACTCCTGATAATGCCATTTCTGCACATACCAGTGCATTGGAAGCTCCAAGAACATTACGGCTCTGGCAGGGATATTCCACCAGACCGGCTACCGGATCACAGACCAGCCCTAAGAGATTCACGATTGCTGAGGAAGCCGCATCCATGCACTGCTTTGGCGTTCCGCCCATGATTTCCGTTGCCGCCGCCGCAGCCATTGCAGAAGCAGCGCCAACCTCAGCCTGACAGCCGGCCTGTGCTCCAGCCACGGTAGCATTCCGCATAATCAGATAGCCCACCGCACTTGCTGTAAAAAGGCCATCAATGATCTGTTCGTGATCTAAGGAAAATTCTTCTTCCAAAGCAAGCAGCAGTCCAGGCAGAACTCCGGAACTTCCTGCCGTGGGCGCCGCTACTATAAGGCCCATGGAAGCATTTACTTCCAGAACAGCCAGTGAATAGGTAATTGCCTTAGACAGCATGCTTCCGCATATGGATTTTCCTGATCGCCTTCGGTTCCGAACCTTTGCAGCTTCTCCCCCGATCAATCCGCCGATGGAAGCCACCGGCTCATCTAAGGGTTTATGACATGCTTCCTTCATGATCCGGTAAGCTTCTTTCATCCGGCTTATGGTTTCCTCCGGATCGGCACCGAACTCACTGGCTTCCCGTTTCCGCATCACTTCTGAAATCCGGCAGTGATTTTCCTCACACAATTTCAACAATTCACTTCCTGATATAAAGTCCATAAAAGCCTCCTAAACCTGTATAAGCATAACATCTTCTACTTTGGGGTGCTGCCGCAGCTTATCCAGCAATTCCTGTGGGATTTCCTCATCAGATTCCACCACAGAATAAGCAGTCGCCCCTTTTTGTTCCCGGAACAGGCGCATGAAAGCAATATTTACATTGCGTTCACTTAAACTGGTGGCAATATAGGCCACCATGCCGGGATAGTCCAGGTGGCGTATAACCAGTGTGGAATATTCCCCGGTAAAGTCTACATCAATGCCGTTGATCCTGATAATTTTAACTTTACCGCCTCCTAGGGAGACACCGCGGACCGATATCGTTCCGCCCTTTTCTCCAGACACATGTATCTCTACTGTGTTTGGATGAACTTCTGTTTCTTTTTCATCCACCTGGAAGGAATACTTTATCCCGCATTCATCAGCTAACTGGAAGGAATTCTTAATTCTTAAATCATAAGTCTCAAACCCCAGGATGCCGCCAAGAAGCGCACGGTCGGTTCCATGGCCTTTGTAGGTCTTTGCAAAAGAACCGTACAAAACAAACTCCACTTCGCGAATGGGTTCGTTGAACATTTTTTTAACCAGAAGAGCAATTGCCACAGCACCCGCAGTATGGGAACTGGATGGCCCTACCATATTAGGGCCGATTACCTCGAAAATACTGATAGACGGCATAATCAGCCTTCTCCTTTCGCAATCACCTTAGCCTTTGTTATCTTTCTTAATATATTTATGGTAATACATATCAACCAGCGCGCTGATCGCATTATCTCCGGATACGTTACATGCTGTTCCAAAGCTGTCCTGTGCAATATACATTGCCTGAAGAAGGCTGGCAATATCTCCTACTGCTGGTATTCCTGCAATCGGGAAGAATGGAGTCGCCGTAAAGATAGAGCCTCCCGGAGCTCCAGGAGATGCAACCAAGGCTACTCCCAGCACACAGATAAACGGGAACAGGGTAAGGAATCCATGAGGCATGCCGTAAATAAGCAGGGTTGCAGTCACACAGCAGGTAATTGTGATTATAGAACCTGCCATATGAATATTAGCGCACAGCGGAATTACGAAGTTACGGATTTCTTCTGAGATACCATTGCTTTCGGCACATTTAATATTAACCGGAATGGTAGCCGCAGAAGACTGGGTACCAATCGCAGTCAGATAGCCGGGTATCTGGTTCTTTAACATGGTAAGCGGATTTCTTTTTGTCAATATACCTGCAAAGGTAAAGGCCGCTAGCAGATAGATTAAATGAAGCAATATCACGATCACAAAAACCTTCCAAAGCACTGACATAATCGCAAAGGTAGTTCCCTGATAAGTCATCTTGGCAAAGGTTCCGCAGATATATAAAGGAAGAAGCGGAATGATCACCCGGCCCAGTACCTTAGTAATAATCTCGGAAAACTCTTTGAACACATTATACAGGGCATCTCCGATCTCTTTGCCCCTCATGGTGCTGATGCATACTCCCAGTACAAAGGCCAGTACAACAGCTGCTGTTGTTTCAAGCAGCGGTGTGATCTCCAGGGAAAAATATCCGCTGATCGCCTTGTCACTTGCAGATGCAACTTTTGCAACAACTTCTTCATTCACAAAAGAAGGGAAAAATGTACTGGCTACAACATAAGATGCGCTTCCTGCCAGCAGCGTGGAAGCATAGGAAATCGCTGCGGTAAATGCCAGCAGCTTTCCGGCTCCCTGAGACAGGTCCGCAATTCCCATAGTAACAAAAGCCACCACCATAAGAGGAATGATAAACATTAAAAACTGTTTAAACAAATCTGATACGGTAATTAATATTGAAGTTACAAAACTGGGGCAATACATTCCAATTAAAATACCAATGATAATTGCAATAATCAGCCTTGGTACCAATCCTAGCCCCTTCTTACTCTTTTTACTTTCCTCCATATCAATACCTTCCTTTCATACAATAAAATAAATTTTATTGTATTCATTTATATGATGTAATTTATTTTACCATAGATACTTTTTAATTGCAATATTATTATGTTCTTCTAACAAATAAACAAAAAAATCTGCAGGTTTTTTGTTATTTTTCACAAAAACCTGCAGTGTTTTTCATTATCAACCCATTTCACTGTATTAATGTTTATTCGTTCTTTTTTTCTGTAGTTACTCCTACATTCCGAATGTGCATATACACGGTGTTTTTAGATATTCCCAGATAGTCGGCTACCTTTACAACCGCATCTTTCATGGTAAAAACCCCCTGTTGATGCAGGGAATTAATGATTTCCTTATTTTTAAGAGACGGAAGTATCCCTTCATCTGCCAATACCGTTTTCCGGACCTCCTGGACTTTGCTGAAAATCAATTCATCCACATTTTTAGCAAAGGTTTCAGTTTTAACCAGGGAATGAGTAGATATTGCGGGGATATAGCTGGTCAGGATCTCAGAAAAACCTGTATTCAAATAAAAATTGATACATAAAAGGCCGATGATTCGTTTTTCCTCCCCCCGTACCACAATGGTAGAGGATTTTAATGGTTCTCCTTTTTTGTTCTTGGTAAAATAGGAGATGTAGCTTTTGTCGCCATCCTTTTCAATTTCTTCCAGCATCTGAAGGGCCAGGTCTGTAATCGGCATTCCTTCCGTACGTCCTGTGTGGTGTCCATTGATGATCTTAATGACGGAATGCTCCGTATCCTCCAGACTATGAAGCACCATCTCATAGCCTCCCCCCAGATAATCAGCAAGCCCTTCCATCATGATCTTATAGGATTCCAGTATAATTCGGTCAATCAGTGTCAAGTGTACATTATAATCCTTCATTGTATTCATCCCCTACATTCATTTTTTTTAAGGAATCATGCATTATTTTTAGGAATTATAGCATGCTGTAAAATATTTTTCAATAAAAAGGCAGATTACTTAACAGTAATGTAATTTATTACATTAAAAAAGTCCAGACAATGCCTGCCCGGACTTTTTTCTTTATTCTGATTTCTTATTAATAAAGATGAGGAAAGAGGCAAAATCCCCTGATTCTCTAAAAAGGCGGCTTCTGTCAATGGGAATACCGGCGTACATAAGCTCGCTTCCGTAGTATTCCCCGGTCTCTCCCGGCAGGGAAACTTTATAAAGCATATCCTCACAAAGCCCCTGGAGCTTTAACCGCAGCCAGCCTGCATTGGCCGGATTCAAAACCTGATAATAAGCGGCGATTGCCTGTTCCAAATCTTCTGATACTGCCATCCATGCCGTATCATTTCCTTCAAATGGACTTTTTAGCCGGTAAAACGTTCCCTGGTGTAAAAGTTTCCGGTACTTCTTATAGCATGCAATCTGCTGCTTTACCGTCTCTATTTCCTCGGAAGACAAATGATTCAAATCCAGTTCATATCCAAAAGCCCCGAAAATCGCTGCATTTCCCCTGGAATCCAAAGGCGTTATTCTGTGAATCTGATGGTTGGGAACCGCAGAGACATGGGCTCCGATGCTGGATATGGGATAAACCATGGTAGTCCCGTACTGGATCTTTAGCCGGTCCATGGCATCCGTATTGTCACTGCACCATGCCTGGGGAGCAAAGTACAGCATTCCAGGGTCAAACCTGGCCCCTCCGCTGGCGCAGGATTCAAACAGGATCTCCGGGAAGTCCCTGGTGAGCCGGGTATATAAGTCATAGACTCCCAGGATAAATTTATGCATCACCATTCCCTGCCCGTCGGGGGAGGTTCCTCTGGAGTAGCATTCCGTCAGGTACCGGTTCATGTCCCACTTGATATAGGAGATTCTTGCATTGGCAATAATGTCCTTTAACATGCCGTAAACCGCATCAACAATTTCCTTTCTTGAAAAATCAAGGACATGCTGATTTCTGCTTGGCGTTTCATAGCGGCCGGGAGCGGACAGGATCCAGTCCGGATGGGCCTCGTAAAACCGGCTGTCTTTATTGACCATCTCCGGCTCGATCCACAGACCGAATTTTAAGCCCAGGGCTTCCACCTTCTCAGAAAGTCCGGAAATTCCTTCCGGCAGTTTATTCCGGTTCACTTGCCAGTCTCCCAGGCCCCTGTGGTCATCACTTCGTTCGCCAAACCAGCCGTCATCTAGAACAAACAGCTCCACGCCCGTTTCCTTCGCCTTTTTAGCAATTGCGAGAATCTTTTCTTCGTTAAAATCCATATAGGTTGCTTCCCAGTTGTTCAAAAGCACCGGTCTTTCCCTGTCTCTCCAATACCCTCTCGCAAGCCGGGTCCTGTATAACCGGTGGAAGATCTGGCTCATAAAAGAAAGCCCCTGCTCCGAATAAACCATCACAAGCTCCGGAGTCTGGAAAGATTCCCCCGCTTTTAAAGGCCATTCAAAGGTATCCGGATGAATTCCCATGAGCACCCGGGTGGTATCATGGGTGCAGACTTCTACCTGTCCTAAGAAGCTGCCGCTGTACACAAGGCTGAAGCCATATACCTGGCCGCTGTTCTCCGTAGTCTCTTTTCTTACAAGTGCCAGGAATGGGTTGTGCTCTGCGCTGCTGATCCCTCTCATGCTGTAGATGGACTGTATTCCCTGTTCCAGGGAACGCCTCTTCAAATACCGTTCCCTGGACCATGCCCCGGAAAGCTGAATCATCTCATAATCACAATCCGGAAGGTCAACAGCTCCGCTCATAGCCGTTAAGAGGATGATTTCCTCCTTGCCATGGTGGTCAAAACGGGCATGCCTTGTAAGGACCGGCATCTCTTCATAGATCGTATAGGAAAGAACCAGATCCGTATCCATCACATCATCATGAAGGGTGATCTCCAGGGTGGCAGCCTCCCTCTCCTCTTCCACGTAGGTGGCAGGAAGAGGCTCTATGGAGTGCTTCCCCTCAAAGATACGGTGGGACGCATAAGTAAAGTTTGTGATCCTGCTGCCATTCTCCTGCCTGACGATGCAGGCACCATACCGGTAATCCCCTGTTCCATAAGCAGGATATTCCTGCTTCGTATATTGGAGACATAAGCTGACCGGCTCCGGACAGCTTATGGCGGCATGGGCGCGCTCTCCTGTCTCAAGGAGATATGCATAGGACTCCCTGTCTGTAATCCGTTTCCCATAGTACAGATTTCCCAGTTGGCCATTGGCCATGATCTGAATGATATAACTCATGGACTGGTTATACAGGTGGAAGTGTTTCGCTTGTTCATGATAAATGATAGACATAATTCATACTCCTTTTATAATTTTCCTCCGGATGTAGCAATTCCTTCTATAAACTGTTTCTGGAATATCAGATAAATGACAATCATGGGGATACAGGCTAGTAGGGATGCTGCCATAAGCTCCGGATAATTTGTTTCAAACTGTCCCTGCAGCTTTGCAAGGGCGGCAGACAGGGGCATGGTATTTTGCTCTGTGTTGACCACCAGAGGCCACATCAGCTCCTTAAATCCAAACAGCGCGGTAAAGATACCCAGAGCCACCATGGAGGATTTTGTAAGGGGGGCCATTACATAAAGAAAGGTCTGGCCGATATTGCAGCCGTCAAGCCTGGCCGCCTCCTCTAAGGAAGAGGGAAGCCCCATATAAGCCTGCCTTAACAAGAAGGTTCCAAAGGCTGTCACGAGACCCGGAAAAAGCAGGCCAAAGGAGGTATTTAACATTCCCAGCTTACTCACCATTAAGTATTGAGGAATAATAAAGATCTGGGATGGCACCATCATCTGAAACAAAACCAGGGAAAAGGCCAGATTCTTTCCCTTAAAGTGAAGGCGTCCAAAAGCATATCCTGCCATGGTTGCAGTAAGCACCGCGCAAATGACCCGTTCTACAATAAGCAGCAGCGTATTCCAGTACAGCCTTAAAAAGTTCATTTTGCTTATGATAGATAAAAATGCTTCCTTTCTCCATACCGTAGGAAAAATGATGAACGGATTCATCTGAGTTGCTTCCGATGTACTTTTAAAGGCCGTTAAAAACATCCACAAAAAGGGGACCAGCATAATGACAGACCCGATTATAAGAATGAAGTAAACGATGGCTGATTTAATTTTTCTACTCTTATCCATAATTCTCCTCCCTAGCTGTAGTTCACCCATTTTTTCTGACAAATCATCTGAATCATTGTGATCAGAAGGATTACCATAAGAAGCAGCATGACAATGGAAGAGCCGTATCCCTTGTTTCCTTCTATAAACGAATATTTATAGAAAAGGTACACCAGGGACTGGGTCTTTACAAGCGCCGGGTTGCTTCTTCCCATCATCATATAGATGCTGTCAAACACCTGCATGGCCCCTATGACTCTGGTCACGGTCACAAAAAACATGGTGGGTGATATTAAGGGCAGTGTAATCGTAAAAAACTGGCTGATCCCGTTTGCTCCGTCAATCTGCGCCGCCTCATAATAGTCTCTGGGTATTTCCTGAAGGCCTGCAAAAAACAGTACCATATTATAACCGATCACAGACCAGATTCCCACGATGGCCACAGAGATGAATGCGATATTGGGATTAGAGATCCAGTTCACTCCGGAAAGTCCTATCCCGCGAAGCAGATGATTAAACAGTCCGAATTCCGAATTATAAAGCCATCTCCAAACCATAGCCACCGCTGCGGGAGCGGCTACCATTGGCAGGAAATAAATGGTCCTCCATATTGAGCGCCCCCGGATTTTTCCATTTAAAAATACGGCTAACACAAGGGCAATCGCAATGGAAAACGGTACTTCCACCACCGCATATTTACATGTGTTCCACAAAGCCTGCCATACAGTCCCATCACTAAAAAGCTTCCGGTAATTGTCAAAGCCAATAAATACATTGCCTTTGCCAAAAGCCCCTGTTTTGAAAAAACTCTGATAAATGGTCTGAAAAATAGGGATGATGTTTAATATAATAAGCCCTGCCATGGTGGGCAGTAAAAACATCCACCCCCATAAAAATTCACTTCTCTCCCGCCTTGATACCTTTGACTTTCTGTTCATGCAGACCCTCCGTATTTCTTTGTCAAGCGGATATTCGCAATACGCTTCACCACTTGATTCGGTTAAAAAGGGGGAGGCGCTTTAAAAGCCTGCCTCCCCAGCCCCTCCTATTCTTGTGCCAGCATGGCATTCATTTCCTGAGCCATGTCCTTGCAGACATCCTCCACGCTCTTGGCTCCGGTCCATGCATCAATTAATTTTTCATAGCTCATATTGTTCCAGGCAACCGTTGATTTAGAGTATGGCCTGATGACCAGGTCACTCATCATATCTAAATATGCCTGGAGGTTAAAGCCCTGATATGCCTTTATCCAGTTA
The DNA here is from genome assembly GCF_900105615.1 of Lacrimispora sphenoides JCM 1415. Lineage (NCBI taxonomy): Bacteria > Bacillati > Bacillota > Clostridia > Lachnospirales > Lachnospiraceae > Lacrimispora > Lacrimispora sphenoides. Next base: position 4,742,941 of record NZ_LT630003.1, on the reverse strand, counting down.
TCCGTTGTCCCTTTATAGGCAGAAATAACGATTCCAAGGTCAGACTGCTTCTGCTGAGCATCCTTTGATCCCATGTATTCAATCAGCTTCCATGCTTCTTCTGGCATGCCGGTATTGGCAGAAGCCGCCCAGCCCAGTCCATTGTAAATGGAGATCCTCTTTCCAGAGGCTGCATCTTTTGGAAGGACTGCGATGTCACAGTTTTCCTTTACGTAATCATTATTGCAAAGCTCCGGAAGCATCCAAGAGCCAGCCGTAATCATGGCTACCTTGCCAGCTTCAAACAAAGCTTCCTCTGTATTCTCCGCCATCACTTCATATGGAGGCGCATATCCTTCTTTCATCAGATCCGTGATAAACGTTAAGGCCTTGATGGTTCCCGGCTGGTCAAATCCGGAAGACTTCTTATCATCGCTGATTACATAACCGCCCATATCATAAACGATATTATTCCAGCCTGCCTGGTCATTGGTGGGCCTTAATGCAAATCCATACTGGCTTCCATCTGCTTTGGTCAGCTTTTTTGCTGCTTCTGCATAATCATCCCAGGTCCAATCCTTGTCGGGATAAGGGACTCCTGCTTCATCAAACATGGTTTTGTTGTACCAGAGCGCGATGGTATCGATATCCTTTGGCACTGCATACTGCTTTGTACCTTCCCAATTATAGATCTGCACAATGTCCTTAGGGAATTTATCCATTTCCAGCTTCTTGCTCTCCTTGATCCGGTCCGTTAAGTCCAGGAGCATCTCGTATTGGGAATACCTTGCGATCTCATTGGAATGCATCCAAAAAACATCGGGAAGAGATCCGCCGGTTGCTCCTGCCTCCAGCATGGTCCAGTACTGCTCCCATGGAGTTACCTGAATCTGTGTTTTAATTCCCGTTTCATTTGTAAAGTCCTTCATGATCTCCGTAAGTCCCGGTTCCTGGTTCTTGTCCCAGATTGCAACCGTCAGAGTTCCCTGAGCAGCCGTATTTCCTGACTCACTGGAGCTTTCCTCCGCCTGCTTTGTTTCTCCCGCGCTTGCAGGAGCAGTTTCCTTCCGGGTCTTGCTTCCGCAGCCAACCAGTGCTGCTGCCATAACCGCTGCCATTGCCGCTGTCAACCACCATTTACGTTTCATTTTGTTACCTCCCTTTGATTAGTCAGTTTATATAGTTAAGACTAAATTTAAAACCATTTTTTGTGTATTTTTATTTACCTAACCCTGATTATAAACTATTTTTTATCCATATTACATAGACTAATGTGATAGGTACATGGTGTTTTGTTATATTTACCAAACCTCTTCTCTCATCTTCTTCCGATACTGGAGCGGAGACTCCCCCTCTGTCTGCAGGAAACTTTTACAGAATACCGAAGCGTCATGAAAGCCGCAGGATAAACCGGTTTCCGTTATACTAAGGCCCGTATCCTCTAATAGGCGCTTAGCCTCCATGATCCGGTAGGCTGTTAAATACTGCTTCGGAGAAATGCCCTTATATTTCATAAAAAGCCGGTACAGATAGGTCCTGTCGATTCCTACATATTTTGCCACATCTCCGATCTGAATGGGGTAGCTGTAATTATGGCGTATATATGTTTCCGCCCTGGACAGATAGCTCTGCTCATACTCTCCCACTTCCTTGCTGCGTTTTGGGAACCGGGAAAACAGCAGATAAAGATACCCTGCTGTCTCATCCATACTGTGTTCCCCGCTTTCAAAGACGGTCACCAGCCGGTCCATATAGTCTCGCCATTCCTCTCCGTGTTCGAAATGGTACACATATTCATTTTCCTCCTGCCGGTAATCGCTTAACATTCTCTCCGCTTCAGTCCCTGCAAAAGCTGCCCAGGCATATTCCCAGGGCTCCTCCTTATCCGCCTGATAATACGTGACCTCCTGGGGTTTGATCAAAAATGCATCTCCTTCTTTTAAGGCATATTCCTCGCCTCCTGTCCGGTAGATCCCCTTTCCCCTAAGTATCACATGCATCAGGTAATGCTTCCGGATCGCAGGTCCGAAAAAATGCCCTGACACACACTGTTCACGACCGCAGTAATAAATGGTCAGCCCCCGTACCAATTGATTCATGTTTCACCCTCCATACAACAAAATGACAATTTTATGAAACAAACTTCCTATCTTTTTTTCTGCTGCAATTATACAATATCCTCATCAGACAGACAAGGAAAACAAGGAGGAAGGAACATGGTAAAAATAACTTTTATGGGGGCAGGGAGCACGATATTTGCAAGAAATGTCTTAGGCGACTGCATGTGTACTCCAATACTTCAGGACGCTGTGATCGCTCTTTACGATATTGATCAGGTGCGGCTTTCGGATTCGGAGCTTATTCTGAATGCAATCAACAAAAATGTGAATGAAGGACGGGCTGATATCAAAACTTATCTGGGAGTGGAAAACCGGAAGGAGGCCTTATCCGGTGCCACCTTTGTAGTGAACGCCATTCAGGTGGGCGGTTATGATCCCTGTACGATTACAGACTTTGAAATCCCTAAAAAATACGGCTTAAAACAAACCATTGCGGATACCCTGGGGATCGGCGGAATTATGCGGGGCTTAAGGACCATTCCGGTCATGGAGGATTTTGCCAGAGACATGGAGGAGGTTTGTCCGGATGCCTACTTCTTAAATTATACCAATCCCATGGCTATCTTAACTGGTTACATGCAGCGTTACACATCCATTAAAACCATTGGTTTATGCCACAGCGTCCAGGTATGCTCAGAAACCTTATTAAAGGGCCTTGATATGGAAGATAAGCTGGAAGGGCGAACAGAATTAATTGCAGGAATTAACCATATGGCCTGGCTCTTAAAGCTCCATGACAGAGATGGAAACGACCTTTACCCCATGATCCGTCAGAAGGCCTCCTGGAAAAACCAGACAGAAAAACATAAGGATATGGTACGCTTTGAATACATCAACCAGTTAGACTATTACTGTACGGAATCCAGTGAACACAATGCAGAATACAATCCGTTGTTCATAAAATCCAAATACCCGGAAATGATCGAAGAATTCCAGATCCCTTTAGATGAATACCCGCGGCGCTGCATCAAGCAGATCAATGAGTGGGAAGAAGAAAAGAACTCTATTCTTAACAACGGACAGATCACCCATGTGCGTTCCCATGAATACGCCTCCTATATTATGGAAGCAATTCTGACCAATAAGCCTTACAAGATCGGGGCAAGTGTCTTAAACCAGGGGCTTATTGATAACCTCCCTGCCGATGCCTGCGTAGAAGTTCCCTGTCTGGTAGACGGAAGCGGAATCACTCCATGCCATGTAGGCCCCCTTCCCACCCAGCTTGCGGCCATGAACATGACAAACATAAATCCCCAGCTTCTTACCATAGAAGCCGCCCGTAACAGGGATAAGAAAACCATTTACCAGGCTGCCATGCTGGATCCTCACACTGCTGCCGAGCTTAACATAAAAGATATCCGTGCCATGGTGGATGAACTCATTGCAGCCCATGGGGATTACATGAAAATGTACCAGTAAAAGAAACTCCCAGGAATCATTATTTACAAGTTGCCTATAATGCCTGTATACTTGACCCTATCAAACATCCTAAAAAAAGCGGATCGTCTGACAGGGTCTTTCACCATTTTGAGGGGGTATATCTTTGAGCGAAAAACAAACGACTTATAAAAATGTTGCCGGGTTCCGCTGCTTAAGGAACATTAAACGGCAGACCAATGATCTGTACCTGGTCCACTGCGGGATCCAGCAGTGTCCTCCGGGATACACCTACGATCACAAGATTCCAAATGAATATCACCTTCACTTTGTGCTGGGCGGCGCAGGCTCTCTGGAAATTAATGGGAAACGGTATGATATAAAAACCGATGACATCTTTCTCATTCCCAAGGGACATCCCGTTCTTTACAATGCGGATCTTAAAAATCCCTGGGAGTACATGTGGATTACCTTTGACGGAGAGATGGCAGAGGCTTATTTAAGCTATGCGGGCATATCCCCGCAGCTCCCTGCCATCCATTCCCAGATTCCCAATCAGCTTTATCTTCCCATGATACACAAAATACTGGATACCAGCGAACTGACCTTTGCCAATGAAATCAAGCGGGTGGGATACCTATACGAGATATTGTCCACCCTGATCGAAATGCAGAATACCATAAGAACCATTAAGAAGAACCAGTACGACTATTCCATCGATACTTATGTAGATTATGCCCTTCAGTATATTAAGCTGAACTACGACAGTATCAAGGTCCAGGACATCGCAGACTACATCGGGATCAACCGTTCCTATTTGACTACAATATTCAAAAAGCAGCTTCACGTTTCTCCTCAGGAATACTTAATGAGGTACCGGCTTAACATTGCCGCCAATCAGCTTGCCACCACATCCTTATCCATTCAGGAAATTGCCACAGACATCGGATATCATAACCCTTTAACCTTTTCCAAGATCTTTAAACAGGAATTCGGCGTCAGCCCGAAGCATTACAGGGAAGAAAAACGGCAGTCATAAGAAACCCGCCGGCTCGCTGCCCGCACAAAAAACAGGAGGCTGGTCCTTAAGGACTGCCTCCTGTCATATCGTAATATATTCTATACTTCTGCTAACACTTCGTTAATCTGGGAAACCAGTACATCACAGTCTATTCCATGAACCTGGCAGGCTTCCTCCAGGGACTCACCCTGAGATGCCGGACAGCCGAGGCAATGCATACCTGCGCGCATTAACATAGGTGCAATGTTCTCGTCCATTTCAAGCAATGCTCCTATTAACATATCCTTCTGGATCTGCATCTTGTGTTCCTCCTTAAAAAATTGTATTTACTGTCTTTATAATATAATACTTTTCTTCCTTATTAGCAAGGACTAAATTCCTTTTTTTCCTTCCGACTTCTTTTTGACAAATTTTTCTCAACAAGTAGTCTTGACATTGTATACAGTATTCATATATAATGTATTCATACAAAGGTTGTATGAATTATAATCTTTGACGGCACTCATTTATAATTGACACTTATACAGCAGATTTTACGGAGGAACAATACTATGAGAACAGAATGGAGAGCTTTCACGGGCGGTGTTTGGGAACGGGAGATCAACGTCAGGGACTTTATACAGAAAAATTACACTCCTTATGACGGCGATGATTCCTTTCTTGCCGGACCTACCACAGCAACAAACGCTCTTTGGGCGCAGGTTATGGATTTATCCAAACAGGAGCGGGAGGCCGGCGGCGTGCTGGATATGGATACAAAGAACATTTCCACCATCACTTCCCACGGACCGGGATATTTAGATAAAGACAAAGAAACAATCGTAGGCTTTCAGACTGATAAGCCTTTTAAGCGTTCCTTACAGCCTTACGGCGGTATCCGTATGGCAGAGAAGGCCTGCGCGGATAATGGTTATACCATTGATCCTGAAGTTAAGAAATTTTTTACGATTCACAGAAAGACACACAATGCAGGCGTTTTTGATGCTTATACCCAGGAAATGCGTGACTGCCGTTCCAACCACATCATCACAGGCCTTCCGGATGCCTATGGCCGCGGCCGCATCATCGGAGATTACCGCCGGGTGGCCCTTTACGGCATTGACCGCCTGATCGCAGATAAGGAAGAGCAGAAGGATACAACACGTACTACCATGTATTCTGACGTGATCCGGGAAAGAGAAGAGCTTTCTGAGCAGATCCGTGCCCTTAAGGAATTAAAGGAGCTGGGAAGCATCTATGGCTTTGATATTTCAAAACCGGCAGCCAACGTAGAAGAGGCGATCCAGTGGCTGTACTTTGCCTACCTTGCCGCTGTCAAGGAACAAAACGGAGCAGCCATGTCCTTAGGCCGCACCTCCACCTTTATTGATGTTTATGCACAGAGAGATTTAGAAGATGGAACCTTTACCGAAGAGCAGATTCAGGAGTTCGTGGATCATTTCATCATGAAGCTTCGTCTGGTAAAATTCGCCCGTACTCCGGAATACAATGAGCTGTTCTCCGGCGATCCTACCTGGGTAACAGAATCCATCGGAGGAGTCGGCATCGACGGACGCCATCTGGTGACCAAGACTTCCTTCCGCTACCTCCACACCCTTACGAATCTGGGAACAGCTCCTGAGCCAAACTTAACCGTGCTCTGGTCTACAAAGCTTCCGGAAAACTTTAAGCGCTTCTGCGCAAGGACTTCCATTGAATCCTCTTCCATTCAGTATGAGAACGATGACCTGATGAGAGTGACACATGGAGATGATTATGCCATTGCCTGCTGCGTATCTTCCATGAGGGTTGGTAAGGAAATGCAGAACTTCGGCGCAAGGGCCAATCTTGCAAAATGCCTGTTATATGCTATTAACGGCGGCATTGATGAAGTCACCAAAAAACAGGTCGGCCCCAAATACCGCCCCATCACTTCCGAGTACCTGGATTATGAAGAGGTTATGGCTGCCTATAAGGATATGATGAACTGGCTTGCAAGGGTTTATGTAAACACCTTGAACGTCATTCACTATATGCATGACAAATACAGCTATGAGCGTATTCAGATGGCTCTTCACGATAAAAAGGTAACCCGTTGGTTCGCAACCGGTATTGCCGGACTTTCCGTAGTGGCTGACTCCTTATCCGCCATCAAATATGCCAAGGTTAAAACCGTACGGGATGAAAACGGAATCGTAACCGATTATATCGTAGAAGGCGACTTCCCCAAATACGGCAATAACGATGACCGGGTAGACATGATCGCAAACGAACTGGTTCACACCTTTATGAACTATGTAAAAGGAAACCACACTTACCGCGGCGGCATTCCAACCACCTCAATCTTAACAATCACTTCCAACGTAGTATATGGTAAGAATACAGGAGCAACTCCTGACGGACGTAAGAAGGGTGAAGCCTTTGCGCCTGGCGCAAACCCAATGCACCTTAGAGATACTCACGGTGCTGTCGCTTCCCTGGCATCGGTTGCAAAGCTTCCGTTCAGAGATGCCCAGGATGGGATCTCCAATACATTCTCTATCGTACCGGGAGCCCTTGGCAAAGAAGATCAGATCTTCACAGGAGATTTAGAGGTGGATTTAGAGCTGGCTCTCAGCGAAGACCAGAAATAAGGAGTGGTTATTATGGCAGATCCAAAGGAGAAACAGATTGACGATATCGTCTCCATGCTTGACCAGTTCATGGCTGGAAGCGGCGGACATATGAACATCCGCGTATCAGAAGACGGTACTGTAAGTACCGATGAAACAATGGCTAAATCAGTTACTACCACAAACTCCACGGATTGTGCAGACGGAAATTCCGCCTGCAGAGTGCCCACTTTATTCCAGGCCTTGGATACAGAAGATGAAGACCCGGAAAGCAACCGGCTGTTTATGGAAGACACTTATTAAATACAATAGGAGGATTATAAAATGGCAAATATCAGCGAATCTCAAATCAATAACCTTGTTAATTTATTAGATGGCTATGTAGAAGAAGGCGGACATCACTTAAATGTTAATGTATTCACCCGTGATACCTTATTAGACGCTCAGAAGCATCCGGAAAGTTATCCCCAGCTTACCGTGCGCGTATCCGGTTATGCGGTGAATTTTATCAAGCTGACAAAGGAACAGCAGGATGAGGTAATCTCCCGTACGTTCCACAACAATATGTAATAAGCAAAGAAGGCGATCTGTATGACAGGATATATCCATTCCATTGAAAGCTTCGGTACCGTTGACGGACCGGGTGTGCGTATGGTGATTTTTTTACAAGGCTGTCCCATGCGCTGCCAATATTGCCATAATCCGGACACCTGGAAGATGGCGGGCGGCACGGCAATGACGGTAGAAGAACTATTAAAGCAGTATGAGTCGTCCCGGAATTTTTACCGGGGCGGAGGCATCACGGCCACCGGCGGAGAGCCTCTTATGCAGCTGGATTTTGTGACTGAGCTTTTTGAAGCCGCAGGAAAGAAGAGCATCCATACCTGCCTGGATACTTCAGGTGTCACGTTTCACAGGAATGACCCGGATTACAGGAAGAAAATAGACCGGCTTTTGGACTCTACCGATCTTGTCATGCTGGACATCAAGCAAATTGTTGATACAAAGCACAAAACACTTACAGGTCATTCCAATGAAAACATTCTGGATTTTGCCCAGTGTTTAAGCGACCGGGATATCCCGGTGTGGATCCGTCATGTGGCAGTGCCGCAGATCACGGATGAGACCCCTGATCTATACAGGCTGGGGCGTTTTATCGGCGGGCTTAAGAATGTGAAGGCCCTTGATGTCCTGCCTTATCACGACATGGGAAAGGTAAAATACGAGAGCATGGGTATGGAATATCCCTTAAAGGATATTCCCCCCATGTCAAAGGATGGTGCCGTTGCCGCCAAGAAGATAATCTTAAGCGGAATCAGGGATGTACGCACAGGAATCCCTGATCGGTATTGCTCCCAAAATTAAACAATAATTGTACCATTTACTACTTGAATATTTCTGATTTATAGTATAAAATATAGAAAAATCTATATAATATAAGGAGGTAATTTATCATGGCACGAGTTATTAGTGACGCTTGCGTTAGCTGCGGAAGCTGTGAAGGTGAATGCCCAGTAAGCGCTATTAGCCAGGGTGATTCTCAGTTTGTTATTGATGCTGATGCATGTATCGATTGTGGCGCTTGTGAGGGCGTATGTCCAACAGGAGCTATTTCTGAAGCATAATTATGATACATAAATGCCTCTTCCGAAAGGAAGAGGCATTTTGTTATATCAACACGTTCTTTATATCTGCATATGAATGAATTAACCGGATAAAGGAAAGGACATTTCTAATATGAGAAAGCCACTGATCGGCCTGACCCCCGCCCACGATATTGAAAGCGGTGATGTTAAGGCACGTCCTACTTATATGCGGGCATTAAAAGCTGCGGGAGCAATCCCAGTCGTGATGCCCTTAGATGCCTCAGAAGAAGATTTAAAGCAGCTGTCAAAGGATATGGATGGATTTCTGTTCACAGGCGGTCCTGATGTGCACCCCTTCCTTTTTGGGGAAGAGACACAGGCTCACTGCGGCAATGTGTCCGCAGCCAGGGACCAGATGGAGATTTCCCTGCTCCCTATGATTATGGAACTTCGGAAACCGGTCCTTGGGATCTGCCGGGGAATCCAGGTTCTAAACATCGCTCTTGGAGGAAACATCTGGCAGGATATCCCCTCCCAGGTAACACGTGATTTTCCTCTGGCCCATTCCCAACCATTTAGTTATGATATGCCGTGCCATACGGTTGCTTTAAACGAGGGCAGCCTCCTTGCCCGTATATCAGAAAGCTCTTCGATAAAGGTCAACAGCATGCACCATCAGGCCGTCAGGGATCTTGCTCCCGGACTTATTGCTTCCGCCTACTCTCCAGACCATTTGATCGAGGCACTGGAAATGACAGACTATCCCTTTTTTATCGGGGTTCAATGGCATCCGGAATATCTGTGGGAAAAGAATGGAGAAGCGTTCCGACTGTTTCAGACTTTTGTAAATGCTTGTAAAGAATAATAACCTGTTAGCATAAAAAATCCGCAGTTTCCACTTTCACCGGCAGCTGCGGATTTCCTTGCCAGAGCCTGTTTGATGGCTCTATTTATCTGAAAGTAGTGTGGTTTTATAACTTTTTTCCATTTCGCCCGAACTTCTTTTTTCGGTTAAAAAATGGAATCTTAGAAGCAGCAGCTTCTGCACGCCCTTTGTTGTCCTTTTGATACGAACGCATAAGCTCGTCCAGCTGTTTGAACCGCTCCTCTTCTTTTTCTTCTTTTAAATTCAATAAATATTCCATTTCCTTAATGACCTTGTCATTGACCAAGCAGCTGACATCCTGGCTTAACTGCTCATTATTTACCTCTAAAGCCCGTCCAATGATATGGTTCATGATCTCCTGAAACTGCTCCATTTTCTCCTGGGCAATGGAAATCTGCGCCGTGTTATGTACGTCCAGGCCTGTCCCATCATCAGTGCCAGATATTGCACTCTCTTTTAATTCCTGAGCTACCTGTCCTTCCAGTAACTCATCTGGTATGACGGGGTCTCTGCCCTCCTCAATAACCTTGTCAAGCGCTGTCTTAATGGCCTTTAACTGATACCCCTTGTCCTTTAAGTCCTTGATCTGCTTGAATAAACGGATGTGTGCTTCAGTGTAATACCGGTGCCCCATCTCATTTCTGGGAATCTTTAACTCCAGCTCGTCCTCCCAGTATCTAAGGACATGAGACTCCACATCGACCTTCTTCGATGCATCCGATATTAAGTAATGTATCTCAGCCATAGCTATATCCTCTCCTTTGGTTCGTTAAGTTTTCATAACCTTACTATTTATATCATATGCGGACTTCGGATGGATTATGAATGGGAATTGGAAGTTTTTTGAGGGATTTGAGAAAATTTTTAGAGGGGGGGAGTAAATGGATGGGGGGGAAAAGAGAAATGGCGGGGGTGCAGGAGCCATCTGGGGGAAGGGGGGGAATTTAGCGGGGCCGCAGGAGCCATCTGGGAGAAGGGGGGGAATTTAGTGGGGCCGCAGGAGCCATCTGGGAGAATGGATTCGAGGTTCGAATCCATTCTCCCAGATGGGGGGCGTTCGCCCCATAGAAAAAGAGAGTCCCCTGGCCCCGGAAAAACAAAAATACTTGCTTTTCCGGGGCCAGGGGACTCTCTTTTTCTATCCTGCTCATTGCTTGGCCATGTTTGCAAACTTCGTATACTCCGGTCTCCAGACCAGATTAATCGTTCCGATCGGACCGTTTCTCTGTTTTGCAATTATTACTTCCGCAATATTAGGCATATCCGTATCTTTATTATAATAATCATCACGGTATAAGAACATAACCACGTCGGCATCCTGCTCGATGGCTCCGGATTCTCGGAGGTCGGATAGCATGGGGCGGTGGTCGGGTCTTGTTTCGCAGGCACGGCTTAGCTGGGATAAGGCGATTACAGGGGCGTTCATCTCTCTTGCCAGGGCTTTTAGGGATCTGGAAATTTCTGAGATCTCCTGCTGGCGGTTGTCTCCGCCTTTTCCGCTTCCGCTCATCAACTGAAGGTAATCGATGATGACTACGCTAAGACCGTATTCCAGCTTCATCTTACGGCATTTGGAACGCAGTTCTCCGATTGAGATTCCTGGGGTATCGTCTATGATCAGCTTGGAATTGCCGATAACTCCGATTCCCTCTACCACAGCATCCCAGTCGGAATCGGATAAGGTTCCGGTTCTGAGCTTCTGGGAATCTACATTGGATTCCATGGCCAGCATACGGTTTACCAGCTGTTCCTTGGACATCTCCAGGCTGAATACCATACAGGGCAGGCCTTTTTTTACAGCGATATGGTCTACCAGGTTCAGTACAAATGCCGTCTTTCCCATGGAAGGACGGGCGGCGATGAGGACGAAATCGGAAGGCTGCAGACCGGAGGTCTTATAATCCAAGTCAATAAAGCCTGTGGGGATTCCGGTTACCGTTCCCTGGTTTTTGGAAGCTTCTTCGATTTTTTCCAGAACATTCATGGCAACCTGGCGGATGGGTACGAAATCTCCGGAGCTGCGGTTCTGAAGCAGATCAAATATGGTCTTTTCCGTGACAGCCATAATGGTTTCTAAGGGTTCCTTTCCTGCGTAGCAGGTGTTGGCTATTTCTTCATTTGCCTTAATAAGCCGCCTTAAAACCGCTTTTTCACGGACAATATTTGCATAGGACTTTATATTGGCGGATGTAGGGACTGTGGTGATGATATCCCTGACAAAATCAAGACTTGAAACTTCGGGAGGAACATCTTTTACCTTTAAACGGTTTTGAAGAGTCACCAAATCCACCGGTAAGTTCTCATTAAAAAGCTCCAGCATGGCCTCAAACATGATGCCATACTGGTGCTGGTAAAAATCTCCTGCTGTAACGATCTCGGAAGCCGTGATGATTGCATCCCGGTCCATCAGCATGGAACCGATGACAGATTGCTCTGCCTCGATGCTGTGAGGGAGTACCCGTTTGATCAGGGCATCATCCATGTTCATGCCTCCTAGCTTTCCACTACCTTAACATTCAGTTTTGCAGTTACATCTTTATGAAGCTTGATTGGAACCTCATGGGAACCAAAGGTCTTAAGTGGTTCAGGAAGAACCAGCTTCTTTTTATCAATGTCATATCCCAGCTGGCTCTTAATGGCAGCGGAAATTTCCTTTCCTGATACGGAGCCAAAGGCTCTTCCGCCCTCTCCTGCACGAATGGATAAGGTGATAGCTGCTTCTGAAAGCTTGGCTCCAAGCTCCTTTGCTGCCTCCAGCTGTTCCGCTGCGATCCTGGCCTCATTGGCCTTCTGAAGCTTTAAGTCATTTAAATTCTTAGCCGTTGCCTCAATTCCCAGCTTTTTAGGGAGAATGAAATTTCTTGCATATCCGTCGTTAACCTTAACGATCTGTCCCTTCTTGCCCAATGCCTTTACGTCTTCTAATAATACAATTTCCATTATGATATGTCTCCCTTCTCTAACATCTCTTTTATAACCGCTTTTACGCGGGTTTTGGCTTCTTCAATGCTGACTCCTGCAAGCTGTGCGCCTGCGATGGTACGGTGTCCGCCGCCGCCCAGTTTTTCCATCATGACCTGTACATTGACTTCATCTATGGAACGGGCGCTTATATACACCGCATGATTATAATCTGTCATTACAATGGAGGCCTTGATCCCGGCTATGTCAAGCAGCTCATTGGCTGCCTGAGCTCCTACAACCGTAGGGCTTCCGATTCCTTCCGAGGAACACACGCTGATGGCAAAGCAGCCTTCGAAAATCTCCGCCTCACGGACAGCCTCTGCCTTTGCCTTGTAATCTTCCAGGTCATCGCGGAACATCTTCCGCACACGGACCACATCCGCGCCGTTTCTTCTTAAGAAAGCTGCTGCTTCAAAGGTCCTGACCCCCGTTTGATTGGTGAAATTATTGGTATCAATGACGATCCCTGCATACAGGGCATCTGCTTCCGCCGATTTGATCTTAATTCCGTCTGCAATGTATTGCAGCACCTCCGCTACCATCTCACAGGAGGAGGAAGCATACGGCTCTACATAGGACAGGACCGCATTGTCAATAATCTCACTGCTCTGCCTGTGATGGTCCAGGACCACAATAGTCTTAACAAGACGCAATAGCTCCGGGGCATCGGTGATACTGGGACGGTTTACATCCACCACCACCAACAGAGTATTGGCATCTACAAGCTCTGCTGCCTTGGATCCGGTCAGGAATAAATCCTCCGGGTAATCGGGATTCCCCACAAAACGATCTAGAATCGGGCGTACCGAGGTCGTCACTTCATTAATAATGATATGGGCCTTCTTATCCATGGCCGTGGCAATGCGGTATATTCCGACTGCAGCGCCAAAGGCATCAATATCCGTTAAACGGTGCCCCATAATAAGCAGCCGGTCCTTTGTTTCCATCAGCTCTCTGAGGGCGTGAGCCTTTACACGGGCCTTCACGCGGGTAGTCTTCTCTACCTGCTGGGCCTTGCCTCCGAAATACTGGATCCGTTCGCCATCCTTTATCACCGCCTGGTCACCGCCCCGTCCAAGGGCCATATCAATAGCGATTCTTGCGAACTCGTAATTTCTGGAATAGCTATCCCCGTTCATACCAAGGCCAATGCTCAATGTCACTGCCATCTCATTGCCGATATTGACGGTTTTCACTTCCTCCAGAATCGAAAAACGGTTTTCTTTCAGTTCAGTAATATAGGACTGTTTTATGGAAATAAAATATTTATCTTTCTCCAGCTTCTTAACGATTCCGTTCATATTGGAGATGTACTTCGTGATCTTCCGGTCAATGAGGGCTGTAAGCAGAGAACGGCGCACTTCTTCCACACTCTCTAACGCCTCATCATAATTATCCAGATAAATAAGACCGGCCACCATTTTCTGATCATCTACCATCTGTTTATAGGAGAGAATCTCCGTTTCATCAAAAAGATAGACTGCCACGAGCATCTGTCCGGCAGCCTCCACTTCAACGGTTGAAATAATCGCTTCCGGTGAATCTTTCATAAAGACAGGTTTTAAGCGGATCTGGTATTTCCTTTCATTGCGTGCGGCATGCAAAACGGCCATTCCATCGTTAAGCTTTAACACTTCCTTCGTAATCTCCGGAAAAATAGTCATGAGGTTCTTTTTTGCGACTTTTAGAGGCTTTTCTTCCCCCAGTACCTCTGAAAACGCTGTATTCCCCCAGAAAATCCTTCCGTCTACATCCGCCATTGCATACGGAAGTTCCAGATCAGTAAGAAGCTGCTTCTGCATCCAGGAATATTCCGCAGAAAATTCCACAAGGCCGCTCATCAGAAGTCTCCTTCTGTAAGTATAAAGCCAGACTGCTATACCAACATACAATAGCGTAAAAACTGCCATTATAATGCCCGCCTTTGTACTGGCAGCGCCGATCACCGTATTGGCGGCGATCAGCAGTGCGCTTAGATAAAGCGGCCACTGCATATACGTCCTTAGCTGTCCCTTTATTTTGAACTTTTCTTTCATATCTTTCTCCTTATGGAAAAAAGGGTTCTCTTTTTCACTGTCTTATCATTATATCATAGTCATCTGGGTTCGTCCATTAAATTACAAAAAGTAAGGAAATACAAGGCTTTCCGTAGATTTGAAATGATTTTTTAAGGGTTTTTGCGTTACAGAAAACGCAAAAACCCCTTTTGACTGTTTAACCATTATATCCCAGACTTATCCTGCCATGTGAAGGCAAAAATCACCGCCTGCTATGTTCTACGTACTTTATACGACTACTCTTTTATTCATTCTATATTGATCAATCATTTTAATAATCTGCGTTTTTGTATAAGGCTTTATAATAAAGCCAAAAGCACGTATCTTCCAGGCTTCCAGCGAAAAGCCGGGAATGCCGGAAAGAAGCACTACCTCCGGTGGGGCCGGAAGTTCATAAAGCTTAGCTGCGAGAGTAATTCCGCTGATGTCCGGCATGACCACATCCGAAAACACCATATCTACCGGATTTTCTCTCACATATTGCATGGCAGTAATGGCATCATTGAAGCTTCCGCACAGCTCAATTCCGTCTATTTCCTTTAAAATACGAGTCAGCTTGATTAATAATTCCTCTGAGTTATCCACTACTACAACTCTGATGTTCATAATTCCTCCATGGTTTTATCTCTTTTTCATTGAATGTAATAATACTATTATACTTAAAAATGAATATTCTTTCAACGGGGACAATATAAATTATGACCTTTGCGTCGGTTTTTGATACCTCGACAAAGCTTTTCGACATGAGTAAATGTATATTTTGGCAAAATAACTGCCCTGCCTCTCATTTATCAGAAGCAAGGCAGATAGAAGGATCTTCCTTATTTGACCGCGTCAACTCCTCTCTCTCCGGTGCGGATCCTGATGGCATCTTGTACATCGGATATAAATATCTTCCCATCGCCAAATTCTCCGGTATAAGCCCTGTCTGCGATACAGGAGGCAACAGCCTCCGCCTGTTCATCCGGCACTACCGTCTCGATTTTGATTTTTGTGAGAAAGTTATAATCCACTTCAACACCCCGGACAAACTCCGTCCAGCCCTTCTGGTTTCCGCAGCCCATGACCTGCATGACGCTTAAGCCATTTAAGTTAAGCTTATCTATGACTTCCTTAATTTCCTCCAGTTTCTCCGGACGGATATATGCTTCTATTTTTTTCATATGGCGGCCCTCCTTTCTCTTAATCCATTCCGTTAAATGCGGGATAAGCGGTTTCTCCATGCTCCGAGATATCAAGTCCGAGAGCTTCCTCTTTCTTTGAAACCTTAATCCCTTTCGTAACAAGTGAAGTGAGCCTCGCAGCGATCAGAGTTCCTATGACGGCAATCACAATGGTGATCCCAATGGCCGCCAACTGGCGGAGGAAAAGAGCGGCTTCACCAAATGCAAGGCCGTTCCAGGCCGCCCCCGGATTAATGCTGGTTTTCCCAAATATTCCGGTGGCAATCCCGCCCCAGATACCACCGATCCCGTGGCATCCGAATACATCTAAGGCATCATCATAGCCAAATCTGGATTTCACATAATCGATAAAAAAATAACAAATAGGGCTGACAAGTCCTCCGATAATGATTGCCGCCCAGACCGGTACAAAGCCGGCGCCGGGAGTTATGGCCACCAGGCCGATGACCAGACCGGTGGAAGCGCCCACTAGGGTTGGCTTTCCGTTCTTTATAACCTCCACCAGTACCCAGGAAAGGAGGGCAGAGGCCGCTGCAGTGTTAGTCGTCATAAATGCGTGGGCTGCCAGCTCGTTTGCCTCCAGGGCACTGCCTCCGTTAAAACCAAACCAGCCAAACCAGAGCAGGGAAGCCCCCAGAAATACGAAGGGGATATTGTGAGGATGGTATGGCGCTTTTCCTAAGTTCTTTCGTTTGCCAAGGAGAATGGAAAGTACCAGCGCACTGACGCCGGAGCTGATATGTACTACATTTCCTCCTGCAAAATCAACAGAACCGATCCGGAATAAATAGCCTCCTCCCCATACCATATGAGCCAGGGGATAATAAACGATCAATGACCAGAGCACCATAAAAAGAACGAGGGAAGCAAACTTCATCCGCTCCGCAATGGCTCCCGTGATCAGAGCCGGGGCGATGATGGCAAACATCATCTGAAATATGGCAAAGGCCAAGGTGTTGGGATAAGGCAGGGTTGTGTCCGTAAAGGTGTTGAAATTGAGGCCGGCCCATCTTAAATCACCGATGACTCCTCCCAGGTCACCGCTGAAAGACAGGGAAAAGCCGACCAAAACCCACATAACAGATCCGACTCCCATGATGATGGCTGATGACATCATCATATTAATAACATTTTTGCGTTTTACCAGACCTCCGTAAAAAAATGCCAGCCCCGGCGTCATAATAAAAACCAGGGCCGAGCTGATCAAAAGCCAGGCCAAATCTCCATGATCCATAATTGCAGCTCCTCCTTTTAGATTCAAAAAAATGAAGCCATAACTCGTTGTGCCAATGCACAATGTTATGGCTTCGTTGCCTTGAAGTTTTCTGCCGTCTCCGGTATAGGGCTAGACTAAAGCAAGAGCAGTTCTTTGTCAAGAAATTTACGAAGAACGGCCGGATAAACTTATTTTATAAATTTACTGATTTAAAAAATGAATTTAATTCTTTCATTTTCATTGATTTTAAAGACCTGGGATTGCTATTATAGCAGAACCAGCCCGCCGTTATTAACAATCTCCACCACAGAATGCTTACGCAAATACTCCAGAGCCATCTGCGGAACCTCTGTTCCAATGCGTTTTATAACCCGGCATTCCCTGTATACCTCATAACCTCCGGTGCCGCTGGCCCGGTAATCGCTCATGCAAAGGCTTAAGGTGCGGCCGGCAAGAGGTTCTCCTTTATACAGGATCTTCTTCACCCGGTTTCCCACTGACTCTTTTAAGTCCAATTCAAAGGTGATCCCGGAAAAATAATCATAATTATAATGCTCCACTTTAGGCTTTAAGAACACGTCTGATATCTCAATATTCCCATCTTTTAAAGTAAAATATTCAGCGCAGCGCTCCAAAGCCTTTTTAAGAAACTCTTCCTTTACCTCAAGGACCACAAGGGTATTGGAAAACGGGTAGACCCACACCAGATCCCGCATCGTCACATGATCCGGCAGGCTGATAGGCGAATTTCCCAGGCCAACGCAGGAGATATCCGCTCCCGTATAGCTAAGCTGGACCTGATTGAAAAAATCTGCGATGGGCGACCCATAGAGGGCCATATCAAGCTTGCTCTTTTCCGGAACCGGCTCCCTTAAGCGGCCGATGTCCGCATCCAGCCATTCCTGTACCGCTTCCTCCAGAGGAAGCAGAGACTCGTAAGGCTCTTTCCCATGAACCTCCCCTGCAGGGCATATGGAAGATTTCACCGAAACCTTCCCGTTATCAAGCCTGATATCCAGGCAGGCATACTGTGCGGCATTAGGAGCCAGCTGCAGGGTATGGGTTCCGAATAAATCTCTTCCAGGAACTGACATGTGCTGGTGGGCAGTCAAAAGGATGTCGTAATCCAGCTCCTTTAAAATGCGGCAGCCCACATTTTCTCCTGATGTACTTAAAACCATTCCATTATCAAGATCACATTCATAGCCGCCGTGATAGATGCAAACGGTGACATCTGCCTGGCTTTTTAAATTTTGCAGCTCTTCTGCCGCCGCTTCAAACGCATCGGTAATGTGGATCTTCTCTAAATGCTCCGGCTGCTCCCACACGTTAACATAATCCGTCACAACACCGGTCACTCCCAGGCGAAGCCCATTTTCCAGCGTAAAGATATGGCTCCTCGATATCTGTGCCTTTCCCTCTAAGTCTCTGGCATTGGCACAGAGACAGATTCCTTTAAGCGCCTGAACGTATTCAGAAAGACACTCATAGCCAAAATTAAAATCATGATTTCCCGGAACAACGGCATCGTAACCTGCCTCATTGTATACCCTTGCTATGGGATTTATTCCAGGGACAGCTTCCTTCCGGGACGTGATATAGGTGGCAAAGGGCGCCCCCTGCAGCGTATCCCCTCCGTCAAATACAAGAGTATTTCCATCTTTTTGAAAGTTGGAGATACAGTTTAAAAGTCCCATGGGCCGTTCTTCTCTGTCTCCGTAAGAGGTGGGGAACAGGTATCCGTGCACATCCGAGGTGTAATAAATTCTTGCCTGTTTCTCCAACTGATCACCCCCTGGCCAGCTTCACGCGTATTTTGGTGGATATGTATTCCACGATAAGAACTAAAACCACAAGGCCGACCAGAATAGCTCCCGCCTCATTCCACCGGTAGGCATTCATGGCAAAGATCAGGGGCGCTCCTATTCCTCCGGCTCCCACCAGTCCCAGAACCGTTGCATCCCTTAAGTTAATATCAAACCGGTAGATAACCGTAGATGCAAAATTGGGAATCAGCTGGGGCAGGATTCCATACCGGATTTTCTGGAACGTATTGCAGCCGCAGGCATCTAAGGATTCCAGAATCCTGGTGTCCAGATCCTCAATGGCTTCAATATACATTTTGGATACCATGCCGATGGAGCAGACGGACATGGTTAAAAGGCCGGTAAAAGCACCGGGTCCGCTGACGCGGATGAACATAAGGCCATATACAAAGGCCGGAATGGTCCTCACCGCCATAATCACCAAACGGCTCAAATAGGCTATGGGAGCCGGCATCAAATTGGAAGCGGATAAAAAGGATAATGGAATGGCAAGAAATGCCCCCACAATGGTTCCTAAAAATGCAATGCAGACCGTTTCCAAAAGAAGGTACGGAACTCCCTGTACGGTCAGATTAAACAGCAGTTTCCTATCCGGGTGAATAATCCCGTTTAAAATATTTCCGGCTATCTTAAGTCCTCCAAGTCCGCTTCCTGAAAAATCCACGGCAGAACCGGACCATAGAATGAGGGCCAGGATAACCACGGACACGGTTATCCGGTATACTGTGTTTCTTGGGCGTTCTTCATATGCTTTTTCAATCTGTTTATTCATCAGTCGGCCCTCCTACACCAGTTTCCGGCGGCAGTAACGGCTCACCGACTCAATTAAAAATACGGCAACAAACAGCATGATAAGAATCATGCCCACACTGGGGTATTCTCTCCAGCCTAACTTCTCATTTAAAATCAGCCCAAGGCCGCCTGCGCCCACGTAGCCTAAAATCGCTGCATAGCGGACATTTCCTTCAAAACAAAACAATCCATTGGATATATAGGAAGGAAGTACCTGGGGAATAATGGCGCTCACAAAGGCCCGGACCTTGGTGGCTCCTATAGCTTCCATAGCCTCAAAGGCTCCCATATCGGCAGTTTCGATCTCTTCATATAAAATCTTACCCATATAGGCAAAGGTGAAAACGGTAATGGCCGTAGTTCCTGCCAGGGTGCCAAGGCCGAACACATAAGTGGCGATCAGAGCGGTTACCAGAGTGGGAAGTGTCCTTACAATGCTTAAGAACAATCTCATGGCACTGACGACTGTAGTGCTTTTTATGATGTTGGTGGAAGCAGCCATTGCAAAGGGAACGACCAGCACCGCGCCAACCACGGTTCCCAGAAGCGACATCTTAATGGTGTCAAATAAGGGCTTCCACACCTGAGAGCTATAGGAAAATGCCGGAGGAACCATCATTCCCAATATAACAAAGAACTGGTTTCCCCTTTCCAGCAAGACCCTCATGTCAAAGCCGGTGATTTTCACGGAAAGCGCGGTTAAAAATACCAGGATCAAAGCGATCAGAGGAAACCTGGAAGCCGGCCGAAAGACGGTCTTTCCGCTGGACAATACGATTTTCCTGGGCGGAAATATCTTGTCATATAAACTCATCCTGCCGCCTCCTCTTCTTTTCCTTCATATATTTCATCTAAAATATCCTGGGTAACTTCGGAGGCCGGGCCATCGTATACGATCTGACCTGCGCGTATGCCTACTACGCGGCTTGCATACTGAAGCGCCAGATCCACATGATGAATGTTTAACAGGATGGTAATGTTCATTTCCTTATTGATCCTTAAAAAATCTCCCATAACCTGTTTTGCTGTAACCGGGTCAAGGGAAGCCACCGGCTCATCTGCCAGGATGATCTGGGGATTCTGAGCCAGGGTCCTTGCAAGCGCAACCCTCTGCTGCTGGCCTCCTGACAGCTGATCCGCACGGACAAACGCCTTATCAAGGATTCCCACCTTGTCAAGTGCCTCTAAGGCTCCAAGCTTATCCTCCTTTGGATAAATGCCGAATAAGGCCTTTAAAAACGGCAGTTCCGGTACCTTTGACATAAGAACATTATTAATGACCAGGGTTCTGGTCACCAGGTTAAAGGACTGGAAGATCATGCCGATTTTGCGGCGAAAGCGCCTTAACTCCTTTCCCTTTAACTGCATCACATCGGTTCCATCTACGGTCAGGCTGCCTTCCGTAATATCATGCATGCGGTTAATGGTACGGAGAAGGGTAGATTTTCCGGCACCGGAAAGGCCAATGATCGCTACAAATTCCCCCTGCTCAATCTTTAAGTTTACATCTTTTAAGGCATGAAAGCCATTGGGGTACTTTTTGCCCACCTGATTAAATTCAATCATATTTTCCTCATTTCCCAGGATAAAGTGCGGAGGCGCCGCAAATGTTTTCCGTTTACGACGCCTCCGCAGCCTGTGTGTATTATTTATTTCGCATTTAATTCCTTAATCATCTTCTGTGCCGCACGTTCATTGTCATAATCAGAACTCTGTGCAGGCTTATAACCATTGTGGCTGTAGATGGCAATGACTTTCTTGCCCTCTTCCGTGTTGCCAATGTTGATAAATGCGTTCTGAATTGCCTTTATAAACGCATCATCCATGATTTTGGAGGTCTTGCTCACGCTGACCGTATCATTGAAAATAGGAGGAGTCACACCGATTACACCTGTTTCTTCCCAGATGGAGCCGGCTCTTCCGTATTCAGATTTCCATTTCTCCTCATAATCCCTGCGGGCGTCCGCATAGGTACAGAGAACATCCACCTGTCCGGAAGCAAGTCTTGCAAATGCGCTTCCATAGGAATCAGACTGAACTGCGTGGGAAAGATTTAAAATATTCTTCTGGAAATTATCCTGAAGCCATAAGGAGGGATAAATGTATCCTGCCGGTGAAGAGGATGACATAACGCTCCAGTTTGCTCCGTCTAAATCCTCAAAGGTCAATGCTTCGCCCTTGTTTACCTTATCTGCCAACGCTTTTCCCTTTTCAGAAGGTCCTGCAATAATAAGCGCGCGGTAGGAAGTTGCCTGATCAGTGGTTCCCTCGGTTGCCTTGCCGTCATTCCAGTCCTTTGCGGAATCGAAATTTTTGCTTAATGCATCCCTGGTGGCCGTAAGAATCACTTCTGCACCATCATCATAAAGGACGTAAGTTCCTCCAGGAATCAGACCGATATCTGCAGTACCTGCGGAAAGAGCCTCTCCAACCGCTTCATAGCTGGTTCCAACCGTAATTACTACTTCACCGATATCATAGCCTTCTTTTCCCAGCTCTGACTTCAGCATCTCTTTTAAAGGCTCTGTGGCGGTTACGATCTCCTGCGGCTCCCTGGAAGGAACAAAGTATACATTCAGTTTGTCAACCTTCTTGTTCTCAGCTTTTGTCTCCGCCTTTGTGGTTTCTCCTTCTGCAGAAGACGCTGCCTCGGTCCCTGCTGCGGTTGTGGCTCCTGTTTGGCTGCCGCCAGAACATCCGCCGATCATTGCTGCACAAAGTGCTGCTGCCATTAATACAGAAACTGTTTTTTTCATACTGCTCTCCTTTTTGTGTGATTCATCGGTTCTTGGGATTATGAGTTATCACGCACTGTCCCCTACCTCTAGCTTTGTCGGGAGAAAAATTGTCATATTGTCCTTACGGCCTTCCTGGATCTGTTCCAGCAGAAGCTTGATGGCTGTCTGCCACACGATATCAGGAAACATCCGGACCTTGGTGTACGAGGGCCATTTGGATTCCAGGGTCTCAATGTCTTTATAGATGACCACAGCCACATCCTTTGGCACACGAAGACCTGCATCCTGAAAGGCTTCCAATGCCCCTTCCGCCACCTCTTCGCTTCCTAAGAGCACCGCTTCCGGCAGACGGCCTGACTGGATTGCCTGCTTTGCCAGATGATAACCGCTTTCCCTGCTGATATCGCCTATGTAAAAATTCCCTTCCTCATAAAAGCCTCTCTGCATAAAAGCTCCCCGGATTCCTTCCAGTCTCCGGTAACCGATTCTTACCTGGCCTTCTTCATAAATTCCTCCGATATAGCCGACGCTGCAGTATTTTTTCTGATCCATAAGATAGTCCAGCATTTCATGGATTCCCTTATTAAAGTCCATGACAATGCTGTCATACTCATAATCCTTTGGATCCGAATTGATGAATACGATGGCAAAACTCTGCATACGCAGAAACTCCATCTCTTCCTCGGAAAAAACACCGAAGGCCATGATACCGTCGTACTGTCCAGGCTGATTTTTATCCAGCCGCACAAACCGCACATCATTTTTACCTGACATGGACTTTACGATTAAGTCCAGGGAAGAAAGCCTGATGTTGGTCCGGTCTTTCCGGATAATATGCCAGTCAGCTACTCCTATGACAATTCCTCTTTCTTTCTGTGCATGACGCCTCCTGGGTGGGACATATTTTAACTCGTGGGCAATTCTGAATATCCTTTTTTTCACTTCCGGACTTACCACAATGGTATCATCCTGGTTTAATACCCTTGATACCGTTGCAATGGATACATCCGCAAGCTGCGAAATTTCTTTTATTGTAGCCATAATCTATATCCTCACCTTCCAATTTTCATTATAATTGCAGTTTCTGTCAGCGTCAATAAGTAAAGTAAAATTTTACTAAATTTTTACTTGATTTTGATCCGGGATTCACAAAAAGGATGTCTGACTTGAGACATCCTTTTCCTATACCACATGATCCTTTGTCACGGCCTCCCTTTGTCCAGGCCGTGACCAGGACTTTCAACGAAGAGGTTAATCCTCTTTCCCTCCCAGATTCAGCTTTGCAAAAGCGTCTGCAAAGGCTGAATTAATGGGCATATCCCCTTCCTTTTTCTGCTGGTTCATATACTTTGCCACATCTTTTTTGGATACCCCGGCGCCTTCCTTTGCACGCCGTTCCTTAAAGGAAGAAAGCTTTTCCTTGTAGCCGCATTTGCAGACAAAGATTTGTCCGTCCCCTTTCCCCTTAAGCTCCAGCTTCTTATGGCATACCGGGCATCTTGCATTACTGGTTCTGGAAACTGTCTCCCGGTGCCCGCACTCCCTGTCCTGGCAGACCAGCATCTCGCTGTTTTTTCCTTTGACTGCCAGCATCCGCTTGCCGCAGACCGGGCATTTGTGATTGGTCAGGTTATCATGGTTAAAGCTGCCTTCTCCGGCCCTGATCTGATGGATCAACTCCCCGGAATACTGCCTGATATCCTTCATAAACGCGGCCCGTTTTAATTTTCCACCGGCAATTTCAGAAAGCCTCATCTCCCATTCCGCTGTCAGCTCCGGTTTCTTTAGATCCTCCGGTACAAGGGTAAGCAGCTGTTTGGCCTTGGAGGTCAAATAGATGTCCTTTCCGCGCCGTTCCAGAAGAAAGCCGGAAAACAGCTTTTCAATGATATCTGCCCTTGTGGCCACGGTCCCAAGTCCCCCTGTTTCCCCCAGGGTCCTTGCCATGTCACGGTCTTTTGTTTCCATATAAGATACCGGATTTTCCATAGCGGTAAGGAGGGTTGCTTCCTGAAAGGGTGACGGTGGCTTTGTCTTTCCTTCGGTCATGGCAACCGTCAGCTTAGCAAGCCGGTCCCCCTTTTTCATAACAGGAAGATTCTGTTCCTTTAATTCCTGTTCCTCGTCTTCCTCATCCTGGGTTTCATAAACTTCCTTCCAGCCCAGTGCCTTTACGGTTTTTCCCCTGGCTGCCAGAGTTTCTCCCCCTAAATCCAGGGTAATCTCTGTCTGTTCATATTCAAAAGGAGGATACAGTACCGCTAAGAATCTGCGGACCACCAGATCATAGATTTTCCGCTCATCAATGGTCATGTGGTCCAGCTGAACAAACTGTTCCGTAGGAATGATGGCATGGTGATCCGTCACCTTCTTGTCGTTCACAAAGGAAGGAGCTGCCTGGATCCTCTGGTTCACCAGCCTTCCGGCCAGTTTCCGGTACGGCCCAACGCCGCAGGCCTCCAGCCTTTCCTTAATGGATGGAACGATATCCGAGCTTAGATACCTGGAATCTGTTCTGGGGTAAGTAAGGACCTTGTGGTTTTCATAAAGCCTCTGCATGATATTTAACGTCTCTTTTGCAGAATAGTTAAACCTTCGGTTGGCTTCCCTCTGAAGTTCCGTCAGATCATAAAGCTGGGGAGATTCCTTCTTCTTCGGAACACTTTTCACCTCTGTGACCACACCCTCGCCCTGGGCTTTCATTTTACCTAAAAGGGCTTCCACCCGGTCCTTGTCAAAGGAACGGAAGCTCTTTGACTTCTCATCCCGCCAGGTAAAGGAAAGTGCCGGGTTCGTACATTTGGCCGTAATGCCGTAGTAAGGTTTGGGAACAAAATTTTTGATCTCCTCTTCTCTCCTTGCGATGATGGCAAGGGTAGGAGTCTGCACACGGCCGCAGCTTAAGCTGGCGTTGTATTTGCAGGTCAGCGCCCTGGTTGCATTGATACCTACCAGCCAGTCCGCTTCGGCACGGCACATGGCGGCATCGTATAAGTTATCGTAATCATGGCCATTTTTTAACTTTGCAAAGCCTTCCTTAATGGCCTTGTCCGTAACAGAAGAGATCCAGAGCCTTTTTATCGGCTTCTTATTCCCCGCCTTTTCCAGGATCAGCCTGGCTACAAGCTCCCCTTCCCGTCCGGCATCAGTGGCAATGATGATTTCTCCCACATCTGCCCGGTGGATCTGGGATTTTACCACACGGTACTGCTTTCCGGTCTGTTTGATGACTTCAAGCCGGAACTGGTCCGGCATCATGGGAAGGTCCTCTATCTTCCATTCCTTATATTTGGGATCATAATCTTCAGGGTCAGCCAATGTGACCAGATGACCAAGTCCCCAGGTGACCACATAATTTCCCCCTTCGATTACTCCATTGTTGTTCTTATTGCAGTGAAGGACCCGGGCAATGTCCCTGGCCACTGACGGTTTTTCCGCTATGATTAAAGCTTTCATGTAATTCCTCCAAACTCAAGTCTCTCCCAATTATATCGTATAGTCCTGGTTATTACAACTTCTACATGATATCAGAGCGTGCCAAAAAAGCCGGCCCTGTCATGCGGTAACAGAAACGGCTTTATTGGAGGAGTCATGATCCCTCACGGGTCAATTGAAGGTATCATCAGAGGGTTCGTCTGATGTATAGAATATTCACATGTAGTTAGTTGTAGCTAACTACATGTATATTAGCATAAACTAATCTAAAATACAAGAGGTTTCTTGAAAAGATTTTTTATCTTCATGCTTCCTGCTGTTCCATGGCTTCAACAATTCCTTTTATATAATTTATATCCGTCTTCAGTTTTTCTTCTGACTTCCATAAGAGGAGCCCATAGAACAGGAGCAAGGCATGAAGCCTCTGCTCCTTCTTATTATTATGTATGTTTTAATCTTCCTGCCCCAATACGATGTTATGGATCCACACGCCCTTTTTCACCAGCACAAAGCCAACGATGCATTTAATGATCTCCACCATCTGGCACATGAAATATAACGGTACGATAGGAATAGAAGTATACCGGCTTAAGGTATAGGCTACCGGTATGCTGACTACCCACATGAATACGCTGTCAAATAAAAAAGTGATCATCGTCTTTCCGCCGGAACGCAGGGTAAAATATGCTACATTCATGAACGCACTCATAGGCATGCAAAAGGCCAGTATGCGGATAAACCGGACTGCCAGACTTCTGACCTCGTCCGTGGTGTTGTAGATCATGGGGAACAGGGGGGCTGAGACCGCCAAAAGGGCTCCCATAATCACACAGGAACCAACGGAAAATGCGATCAGCTTCGTGTCCGTTTCCCTGGCTTCCTCCATCTTTCCGGCTCCCAAAAGCTGTCCCACGATAATGGAGACCGCGCTTCCTAAGGCTAAGTAAACCACATTAAATACATTTCCTATGGTGGCGGATATATTAAGGCCTGCCACCGCAGTCAGTCCTCTCACAGAATAGCACTGCATCAGGGTAGCCACCCCCGCTGCCCAAAGGGCTTCATTTACGATGAGAGGTGTCCCCTTCACAAAGATATTCCTCACAAGGCCCGCCGGTATATAAAAGCTCTTATAAGCTCCTGTAATAAACGGATTCTTTTTCACATTCTTATGGGTCCAGGTAATTATAATCGTTGCTTCTACGAATCTGGCCATAACGGTTGCAATTGCCGCTCCAACGACACCAAGGACCGGGGCTCCCAGCTTTCCAAAGATCAGGATATAATTAAACACAAGATTTACAAGGACTGCCACAATTCCGGCTTTCATGGGAACTACCGTTTCTCCGCATTCCCTCAAGGTACTGACATAAGCCTGCTCAATCGCAAAGGGTACCAAACCAATCAGCATGACCAGCATATACTGTCTTCCATGCATCAGCGCTGTCGCAAGCTCCGCATCGTTCCCTTCTCCGTGGAGATACATGGCGATCATATCCTCTCCAAAGAAGAAAAACACGGCCACCGCAACCGCAGAAAGAAGCGCGCAGCAGATGATTTTAAACCGGAATGTATGACGCACTCCGTCATGCCTTCCGCAGCCAAAGAACTGGGCGCCGAAAATACCTGCTCCCGATATGATTCCAAAAATACTGATGTTAAAGACAAAGATCAGCTGGTTCACAATTGCCACGCCGGACATCTGCTCTGTTCCTACCATACCCACCATTATATTATCCAGCAGGCTGACAAAGTTGGTGATCCCGTTTTGAACCATAATGGGAATGGCGATTGTCAGCACCATTCTGTAAAACGCCTTATTTCCGATAAATTTTTTCATAAGTTCTTCCAGTAAAAGCGCGCTTTTCTGTTATACCTCCATAACGTGGATTTTCTGCCTTACGCAGAGTATCATAACTTTAATATGGAACAAGGCCTATGTCAACTAATTCCGCTTCTTTTACCCGGTTTTTTCACTGAAAGGGAAAGAGGAAAATCAACAGGCAAAAGCCGCTGTCCGGCGGCTCTATCCCGTCAGGCAGCGGCTGGCGTCTACCCATATCTTTCTCTTCCAGATCTTACTTCTCCTTTGCCTTGGCAAACAGGCTTTGAAGAAGAATAAAAAATGCCAGAAGTGCAGCAATGGTGATCTTCGTCCACCAGGAGGAAAGCGTCCCCTGGAAGGTGATGAATGTCTCTATGGTTCCCTTTATTAAAACCCCAAACAGACTTCCAAATACATTTCCCACACCTCCGGACAGCAGTGTCCCACCGATAACCGCCGATGCGATGGCTTCCATCTCAAACCCCTTGGCCTGCTCCACAAAGCCCGCACAGGTATTTAAACAGAATAAAAACCCGCCTAATGCACATAAGAAGCCGTTAATGACATACACAAAAAGCTTCGTACGCTTTACATTTAGCCCCATCATCAGTGCGGACTGCTCATTTCCGCCCACCGCGTAAATCGTCCGCCCGAACTTCGTATATTTTAATACCACAAAGACCAGCACCAGTACCGCCAGGGCGATGATAACGCTTGGATAAAGAAAGGGATAGTTTACCACACCCTTTTTATTTACGGTTCCGCCAAGAAAGGTCAAATTGATTTTACTCTTCGCCCATTTTAAAAACAGCTCATTCTTTACACTGATCATTTCCTGACTGATGATGGCCGTCATGCCTCTGGCAAAGAACATTCCCGCCAGGGTCACGATAAAGGGCTGTATTTTTAAGTAGGCAATAAAAAATCCCTGGACCAGGCCAAAGAAGATGCCCATGACCAGAACAGTCAAAAGGGCCGGAACAGCCCCGATTCCCTTTACTTCCATCATCCAGGCCAGCATCATGCAGGTAAGGGCCACCACAGATCCAACGGAAATATCAATCCCCCCAGTGATCATGACCATGGTCATGCCAGCCGCTATCACGATCAGGCCGGCATTGGAAATAAAAAGGTTTAAAAATACCTGGGGCTTTGCAAAGCCTTTGCCATTAAAGATTATGATTCCGGCTATGTACATTGTCACAAAAAGGGCAATGGTGATCATAAGCAGGAATACCTTTCCATCTCTCTTTCCTTTGTTCTTCATTTATGCCACCTTCTTTCCCGCTTCATGGCCTGATTGGAATCTTTTCGCCATTTTTTTAAGCTCCGTTGACTGAAGAGCAACGATGATCACCACGACGATTGCCTTATAAACCGGAATCTGGTCCGGAGAGACCCCCATAGCATATAAGGTGGTGCTTAAGGCCTGAATGGTGTAAGCACCGATGACACTGCCAAGGAGGGAAAATTTACCACCTCCCAGGCTGTTTCCCCCTAATGCTACCGCAAGGATCGCATCTAGCTCCAGATTAAGCCCGATGTTGTTGGCGTCTGCCGAATAGATTCTCGAAGATGCCACCAGGCCGGATACACCGGCGCAAAGTCCGCAGAATACATAGGACAGAAAGATGATCCTGGAAGACTTGATCCCCATGAGCCTGGAAGCCCTGGAGTTAATTCCTACCGTCTGGATATAAAGTCCCAACGTGGTTTTTTTAAGCAGAACATAGGTAAGGATCACCACCAGCAGCGCCACGAATACGGGAGTCGGAACAGGAATCCCTGGAATGCTGGCTCCCAGCATTTTATAGGACTCCACCCGGATGTAGGTAATCTGCCCTCTGGTGATCAGCTGTGCCATACCCCGCCCTGCCGTAAACAGGATCAAGGTCGCTACCATAGGCTGGATCTTCATCTTCGCCACCAGGAACCCATTAAAGCAGCCGCACAACATTCCTGCAAAAACGGCTGCCAACACACCTAATAGATAGGGATTCTGAAACTCATTCACGGTCTGCAGTCCGCCTGCCAGGATATAGCAGCAGACGGCTCCCGCCACAGACATGACCGCTCCCACGGAAATATCCGTCCCACCGGAAGCCGCCACAACCAAGGTCATTCCCACAGACAGGATCACCAGATCACTGGCCCGGTTGATCACATCGATAATATATCCGTATAAAACACCGTTTTTTAACGTCACCTGAAAAAAAGTAGGTGTTTTAATAAGGTTTGACAACAGCACCAGAACAAGGCAGAACAGAGGCAGGAACAAGCGGGTTCCTGTCAGTTTTTTCACAAACATGATCAGTTTATTCATCTCCCCCACCTCCTGCAATCGCCTTCATAATGTTATTCTGGTCAAGCTCTCCTTCTTCCAGTTCCCCCACCTTCTGTCCATCCCGGAGTACGGCCATACGGCTGCAGGTACGCAGCATTTCTTCCACTTCTGAGGAAATAAACATTACGGACTTGCCCTCCTCTGAAAGCTTTACCACCAATTTCTGGATCTCTGTCTTGGTACCGACATCGATCCCTCTGGTGGGTTCATCCAATATGAGAAAATCCGGATCCGTGAGGAGCCATCTTCCTAAGATTACTTTCTGCTGGTTTCCACCGCTTAAGCTTTTAATAGGAGTCTCCCTGTTAGCCGTCTTTATCTGTAAAAGCTCTATATACTTATCAGCAAGCTCCTCCTGCTCTTTTCTACCGAAGGGCTGGAACATTCCCTTCTTTGCCTGAAGCGCAAGGATCAAATTGTCCCGTACCGACAGATCCGCCACGATCCCTTCCTCCTTCCGGTTTTCCGGAAGGTAGGCCATACCAGCCTTCATGGCGTCAAGGGGCGCCGCCACCGAAACCGGCCGGCCTTTTACCTTCAGTACCCCGCTGTCCGGCTTATCCGCTCCGTAAAGGCTCCTTGCCAGCTCCGAGCGGCCGGATCCTAAAAGCCCGGTAAGACCGATTACTTCCCCTTTACGGATCTTAAGATCGTAAGGCTTTATGGTTCCCTGTTTTCCGATTCCCTGTGCATCGATCACCAATTCTCCGGACCGTTCCTCCGCCTCTCCTCCTTTTTTAATGGCAGCCAGATCGTCAAAATCTTTTCCCATCATCATTGCTACCAGCTGTACTCTGGGCAGCTTTTCCGTTTCATACTCTCCTACCAGAGCCCCGTTTCTAAGAACGGTGATCTTATCGCAAACCTCATATACCTGTTCCAGGAAATGAGTGACAAAGATGATTCCCACACCTTCCGATTTGAGGCGGTTCATCAGATGAAACAGCTTCTCCACCTCATTGTCATCCAGGGAAGAAGTGGGTTCGTCAAGAATCAAAACCTTTGCAGACATATCCACGGCTCTGGCGATGGCAAACATCTGCTGCAAAGCGATGGAGTAATTCTCCAGGGCCCTTGTCACGTCAATATGAATATCCAGACTCTCCATCAGATCTTTCGCCTTCTTATTCATGGTTTTCCAGTCGATGATGCCTGCCCGCTTCGG
Organism: Lacrimispora sphenoides JCM 1415; assembly: GCF_900105615.1. Lineage (NCBI taxonomy): Bacteria > Bacillati > Bacillota > Clostridia > Lachnospirales > Lachnospiraceae > Lacrimispora > Lacrimispora sphenoides. The sequence goes on along the minus strand of NZ_LT630003.1, from coordinate 4,711,835 downwards.
CTCCCTGCCGATGAATAAATTTTCCGCCACAGATAAATTGGGGCAGAGATTAACCTCCTGGTAGACCGTGCTGATCCCATGAGCCTGGGCCTCCTGGGGAGAATGGTTGATCATATTCCCCTTAAACCCGGCAATGGTAATTTCTCCTGATTCAAACTCTTCCACACCTGTCAGGACTTTAATAAGGGTGGACTTTCCGGCTCCGTTCTCCCCCATCAGCGCATGGATCTCTCCTCTTCTTAATGTAAAGTCTACACGATCAAGGGCCTGCACGCCTGGAAATGTTTTTGATATACTTCGCATGGCTAATACGATTTCATTGGGCATAGAATCCCTTCCTTTTTTTCCCCGTCCTGCTTAAACCGGCAAATTCAGGGATCAAAAAAGGTGCGGAGCGGAGGACTTTAAACCTCCGTCCTCCATTCCCCTGCACCTGTTTATCCAGATTCACTTCTGTTTACGGCTATGAAGCCCCGTGGATCAATAGGCCCTCTTTGGTTTTTCCTGAGCCGCCGTATCAGCCGGATATACTCCTTCCTGTACATAGGCGATCTTATCCACGCTTTCACCCTTTTCCAGCTTCTGAATGATTTCAGCCACGCGAGGGCCATGAAGCGGGTTACATTCTACGGATACATTCATATCACCGGCAATCATGGAATCAAAAGCAGCCGCAACCGCGTCAAAGGAAATGATGATGATATCGCCCTTTGGCCCGCAGGTCTTTCCTGCTGCCTTGATGGCGTCAATGGCTCCAAAAGCCATGTTGTCATTTTCAGCGATCACTACGTCAATATCACTATAGGTCTTAAGGAAGGATTCCATTACCTCCTGTCCCTTTGCCTGAGTAAATTCTCCTGTCTGGCGCTCTAACATCTTCCACTTGGGATGATCTTTCATCTTTTCTTCCACACCGTCGGTACGTCCGATCTGGGCAGAAGAACCGATGGTTCCCTGCAGGGTCACGATGTTGATGTCATCGTCCGTACGGTTATTATTCTTTAAGTACTCATCTAGCCATGCCACTGCATCATAGCCTTCCTGAAGGAAATTGGAGCCAACCCATGCAGTATAGAGGGAATCGTCAGAGACATCAATCATACGGTCAACGATGATGACCGGGATCCCCGCATCCTTTGCTTCCTGTAAAACCGTATCCCAGCCCGTTTCCGTAACCGGTGCGATCACAATATAGTCCACATCCTGCTGGATAAAGTTGCGGACTGCCTTTAACTGGTTTTCCTGCTTCTGCTGCGCATCATCAAATATCAGCTTGTACCCGTTTGCTTCTGTAAACGTGGATTTCATGGATTCGGTGTTGGCTGTTCTCCAGTCAGATTCTGCTCCTACCTGGGAAAAACCTACCACAAGCAGATCCTTTTTTTCCTCTGCCTTGGCTGCCTCTGTCTTGGCTGCCTCTGTTTTTGTTTCCCCGCTGGCCGGAGCCCCGGTGGTTGCCGCAGTCTGGGAACCGCTGCATCCAGATAAAACCATAGCTGCAGTCATGGCAGCCGCCGTCATCATGCCCAGTAATCTTTTCTTCATATCCGTTCCCTCCAAAATGATAGATCGTGTTATCTTCTCTTAGTGACTACCAGTATCATAACGGTTTCAGGCTCTCTTCTCAATGCAATATCTTTTGTAAACGGTTGAGTTTCTTACACCTTTTCCGTTCATTTAAAAACTAAGTTGGATTTTTTCGGAAAAAAGGTTGATTTTTTATCTGTTCCCCTTTATAGAAGCCGGGATCCTGACTGTAACAGAGGTTCCAACCCCATACTCGCTTTCGATGGAAAGCCCATAGGTTTCGCCGAAATTGAGCCGGATCCTCTCTGCCACATTGGCGATTCCAAATCCTTCCCGCAACCCTAAGTCCTCTCCGCCGTTCCGCACCAGTCTCTGCATTTTTTCAAGCTCCTCCGGCTTCATCCCGATGCCGTTATCCTCCACTTTTAACAGAATGTCCTCTTCCTCCTGCCAGCCGCTGATCTTTAGAAAGCCCTTTTTCCTGCAATTCTTAATTCCATGGTAAAGGGCATTCTCCACAATAGGCTGCAGAGTCAGTTTCAACGTAGAGAATTCCATGATCTGCTCCTTAAAATCGATCTCATAATCCAATATATCCTCATAGCGGAAATGCTGGATCTGAAGATAGCTCTTTACATGTTCAGCCTCTCCCCTGATGGTGATAAAATCCCTTCCATTATTAAGCCCCATCCGCAGAAAGGAAGAAAGGGCCGTGATCATGTCCACTACCTCCTGATGACGTTTCCCCTCTGCCAGCCAGACAATTGTATCCAGGGTATTATAAAGAAAATGAGGATTGATCTGAGCCTGTAAAAGCTTTAATTCGGTTTTTCTCTTTAGCTCCTGTTCTTCCTTGATGTGATCAATCAGCTCCCCGATTCGGATCACCATGTGATCATACTGGTCGCTTAGCATCTGAATCTCCCGTATATTACTTTTGGGCGCATGGACCTTTAGGCTGCCGTTTGCAAGCACCATGGTATATTGACACAGTTCCTCAATGGGTTTTGTAATCTTCTTTCCAAAGGAAGAAAAAGAAACGATTAAAAACACGATGATATAAGCGGAAACCACGATGCATGAGGCAATGACCCTCTTTGTCTGGGAATCCAGCTTTAAGCGTGTAGATTCTAAGGTCTTTGTTTCATTGTAAATATAATCGGACATGGTTTCCTGAATGAGCTCAGTGATTATGTAAATATCCTTATCCAGGCGCTCCATATTCCGGTCATAATCACCGATGATATTGCTGGTACGGATGTCTTCAATCCTTTTTTCCAGAATGCCGATGAGAATGATGATCCCATCCAGTCCCTTTTTGCTGTTCTCCTGAGGCGTGGAATCCTTTAACTGTTCAAACAGCCTCCGGGAATTTTCCAGTTCCTCATAGGGATTTAACGAATCAAAGGTGTCCGCTCCTATGACAATGCGGTACATCTTATAATCAATGTTGGATTTAAAGTCAAAATTAAACTCCGTAGCCATCGTTAAGTTCCGGATGCTTTGCCTATACTGTTCGTTCTGCCATTCCATCATATACAGCAATATCCCAATCATAATAATGACCGGGATAAATACGATTGCCTGCATGGATTGTAATTTTGCTTTGATCGAATCACGTTTTTGCATCATTTCTGCCTCCTGACCGGAATGCTTTCGGCGTAATTCCATGAGTCTTTTTAAATATGTAGCTGAAATAATGGGGATCTTTATACCCCACCTGATATCCGATTTCCGAGGCCCGAAGGTCTGTCTTAAGAAGCAGCTCCTTTGCCGCTTCCATACGGACCTTTGTTAAATATTCCACAAAGGTGATCCCCATCTCCTGGCTGAATATGGTGCTGAAGTAATTGGGGCTTATATTCACGCTGGAGGCCACCACATTTAAAGAAATGTCCTCATCCTTATAGTGACGTTCAATGTAATCCCTGGATTTATCAAGAACCAGGCGGTACTTTTTCTGGGAACAGGTGGTGCGAAGGGTAATGGCTTTTGTAAGGATCTCCCTGGCGTACTTTACCGCCACTTCTTCAGATCCCACACAAGGCTTTAAGGCCTTCCCATCCCCAAATTCCTTTAAGACCTGTTCCGGCTCAAAACCAAGCTGAGTGACAAAACCGATGACAGCAAGATAAACATCCATCAGCAAATACTGCCGGAAGATTAAGGACTTAAAATTATTCCCGCAAGCCTCTAAATATTCTTCCAGAAAATACTTCACCTCTGAAATTGAACCGTTTTTAAGGAAATTAGGAACAATATCCCGGCTAAGTTTGGTTATGTCCATCCCTTCCAGGCTGATGGTTCCTGAATCGTCATGAAGCCGGACAGCCGCTTCTGCCGTAAGAAGCTGGTTGTATTCCAGCATGTACCGGCAGGCATAGGCCCGGCTTGCCGCCTTAAAGCAGGTTCTGAGCTCACCGAGCCTGCATACCGGAACACCGATTCCTCCGAAATACTCCATGCCCGGACAGGACTCCACAAGGCGGACCAAAAGCTTAGAGCAGGCAGCCGCCTTTCTATCAAGATCTTCCCAGTCATTTCCCATGACCAGAAATGCATACCCTTCTGTTAAGCGGTTAAATACGATGACCTCTGCCCTGTTCTCAAACCGGTCCTTTATCATTTCATCAAACATAACAACCTGGTCCGTAAACTGTTCCTGGCTGCCGGAAACCCTCGCCTGAAACAAAATCAGATTATATACCGGAGCGCTTAAGGACAGACTGTGTTCCCGACCCTTAATAAGGATCTCCTGAAGGCTTAAGTTTCCTGATACAATGGTATCAAACAGCCGGTCCCGCTCCATCCGCTTACTTTCTTCCTGTTGCTTTAGAAACTCCAGTTTATACCCTCTTTCGCTTTTCTCCTGGATAATGGCTTCGCTCATGCGCTCCAGAGCCTCTAGCAGCTGGCTGCTGCTGACAGGCTTAAGAAGGTAATCCGCTGCACCGATCTTTATGGCCCGCTTTGCGTATTCAAAGTCATCATATCCGCTGAAAAACATGATGCGAAGGTCCGGAAGTTCTCTCTTTACCATCTCAGCCAGCTCAAGCCCATCCATAAAGGGCATTCGGATGTCAGTAAGCAGGATATCTGGCTTTGCCTTTAGGATCAATGGATATGCCAGCTCCCCATCCGGTGCTTCCCCTGCAAACTCAAATCCGTATCTTTCCCACGGAATACCATTTTTAATTCCCTCACGGACTATTTTTTCATCCTCAGCAAGAAAAATTTTAACCATGTCAGATCCCCCCTGTATGCCCCACATTCATGAGTAGATTATATAAAATCTAAAAAAGAAATATAAGAGAATAATTTCAGTACCTGTATTTTCAATCGTAAAAAAATATACTAAAATCATAGTACCACAAAAAGAGGACATCTTAAAGTTCCTGATTCATACAGAAACTTAAAATGTCCTCTTCCTTATTTTACCTCTTCATACAGCAAGGAAAACATCCCTGTTCTTTTAATCCAGTTCTTCCCCGTTGGTTTCAATTACCTTTTTATACCATTCAAAGGATTTCTTTTTCCTTCTGGATAAATCTCCGGATCCATCATCATATTTTTCTACGTAGATAAAACCGTAGCGCTTTGCCATTTCTCCGGTGGAAGCACTGACCAGATCAATGCAGCCCCAAGGGGTATACCCCATCAGATCCACACCATCCTCAACGGCTTCCTTCATCTGCTCAATGTGTTTCCTTAAATAATCGATGCGGTAATCGTCCCTGATGCTTCCGTCCTCTTCCTTCTTATCATAAGCACCCAGGCCGTTTTCCACCACCATCAGAGGAATGCGGTAACGTCCGTAAAGCTCATTCAGCGTATAACGAAGTCCCTTAGGATCGATCTGCCAGCCCCAGTCGCTGGATTCCAGATAAGGATTTTTCGCTCCTCCCATTAAGTTGCCGGAGGTGCTTGCCTGTTCCGGCGTAGCGGTAGCACAGTTGGACATATAATAACTGAAGGTATAATAATCCACACACCCCTCTTTTATGGTTTCCAAGTCTCCCGGCTCCATCTGTATGGAAATCCCGTTTTCCCTGAAATAACGGTTCATAAAGCTGGGATATTCTCCCCTAACCTGCACATCGCCGCAGAACTGGTTTAAAATCTGATTCCGTCTCTGGGCTTCTAAAATATCATCCGGATTGCAGGTCAAAGGATAAGTCGTAATATAACAGAGCATACAGCCGATCTTACAGTCCGGGTCAATCTCATGTCCGGCCTTAACCGCCTGGGCGCTGGCCACAAACTGATGATGAAGACCCTGGAACCGGAGATTTGGAATATCCGTCTGGTTTGTAAAATCCGTTGTTCCCTCATTTAAAATGCCTAAGGAAAGGAAACCGCCCATGGGCATTGTCCCTGCATTGATCTCATTAAAGGTCAGCCAGTATTTCACCTTTCCCTTATAGCGTTTGAACAACGTTTCCGCATATTTAACATACAGTCCGATGCACTCTCTGGAAGCCCAGCCATTGTACTTTTCCGTAAGGGCAAAGGGCATCTCGTAATGGGAAATGGTGATCAGCGGTTCCATTCCATGGTTTAAGCACTCTTCGATTACCCTGTCATAGAATTCCAGACCAGCCTCATTCGGCTCCTCTTCCATGCCCGTAGGGAAAATTCTGGTCCAGGCAATGGAAAAACGGAATACCTTAAAACCCATCTCCGCAAACAGGGCAATATCTTCTTTATAATGATGGTAAAAATCAATGGCTTCATGGCTTGGGTAACATGTATCCGGCTCGATGGTCCGGGTGATCCGTTTGGATCTTGCATGGGAACCTCCCGTACATACATCAGGATCTGCGATTCCCTTGCCCGCCTCATTCCATGCGCCCTCACACTGGTTAGCCGCCACCGCGCCTCCCCATAAAAAATCTTCAGCAAATACAGACATTTGGCACCTCTTTCAAAATGATTAAACAATTGTTAACAGCTTCTCTCCAACCTCGATCTGCTTTTTACTTCCTGCCTTTAAGCTTACAAAGTTGTTCATATTAGATACAAGCACAGGAGTGGTAAGCGATAAGCCTGCTTCCTTAATTTTCTCCATATCAAATTCCAGCAGCAGGCTTCCCTTTATGACCCGGTCCCCTTGTCTGCAGTGAAGGGTAAAACCTTCTCCTCCAAGACGCACCGTATCAAGCCCTACATGGATCATAACCTCAGCTCCTGTATCCGTAGTGATGCCAACCGCATGCTTAGTGTCAGTCACAGCACTGATGGTTCCGTCTGCAGGAGCATATACCTTTCCCTCGTCCGGGATTATGGCTACCCCTTCTCCTAACACTCCGCCTGCAAATACCGGATCCTCTACCTCTGTTAAAGAAATTACCCTTCCTGTAAGGGGGCTTGCAAGTTCAATGGTTTCCACCAGCGGCTTTTTCTCTTCAGAAGGAGCACTCCCGGAAGTTTCCGGCTCCCCTGTCTTCTCCTCCGGCTTATAAAGAATGAGAGTCATGACAAAGGATACGGCCAGAGAGATAACAAGGGCAATCACACCATTTATCAAATTGCCGAATCCCTCACCGCCGATCATGGTAATTAAGGTCAAGGTAGAGGGAGAACCGCCCATGGAATAGGCTACCAGATGGGTAATTCCGGCATAAAGACCTGATGCTGCTGCACCGATTACCGCTGCTATCATGGGTGTTTTGTATTTTAATGTCACACCATACATAGCAGGTTCTGTAACGCCTGCGACAATTGCTGAGATTCCACAGGCAGATGCGGTAGACTTTACATTTTCATCCTTGGAGCGGACTGCAACAGCCAGGGATGCGCCTCCCTGAGCCAGGTTGGAGCAGAACATGGTAATAAGTACAATTGCATCAAATCCAAAGGTCGCCATACTAATGGCGAACATAGGAATCAATGCATAATGCATTCCTGTCATAACGATAAACGGCATGGCAGCAGAGATCAGCATGATGGTGAGCCAGCCTGCTTTGCTGTATAAGAAATTGATACCGTCTGCCAGATAATTTCCGAGAATGCTTCCAAGGGGTCCAACAACAACTAATGCAATGGGCACGGTAATAAATAAGACTAATAGCGGTTTCAAAAATACCTTTAAAAGGTTGGGGCAAACCTTATCAGCAAACCGTTCAATATATCCCATAATCGGAACGATAAGGAAAATAGGAAGAACGGAGGAGCTATATACGGCAGCCGTAACAGGCAATCCAAAATATGTGGTATTTCCCTGGCCAAGCAGACCCGTAATATCAGGATGGATCAAAAGAGCCGCTACTACCATAGCCAGATAAATGTTGGAGCCAAGACGCTTTGCTGTGGTCATGGCCAGCAAAATGGGCAGGAAGTAGAAGAAAGCATCTCCTACTGCAGATAAAATCACATACGTGCTTCCGGACGTATCCACTAACGAAAAGGTGGTCAGAAGTGTCAGCACTACTTTGATCATACCGCAGCCAAGCATGGCGGGAAGCAGAGGGGTCATGCAGCCGGCTACAAAGCTGCACATACGTGAAAACAAATTCTCCTTAGGACCTTCATCCTTATTCCCGGTGCTCTCTTCAAAATGTCCAAGCTTTATAAGTTCCTTAAATACATTTGATACCTCGTTGCCGATAACTACCTGGAACTGTCCGCCCTGGCGGACCACCCGGATCACACCCGGCACCTTTTCAATTTCAGAATCCTTAGGAACTGTACTGTCTTTCAGTACAAACCGCAGGCGTGTCATACAATGGGACAGCCCGCTCACATTATTTTCTCCGCCAACCTTTTCAAGTAAGGTCTGTGCGGTCTTTGCATAATCAAATGCCATATTAACTCCCCCTTATTAAGGTTTACTCATTGTTATCTATCTGAAAAGGCGTCTGCCGGCTATCATATAACGCCTTATCATTCAATTTTATATATAAAAAGGACCCTGCCGAAAAGCAGCCTGCAAATAATATAACCATTGCAGCCTACTCTCCATGCAGGGTCCTGCCCGGACCATATTTCCTGTCCGGTAACAATCCCAGCCCTCTGTTTTAAATCAGTTCTCTGGTAACTTTTTCTATGTGAATCATCAGATACATCATTTCTTCCCGGTCTATTTCATAGTAATACCGGTCGTGTATATAATCTGCTATTTTAATGATACAGTTATAGGCTCTGCGGTACTTATCCTTTAGCAGCTGATACCACTCTTCATTGGTTGCCTCATACTGCTTATTCTGCAGCATGCGCTGGGCAAAAAAACGGATGTGGGTCACAAAACGCCTGTAATCCCAGGACTCAGTATTCAGCCTGATCTGAAAGGAGGCCTCCACAATATCCACAATGTCCTTAATAACTTCCGTAATTATCCCCAAATCATCGGTTTCCTGACGGTTTAACTGTCCATAAACAAAATGAAACGCCAGGAACATGGCTTCATCCTCTTCCATGGAAATATTAAGCCTTCTCCGAATTAAGTCGACCGCATACTGACCCACTTGAAATTCATTGGGATAAAACCGTTTCCCCTCCCAAAGCATGGCATTTCGTAGAATGGTTCCGTTTTTATAACGGTCTACCGCACCGGCGATATGGTCACACACCGGAAGGATGATCCGGGAATCCAGCTGCATTCCAAACTCGCTTTTGGCGTAATCAACAGTCTGTTCACTGATATCCCAGTATTCCTGGGGAAGCTTTGCGAAATACTCTTCAAAGTGACGGGCATCCCGCTTATCATTCTGTACAAATACCCGCTCCACCAGCTTCCGGTCCACCTCATCGCCCTTTTTCTTTCCAAAGCCAATGGATTTACCCTTCAGTATGATTTCTTTCCCCTCGGTATTATAAGCTGATACCATGTTATTGTTCAAAACTTTTTCAATTTTCATAAGCCCTTCCAGTAATAAAAAAAGACAAGCTACGAGGACCATCACATAACTAGGATATGTGATAACAACCCTGTAGACCTTGCCTGCCTTACCAGTCACAAACTACACATCTATTTTCTAAACGCAGTATATCACGGATCTTTGTAGATGTCTATTTGCAAATTTGTTTAATTAAATAAATGTTTTTTGTGCAATATGTATAATTTCAATCTTAACAGCGCATCAATGTTGTAGCTCATATAAGAAGAATGCTGTTTCCAGCCCTTCCAGGCTAAAAACAGCATTTTCCCTTATTTCAAAACTAAGCGATCTGTTTCATTCTAAGTTTCAGAATCCCTTAATTAACTCTCCATTCTTAGGCTCAAAGCGTCCGGTAAAGAAGCGCAGAACTTCTGGCTCATAGACCCATTTCAGACCGCTGATGTCATGTCTTATCTGATACAGCTGGATTATTGCGTCAGCAACATAATCCAGGTGAGCATATGTATAAACTCTTCTCGGAATGGTCAGACGGATGGTCTCCAGCTTCGGCACATGGTTCTCTCCTGTCTTGTTATCTCTGCCTGCGGAGATAATGCCGCGTTCCATGGTTCTAACACCGGAAAACTCGTAAACAGCTGCTGCCAGAGCCTCTGCCGGGAAGTCCGTTTTCTGATCCAGATGATCCAGGAATGCACGGGCATCTACAAAGATTGCATGGCCGCCGCTCGGCTTAACCATAGGAACTCCTGCAGCATCCAGCTTCTCGCCAAGGTAACGGATCTGATTGACACGGTGGCTGATGTAGTTGAATTCCATTGACTCTTTAAGACCAATTGCCATAGCCTCCATATCTCTTCCTGCCATTCCACCGTAGGTAGGCATACCTTCATACTGTACTACCATTCCAGTTGCACGGATGTATAAATCTTTGTCATTCATGCACAGGAATCCGCCGATATTGGTCAGGCAGTCTTTCTTTCCGGACATGGTGCAGCCATCGCCGTAGGAGAACAATTCGTGAACAATTTCCTTGATGGTCTTGTCTTCATAGCCTTTTTCTCTTATCTTGATGAAATATGCATTCTCCACGCATCTGGTAGCATCAAACATTACCTTAATGCCATACTTATGGGCCATTTCGGATACGGCCTTTATGTTAGCCATGGAAACAGGCTGGCCGCCTGCCAGGTTTACAGTAACTGCAAGGCAGATATATGGGATCCTGTCTGCGCCGACTTCGTCAATAAGAGCCTGGAACTTATTTAAGTCTACATTGCCCTTGAAGTCCAGGATTGCGTTTGGATCATGGGCTTCATCAATAACCACGTCACGGAAGGTGGCTCCATTGTGTTCCTGATGGAAGCGGGTTGTGGTGAAATACATGTTGCCTGGCACATAGTCTCCTGGCTTAATGGTAAGAGAAGACAGAATGTTCTCTGCGCCCCGCCCCTGATGAGTTGGAACTATATATTGGAATCCAAAAAGTTCGCGTACAGTCTCTTCCAGATGATAAAAGTTTCTGGAGCCGCCATAGGCTTCATCACCTAACATCAGTCCTGCCCACTGTCTGTCGCTCATTGCATTTGTTCCAGAATCTGTCAAAAGGTCAATAAAACATTCCTCCGATTTTAACAGGAACGTATTATATCCTGCGGTCTTGATGGCTTCTTTTCTTTCTTCTTTGTCTAAGTTGCCCATAGGCTCTACCATCTTAATTTTGAAAGGCTCCGGTGCAAATTTCATCATATCCATTACTATTCCTCCTGAAAATATTTTTATTTTTTTCTTAATTGGAAAAATCTTTTCAAAATCCTTAAGTGATGCAATGGCCTGGGCCGACAGCGGAATGGTTGCCGGCATATTAAAAATGGTCATAAGCCCTGTTCCAAGGCCTTCTTAATCCCATACAAAGCTATATGCAGCGATTCCGCTGGCAATACCACGCCTGCGCCACCAAAGGATATGGCCGCTGCCAAGCCTTCCTACTGCAGAAATCAGCAGGATAACCAGCAAAGACAATCTTTACGATGTAAAGCAACAGCCATTCAAATAGTTGTATTTCCTATCCGCCTTCACGTATTTCATTTTTTTATTCTGCTTTTAAGCTCGGATTGTGATGCATTATGTATGATGCATCACATCTATTGGTTATATTATATAATAAAAAAGCGCTTTGTCAATATTATTTAGACTGTTTTTTAATATTTTTATTCTTACAGTTCTGGGAGATATGTTGTCATGTCCGATCGACAATTGTCCCTTTTATTGCTTTTAAGAGAGATTTATAGTAAAATGAAAAATACAATTAAACAACCAGGAAGGAGAAGAAGATGAAGAGTACTCTTGTGAAAATGACCTTAAGCGAACAGATCTACAACATCCTAAAAAATGAAATCATGAGCGGAACCATTCCTCTGGGAAGCAAAATAACAAACAGAGAACTGCAGGAACGCTTTCAGGTTTCCTCCACACCGGTGCGGGATACCATCAACAAGCTTTATCAGGACGGTCTCGTAAAAGAGGTTACAAAAACAGGTGCCCAGGTAATCAACTTTGACTATGGATATGCGGAAGAAATCAATGAATTCATTGCGTCCATCTCTTGTGTAGCTCTCAATATGACCATTGCCAAGGGTACCGATAAGGAAGTGACAAAGTATTTGAAAGAATATTTAAAAAAGCAGTCAATTGCTTCGGATGACGATGCCTACTTTGATGCAGACTTCCATTTTCATAAGACATTCTTTGACTTCTGCGGCAACCAGTTCTTGAAAGAAACCTATAAGAGATACAATCTTATCCGTTTCCTTCTAATAAAGTTTGCTATCCGCACAGCTGAGGACCGGTCCTGTTCCACCAAGCAGCACGGGGATATCGTCAAGGCCTACAGCTCCGGCCAATTTGACCTTGCCTCCGAGCTTATTAAGCAGCACTATATTCACGGCCTTTCACTGATTAAAGGATACAATCCATAAGAATGCCGTTTCCGTCAGATACCGGACTGCATAACTGATTTAGATCCCAACGTTGGACGCACACAAAAAGAAGCTGCACACTAATCACTTAGTGTGGCAGCCCCCTCTTTCTCTGCTGAAATATTCTATTTCTTAAGTTTTCCACATACAACAATGATGGTTCCTATGGAACTTAACGTTTCGCTAACTCCAAAGCCGTATCCAGTGCTGATAATTCAGGAATTTTAATGATGATCTTTGGAAAATCACGATCAATGATATGAGACAATTCATCCCTTAAAATCTTATTTTTTAACAGCACACTTCCCCAATACCATAGTTCTACGAGCTTTTCTCCCTTATACTTATGAAGCCCGGCTTTATTATAAACATCTCTGACAAGAGAAAACAATTCATCCCTGCACTCCCTGATGATCTTTAATCCCGCTTCCTCTCCCATAATACAGGCCTTTTCTGCAAGAATTGAATAAGAGGCAATTTCCGCCTTCTCCATCAGCTTGTCATTAACAAAAACATTAATCTCATCTAATGTTGTTAAGCCGCTTTTTTCTGCGAATAACTTATAAAGAACCGGACAGTCCTGTCTTCCGTCAATATGGCCGGCAGCTTCCTTTATTACTTTCATTCCCATATGAAAGCCGCTTCCCTCATCACTTAGCACATGGCCCCAGCCGCCGCAGCGCGTAATCTCTCCGGACTCCCCTCTGGCAAATGCAATGGAACCGGTGCCGCTTATCAGTACAATTGCCGGTCCTGAGGACATATGAAGAAAAATCTCACAATCATTATGGACTGCTATGCTTTCCCAGTTAAAACCCATTCCTGTGAAAGATCTCAGGCATTCCTCTTCCTGCCTTTTGGAATCAATTCCGCTGGCAGCAATGCAAATCCGTATACAATCTTCTGCTTTTAAGTAATTTTCTTTCAGCACCGGCAGAATAAACTTACGGTACTTTTCATTGCATAGCTCAAACCCATCTGTATTCATGGTACCTCCCGTACCATAAAACTCTCCTATGACATTGCCCTCAGCAGATTCGATCTTCATTCGCGCGACAGATCCGCCTATGTCTAAACCAGCATAGTATTTCATCATACCCTCCTGAATTATGCCTTTGTGTTCATTACCTTGTAAAAATCATGAAATTTGGGGGTATCACATTCAATGCATTTACGTTCTGATCCATAAACACTCATGATCTGAAAAGCGAGCAAAGCCTGGAACATGGAAAAGTACGGTTCTTGGCTTCCTGACAGATTCAAGACATGACTGCCGCTCTCCCAATCCAGAGAGGTTATGACAAAATTAATGCAGCCCTTTTCCCTGGAATATCTCTCTAAAACTGCCATACGTTCTGAATTATGAGTTCCTGCAGGTAAAAACAGATTGCAAAGTCCAGGCTCAATGGTGTTATTAATTCCATGCAAATACTCCTCAAATTCATAAGCCGAAGCAGGTACGTATAAGGTTTCCAGAATTTTCAAAGCCCCTTCCTGAACCGTATAGTATCCGGCGTCCTCTGATATCAGGGTAAAATGCTGCATGGACGCAAGCAGATCTTCATTTCTTTTACAGAATTCCATGGAGGCCTCTATATTGGAAGGCGCTGCCTTTATGGATTTATTTAATTCATCCAGGAAATGAGTAAACTGATCTTCCTCCACCCGATCCCATCGCTGCCCCAGTACCAATCCCATGAAGCTTAAAGTTAGAACCGTTCCAGTCATTCCTTTTGTTTTAGGCCCCACAGTTTCTTCCCCGCATGCGATAAGCTGATGCAGGTTTCCTTGTAAAGCGACAGGTGACTTTATATCTGATGTTACAGTGATAACTGTAAATCCTTTTTCTCTCCATTCTTTTACTGCCGATATGGTAGAAGTACTTTTTCCTGACTGGGATACCGCTATGACCATGGTATCTTCAGGCTTCAAAATCTTTATAAAACCATTTAAGCGGGTAGGTACTGCTGCAGTTGTTTCTATCCCAAGGATCTTCTCCATAAAGTCTGCTGCTGCCATTGCTGCAATGTAAGAGCTGCCTGAACCAATGATCAGAATCCGTTTTACAGGGTTCAATTCAAATTCCTTCAGTTCCCGGAAAATATCCTCCCTTTCCTCTGCCATTCTTGCCCATATTGCAGGTTGTTCCTTAATGTATTCCATCATTTTCTGTGCCATGTGTTCCTCCTTATAGAAAGCTGAAAATTGTTTGACTGACTGTAGTTCTAATGCTATGATTCTAGTATAATGATACCGCAGAAGGGAGCTTTGCCTTGAACCAATACATGCCAAGATATCTTAAAACAAAAAACCGTATGATGATTTTTGACTTATTCCGAAACCAGCATCTTATGAGCCGGGCGGAATTGGTCCGTATCACAGGCATCAGCTTCCCCACTGTCTCAAAAATTGTAGATAAACTGCTGGAGCTGGGCATTGTCATTGAGTTAGAAGAGACAGAGCAGAGCTCCGGAGCCGGGCGGAAAGGTCATCTCCTTAAGTTTAACCCAAGAGCCTGTTATGCCATTGGCATTGAATTCGAAGGCCAGGTTGTTCATCTGGGTCTGGTTGATATGCTGGGCACCTGCCAGTACTGCAGATCCATTTATCTTCCCGCTCAGAATCATACCCTGAAATTATCTAAGCTGACAAAAGAAATCAATACCTTAATGACCCTGGCTGACAATGACCACATTCCGGTTCTGGGTATTGGAATCGGTTTTCCCGCTATGATTAACCCGGAAACAAACAGCATCATTCATATGTCAGGAATGAATATTGAACATGAAGTTCCATTTGTAGATGCATTTTCGGAATTTGCCTCAACTTTGACAGTTCCGTTTTTCCTTGACAATGATGTAAAGTTTGCCTGCCAGGGGGAGGCCTTCCTACGCCGCAAGAACCCGGAATACCAGGATCTTATATATTTCACTCTGGGTACAGGCTGTGGTGTCAGCTATATGATGAATGGGGAGCTGTGGTACGGTGCCACTCATAAATCAGGAGAGATCGGAAACATGATGATCAGCTCCTGTCAGATACCGGGAACAGAGGTGCCTGAACCAACCCCATTTGAGCAGCTTATTAATTTAAATGCCATATATAAGCATTTTCAGATCAGCCTGCAGCAAAATCCCGGCCTGCCGGAGTCCATACGGGAAGATATCATTAATTATCTCTGTCCCTATTTAAGCTTTACTTTGTCCAACATATCCTATCTTTTGGATATCCAGCATTGCGTACTGACAGGAATTGTACCTCTTGCTTTAGGAGAAGGCTTGCTTCAGAAAATACAAGATACGCTCCGCACCACCCTGACACAAAACACCCTCTTAATTGAGCCTTCCATCAGCCGTGACGCAGGGATCATCGGCGCCGCCGTCACAGTGTTTAACAAACGTCTGGAAGCTCTGTTTAAAGATTAACTTCTATCTCCGTTTAAAGGCTTGTGCAAGAATAAACCATGATACATGAGGAATCCATTGTTCCGCCCAGCGCCAGTTATCACTCACTGCGCCTCCTGGTTCCCGGATAAATGCGATTCCTTCTTCATTATTCTCATCGCTTGTGATTCCATTGCAGATACCCCCCGGGCAATTGTAGCCATCCATCATACAGGAATCAAAGGGATTTAAGCCTATGATCCAGTTGATCTGATTATCTGCAAAATACTCCAGCTGATCCTAAATCCTCATCACCCGTAACCCTTATAAGGACTCTGGCCGCTGCCGATAAGGAAGCGATCCTGACATTTTCTCCCTGCCACCATGGCTCTACTGTTGTATGATGCGGGAACTGTTCTTTTCTGTTGAAGCATATTCAAGAAGTGCAATGACAGGAAGCCCGATCAGGCATAAGGCCATGGCTGGTCCCTCCCAGCCGGATTCTTCCATAATCCCATTTGCTGCCAACCAGGGACTCCAGGGTGAATTTTATTATTAAACTTTGTTTATTAATTATGTGTTGACAACAGTATAACATAGGCAAAATGGAAATTCAAGTTGAGGATTATAGTAATTTTTTATGATTGTTCTTATATTTTCATGTGTATAGTGCACAATAACATATGTACCTGATAACTTTTTTTCATTCTGTTCGCCAAGAAATTTTCATCTGATCTTTCCTATTTTTAAAGTTTATTAAATATTTGAATCATTGTCGAATTCTTAAAAGAACATACAAAAAGAGATATATCAAATAGCCTGTACTGTGTAACACAGTCTATTTGACATACCCCTTTTGATTATGCAAGCGTATCCAGATCGCTTCAGGATATTTTTTCTTATGGCATAAACAGCCATGTAAATTATTTTACTCAGTCTTCTGTCTTCTCACTGCATTTACAATCCATAATAAAATAATGGAACCAACGATAGAGACGATCAAGCTCCAAACATTAAATCCGGTAATGCCGGTTCCTCCCAGGAGGCCCATCAAAAAACCGCCGATTAAACCGCCGATGATCCCTACCACGATATTGGCGCCAGCGCCCATACTTTTATTATTGCCAGTGAACATACTGGCAATCCAACCGGCAAGAGCACCAATAATAATCCAACTTATAATTCCCATCGTTTATTACCTCTCTTTAAAAGAATTATTTATAATGAAATTCATCATTATTTGTGTAAAAACCTGATAGTCAATAAATTCAAAATAAAACAAATCTTTTTGAATTATTATAAAACCAAATAAGCATCCTCGTAAGACATACGGGATACCAAGTATAAGTTTTTGTCCTCACCAGGTATTTATAGTTAGTTTGTACCATAATTGTATTTTTTATACATAGCGTAAGAAAAGGTACTGTTTCCAGTACCTTTTGGATTATTAGAGACCGCTTGATCTCATTATTTACTCTTTGCTAAGATTTATTCCCATGATTCCTGCCTGCACTTCATTTATCCTGTCATTGGCAATGATTGCTTTCCCCTTTACTCCCTCCAGACTATTTATTATCTCTCCATCCGGTACATTAGGGTAAGCACCGTTCTTATACTTTAGTACAGAATACTGAGCTTTGTTTTCGTTATAATACGGCACAATTAACTCATGATATCCATTGTCTAACTTATCACTGACAATGATTGGTTCATTGATTAATGTAAATTCCTGAACAACATGCAGCTTTCCACCATTTTCAGATAACAGCAATGCACTGCTTCCACCGGAGCCGCTGGTATAAGGACCTGTTACCATAACAAATATTTCATCCTTACCATCATCATTTAAATCAATATAGTTATAAAAATAATTTGTCGTTTCAAAATATTCCTCCGGTACCTCCATGTCTTCAATTATCAGATCTCTTAGCTCTTTCAAAGGTTTTGACTCTGCTTTCATGCCTGTTATGCCTTCCGGTAACTTTAACATTGGCACTTCATCAGTTCTGCTGTTATTGGCAGCCGATGTTTCTTTTGAGCCAGTAGTTTCAGAATATGTAGTTTCTGACTGGGCCGGCTCTTTCTGGGTTACTTCCTCTGTTATTTTTGCAGATCCAGTATCCGTTTGCGTGTTTAATGCTCTGTTTCCGCAAGCACTTATGGACAGTGTTACTGTAATTGCAAGGCTTCCTAATAGCAGCATCCCGTATTTTTTATTTTTCATCTGAATATCCTCCATTTGTTTTTAGGTTATACTGTATTCTCTCTAATAAATGTAACAAACTTGTATTATGCCTACGGGTTTTTTAAATATTTTTCCCACTGCATGTTCAAAATATCATCTTTTTCCCCCACTGGCTGAATGAATAATATCTTTCCGCTTTCCTCTTCCAAAGTGATTTGATATTTGATATCCTTTATTGTCAGATATCCTTTCCATATAAGCATGGAACTCGACGGTGTCTCTGAGTCAATTAACAGGTAAGGAGTTATATCAATCTCTCTTAATATGGGACCATATATCGTAATCTCCAAAACAGGAATCTTGCCAAGTTCCCGAAAGCATTGCCTGCGCGCCTCATATAGACTAAACCTGTCTCCCGTTTTAAGTTCAATAAGCTTTAGATTTGCATTACCGTCAGTTAACAGCCTCATTTTTTCCTCTAGTGTTAACGTATTTTTCTCTATTATATCCATCTGAAAAACATTCATATCCATTTCTTTTGTCTCACTTAACAGCTTCCGGTCCTGATACTGAAAATAAAGATATGGAAAGATCAAGATTGCCAAACCTGAGACAGCTATCTTGGTCAGATATAATACATAATTAAATGTCCTGTTCATCGATACTTCCTTTCCATACCAACGTCACTGTAGTTCCTTTGCCCACTTCACTCTCAAACAGTATTTCCCCTTTATGAATATTCATAATATTAGAACAAATTGCTAATCCCAGGCCTGCTCCCCCATCTGCTCTGGAACGGGATTTATCCACCCGGTAAAAGGCTTTCTGAATTTTAGAAATCTCCTCTTTTGGCATACCCATCCCGTTATCTGTTATTGAGATCCATACATTACCGCTCTTACAGCCGGTTTCTATCGTAATCTCGCCATTTACGCCAGCCGCTTTTCCACCATTATCTAATATATTTAATAAAACATTTTTCATAAGCTCCATATCTGCTCTGATCGGAAAATTAATAGAAGACTTTTTCACGGCAATTTTCTTTTTGTCAAAAACAGGGTTCATTGCTTCCAGAGCATCTTCCAATAAATTCTGGACGGTACTGACGGTATAATTAGGTATTGCATTCTTTTCTATTAGTAACTGCATCATCTTGTTAGAAAGTGCTTCCAGTCTCTTTCCTTCCGAAATAATATAGTCCACGGCATATAGGAAATCCTGTTCCTCCAATTTGCTTCTTTTTATTAAATCTGCATATCCTATCATGGCAGTAAGAGGTGTTCTGATTTCATGTGCCAAACTGCCTGCCAGTTCTTCCTGATTTTTTGCCGTTTCCTTCAGCTGCTTTATTTTTTCTTCTAATTGTTCCGCCATACCATTAAAATCGGCTGCCAAAATACCAACTTCATCTTTCTCCTTATATTCCACTCTTTCCGTGTAGTCTCCTGACCTGATCTTTTTCACCGCATAAATCAATTTATGAATTGGTTTCGTTAACTTTATAACATTGACAGCGTTTAGCAATGCGCTTATGGCCCCCACAGCAATTATGGTTATTATAAATATTCTTTGCTGCTCCTCTTTCTCTAAAAATATCTGCGTAAGATCTTTATGAACCTCAATTATAATAGGTCGTCTAAGCAGCTCTGTCAGAACTGACATTTGTAAAAAATAACCCTTAGCATTTTTCTCTACTCGATATACAATCCTGTAAAGAGATAAATTACTACTCTTTTTATCTAAAAACCCTGCATCATCGTTCTGAAACAATACCTTCCCATTTTCATCGCTTATTCTATAAGATTCACCCTTCCAATTGTTTTTCAAAATATCAATTGCTTCCTCAATACTTTTTGTAGGTTCCTTATACAATGTACTGCTATCATTCGCAAGCAGCGTGACCAGATCCCGATGTATGCTTTCGATATTTTCTTTTTCCCTCTCAACCTCCAGCAGATATGCTTTATGGAATGTCATTGACAGCAGTACAACGCCCTCTAATGTCAATGCAAATAGAACGACCAGAAATGTATTTGAAAAAATCTTCCAGGAAAGTTTCATTTAATCCTCCAAACGGTATCCAATTTTAAATACAGATACCAATTGATCATATAGATCTAATTTTTTACGCAGTCTTTGTATATGCATATCAACCGTTCTGCTATCTCCAGTATACTCCCCTTCCCATACTCTCTCATAAATCTGCTCTCTGAATAATGCCAAATTCTTATTTTTAATAAATAGCACCAGTAATTTAAACTCTTTCTCTGCTAATGTAATCTCCTGTTCGTCCTTTGTCACCTTATGAGATGATACATTCACAGAAATATTTCTGTAAGACAAGATTTCATCTGTTTTATAATACCGCCTGAGCACGTTTTCAATCCTAGCCTGCAATTCCTCTATCTGAAAGGGCTTTGTCAAGTAATCATCCGCACCTAACTTGAAGCCCTTAACTTTGTCCTGCAAACTTCCTTTTGCAGTCAAAAATATTACCGGAATCTCCATAGGGCGGATAAATTCCATTAATTCAAATCCATTGGCCTTTGGCAGCATGATATCCAGTAGAATCAGCGAATACCTTTTTTCCAAAACTTTATTTGCAGCCGCTTCCCCGTCATAGACCTGTTCACAATCATATCCCATCGCTCTCAAGCTTAGCTTAATAAAATCAGATATAGGTTTTTCATCTTCGACAATTAAAATATTATGCATTTTTTTCCTTTCTATCCAGCTCCCTTTTATCATTAATAAGCCAGGTCCTGAATTTGATTCAGGATATCTATTAATTTTTATCTTCTTATTATTTCATATTGTTCGCCTTACTATATAAAAAAACATATAGATGTATCAATCTTGTAAAAAGCAAACAACATAGTCAAATATAATACGTTACTTTATTAATTACAACATAAAAAAAGACTCCACATTACATGTGAAGTCCTTTTAATCACAGAGCTCTCGTTCCGGCTGCAAATGCAGCCGAAAAAATTATCCCGGTTTTTCAAATTTACTATGAGTTTCTTACGTAGTCCGCAATTCCTCTATCAGTCTATATCATTTCCATTGGTTTCAATTACTTTTTTATACCAATCAAACGATTTCTTTTTTCTCCGCTGCAGCGTCCCGCTTCCGTCGTCTGCCCGATCCACATAAATAAATCCATATCGTTTGCTCATCTCTCCGGTAGAAGCAGAAACAATGTCAATACAACTCCAGACCGTGTACCCCATTAACTCCACACCATCCTCCATGGCTTCTTTCATTGCCTGAATATGGCTTCTTAAGTAATCAATGCGGTAATCGTCCTGTATCCTTCCAGCCTGATCAATCTCGTCTTTTGCACCCAAACCATTTTCAACGATAAAAAGAGGTTTCTGATAACGGTCATACAACTGGTTCATGGTGATTCTAAGTCCCAGCGGGTCAATGCTCCAGCCCCACCCACTTGTTTGTAAATAAGGATTTTTCACAGAACGGATAATATTGCCCTCATTTGCTGTTTTATCATTCATATCTGCAGCTACGCAGCGGCTGGCATAATAACTGAAGGAAACGAAATCCACTGTATTTTTTAATATCTCCAAGTCACCATCTTCCATAATAAGACTGACTCCCTTATCATGAAAGAGCTTACGGGCATAAGAGGGATAAGCCCCCCGCACCTGTACATCAATGAAGAATAAATTTTCCTGTTCTTTTTTCACTGACTCCCAAACATCCTCAGGATTACAGGAGTAAGGGTAAAAACTGCCTCCTGCAAGCATACAGCCCACCTGATTGCCCGGATCATATTCATGAGCCAGCTTAGTCGCCAAAGCGCTGGCTACTAAAATATGATGTGCTGCCTGATAAGTAGTCTGAGCTTTATTTTCCCCTTCCTGGAACGCAATTCCTGCACCGGAAAAAGGACTGTGTAAAATAATATTAATCTCGTTAAACGTCAGCCAATATTTTACTAACCCTGAAAATTCTTTAAAACAGGTATCCGCATAGCGAAGGAAATAATCTATGACCTTTCTGTTTCTCCATGAACCGTATTTTTCCACCAGTCCCATGGGAGCATCAAAATGGCACAACGTTACCAAAGGCTCAATACCATACTTTTTACACTCCAAAAACATACTACGGTAAAAATCAATTCCCACCTGATTGGGCTTTTCTTCGTCTCCGTCAGGAAAAAGCCGTGACCATGAAATAGAAGTACGGAATACTTTAAAGCCCATTTCCGCTATTAAAGCAATATCTTCTTTATAATAATGATAAAAATCAATTCCCTCATGGCTGGGGTAATATTCTTCTTTCTGCAATTGGGGTTGGGGAACATTCCCTGTTTTTACTTCTAATCTTCGTACACCATGAGGAAGTACGTCAATATTACTTAATCCCCGGCCTCCTTCACGGAAGGCGCCTTCCGCCTGATTGGCGGAAATGGCTCCTCCCCAAAGGAAATCTTCAGGAAATTGAAAATCGCTCAATTTATTCCTCCTCTTCCGGTATATCCTCAAAACCAATCACCAAAGTCAGTACAAACGATAATACAATCGATAAAATCGTAATACCTGCAATCCATGCAATGCTGGTACCCGGACGTTCCGGGTCAATAAACTGTACTCCGGTTAAAACACTGGGCGAGACCATGGAACGGCTGGCAAGCCCTCCAATTCCAGCCAAACAGCCGCAAACAAATCCTGTAATCAAAGAAGCAATCAAAGGACGTTTTAAACGAACGGCAACACCATAAAGAGCTGGTTCCGTAGTTCCTGCAATCAGAGCCGAAGATGCTGCTGCAAGGGCGGTTTGACGAAGCTCTCTGTTTTTTGTTTTTAAAGCTACTGCTAGTGAAACTCCGCCCAGGGAAAGGTTCGCGCCTATTTCAGACGGCATAACGGTTCCTTCCATTCCTGTATCAGAGATCGTCTGCAGAATCGTAGGAGTAAACACCCTATGCATACCTGTAATAACCAGTAAAGGCCAAATTGCTCCCATAATACCAACTGCCAGAAAACCAAGTTTTGCCTGTACAAAGAATACAAATTTAGAAATCGACGTACCAACTAAAATCCCTGCAGGTCCAATGATTAAGATCGCAATAGGAGCAGCAATTAATAAAATCAACATTGGCTTTAAGAAGTTTTTCGTTACGGCAGGTGTAATTCTGTCAACTCCCCGCTCAATATAAGATAAAATCCAGGTCATACAGATTGCCGGAATTACGGTATAAGTATATTTTACAGACGCAATTGGAACTCCCAGGAAATGGGCCGCTGTTTCTCCAACCGTTACCGCCTCCATTAAACTACGAAAATCCGGGTGAATTAACGTTCCTGCAATAGCAATGGCCAGGAACATATTCGTTTTAAATTTCTTAGAAGCAGATGCTGCTACCATGACAGGCAGGAAATAAAAGGCGCCGTCACCAATGGAATTAATGATCTTGTAAGTGTCGCTGTCAGCAGACAGTATATTTGCCATAGCCAATAACATAACTAACAACTTTACCATGGAGCCGCCGATAATTGCCGGAATTAACGGAGACATGGTTCCAACGATGGCGTCTAAAATGTTATTTCCGATTTTTTTAAGGGTCAAAGGCTCTTTCTTCTCTCCCCTTGCAACTTTACTTTCTTCTCCAAAGTCGCCTAACTTTAATATCTCCTGATAAGCAGTTCCAACATGATTTCCAATAATAACCTGAAATTGCCCTCCCTGCTTTACAACTCCCATAACGCCGTCAATGGCTTTGACCGCCGCTTCATTTGCCTTACTTTCATCCTTTAAGACAAATCTCAAACGGGTCATACAGTGGGTAAGGCTGGAAATATTATCGATTCCCCCAATATTTTCCACAATAGCTTTTGATACAACCGCATAATCTCTTGCCATTTTTCTTTCCTCTCTTATAAATTAATGAATTCGTATAATTAAGCTGATTGTGATTATACTGTTTATCAAGTTTCTTGTCATTAGTTCCAGGGCGCAAAAAAACAAGTGACGTCAATTCTCACTTGTTTTTTATACGTAACAGTACGTTTTCTTAATTCACAACTTTCCTAATTTGAATTATGATCCATTTCTTCGGAAGTATACCGGTACAGCTTCTTCCCCAGACGTTCTACAATGCTGATTGCAGGCATTTGAGTGGTAATATCATACACCTTCAGACGCGTATAAGTCACATAATAAGCAATGTTATAGTCCGATAACTTCGCCACAGTACAATTCTCCGTATTGGTCACACTGAAAATCTGGCAATTTTGTTCCTTAAAACGGATCACATGACCAATGGTATCATTCGACTCTCCAGAAACTGAGAATACAATGACCAGAGCATTTTCAAAAAATCTGCTCTCCGTGGGATAATGAGGTTCGTCAATATAAAGACAAAACTTTCCCATACTGGAAAAATACCTTGCCCCATATTTTGCCACAATCCCGGACATGCCGCTGCCTACAAAAATAATACGGTTTGCACGAACAATCACTTCTGTCAGCATATCCAGCTTTTTCTCAAATTCTTCCGAAGTTGTTTTCTTTAAAAAGTCAATGACTTCCGTCACATCGTCCGTAGCAGACATTTCTTTTCCCTTATCAAAATGCTGCTTTAACTTTACCTTAAATTCGGCATAGCCGTTACAATCCATTTTCTTACAAAAGCGCAGTACCGTAGAAGTGGAAACATGGGCTTCCTGAGCCAATTCCCGAATTCTCATGTACTTCACTTTATCATAATTTTTCGTCACATATTGATATACTTCCATTTCCAGGTCATTCAGTGACTTAACCTGCTCCACACGAAACATCCCTGTTCTCCCTTCTACGAAATACTCTTTCCTGGCCTATTTCATTTCTTTGTCTATCCTCTAAAACTTCTTTTCCCATTTCCAGACTTCGTTTTCAGCTTCTGTCAAAAATCCCAGATCCCAATAGAATTGTTGATTACCGCCAACCATACCTTTGCATAATGGGTATTTTTTCATGACTCTATTAGCCAATTCATAAATCAAAGCCCTGGCAATGCCTTTACGCCTGCACCACCATGCCACACCCAACGGCTCAAGTTCACAAAATTGCATCGCCTCATGATACCATACGATAGCAAGTCCCACTGGTTTTCCTTCCAGATCAAGAACAACCAAATCCAATTCAGGATCATACCCTTTCATCCTTTTTAAATCTTCAAACCCAGATTTTATATTATTTGCAGTAGGTAACGTATAATTGAACGAAAACATATGAGCATTGGCCGAATAAAACGGCGGAACCGTGTATCCGTCTGCAAATGAATAACCA
The DNA here is from genome assembly GCF_900105615.1 of Lacrimispora sphenoides JCM 1415. Taxonomy (NCBI): domain Bacteria; kingdom Bacillati; phylum Bacillota; class Clostridia; order Lachnospirales; family Lachnospiraceae; genus Lacrimispora; species Lacrimispora sphenoides. Next base: position 4,686,634 of record NZ_LT630003.1, on the reverse strand, counting down.
TCAATGAGTTCCATATGAAATAAAGTTCCGTCAAAAGGCAGGATGTTTATCTTACTAACAGAATCTGCTTTTACAAAACCTCTTTCTTTTGCCGTTTCTTTTACAAGATTTAAATAGGGTGGAATGGTAAGTTCAAGGTACCTTGTTTTGTCCTCGTAGGGTGCATTTCCCTTAAAACAAGACATATGGGTTTCTGCATGATGAAACATTTTTGTTAAAAGTTCCTTGTCTTCCGTGCGGCCGTGGCTGTCAAAAATAAAGAAAGCATCTCCCTGCCACGCCCCGATACTTATAGCCGCTGCGGCAAGTTTCTGCTCTTCAAACCACAACCCTGTTGTTTGCTCCCAATTGGCTGTGTTGTTAGCCCATGCTGAATGAATGCCCCTATCAAATTGCAAATAATTAAACTGATAAGCCGGAAATCCAATTGAATAGCTATTAAGTATTAGTTCTTCTATCTGATCAAAATATTCATCCGTATAATATATAAATTTATATGCCAACTGAATCACCTTTCTTTATATATGAATAAAATTTCATCTCATTGTAATAATTATTTCCGGTAAATAAGCCAGATGGGTCGTTGCATGAATCTCTCGGTTTGTTCTTATCTTTACGAAATAAGCCACTCTTTCGCCTTTTCCAAATCATCAATACAGGTCATCATAAATGAAATATCTGTTTTTTTCTTTTTAATATAATTCTTCATTTTTAAATCCAAGCCAACAAATACTACTTTACGCAGCGGCTTCTTTAAAATAACAAAGCGATCAACGATCCATTCTAAAATTTCTTTGTCAACTTCCGTATCATCAAGAACAACTACAAGAAAGGCGCTGGTTGACGGTCTGCTGATTTCTATCAGATCCCGTATAAATTTCTGCTTTAACAGTTCTTTTTCACCATAAAGGGAATCCAAATGTTCGCACCAAACTTCTCCGCCATTATAAAATAAGGAAAAAGATTTTTTATTCAAACCAAGCTCATACTTCTCCATAGAATAACACCCCCAAATTCCCCATCAGATTTTTCGCTCCATACAAATGGAATCCGGCATATCCGCGTACAGCCCATAGTTCGGCATAATTTTGTATCCTGCCTTTTTGTACATATAACAGGCTGCTTCTAACGGTTTACCGGTCTCTAAAATGCACCATCGATATCCTTTGATCTTTGCCTTTGCCTCTAATCTCCGAACCATTTCAGCACCAAATCCCATATTCCGATACGATGGTTCCACATAAATTCGTTTTAACTCTGCATGATCTTCATCATACATTTTAAAGGAACCACACCCAATCGGTTTCCCTTCCCGATATGCCACAATCACGTCATGGATACCATCTCTTTGATTGTATTGTTCATACTGACTTCTTTGAAATTTACCCCCAACGATCTCATCAAGGGCACTGTCCAATCGATTGCAAAGCATTGCAAAATCCTGATCTTCCCCATCCGTATCCTTAAACTCCAATTCAGAAAGATTTAACAACTCCGTTTTTGCCTTTTTGCTGAACTTATTTATTACAGCATCATAAGCTTCATCTATCATCTGAAACAGCATGTCCAGATCGAAGAAATCATCCAGGTTAATGGTATTCCAATAGGGCTGCTGAACCGGCGGGCAGTGATATCCGCGTACTACAATCCCCGGATAAAGCTGCCGGTAAAGACTTGCTTTATCCGGCACACATTTTAACGTTATCTTGTAAAACTTTTCCACAGGATTAAACTGTGCAAAGATCTTTCCCATAACCTTATAGCAGATTGGGTAATCGCCAAATGGCCTTGCCTCATATGCACTTGGGTGCCTTAAACAGTATTCTTCTATCGCCTGAATTACTTTTGTATTGTTCTCCATATTTTGTCTCCTAAAATGAAGCAGAACCCATATCCAGTGCCAGAACCCTCTGAATTCTTCTCTATAGCTTCTGAATTATCATATATTGAGCTTTTTATTATTACTATAACATAAAGAAAACCAATGGAATACCCAAAGAATCCACAAAATCATTATAATTCATGATTTTGTGGATTCTTCTCAGATATTTCTTATTTCATTAAATAATAGAAAGTGCCAGTTCCATCATCCTGGTAAAAGAATTCTGCCTGCCTTCAGCAGAGATTTCTTCCTCTTCAAATGGGGAATCTGAAATCGTTAAAATACATAATGCATTTGCTTTTCCATAGGCCGCATTCGCATAAAGAGCAGTAGACTCCATCTCACACGCAAGAACCCCCATATCTGCCCATGATACACCTGTTTTCGGTAAATCCGGTTTATAAAATGCATCTGTGCACAGAATATTGCCGACATGATACGGAAGATCCATCTCTTCCGCGCACTGTACTGCCTGACGCAGCAATTTGTAACTCGCTGTACAGGAATAATCTCCCGGCAACTGGTATGTTGCCAGATAGTTTGTCTCCGTGCAACTGCCGATGGCAATGATTACATCCCGCAGTTTTACTTGCGGCTGCATCGATCCGGCAGTTCCGATCCGGATTAAATTCTTCACGCCGTAATAATGAATCAACTCATAAGAATAGATCCCTATTGACGGGCAGCCCATTCCAGTTCCCATTACCGATATCCGTTTTCCCTTAAAGTAACCGGTATATCCCAGCATTCCTCTTGTCTTATTAAACTGTGTTACATTTTCCAGAAAATTCTCAGCAATAAACTTCGCCCGCAGAGGATCGCCTGGAAGCAAAATTGATTCTGCAATATCACCCGGTTTTGCATCTATATGAGGAGTTGGTGTGTGTTTCATAGCATTATTTTCATTCATCCTTTTATCTCCCTTCCCTTTTGTTTTTTACTATTTCTTCTACTTCTTTTCGTTCCGGAATTGATGATGCCGCTCCCGGCCTTGTTACTGCAATGGCCGAGGCAACCGACGCCCGATGCAAAACATCCTCAATCTTATCATCTCTCATGATTCCCGAGATAAAATATCCTGTATATGTATCTCCTGCCGCCGTTGTATCAACCGCTTCCGCTCTTACCGCCTCCTGGCGGTAAATCTGCTGTCCTTCCCAGTAAAGAGACCCTTTTTCCCCAAGTGTCATGACTATTTTGGCATCAGGAAATTTCACCGCCAGCTTTACCAGCACTTCTTCATCACTTTCGCCCGATGTTTCAGCTAAAGACGCTGCTTCCACCTCGTTCACCAGAAAGTAATTTACCAGGTTTAACGGTAATTCTAAAACCTTATGATCCATTGGAGAAGGATTCAGTACTATCGTCATACCTATTTCATGTGCCCTGCTGATGATATATCCCAGTTCACTGATTTCATTTTGCAGAACAACAAAGTCCCCAGCGCAAAAACCGGACAAAACCCGTTCAACCTGTTCTTTACTAATCCTTTGGTTCGCTCCGCCAAAAAGAATGATGCAGTTATCCCCCTCACTGTCATTCTGAATGATCGCATGGCCGGTCTGCACTTCGCCCAGGACTGTAATACAGCCGGTATCCACTCCTGCCCGTTTAAGGACCTCCAGCAAAAATTCGCCCTCATTCCCGATCGCTCCGGCATGATATACTTCTTCCCCCGCTCTGGCCAGGGCAATCGACTGATTTAACCCCTTCCCGCCGCTGAACACATTTAAATATTCTGAAGATATGGTCTCTCCTTTGCGCACAAAGTGTTCTACTTTATATACATAATCAATGTTCATAGAGCCAAAATTTAATAGCTTCATATTATACCTCGTAGCTTTTTATGGTTTGGATCAGCAATTCTTTAAAACGGGTTTTATTAAACTCCATCGCGGCAAGCACATTCTTTTTACTGCCATCTACCGGATAGCAGACTTCTCTTCCGATATCCTCTTTTGGCGCCGTGCCTATATAATCACGGTAATCGCAGACAGTCATTCCTCTTGTAAACTCTCCCTTTGTCTCCACATCTACATGCATTGGCAGTGCACAGGTAATAATCGCCGGATCGATCAGCCAGGCTATCGCACAAGCATCACACAGCTGCGATTGCCGACCCTGATTGACCGAATATTCCAGTAAATCTGCTGCCGTTGCCGCTACCAGTCCCGGCAGCGCCTTAAGCTGTTCCACCTCAGCTATTGTCATGGAATTCTGGCGGCACAGGTTAAGCCCAACCATCCGGATCGGAATTCCGGACTCAAATACAATTTTTGCTGCTTCCGGGTCCACAGCTATATTAAATTCTGCACAGGCATTATAATTTCCAGTTGTAACCGAGCCCCCCATGGAAATGATTTCCGGAATCTTATGTTTTAACTCCGGCTCCTTTAATAGCGCCTGTGCTACATTCGTCAATGGTCCTAACGTCACCAGCGTCATGTCTGTCTGACAGCAAAAAGCATCAATCAGCGCATCCACCGCATGTTCCCTTTGCGGCTCTCCCTTCAGGCCCGGAACCATGATATTCCCTAATCCTCTGCTGCCATGAACATATTCTGCCCGTTCAGGTTTTGCAAACATCGGCATATCATAGCCGGCATAAACCGGAATGTCTCCATACCCCGCCAGCTCCGTCACATATCTGGCATTGCGAAACGTATGATCAAGTCCGGTATTTCCCCCAACCGCCGAAATCCCGACAACAGAAAGATGCTTCATTGCCAGAAGCAGTGCAAAACTGTCATCAATTCCCGGATCACAGTCAATCCATACCTTCTTACTCGTTTCCATCGTTTATGCACCTTCTCTCTTCAATCCTTTTTCGATCCGCTTCCTCTGATTGATTCGTATCATATTAATCAATACAAGGGCAAATATCGTTGCCGCATAGGGAATCATTTCAATAAATTCCGTTGGAAAATTAGTTCCCTGACTTTTCAGCGTAGTAGCCAGGGCATCCGAAAAGCCAAAGAAAACTGCTGCTACCGCGGTTCCGATCGGATTACTACCGGCAATATTCATGGCTGACAAACCGATATAGCCTCTGCCGTTTGTCATATTCTTCATAAAGAAGCTAACCCATCCCATCGACATGAAAGCTCCTGCAAAACCGCAAAGCACTCCCGAAACCAGAAATGATATATAACCAATCTTTTTTACATTAATTCCCACCGATGCTGCTGCCTGCGGGTTTTCCCCAACTGCCCGCATCCTGAGTCCCAGCCGGGTCCGGTACAGGAAAAACCATACCAGGTAGATGCCGAGGAATGCCAGATAAGTAAGCAGGTTATGCCCCGACAGTACCTGCCCTAAAAACGGAATCTTATCAATCAGCGGTATTACCACCGAGGGAATCGTATAGGCCTTAATCGCTGCCGATGTAGCCGCCTTTTCTCCGGTCAGCAAATACATGACAAATACTGTGCCGCCGCTGGCAACCAGGTTAAACGCTATACAGGTCAGATAAAGATCTGTTTTACCGGACAAATTGGACACTGCCAGTACCCCGCCGGAAAGTACACCAAAGATAACCGCTCCAAGCAAGCCGATCCACACATTCCCGGAAAGACCGGCAAAAATCACACCTGCCAGTGCTGCCGAAAGCATCATTCCTTCCAGTGCCATGTTAAGCATTCCGGCTTTCCGGTTAATGACCGCTGCCAATGCTACAAAAATCAGCGGTGTTGACAAACGCAGTACTGAAAACCCAAAATTTGCAAACCATTCTATTGTAAACATATGCGTTCCTGCATGGATCTTACTCCACGCTCTCCTTTCCGGCTTCTGCTGCATTTTCTGCCAAAATTACCTTTGCTTCTCTTTCCCGGTCCATTTTCATGTCCTTCTGGGCTGCTTTATAGATTAGTTTTTTCTTATATCTTCCCATGAATTCTTCAGCCGCTACCAGAAGAATAACGATTCCCTGGATAACAGTAATGAACTCAATCGGAATATCACCTTTGGAGTTAACAACATCAGCACCGATCCGGATATATGCCAGCAGAATCGCCGCTACCGGAACCAGAATCGGATTCTTTCTGGCCAGAACGGCAACCATCAGACCATCAAAACCATGCTGGGTACTAACGACCCATTTGTATCGATCATAATTGCCCAGAATCTCACACGTACCGCCCATACCGGCGAAAATACCGCCAACTAATTGAGCCAGAATAATCGTACCGTTCATATTGATACCGCTAGCCTTGGCAAAATTCGGATTGCTTCCAACAACCCGCATCTTATATCCAAAAATGGTCTTATAGAACAAAACTCCAACGAAAGCCACAGCGATCAAAGCCACAAAGAATCCTGACTGAACGCGAAACTTTCCAAAGATCATAGGAAGCTTTGCCGACTCCGGAATCATATAGGATCCCAGCGAACCAATTGACGGATCCCGCATAAAATACTTCAGCACCCAGATCGATAAAAATGCTAAAATGCTGTTAAGCATCAGGGAGACAACCACAATATTGGCCTTAAACTTAACATCCAACCATGCCGGAATCAGGGAAACTAAGAACCCGACGATTGCACCAACTGCCAGCAGGATCAAAAGCATAACCGGCGTCGGCAGGCCCGCTCCGCCTAATGAAATAGCAGTCAGAGAAACAATACACCCCGAAAACATAAAAATGCCTTCACCGGAGAGATTAAACTTATTTACTGCATACACAAAGCAAAAACATAATCCGGTAAATGTAAACGGAATGGCCAGATTAATTATGCTTCCGACTCTCCGCACGGAAGAGAACGGACCCAATACAAATTGCCTGATAACGTAGACCGGATCATCACTGATGGCAAACAGTGTAACGAGTGCAATTCCATAAGCAATGCCGATAGCAACAAGGATGCGTACCAATTCGACTGTTGTTTCTATTCGCCTTGTTTTGCTCATAGCACATCCTCCATTTCTTTTGCTGTCATTGTCTTAATACCCAGCATATATTCCCCCAATTCATCTTCCGAAACGAGATTTGCCTGCTTAAATGCTGCTACGACCTTCCCTTTCCGCATAACCAGCAGCCTGTCAGAACACTCCAGCACTTCATTCAAATCGGCTGAGATCAGCAGGGAAGCCGTCTTATCTTCCCTTGATTTACGGACAATTGTCTTACGAATCATTTCCGCTGCACCAACGTCAATTCCCCTGGTCGGCTGATTGGCCAGAATAAAATTGCTGCCGGAAGTAAACTCTCTGGCCACCACCACCTTTTGGATATTACCACCGGAAAGCATCCGTACCGGCTGGTTTCTGTCATCACAGGCTATTTCAAAATCTTTTATACACTGGTCAACAATCTGATCAATATATTTTCGGTTAATAAAAGGGCCCTTCCGGTACTGCGGCTGAAAATAGCGGTCTGAAATGATATTATCCCGAATTGACATATCTCCGGCACAGCCAAAATCCATTCTGTCTTCCGGAATAAATGCCAGCCCCAACTGCCGGATCTGGTGAACAGTTTTTCCTGATATGCTGGTTCCGTTAATGGATACTTCACCGGAAGAGAAAATACCAAGTCCTGATAATACGTCAGAAAGTTCACTCTGGCCATTTCCTTCTACACCGGCAATACCTACTACTTCACCCGCTCGAATATCAAGAGAGACACCATCTAGTACGGTCTTTCCCATTTCGTTGATCTTGATCAGATTTTTGATATGTACAACAGCTTCCCCGGGCTTCGGCTGCTCTTTATCAATCCTAAGTATGACATCCCGGCCAACCATCAGTCTCGAGATATCGGCTTCACTCATATCCTCCAGTTCATAACTACCCAGACAAAAACCATGGCGCAGAACCGTAACACGGCTGCAGATACGTTTTACTTCTTCCAGCTTGTGTGAGATAAAGATAATCGAATGCCCGCTCTTCCTTAACAGAATCAGCTGTTCAAACAATTCATCTGTCTCCTGAGGTGTCAGGACCGCCGTCGGTTCATCCAAAATGATAATTTTTGCTCCGCGAATCAATACTTTCATGATCTCAACTTTCTGCATCTGACCAACCGAAAGGTCCATCACTTTCATCTTGGGATCAATATTAAAATTATACTTTTCTGCTACTTCTCTGGTCATCTCCACTGCTTTGTTGTAATCAAACGTTCCCTTTTTCATTGGTTCGATTCCCAAAGCCACATTCTCCGCTACAGTCAGTGACGGCACCAGCATAAAATGCTGATGTACCATTCCTATGCCTTTATCAATGGCATCCAGTGTATTTTGAATCTGAACCTCCTGCTCTTGTACCAGAACACGTCCGGACTGGGCATTTTCCAACCCGAAGAGAACTTTCATCAACGTCGTTTTTCCTGCTCCGTTTTCCCCTACCAGAGCCAGAATCTCTCCTTCATTCAGCCAAAAGGTAATGCCCTTATTGGCGACAAATCCATTACTGTAAATCTTAGTAATGTTCTCCATTCTCAAAACTTCACCAGACATATCTTCCTCCTACGGCAAACTGCCGAAATTTCTGTAAAAAATCCCGGCAGTTTACGCTTTGTTCTGTTAAGGTGCTACACTGTCAAGCATTGCCTGATACTCGGCCTCATCCGCAAAATCATAGTAAGATTTCACTGACTTTTCGCCGCTGACGATCTTAGACTGTGCCTCTTTCATATTCTGACGCACTTCTTCCGGAACGGATTCTTTGAAGAAATCATTATCAACATATCCAACGGAACTTTCCGCCAGACCCAGACGGTTTACTTTCTTCCATACATCTTTTCCAGCTTCAACATCATGGAAAAATGATACAAAAGAATCACCGACATTTTTCAGCATGGAGGTTAAAATTACATCGGCTAGTTCCGGATTCTCGGAATTTTTATAATACTGATACTGATCGGAATCCACTCCAATTGCCCAGGTGTTCAGTTCTTTGCATGCTTCAAACAAACCGCCGCCGGCTCCGCCGGCCACCTGATAGAATACATCAGCTTTTTTATCTCTTGCCTGAGAAAGGCAAAGTTCTTTCATCTTGGCCGGATCCGTCCAGGAACCAACGGTTGCCTTAACAACTTTGCACTCCGGATCGTAATCCTGAACACCATTTACAAAACCGGTAACAAAGTCAGCAATAACCGGATTATCCATTCCCACATTAACTGCCACAACTTTTGATTTAGACATACCGGCTGCCAGCTGTCCTACCATATAAGAGCCCTCATTCTGGGCGTAGAAAATAAGAGCCAGGTTTTCCGGTATCTCAGATTCATCCATAGAATCATCAAAACATACAAACTTAACCTCCGGATATTCCTTCGCCAAGCGGATCAAAATATCACGATACGTAGAGGATGCCACGATATATTCATAGCCTTCGTCAATGGTATCCAGCATGGCATCTTCCCATTTATCCGCTTTTGTCTCATCGCCGGCTTCAACCGTCTTACAATCCCAACCTTCCGCACGGAGCATTTTCATTCCCTCTTCACCGGAATCGTTAAAAGACTTGTCCCCCAGATTTCCTACAATATAGGCAATCCGCCCCTTTTCGCCGTCTTTGGCAGCCGGAGTTCCACTTTCGGTTTTCGTTTCCTGATTTCCGGTATCAACTGCACTTGATGATTTTGTTATTCCTCCCGAACCACAAGCTGTAAGACCTGCTGCCATTGCCGTGGCTATCACAACCGCGATTACTTTCTTTACACTTTTTTTCATATAAAACCTCCTCTTTTTTGTTTGATTTCTTGTTTATTTTCAGCACGACGTCAGGTTGCGAATCCATTTCATGGATCGAATCCGCCAAACTCCCACCAGTGCTTCTAATACAATATTAATTTTAATGATTCCAATCACCGCAGCAGCCGGCCAATCGAAAACAAAAGCGCCTAATGATGCAAGCGGTATGGTAATCAGCCACATCGTGAAGATATCCGTGACCAGCCCTGTCTTCCCGTCTCCCCCGGCCCGCAAAGTGGCAATGATTCCGGTCATCTCCACACCGGAAAACGGCCAGATCAGTGCCAGAATCGCCATAAATTGTATGGCATAAGCCCGGGTCTCATCGGTCAGCCGGTAAAGCTTTGTAAACGGTATCCCAAACAGAATCATTATCATCCCCAGTATCGTTCCTCCGGCAAATCCAAGAACCAGGACACTGTAAGCCTGCTTTTTAATCTCCGTCTTCTTTAGACCCGAACCGATCGCTTTACCGATCACAACACTGCAGGCTTGCAAAATTCCATTCATAACACAGGCAACCAATTGGTAGAATGTATTTGCAATATTATATCCGCCGACTACACTGATGCTCATCTGCCCGGTGATAGCACTTCCCGCTGTCGTCCCCGTTGACCAGATCAGCTCATGGATAACAATCGGAATACCAATGAGGTAAAAATTCCTGCTTAACCGTTTGTCCGATTTCAGCAAATCTCTTACTTTCATCTGAATTCTTTTTTCCCTTTTAAAGACAAATACTACCAGGATAGTAAATTCCACCAATCTGGCAATCACGGCACCCAGGGCCGCCCCCTGAATCCCTATACAAGGAAACCCGAACTTACCAAAAATCAGACAATAATCCAGCAAAATATTTATCGGATATGAAATCACATTGGCAATAAACGATATCTTAACCTGTTCAATCCCCCGGCAGCAAGCAAACATCATAGTACTCATACCACAGGGAAGATACATGAAAGCCGCGATCCGCAAATAAGAAGCCCCCAGTTCGATGATCGAAGGGTCACTGCTGTAAATCCGCATAAATATCTGTGGAAATGTCAGTACCAGAAGTGAAACCGCTGTTCCGAAAACAGCAACCGCCCGAATACCTGTCGCAAATAGTATTCTTATCTCTTCCTTGCCCTGGCGCCCCCAATATTGAGCAATCAGTACGCAGCATCCGGCTGAAAAGCCGTTGCATAACGTATAAAAGATAAAGAATATCTGCTGCGCCTGGGAAACTGCCGACATTTGCAACTGGTTAATTCGTCCCAGCATAATGCTGTCTGCCGTATCAACACTAACCCTCAGAAATTGTTGCAGAATGATGGGTACTGCTAACATTAGGATCCTGGAATAAAACTGAGCCTCCCTAATAATTGGAACGTCTTTTCTTTTTACTAAACTCATAGTTCACGGCTGTTGCCAATGCAGCCAATCAACCACTCCTTAAATAAATCGACATGGATATCCATTGCTACTTTCACATTGGGCTTATGGCCTAGTTTATTTCTCAAATCTACTGCCGTATGTCCTACTGCATAAGAATCCATACACTCAACATCAACAAAGTAATCATTACAGACCAGACACTGGGGACACAACGCCGCCGCCAGGGCCAGGGCATCGTGCATCACCGCATCCTCGCCGCCTTTTTCATGCCGTCTGAACATATAATCCAGAATATCGGCTGTCAGCAGCGCAGCTCTCGTTCCTATACTTCTTAAAATTTCCGCATCCTGATGATTCATAATTGCCAGTTCCGTCACATCCAGACCGACCATCGTGCAAGGAATCCCTGATGCTAAAACCAGCCTGGCCGCTACCGGATCCACCCAGATATTAAATTCAGACGTGGCGGAAACATTCCCGCCTTTTACCGCGCCGCCCATGAACCAGATGTGCTTGATCTTTTCTGCAATATCAGGATAAAGCGAAAGAGCAATAGCAATATTGGTCATCGGACCAATGACAAGCAGTTCCAACTCACCATTCAGTTCTTCTGCTTTCCGACGGATCACCTCAATTGCATTTTCTTTTGCAAAATCACTAGCAACAGCAGTTGGCAGTACAATATCGCCAAGCCCTGTCTGACCGTGAGTATCACCATAGTACGGCGCTCTTAGAAACAGGGGCTTCTCAGCTCCCCGGGCAACCATAATATCAGCGCTAAGATACTCCATCAGGTTCAGATTATTCTGTGAGGTGTACTGGTGCGATACATTTCCATTTACCGAAGTAATTGCAGCCAGTTCAATCTCCGGGCTGTATAAAGCAGCTATAATCGCAATTGCATCATCAGTACCCGTATCGCAGTCAATAATAAATGTTCTCTTTGCCATTGCCGTCAACCTCGCTTTCCTCTTATGCCTTTGATCTTTTTTAATAGGATAACACTTTCCGAAAGTGTTTATTTTATTAAATAATATCACTTTTTTTCTATTTGTCAATTACTATTATGTAATTTTAATAAAAATATACTTTAGGAAAACTATTTATTATGTACTTTTTTACATCTTCCCTTATCTTCGTCGTTGACAAATATATCTTTCTGTATCATAATTCATTTATAACAATGAAATGGAGAGTTCTCATGACAATCAAAGAAATTGCCCAATTAGCGGGTGTATCAATATCAACCGTATCAAAAATCGTAAACGGCAAGGATGACAGCATTAATCAAAAAACCCGGGAGCGTGTTCTCGAGATTGTAAAAGAGTACAACTATACGCCTTATGCCAGTGTCAAACTTGTTTCCGAGGCCAAGACTTTTGTATTGGGGGTATTACTTAATTCCTTCACCAGATCGAGCCTGTTTTTGAATGGCGCGATTGCTGTTGCTCAAAAAAACGGCTATGGACTTCTGGTCTACGACAGTCTGGGCTCACTGGAAACCGAACTAAAAAACATTACTACACTATGTAAAAGTCAGGTAGACGGCGTAATCTGGGAACCGGTGAATTACGAAAGCAAAGAACATGAGCAATATTTTAAAAAATATAAAATTGAAGTCTGCCGCATTAATGCCCCATTTGACTCGAGTCATTATTTTATCGATTTTACCCAAATCGGCTATGAGGCGACTAAACTCCTCCTTTCCTATGGTCATACAAAAGTAGGATGCCTGATCAGGCGCGGCAGTATCCGTTCAAAATTAGCCCTTGAAGGTTTCAAAAAATGTCTTCTCGAACATGGGATTCCTTTTCGAGATAACATGATTCTACCCGAGGAAAACGATGAATGGCAAAATCAGATCTTTGCACATTTACTGACCGGCATTATCAGTACCCATTTTACTTCCGCTCAATTGCTGGTTGAGGATTTAGAAAAGAAAAGGCTTCAGATGCCATACAACCTTTCACTAATCAGCTTAAGAGATGATCTGCGAGGAATTACCCAGCCTTCGAAAATATCCAGTATTCGTATTCCTAATTATGAATTTGGTTCTTTTGTTTGTGAACGTCTCATTGAAAAATGCGAGAAGAGGCAGCTCAATACAGAAAATTTCCAAACCGCTTATCCGTTAGAGAACACACATAGCCTGGATGTTCCTTATTTCTCCCAGACCAAGCAGATTGTTGTAGTTGGAAGTATTAACATAGATGTAATCCTGAATGTAACCGAACTGCCACAGCCAGGCCAGGTTGCCAGTACGAATACCAGCTTTACCAGCCCCGGCGGAAAAGGTGCCAATCAGGCCGTCGCGGTCGCCAAACTGGGACATCAAGTGTCCCTGATCGGAAAAGTAGGTAACGATTACGACTCGGCTCTCGTTTATTCGATCATAGAAGAAAACCACGTAAACACTCTGGGAATTCTACGAGATCCCCAGGCCGAGACCGGCAAAGCATATATCCACCTGCAGGACAACGGGGAAAGCACGATTACAATTTTGAACGGCGCCAATGAAACCCTAAGCCCGGAAGAAATCCTGATGCATAAGGATCTCTTCCAAAATACCAGCTATTGCTTATTACAAACGGAAATCCCGGAAAATGCCGTTGAAGCAGCCGCCCATCTAGCTCACGAATGCGGTGTAAAAACAATCCTGAAACCAGCAGTCATGAAGCGGTTGCACCCGTCAATAATGAAGTACACAGATATTTTTGTACCGAATAAGACAGAAGCAGAGCTGCTATGCCCGGAAGAAACCACAATCGAGGGAAAAGCTGAAGCATTTATCAGGCATGGTGCAAAATCCGTTATTATTACCCTCGGACATTTAGGATGCTATATCAAAGATCCGACTTTTACCGGCTACCTGCCTGCGGTTCATTTTTCGACAATTGATACCACCGGAGCCGCTGATGCTTTCATTGGTGCATTGGCAGCTTACTTAACTGATGGATATCCGATTGAGCATGCTGCCCGAATCGCTACCTATGCTGCCGCCTTCAGCGTTGCCAGACAAGGCGTCATACCTGCACTGATCGATCGCAATTCGTTGGAAGCTTACATCAAAAAAGTGGAACCCAACATTATTCAGTTCTGAAATAGGGAGGAATTTACATGATAAAGAAACAGATGCTGACCGATTCCTTAGAAAAACAAAAGCAAGAACTAAAAGAGCTGGGCCGGACACTTTTTGCCTGTCCCGAAGTCGGATTCCGGGAAGAAAAGACTTCCGCCCATCTCCTGTCATTTTTTCAGAAAAATGGCATCTCCTGTCAGGGCAATCAATCCCTGACCGGTGTCCGCGCAGATATTGGAGAGCGTAATGGCTCCGGTTATCATATTGCCCTGGTCGCCGATATGGATGCCGTTTATGCCGGCAGCGGTGATAATAAACAAGCGATTCACGCCTGCGGCCACAGCATCCAGGTTGCCGATATGGCTTTTTCCATGAAACTGATAAAAGAAAGCGGACTGCTGGATGAAACCGGGGGCAGCGTTACCTTTATCGCCACTCCGGCCGAAGAATTTATTGATCTTGATTATCGGGAAGCCCTTGTCCAGGCAGGAAAAGTTCGTTTTTTTTCAGGAAAGCAGAATCTAATTGCAGATGGTTTCTTTGATGACATTGACTGCATTATATCAGCTCATGTTAATAGCGAAGAGAATACCCTCTTTGATATCGGCAGCAGTCTTACTGGTTTTACTAAAAAGAGAATTATTTTTACCGGACAGGCAGCACATTCCGGAGCATTGGCACACCAGGGGCGCAATGCCATGCATGGAGCCGCGTTATTTATGAATGCATTATCTTTTTTAAAAGAACAGTTTCCACCAGAAAAAGGAATTCATATTGCTCCGATTATCACAGCATGCAGCGGCAGTGTCAACACCGTCCCAGACCAGGCTGTTTTAGAAACCTATATCCGGGCCAATACACTCAGCAGCCTTCTTGAAGCCTGTCAGTCGCTAGATGATTGCGCCAACCATTGCGCCCTTGCACTAAAGCTGAAAAATTCAATCGAAAATCAGACTGGATATCTGCCGCTTCAACAGTCTGAGCCGCTGATTAAAGCTGTTTTCCAGAATATGCTCAACGTTTGCCCATCCGAACAGATTCTTAAAAATCAAGTTTCCGGGGCCTCTGGTGACATTGGTGATTTGAGTTACCTCATCCCCTCCGTGCAATTCGGATTTTCCGGTATTGAGGGACAGATCCACAGTGCCAATTTCACGATTCGCGATGAAGAAAGTGTCTACACAAATGTGGTTCAAGTGGTTTTAGGAACTATTTATGATCTACTGACTAAGAAAGAACTGCAGATA
Organism: Lacrimispora sphenoides JCM 1415; assembly: GCF_900105615.1. Taxonomy (NCBI): domain Bacteria; kingdom Bacillati; phylum Bacillota; class Clostridia; order Lachnospirales; family Lachnospiraceae; genus Lacrimispora; species Lacrimispora sphenoides. Next base: position 4,671,348 of record NZ_LT630003.1, on the reverse strand, counting down.
AAATATGATGATTACGACATTCGTAAAAATGCATACTTAACGGACTGGCTGGGGATTTAAAAAGATCTTATGTACATATCTCCTTATAGTTTTCCTGTCTTCATCTCTGGGATGACTATTTGCATATAAAATCAGTATAGCTAATAATTTGGCAAGACACATTAGGGGCATAATAAGGAATCCCCATAATTTAAATCAGCTATGATACTGTTCTCCATACAAGAATCTCCTTCTTTCAGACATACCGCAATTACCACAATTATGGATATATAAAAACCAAATGCGTATTAACTAGTCATTGTATATAAAATTGATCTTAATTGCCATATTCTCCTTCCCAGTTAACCCACTACCGCTAACAAGCCAAACAGCTAATCAATGCAACCATAAATAAAGTCAGCAAAAAAGGACCCCACGCTCTCATGTAAGGTCCTTTTCTATCACCCAACTACTTAAAATTAAGCCCAATTACTTTTCTTTAACGGGCATAAGGTAGTCTATGATAACCTTTTCACCCCGTTGGAGCGGCTCTGAATAACGTTGACGTGTATAAACTTCGCACCAATAGAAATTTTCATAGTCAATTACTCCACCGGATTTTTCAATAGCTCCCGTAATCAACAAATATGCTGAATCTAGTATATCTGAAATATTATCGCCTTCGATTTGAACATGCGCGATAAAACCTTTAGGAATATGTTTAGCAAACAGCCCTTCTGGTATTTTTGTATTGGTTTGTACAAAGTCACCTACGATGATATTGAAGCTCTGTTTATCACTAAAATCATACATGAAGCCTATCCCGTCATTTTCGTCAATATCATCACAGCATTTAACATCTGATAGCCCGTTAAGTTTCTCAATTGTATCTCCTTGAAAAAAGTCCTGCCATACTTGACCAGCATTTGAAAAAGAGGTTTCCCGGAACATACCAACCATTAGGCGTTCGTCCGCTTCCTTGTAGATGATTTTTTTCATTTCTGCCATAATTCGTTTTCCTCCAATAAATATCATATCTGAAAAGTTAATCGGAAGGTTATCATTGAGTTTTGTAGGCCCGAGTTTTGATTGTAAAGGTGTAATCCTATGATGTTCTTTGAATCCCCGATTTATTATATCTGTTTAAAATCCTTATCTATCAAAAAATCTATATAAAATAAGTTTTACTACATAGCGTAGGCATGAAACGACTTATACAACATTAAACTTCTATTTATCAATTTGGGTAACGATCCATTTAAACAACTCCTCCTAGCTCACCTTCCCAGAAGCCAATCCCAGTCCTAATCGAATCAATTCGTCATCAGTACAATCCAGCGACAACCCATTCAGTTGTAAAAACGTCATCATGACCAATATTCCGATCCGCTCGTTTCCATCAATAAAACTATGATTATTAACCAGACCATAGCAAAGACATGCTGCCTTCTTCTAAATTGTGGGATATAGTTCATCTCCTCCAAATGTTTGAAAAGGTGCTTGCAATGCCGATTCCAACAAATTGTTATCTCTCACCCCATCTAGCCCACCTGACTTTTTTATCAAAATGCAGTGAATTGAAATAACCTGTTCCTTTTTTAAAACAATCATTTAGCCAGCTCCTCAAAGGCCTTCATATGCTTTGCAAGAATCTGCGCTGCAACATCCTCAACCATCTGGTCATCTGCATTTTCATTTTCCTGAAGCTTGCTGTATTCAATAACAATATATCTAGGAGCATTGTTTTTTAAAATAACTGCCACGCCATTTTCATCTACTAGTTTAGCAACTTTTGAAAAGTTCTGATTTGCTTCTGTCATGGATACTAAGTTTTTTAAATTTACCTGCATACAATCACATCCTTTCCAGATATATCATATGCTCATTCTAGGATAAATACAACCTATTTTTATATATTTATTTAAATCTTACACATAATATAACGCAAAAGTTCAGAGTGCGGCAAATCTACAGGCTTATTTTTCCAGTTTAAGCTTTCTTATAGTTCAATAATCAGCACTTTTCCAACATCATCGGAATATGTAATTTTTTTATAACATTACATTTACAGCGGCGAACAAACTCTTCAACTGCTTCCATTTGGCTAATCTTCCTTTATTTTACTGGGTTTATAATTTTCTACTTACCGTCTGATTCTATCCTTATTAAAAATAATCTTAACTATTTTGATTACTATAAATCGTTATAATTTCCTTGCTTTGATTACAAATGTTACAGGAAGCATTTTGGCTTTTTTAGCAAAATCACTATCCTTATATAATTGGATAATCTCATCATCAGATTCTTCAATCATTTCCTCAATGGCAAATCCCGCTTTTGTTAATGCATTGATATAAGTTGATAGCTTGCGATCCGATAAAGAGATTGCACCTCCCTCAAGAGATACCGTATACCACGATTCATCAAAATAACTTTTTTTAAAAGAAAGAGAATCATTTTCAATAGCAACACATTTATGTATCGGATGAGACCAACTAAAAATAAAGAAACCATCTTTTTTAATGTAAGAAGAAATCCTGCAAAAAGTACGATCAAGATCAGTAGCCCAACCCACGCCGTAAATCGAATAAACATAATCAAAATAATCTGCAGGTATTCCACAGTCTTCTTCCATTGGTGAGCAGATTAATCTTGCCGGAATATCATACGATGATAAATATTCCCCGGCCTTTTCTATTTGCTTTTCAGAAATATCTATCCCCCATAGTTCAGAAGCTTTGCGATCCCCAAGATATTTTAGAGAATGCCCGGTTCCACAGCCTATTTCTAACAACTTTTTTCCGGACACATCACCAAAAAGATGACATTTTTCCTCAGAAACAAATGCTCCATACTTGGGAAGTGACGTTGTACCTATAACCTCATTACCTTTCGTATCCCAAAAAGAACTGTTAGTTTTATGAATGTTGTTTTTATCCATTTCTACTGTAATAGCATAACCAACTTCACCAGCACCTATAATGTTAGTTCTGTGATTAGGATTCCTTTTCATACCGTTTCCCTCCATTAATATAAGTTTAAAGGTCAGGCATGGAAATGTTTTTAGCGCTATTCTATCGTACCGGGCTAAAGATGGCGCTATTCCGTGAAATCGACTGAATGCTCTTGAAAAAGCAGCCTGAGAATCATATCCATATCGCATAGCAACATCAATTATTTTTTCGCCCATTTTTACATCTATAGCAGCCATAGTTAATCGTCTGCGACGAATGTATTCGGATAGTGGAATTTGAGTTAAAAAAGAAAAAATTCGGCGAAATTCCCACTCTGAGCAGTTCATGATTTTTGCTGCCGCACAGTAATCTATTTCACCAGATAAATTATCTTCAATATAATCAAGTGCTTGGTTCATGCACTTCTGCCAATCCATTACCTCACCTCCTCGTTACAAATATATCAAGAATTTAGGAAAGAATCATTGCATTAGGTGTATTTTAATGCAATGCAGATGATACAAGTAAATACTATAAATTCCTGTTAACGTTAACTCAATTTCGTCACCAAAATGTACTATTTTTAAGTTTTCTGCGCCTTCATTAAGTTCCATGTTTTTTATATTCTCTTCAGCACTTCTAGTATGACTTCATAAATTGCTATATTGCATTGAGTTTAATTATATATTCAAATGTTCTACTAAAAGTAATTATATACTATTTACCATAATGTGGAAATCGCTTTTTATAAATTAAAAAGACCCCGCATTACATGCGAAGTCTTTCCATATCACGAAACTCTCTTCTCGGCTGAAAACCAGCCACAAAAAATCATCCCGATCCAAATAAATTTTGAGTAAAAATCCTTTACCCTATTCACAAACCCTTATAAAATAAGGATTTACTCCATAGTGTAAGGCATAAGAGCGATTTGACGAACAAACTCTTCAACTACTTCCATCTGGCTCTATCTTCCTTTATTTTACAGGACTTTTACCATTCCTACTTCCCGTCTAATTTCATCAGCATCCATCAAATTTCTCACAAATTTGAGTAAAATATTGAGTAAAAGGTATCTGACATAAATTTTTTTGAGTAAAATCCAGCTATGCATTAAAATTTATTACTTATAACTTAAATACATATCAAGCAACTGCAATCTTATAAAAATTATTAAGTTATTTGTAATTTACCAAACTAGTTTAATTCTTCCATAAGTAGATTGGTGATCTCAACCTGTTTAATAACAAATTCTCTCCATTCATCTATTACATCTCTTAATGCATCTATAATATCCTTATAATTGTAAGAAATATCATCTGAAAGTCCGTCGCCAACACCACCATCTTCATCAAACTCAATAAATCCATATGTAACACTTACACAACCTGTGGCCAAGATTTCTCCATCAGAATCATAAAGCCTCATATCAATATCTTCACTAGAGCCTTCTTCTGGATCAAGAAATAAATCATCAAGACTAAATTTCAATGTCTTTAATTCACTATTCTCGATATCGATTGTATCACCATAATATATACTATCGGGCAAACAATCTATAGCTGATATATCCTGCATCAATTTTTGTTGTTTATCAAGCCATTCAAGAACCGTTGCCAAATCTTCGAATGTAAAATCCTCAACTGTGTCGTTACCAATACAAGGAAGAAAAGAAAACATATCAAATACCTTTTTGAATTTATTTAATATTTCAGGTATTTCTAGGATAGATGCATATTTAATCTTCTCGCTTAGCTCCTCATATAGAGCATCACAGCATTCATATTCGAGGGTGCTATATATTTTGTTGAGTTCATCAAAGGCTTTTACAACATCGGCCACAAAGTCACTATCGATAAGATCTTCTCCTAATTTATTAGAATATCCGGCCATAGGAGTAAGATCAGCGCTTTCTCTATCCATATCCCGAACTTCCATTGCAAGCTGTTCCATCTCTTCTTCATATTGCTCTAGTAGCTCTTCAGCGAATTCAGCGCTTAAATTTGCAGCCTCAACATTATCCTTAAGCTCCTTCCCAATAAGCTGGCCAAAATTATTTATACAATTCACCGGGCAAGGCACGCCCGCCGCATTAATATCATCAACTATATCAGACAGAAGTATTGTTTTTGCGTTCTTTCCGACACAAAAATCAGTATAATTCCCTGTAACAAATAAAATCTCATCAGAAGATTTTAACGGAACATATCGTCCAAGATTAATAAGGATTTCTGCAATTAGTCCATCACCATATGACTCTTTCTTTTCAATATGAAACGGTGCCCGCTTGAAAATTCTTCGTTTTGTAACTGCATTACTTAAAAAATCATCACAAGTAATTACCAAACTATTACTATGTTCAAATACCATATCAATAGTTTTCACCAATTCCTTCTTATACTCCGCCTCATTTCTTTCATACATCTCATATGCCTTAGCCAATTCTTGTTTTGAATGCTTTTTGTATTCCCTAATATCAAGACCATCAATAGTATATGTAGCAACTCCATATAAATCATCAATATTTTTCATGACCTTATGTAACTGCTTGCCAACAAGAGCCAACTCTTCATCAAGATGCCTCTTTGTCTCAACCTTAACAATTTCAGGCACGATTAACCTGATTTCATTATAATCGAGTAGCTTAATGAAACTAGATAATATTGCGTCAGTGACTTGGTTTCTTCTATCAATAACCATATCTAAAACAATATTAGTATCCAACAAAACATATTTCATTTAACCCTTCCCCCTTATACTGTATACTATATTTACAATTATTATAACTTAACAAAGATTACGTTAAAACTCAAAACAAAATATTTATGGTAAATATTGGAAGCATACTAAAATCAACTTTTCTACAATATAAAAAAGATGACATAAGCCATCCTTTTACTATTTTTGCAGTTATTCTGCAATGGAGATGAGTTTTACGTCTTCATTCCGACTTATATACTAATTATATCGAATAAACACCATCTCTTCAATAGAAATTTAAATTAATTAACTCTACTTTACTATACCACTCGTACCTTATCCAACAATTCTTCATCACCCTTCAATTCCTTCCAGCCATCCTCCCAATTTTTATGTACATATCTCCTTGTTGTTTGGCCACCCTCGTTCTTGGAATGCCCTAACCAAAGAGCTATTCGTTCAATACTTACTCCATTCTCCTCCGCTCTGGTTGCAAAAGTATGCCGAGTATAATGTGCGGAAAACTCTGGAAGTTTTATGGCTTTCCTATTTTTCTCTTTTGCTTTACGTTCTTCATCTCTATTATAGGAACGAACTACCTTTTTAATAATCTGAGTCACATAATCAGGAGTGTATGCCGTCCTATCTTGTGTCAGAAAAATAAATTTTGAATATTTATTTTGTAATTTCACCACATCTCCAGCTTCAATAACAGATTCCACTGTTTCTTTACATTTTAGCTTCGTATTTTGTTTCCATTCCAGCTGATCTTCCAGTGCACAACGTACACCTTTTAAAAGTGGTAGCGTTCTAGTTCCAGACCTGCTCTTTGTCCCACCCATAAGTTTCCTTCTACCCGCTCCATCAGAGTTTCTATAATATAGTGTTTTATAAATTTTTAAATAACCTTCCTCAAAATTCACGTCATCTTCACATAGACCGCAACATTCCCCTACCCTCATTCCGGTCCCCAATAGAACAGTGAAAAAGTTCTTATGATACTTATAAAATCTGTGACTATCAATATAATCAAGAAACAGATTTACTTGTTCTACTGTAAGAGCTTCTCTCTCTTTTACCTTTGTCATTTGCCGAACATCCTCTAACACTTTATGAGCCGGATTCTTTGGGATTATATCTTCCACGTATGCTTTTTCCAATACATTAAAGACTATGTTATTTATCATACACACAGTTCCCCATGATATAGGTTTTATTTCCCTAGTCTGCAATTTCTTATACAGATTAATAAAATCAATCCTTTTAATTTTCTGTATTTGACGAACTCCTAAGCTATCCTGAACATACCACCTCCAGTAATCAAGTATATTTTCATAAGATACCGCCTTTATGTTTCCCTTTTTGTAATTTTCCATATAATGCTTAAAATACTGGTTTAGCGTCATCTTATTTGGCATATTAAAAGTTCCTTGCAAAATATCAGCTTTTTTGACTGCAACAATATCCTTTAAGCTCTTCAAATCCTTATTATAAACAGGAGGATAAGTGAACCCATCATGTGTAAATCTCCAGATATACCGACCATCGGCTCTTTGGCTAATTCCCTTAGGTAGTATACGCCCTTTATCATCACGCCTTACACCTTCTCTTTTTCTGCTATTCTTAACCATATTATCTACGCTGCTCCTTTTAACTAAGAAAGTGTGCCATGATATAACTGGCACACTTTCCATAATGTTTATATGTAATTATTATGCTGCAATATTATACAAATACTCTTTAATCTTTTGCACATTCCATAATACACGCCGTCCAATCATAACCTTTGACTGACTTTCTTCTCCGATCTTTATTGCCGTCTCTCTCCCACATGTCAGCATATCTTTTAACTCTTCCATATCTACCAGTATCTTTTCTGTCTTAATATTTTCATTCTTTTTTGTTCTATTCATTTAATCAACCTCATCTCATAATTTTAGCACTACACAAATCACTATATACTGGATACTCTAACGCTGAATTTCTTATATTTCAATGGCGTTTTTTACACAAAAACATCTTCTTGTTTTGTGGAAATTAACGCAATTTTTAACTAACTTTTTTAATGATTTTATCATCTAAATATTCATCATATTGTACATATTTATATCTAGGAGTGATTTCTCCCTCAACCAATGCCCCACTTGGTAACTCATAATTACACCATATATATTCTACAGCTTTATCCTTTTTTTTCTTAGTCTGACAACTCTTTACAACTTCGCTAAGCTTATAAAGTTTAAAGCCATACGGGAGCAAATATGAATCATACAGGTCAGGGCCAATTTCATCCCGGTATCCAGACAGCATTACTCTGCATTTACACTTTTGTAAAACTCTTAGTAAGCGTATCTGTTGTAATGTGTTTAATTCACATCGGTACCCTCTGCCATTTCTTAGTTCACTTCTATATGGAGGGTCCAAATATACCATTGCCCCATAATCCTCCCTGATACCATCTAAAAGCATGATGGCATCTTCGCTTTTTATATCAATTCCAGATAATAATCTCTCCCTTACTCTTGGTAAGTGATGTTTAATTGCATTTTCATATGTACTCTCTTTTCTTCCAACTGCATAATTATTTCTCAGTGCCGAAAAGCTTTGGGATATTTCAATATAAGTTGAAACAGCTAATTCAAAGTCATACATTCTATTATTGTTATATAACACATATTCCCTGGCCTTCATGAAAGTGACTTTATTCATGCCCTGATGCAACAACTCATCCATTAAACGCTTGCCCATCTGTTTATCTGATAAAACCCTGTAGAAATTGGAAATAGTTCTATCATAATCGTTAATTACTTCTTTATGGCAGCAAGCAGGCTTCTCTTTGCTAAATGTAATACTCCCGCCTCCAATGAACAATTCATGCCATGAAGTATACTCTAATGGGAGACAGGATAAAATCCTGTCAACCACTTTTGCCTTTCCACCGTAATATCCCCATGCTCTAGCCACATTATATTTCTCGTTCATGCTACCTCCACACCTGTAATCATCGCCTCAATGTCAATTAAATCATGCGGGTTACTTTTTAACTTTATGCAGGTATATTTCTTAGTTGTATTTTGAACTCTACTCGCATTTACCAGGATATCATAACCTCTACTTTCATTTGTAATAAGTAGACGAAGATTCCTTAACTGCCGTTTAAACTCTAAATTCTTCCAGCCTGTCCCTTTCAAAAGTTCATCCAAAAATTCAGCGGCAATATACAGATTATCTTCTCTTCTAAAAGCTGTTTCTTCCGATGGATTATTAGTTGCTTTTTCATGAAAGCTTTTTATAACATCTATAATATTATCCTTTCCACTCGTTTCATATGCGTCATCATTCATTAATGAATCTCTTGCAATATTAATGACTTTTTCAATTTCTACTTCTGTCAAATCAAAATCAAAATCTTCAAACAAATTGCCAAACTTTTTTTGTGGATTTAATAATTCTGATTTGGTAACTCTAATAGGTGCAAAAATATTATGACTTTTATTTATAAACGTTATATCAACGCCAGTACTTTTTCCTTGATTACACACCTTATTGCATATCACCCTTAAATCATCTGCTCTGTTTTCAAATCTGAAAGCTCCCATAATTTCTCCTTAGTGTTGTCTAATCTTTATAAAGCATCTTTATATATCTGATAGCCTTACACATCCTATTATATAGTCTAGACGGTTTTTTTTAGTGGACAACATGACGAATATTATCAATAAATACATCTCAAAATTGGCATCATTCAAGTTCGCCTTATAATAATATGATATTTTGACAGAAAATTACGATTAATATCATCATATTTTAAGCATATTTTTTCATGCGGATTTTTTACGACTATACTGAATCAATAACTCTAACTACCATATAACATTATTCTTATTTCCATGATCTCACTTCTATTTCCCTTAAACTTAGACAATAAATATGCAACAGACAATATTAATGCCATCACTTCTTCCCTTAAACAATATATTTATCCCCCAGGCTCAGTACCTAATTTTCCTTAACTCTAAAATATAAATCTAATGCTAATAAGCCTCTTTCCCTTAAACCATCTTTAATACAAACCATTTTTATTTCATATTTCTTATACGACTATAATTTTATTTTTCTTTCTATCAGGCATGTAACTTCTTATGAGCATTTTGTAATCATCATATATACCCTGGCTGCTAATAGGAGAATAACATCAACACTTTTTTTATTTTATTCTTTATTTCATAATTCACACCTGTTACATTTATGCTGAACAAAATAGCTATAATTCTATTTTTATAAGAATAGTAACAGCAAGCTTTCCATCTTATATACTGGTTGCAATACAGTATACCATTTTCTGTTTCTTCTATATTAATATACATAGCCTAACGACATCATAGTTTTTATGATCGGTCCCATTCTTAAAATGCTTTTCCGCTATCTATGAATCGCCTTTGCAAATTTACACTGGATATATAAAAGATGACATAAATAGAACTTAGCTTACATCTTCATAAGTAACTACTGCCTTAATACTCATTTCCACTTGTTCTGCTATTATAATATACCAGAAGGCCTTACGTTCTTTATACTGGCAGCTTACATGAGATGCAAAATCTTTCTTTAGTAATTTATTTTTCTTGCATAATTGCTCAGTACCTTTTTTTAATTCTCTATTTACCTTATGCCACTACCTTTAATAATAAATGAAACATACATTTTCACTATGGTAGCATTAAAGACTATTATCTTTTCAATCATTCCATAGAATATTTACACCAATTGTCCCTTTTTTTGCCGTATAACTGTATCTAAATGTTTTACTCCCTTGCAAAAAATGATCTATTAAACCTGCATATTCAAATCACAATCACTTATACTAATGCCTTATTTTAAAAAAACACTTTGATTTTAACAGAATTTACTCCACTAACATTTCTCATTAAACCATAAAAATATTTCACTTAATTTTCTCTTTTTATCCCATATCTCCCCATTTAAAGGAAGTACTATACTTTGGCAACCACCAAAACCCCTTATATTACCTCCAAAACCCAACCAAAAAACCCTTATATCACTACTTTTACAATTCTGGGATAAGTTCTTTACATTAATTTTCACACCGTGACAGAACCCATATCCACCCACTTAAAGACATTTTCACTATCCCATATCCCCCAATATAAAGCAAAATCACTATCTAATTAATAATATGATTAAATACCTTTTATCCTGGTCATGTCCCATAAATATTAGCTTTTTATTATCTTATACTGGTATAAATACAGTTTAAAATATTTTATACATTTTTTTCTTATCATTACAATAAAGAGAATTATTCTCTTAAAGTACGATTCCCTCACTATTGTCCTGATCTTTATTTGAAAAAATTGATCCATCTGTTTCCATACAGGGTACTTTTCTGATTTAGAAAACTCAATATTATTTTAAAATCCTTTCCACTTATAAAAAACCTTCGCATTTAAAATATGTTGTCATTATTTTCTAATGTCATTAATCCCAATACCTGATACAGCAACGCCATTAACTATTAATTGTCCCTCATGGCCGCCAATTAATCTTAACTCACTCTTTATATATCCCCCCATTTAAACATGCAAAAACACCCCTATTCCCCTTTCTAACTTCATCTATATAGGGAATACCATCCCACCCATAAAACCCTTGTAAATACATTCTGGTCGCTTTTATCAATATTCATATTTTTAAACCTTTATATTTTCGCCACATTATAATTCTCAATCTAAAAGAACTAAATAAAAAAGCAGGTATTCTCATCTATACTTAAATGAAATACCTGCTTTGATCTCTACTAAACCTTATTTTTAATTCAAATCCATTACCGTTGCATTCGGTATGTAAAATAGCTTGCTGAATAAGAAGAAGTCCATATCTCCAACTGTTACTGAATATCCATCAAATGTTCCGATGTATCCTTCAACTGATGTATTGGATTCACTCACAGCACTTGTCTTAAATACACTTGCTCTTATCTTATTACTCATGATATCTTTTATTTCACTACTAGAAAGTGGCTTTCCTGACTTTGCCATCTTATAATAATCCTCATCACCATATCTAAAGTATCTGCTCTGTCTTTTAAATATCCAGTGAGCTTTGGATCGAGAGCACTACTTCTAACGCTTCCGCCACTTCCTGTAAATCCTAGTTTGTAGGCACTGTAATGTTCAATAACTGTGATGCTTTCAAACCCTTCATTATACCATGGCTGACCATTTCTATCTGCTCCCTTATTTCTTTCAAGACAGGCTACAAAGTTAGATACTGCCTTTGTTCTGTTATCCATGGTACGTAGAGTGGCATTTTTATTAAGTAAATCATTGGAAGATTGCTTGCTGTTTATGCTTACATTTACTCCGGTAGTATTTGTTACGAATACATTTCTATTTTCATCAGCACGTATTGTCCAGGTAATAGTATCTATATGTCATAGCAATATTAACTAATTACTCTTAATCACGTATTCTAAATGCGAAAAGCTGGTATTTCTGGTAGTATTCATATGCCTCCATTCTTTCTAACAACTCATTATCCTCTTCTGCAATGCTCCTGGTTAAGGAATCAATAAATTCCTCAATAGTATATTCTAAGCCTGATGTACATACTTTTGCTACCTGCATTAGTTCTAAAAAGAATAGCAAACTTACCTTATAAATGCATCAATTACAATATCTGTAATATCGTTATAAGTACATCTAAATATTTCTAACCGAATGATTTCATAAGTTAATAATTTCTCCATTACAAATCCTCCTATAAACAAATAAAAAGCTATCATATAACCAGATAGCCTCAGACTGTTGACAAACATATTATTTTTTTCAATTATGCAAAAGTAGCATATATGTTTACATTAGATAAATGGTACTTTAGAGAATTTAATAATCCATCTGTTATGAAATAATACTAAAAATAGAGGTGGGAATCACATCAGTGTTCCCCGGAGTTCCAATCCATCTTTTTTGCTTCTTGGTATACATTTGAAAATTTTAACCTCCAAAAATCTTTTTCTATAATTAAAACATGATTTTTAATACCAAGTATAATGATTTCGATGTATTCCTGAATCTGAGAATGAAGAACAGTGATCTCATGTTCTAGAACTTCATATCTAGGTATAGCTTCATAATATTCATACATTTCTTCCAAGTTATTTTTAATTGTTTGAAAATCAATACCCTGCATTTCTAGGTTAAGCTCACTTGAAATATAGAGCATACAATTATGGATATGAATTGTTTGCTCATAAAAACTTATAGGTTGCAATAAAAAGGGATCAGCGCCTTGATGTTTAAGATGTTCAAAATATCTCCTCCAGTTTGATACAAATTCTTTTAAATTAGCTTCAAATGTAGGACGCCTCACCATACTTAGCACAAATGCCATAAATCGAAATTGAAAGCCATAGGCAATTATATAATCGTCTTCGTTTTGGATATTCTGTTGTATAGGAAAATGCAACTCATTTTTATTCGAAAGTATAAACGAAAAACTGTTATTCGTAATATAATCCACATATCTTTTTTTAAGTTGTGCCTTTACATCACCATAATAAACTTTTTGCGTTGATAAATCAGCTAAAAACAATAAAACAGGCATAGTATTTTGCATCCAATAATTGCAAGTTGTTTTAGGTATGTTTATTTTTACAGTGCCGTCTTTTGTCCAATGTACATTTTCTGATGATTTTAGTTGAACAGACAAAAACACACCAGAAACCTGTCCACCTAAGGCTAATTCTATTAATCCGTCAATACCATAATCTCTTTCTCCCAAAAAACGAAAAATATATTCTTTAGGCAGAACATATGATAATAAATTCGAACCTCTTGTATCAATTTCATGTTGCTTTGGTCTTTGGGGAAATTCAGTTATCATTTACATAACCTCCATTTTTAGCACCATTTTCTCTATTTTAAAAAAATTAAAATTCCCGTCTGCTTAATTATAGCATATAATAGGATAAAAACATAGTAACGATTATCCATAACTACTTATTCTTCCTCTGAAAAAACGGCATTGATTTTCGCTTCTAATTCATCAATAATAGCCTGAATCTTCATAATTAAGTCCTTATCAAATTCATCTAACTGTAAGAGATTAACAGTACACGCCTTTTTTAGATCAAACAATAACTGAATCATAATGCTTTTTATTCTATTACGAATTCTAGTACTGTTATTACTGCTGCCTTTCTGATAGATACCCCTACATACAGTTTCTATTTCACCGCTCTCTTTCATGGTCTTAATTACACCTGTGATTTTACCATGGGTTAACGATTTTCTATCATGCAACCTTTGCTTTACAACATTTATAATTTCTTTTCTATTGCAAGCACCAACCTCTAAAGTCTCTTTTATGATACCTTTAATTTCTGCATTTAAACTTTTCATTTTATGTAATTCTCCTCTTTTCTGAATTTAATTTTTAACATTCTGTTTCTATTAGCAAAAATGAGCCACTGAATACTCAAATCCAGAGGCTCATTTACTTCCTTATCTATTGTTTATATACAACTCACTTTAAATCCTTGTTCCATATAATATGCTGGACAGCCAGTATCATGAGCTACAATATGAACATCATTCTCATCATAGACACCAAATGCTTCATTTATCTTCTTTTTCTCTTCACAAGTCTCAAAGGTGATTTTTCCTTTCTCAGTCAACATTGTCAAGTAAAACTTCTTCTTCCCTTTAAGGCTAAATTTTATCTCTTTAGCACTTGTTATAAGCTCAAGTACGGAAAAAACTACAGATACAGTCCCGAAGTCACTATCTGTTGGTTTAGACATTTGCATATACTGGTACTCATTTCCATTCCCGTTTTCTATCAGAGCAATTTCTAAGTCTGTCTTTACATAAGGTCTAACCTTTTCAAAATCAACATTTATGTATCCGCCTACAACACTAAGGAAGATTTTTTCGAGAAGTTTCTTTTCATCATCTGTTTCCATGGAAAAGAGTATATCACCTTCCGCTAAACCATCATTTACTTCTACGCATTCCGTTTTCATTTTTTATATTTTCTCCTTTTCATTTGGTAAACAACATCATACCGCCAACACTTATTTTTGCCAGTAGAGAAATTGTACAAATTTTACCAAAAGAATTTAGGGAATATATAGAATTATCTCTCACTCACTTTTTATATAAAATCCGCTTCATCCTTCCCCCTTCACATTTCTACTCTAATTTTCTTTACCATTTTCAACACATTCTTGGCACTTGACTGTCTCCCGATTTTTTCATACATGCTCATAACATTTTTTTATCTCGGTAACATTAAAATTTTCAAAGCAAATCCAACTATTTTTTCAGACTAAAATTTATTACTTAACTTTTACATTTTTACTCACACTTAAAAACTATATCTAATTGGTTTAAAATTGGCAGCCTTGTTATTTTCATTTCCCTATATGTCACACTAAACATGCTAACACTTAAATTTTTATTATTTTTGATTACTGTATTATAATTTAATTCAGATAAACCTCTACGTGTAATTTACACCTTAAGGTAAGCTGAATAATTATGAGAAGGTGTACTTTTAAATTGCAATTCAATATAAATACTGTTTTAACTAAGATAGGGGATCCACAATCTGGCTCCCCTATCTTTATCATTTGCTCTTTAAAAACAGTTAAACTTATAAAAATGGTATTACTGGTATTTTTATTATTGCTACATCTATTTGATTTCTCCATGAATATAGAAGAGACTGTATTCCACTTTACCATTTTACTGAGCATTTGAAGTCCAATTTCCCATATCACTATTAACCCATTTAGCAGTATTCTCCGTTAATACCCTTTGATATTCCGGATCATGGGCTACTGTCTCAGCTATATCACTATAGTACTTATCTGCATCACCGGTATAATCAATCTCTGCCTTTGCTACTGTCCCCGTCCACAATCCGTTTGAATCTGTAACAAAACCATATGGTGTACAACCATTGATAAGCATTTTTCCAGTGCTGTCTACGTAATAATGATCAGTTTCTTTTGTAGAACTCTGAACCCAGGCATCTGTCGCAAAGCTTCCGTCATTTTTTCTGAAACTCCAGGTACCATCCGAATTTTGCATCCAACCGCTAGACTTTTTTAAGTCCTTCTGAAGATAAAACTCTGTTTCCACTTTTACTCTCGTATTCTGCACTACTGACTGCTTATATCTTTCTATTGCGGAGAACTGTTCAGCATTGTATGGATATTCAGCTATTTCTACTCCATCCGATCCAACCTTACGCCCATCAGGTGTTGTTGTATCATGGAGCATATAACCATCTTTTCCAAAAAAGTAACGTTTACCGTCTATTTCTTTCCATTCATTAACCGGATATGTACCATCTCCATTACTATACCACCAACCTACGGCATCACTCTTCCACCCTTTCTTATTTTGGGGGATTTCTTGAGCATAAATCACATATTTTCTTAAATTGGAACTTAGTTCTGAGACATTTACATTATCTGGAAGTTTAACAATACCTAATAAACTGTTCATACCAGATGACTTAGCAATTAAAAACTCAAGAGCATCTTCTTTATTAAATCCGTTACCTTCATTCAGTAAATCCTCAGGTTTATCCCAAACTCCATTTGTTTTCCTTAATTCTGGAATTGGCTTTCCGTAGTGTTCTGGCGAATCTGAACTTTCATTTTGATACCCATCTATTCCAATTGAAAGACCCCATAATTGATACGAATAATTGCCTTTATCAAATGTTAATTCATTTCTATCAATCACGCCATCAACATCTCCAACTACGATTGCAAAATATTTTTGATCTTTATTATTGATTTTGGTCAACTCTTGCCCGTATAGGTATGCACCTGACTCACTTGCAAATGCTGACATACAATTACCTACAATTAAACCACCAGTTAGACCCAATATCATGATTTTTCTTGCTAATTTCATACACGTTCCTCCTATGCTATTACACTTTATTTTAAAATAAAATTTTACATCAATATCAGAAGTATAGATTAATTTAAACTGTGATCTGTGTCTATAGGGTGATCTCTTAAATCTTGTTTATAATCTTCGTCATAAAACAACCAAGCATACCTGCCATAATCTTTAGGAGCTACTTTAGTATCACTTCCAGTACTTGGTGCTGCTGATACGTTTGGATTTGATACACTAGTTGCCCTCCATAACCCTCTTGCATCTACAACATAACCATCAGGAGTCGTGCAGCTTGTTACCATTAAACCGTTTTCATTCACATAGTAAAATGCCCTCTCTTCACTCAACGACTCTATCCAACTATTAGTGAGGTAACTTCCGTCCACTGTCTGCTTAAATTTCCAATAACCGCCTGACTGTTGCTCCCAATTTCCAAGAGATCGGACCGTATCTTGATAATAGGTTATAATATTAACCTTTTTACTTTCAACACTGCTAGTCTCTCCCGGCCCCTTTGCATATGATGTTATTCCATTTAAACTAACCAGTATGATTGTTGTAGCTATAAGGATTACTTCATTGGTTTTTCTTTTCATTGCTTACTTCTCCTTATTTGGGATATACAATATAATCATTCAAGTTTGCATTGAAGATAATTATCATATTTATGTATTAAGGCATACTCACATATTTGCTATATTGAGTACGCCTCCATACTTATCTTTAGTTTATTACTTTATAAACAACTAATTAAGACTGTGATCCGTATCTATAGGGTGTTCATTCAAATCTTTTTGATATTCTTCATCAAATAGATACGCGTATCTTCCGGCTACATTACTTATATCCTTACTTCCATTACTTGGTGAATTATTAGGTGCTGATGGGGCTGTTGGTACGTTCGGATTTGGCACTGCTGTTGTTTTCCATAATCCACTTGCATCTACATATCTTCCGTCTGGAGCTGTTACATTAGTCATCATATAACCATCAGAGTTAACAAAGTAAAAACTTCCTTGTACTGTTAAGCTCTCTACCCAGCTATTTGTAAGGTAAGAGCCTGTTACCTGCTTAAATCTCCAATACCCATCTGGCTGCTGCTGCTCCCAGTTACCTAAGGTTCGTATTGTATCCTGATAGTAAGTTTCAATTTCTGGTTGCTTTGCTGTTAAGCCATCCCCAGGGCCTACCGCATAAGAAGTGATGATCCCTATCTGATTGACCATGCACATACTTAATATAGTTCCTGCTATTATCACTGTTCTTTTCATATCTGCCCTCCTCTACTTACATTGATAAACCATTTATTTCATAATACTTTGAATGTGGTATTAATGGTATTAATTACTTACCAGACACTTTACCCGTATACTTTCTCATAAGTAATCAACTTCTATAAGAGATTATAAACTATTAGTTTATAATATTCAACCACTAATTGTTTAATTCCATTTACAATGAGTTAATACATGTAATATGGAGGTAGATCATGATAGAAAATCTTGGTGAGCGTTTACGGAATTTAAGAACAAGCCAGCATATTTCTCAAACAGACCTTTCCAAAAGAATTGGAGTAACAAATGCCCTTATTTCTGCTATCGAAAAAGGTGAAAGGTCTCCAAGTCTGGAAACACTTATAAAACTTGCAAGCTATTTTAAAGTTTCAACAGATTATCTGTTAGGAATCAAGGCTAAAGAACCTGTTAATTTAGATGGCTTATCCTCCAATGAAGTCCAGGCCATTATCACCATCATAAATTCATTAAAGAATAAGGACAATTAATTCCTTTAGCTTTTATCATAGAAGCTATTGCATCTATATTATCCGATAGGTCTCTTACCATGCTTACTAATTGCTCTTCTACTACCATGAATGATGATATTACATAATTACAGTTATCATCATTAATAGCCTCGAACCCGCTCTCCAAAATAATGATTATTTCTTGTAATGATTTCATACGTCTATGTAATTCAATCATATTATCCTTGACTATAATTAAACTATCTTCTGATTCTGCCAAATTAATCCCCCCTCGCTGAATAATTTCAATCAATGATGATTATAGCGTTTCATTAGTCTATGGAATGAATCTCTCATCTAACTAAAGCATTTAGTATCCTTTAATTTGTTCTTTAATTAACGGTTCCCCTATTACCTTTACTCTTGACCTATTTTGTCTATTGGCAATTATAATCATTTGTATGTTAGGAATTGCAGACAATCTTATCTACCCTTATGTTTTGCAAAATTACCATATGCTAAATATTAAATCAATAAAGTAAATGAATTGGTAAAGCACATGAAAAACTGGTATTAGTGGTATTACTTTTTTCATTCTAAAAGTAGCATATAAACTGGAAAAATCACTTTATAAGCCACAATAATTTCTTACTCCGCCTCATTTTTAACTACTTCATCATTAAAACTCATAAACATAACTAATAGTTCTACAGTCAGCAATTATAACGCCTTCATTCCTTAAAATCAGCAGAAAATATAACTAGATTTCAATATTTTTTTTAGAATAATTGCAACAAAAAAGGCCTTACACTTTTATGTAAAATCTTTCTTCAATATCTCTATAATATTTTATATTATTATAAGTTTCTTACCCTCATATTGACTGCAACGCTTAATGTAAAAAATTCATAATACCTCATACCCCAGTCTATTTAGTACATCGCTTTCTTTTAGTCATTTTATCTCTTTTCCGCATGCCTAATAAGCTTGTTTAAAACCACTTTGTCTTTGACATATATTGTAATTACTAGTGAATAATGTTATCATTGAGGTACGCAATAATCCAAATGAAAAGTTCTCGAGAAAGTAAGCCTTGACACAGCTAATTGGGAGTACAAGCTATAGATGATGTTGAGAAGAATATTAGAAAAGATAAGAGGTGAATATATGGATTTAAGTAGTTACAACCCAGAACAGCAACAATGTATTCTTATTACAGACAAAGATCTTCAGGCTATTGCATGTGCTGGTTCTGGAAAAACCCGTACAATTGTTGGCCGCAGTGCTTATATTGTAGAACAAAAGCTGGCGTTACCTTCTGAGATGGTCGCTATTACATTTACTGTAAAGGCTGCCAACGAAATGAAGGAAAGAATCTATTCCTATTTTGAAAAAGAATTTGGTTCAACTCTTGGTTTAGCAGAAATGTACATTGGTACTATCCATGGATTTTGTCTTGATCAGCTTCAGAATTACGTTCCTGAATATAAGAAATATGAAATAGTAACAGATGTACAAAGAAAACTTCTCGTTAAGCGACGGCTTGATCAATCACTCATTTTTAAAATCCCATATTATAAGAAGGGCAAAAAGAAAGATAATTATGAGTTAGGTCAGCCTTTACAAGGTTATGTCTTAAGTGATATCGGACTAGTTCTCGATACAATTGATTTTGCAATAAACGAGCTTATCGATATTTCGACTTTAGATCCCAACCTAAGAGAATTCTATAACGAGTATATTAAACTGCTAAATACAAGAAGCATGCTGGATTTTGCTCATGTTCAAAAAGCTTACTATGATCAACTTAGTGTTAATAGTGATCTTCAAAAGCAGGTGAAAGCATTAAAGTATATTACAGTTGATGAGTACCAAGACACCAACACAATTCAAGAGGCCATAATCCTCAAGATGAAGGAAATTAATCCCAGCCTAAACGTTTGTGTTGTTGGAGACGATGATCAAACTCTATATGAATGGCGTGGTAGTAATCTAAGTGTATTTAAGAATTTCCCATTAAAGTTCACCAATGTAAAAACAATAAAGCTTACAACAAATTATCGTTCCTCGGTAGGTATAGTTAAAATAGCAGAAAGTGTTGCCAGAAGCATTAATCCTAACAATCGAGTGGATAAGGAATTTAGATGCAGTGATTCTTTTCAGTATGAACGAGGCGACATAGTTACGCGAACAGACTTTTCCGATATTGACTCCGAAAATGAGTTTATTATTAATTCAATTCTCAAACTAAAAGGAAGTAAGCTAATTAAGTCTGATGGTACAGAAACCATAATAGACTATCGTGATATGGCAATACTGGTTGACTCAACAAAAAACTTAAGGAAATTTAATCAGCAGCTTCTGGAACTCCTCGAAAAGAATGACATTGATTATATAATTGATGGTACAAAGCAGCTATTTGAAACCAAGGAAATCCAGACGATCTCTGATTTATTACTGCTCTTTGCAATAGAATTTTGTGGACTTCAGCCAACCTCTAGAATCACTTTTTATGATGAAGCATATGTGCAAAAACTTAGGTCATATTCATCTATAAATGCAATTTTCTATAAGTACAGCACTAATCTTGAAGACAGATATGAGAACACTCTTCAGCAGTTCTTTCTTGATTTGATTAAGTTATATAATTTTAATAAATATGAAAAGGCAACTAGGGAAAAAATACTCTATAATTACGCAGTATTTACAGAAATCATTAATGACTTCGAAAAAATATATTTCCTAGATGAATTTAGTTCACGTATAAAGGAATTCGTACGGTTCTTATCATATGATGCAAAGGAAGAAATGTATCCAGAAGGCTGGCTCTCACCAAAATTCACCGAGACAAAATCTCTTAAAATCATGACAATCTATAGTGCTAAAGGTCTCGAATTTCCAGTCGTCTTCATGCCTCACTTATGCAGGAACTTCATGTTCCCGTCTCAGCCGGGAAGAGGAAAATCTAAAGAGGGAATTTTAAGGTATGCTGATGATGCAGTACAACGTAAGCTGGCAAACTATGATAAAAATGAAGACGCCTATGCTCGCCTGTTTTATGTGGCAGTTACGCGGAGTATGAAGTTCTTGTTCATGACGAAATCGGTTGAGTATACTAAACCCATGGGAAACAGACTTTATAGAGATATGACAAATCAACTACGATATATATTTAGTTCCGCATACTATGTACCAGATGGTGACGTTTTTCTTGGAAGAGATATGGAATATGCCGATGATAATGCCGCAGAACCTGAGCAATTGGTATTTGACTTTTCAACATTACAGGACATATTTGAATGCCCCAGAAAGTTCCAGTTCTCATCAGTTTTTGGCTTCAACACACCATTAAATGTACGAATGGGTTACGGTAGATCACTTCATAATATGCTAGATGACCTACATACGTCATATTTGGAAAATCAAACTGTAAAAGACTATGATACGCTAAGTACTCATATGCATCTTCCGTTGGCACCACCAGGAGGTAGCTTATATGAGAGTATGCGTGCTTCAGCGAAGGGTATTATTAATGATTATACTCAAATCAACAGACCAATGTTTGACTTTGTTGAATATATTGAAGCGCCTATAGACTATAAGCTAAACGATTTAGTATTTATTAATGGACGTGTTGACCTAATTGTAAATGCTAAATCTGGGGATATAAAAATCATAGATTTTAAAAGTGATTCGAGTACTCTATCACCTGATCTTAGGAAAAAGCAACTCCTAATTTATGCATTGGGCTATCATAAGTTAACTGGAAATTATCCGACTGCCGTTGTGTCGTATAACCTACGTGACAACAAACCACATGAGTCTCCTGTTAAGAATCAAGATATAGAGAAAGTTGAGAAGCAGATTAATGATGCATATCATATGATCAAATCGAATAACTACCCCAAATGCAATAATACAGCTTTTTGCTCCGAATGTAATTTCAAAGATATTTGTGCAAAAATTGAATAGAGCCTCACGGCTCTATTCTTTTCTTAAGATTATGATTATCTCCTGATTGATCGTTTGAGTATTATCCTTATTGACCGTTTTAGGCCTTCGCTTATTCCTTATGTTTCTCTTAAAACTCCAAACATATTCCATTCCATAGTAATCAGCAAGTTCTAAAGTAATTTGATCAAATGGTAATACCTTATCATTTACTGTACGATTTCCAAGCGTGATTACTTGATATCCACCACTTCTAAGTACACGTACTGATTGCTCAAAGTACTTATCATAATCCACTAAGAAACTACTTACTTTCCTAGCCTTATCCACTCTCTTTTCCTTAATTAAAAACTCGTGGAATGATAATGCTGAAAGTGTTTTTTCAAATAGTCTTGAAGTGTCTATTTGATCAAGTGTATATAATGTGCCACCCATACTAATTCTGTCTATTGCTCCTTGAGTATCAGTAATACTCCTATCAATATTTTGATCAATATCCAAGACATCGATCCATCGAAGCTGCAATATAGAAAATTGACCATAAGTGATTGTAGTACTGTTATCACCATACGGAGGAGATGTGCAGATCAAATCAAAACAATCATTTTTAAATCTACGTTTATCTTTTAGGATATCTAGCACATTTCCATAAAGTACTTTTACTTTTTTTTGACTTTTATTATCAGAATAAAATCTCTGAAATTCATTGATTGCTGCGTATGCTTTTCGAATAAACTGTTTTTCTACATTCCCTGGCAAATTCTTAATTTGAGTAGGTTTTCTAATATACAATTTATAGGTTGATAACCTTGAATTACAACTATCCCTAACAGTGTCAGATAGAATAACCCATAAAAATCTTCTTAAGCGAATACTTTCTACTGCTAAAATCAATGATCTTATCCTTGATAGTCCGATTTTTATATCTTCTCTGAACCACTTGTCAATACCATCAAAATTATGTACTTCGAAGTCAAAGTCATCATCTAATTTTTTCTCGATATCTGCTACTACTCTGGTCAGAGTTTTAATACTATATTTAGTCGACTTCACCATTACAAGTAAGTATGCAAGAGGGTTAATATCTATTCCATATGGTTGTATATCATACTTAAGCGATTCAATTAGTGTTGTACCCGATCCACAGAAAGGATCCAACATCGTATTCACTTCTGTCGTTGATGCAATAATATCAATAAGCTCTCTTTGCATATCTGACACCATCACAGCTGGGTACTTCATAATCTGGGATAACGCATAAGAATCAATATCCTTTTTATCTTTGAAGTCCCAGTAATCTTTATCTAATTCAGTTTTTTCTTTAATTTTATCGATGATTATCTGCATAGGCACACCTCCTTGTCATTATATAATATTTTTCTCCGATTATATATACTTTTTATGATATTTCTTAAAAAATATGCTTCCTGTTGATTTGTCAATTGTTAGAAATCTACTGGACTTTTATAGTTATGTACACCTAAAATTGCACTTCCATTACTCGGTTCCATTTGCAGGATTTCAATATTTATAAATACTGATGTCTTCTAACATTTTATAAGTGGCAGGAGCAAAATCATCAGTCATTCCATCAATGTGATCTAAATTCGCATAATCGCTATAATGTATATAAACAGCTAATGCTTTGCTAATAACTTATTATATACTAAATTAATCTCTATTTCCATCTTAAACCGAAATATTCCCCATAAACCGTCTCCCTCTCCTCAACAACTCAGCCTATTTATTTCCATAAAAAAGACCCCACACTCTCATGTGAAGTCTTTCTATATCACGAAACTATCTTCCCGTCCAATATCTCGTCCGAAAAAATCATCCCGATTTGAGTAAATTTTGAGTAAAACTCCCTTACCCTACTCACAAATCCTTATAAAATAAGGATTTACTCCATTGTGTAAGGCATAAGAGCGATATGTCTTGCTCTCTTAATTGCAACAGTAAGCGCTCTCTGATGCTTTGCACAGTTGCCTGTGATACGTCTAGGAAGGATTTTTCCTCTCTCAGACACATATCTTTTTAATTTATTTACATCCTTGTAATCAATAACGCCGTTCTTCTCTCCGCAGAATACGCATACTTTTTTTCTTCTGCGCATGCCGCCTCTTTTGAACTTAGCGCCATCAGGTTTATCATTCCTATTATATGCCATTGGTACTACCTCCTGTTAGATTTAGTTGAATGGAAGCCCTTCGTCTTCGACTCCATCCGGAATATTCATAAATCCATCGCCGATTGCACTGGAGGGTGCCGGTCTGGAGACTGGCTGATAACCGCCGCCGCCTTCTCCGGGAGCTCCGCCCTTGCTATCTGCGAATTCCTGATCTTCTACAACGATATCTGTTGTATAAACCTTAATGCCGTCTTTATTCGTATAACTTCCAGTCTGGATCCTTCCGGAAATCAGTACTCTCATGCCCTGACGGAAATATTTCTCCGCAAACTCACCTGCTCTGTCAAATGCAACGCAATTGATAAAATCGGCCGTCTGCTCATTGCCGTCCTGATTCCTGCGGCTTCTGCGGTCAACTGCAAGGGTATACCTTGCGATTGCCATAGCACGCTCTCCCTGGGAATATCTTACTTCTGGATCACGGGTCAATCTGCCCATAAGGATTACTTTGTTCATACGATCACGCTTTCTTTATCTATTATGCCTCTTGTCTTACGCATAAGTATCTGATGACAGGCTCCATAATACGAATGTGTGCTTCCAACTCGTTGGGAGTTGTGGAATCGCCATCAAATTTGATGAAGTAGTAGAATCCTTCTTTCATTTTCTGAATCTCGTAAGCTAATCTCTTCTTACCCCATTCATCAACGTTTGTTACAGCACCGCCGAAACGAGTGATATAACCTGTCACTTTTTCGATGGCTGCAGCTCTCTCTTCATCCTCGAGCTTTGCGTTAAGAACAACGGTTAACTCATACTTGTTCATGCTTCTTTACCTCCTTGTGGTCTCTGGCCCCTGCTTTCAGTTTCAGGAGCAAGGAATCTATATGTCACGGATTAATATTATACCGGAAACATCTGACAAAAGCAAGTCCTTTTCTCATTTTCCTGAACTTTTTCCTTTGATTTCCAGTATTTTAGGTCTTTGGCAGACCATCCTGCCCTTTTAAGCCCCTGGTGTTCTTCTCCACCAGCTTTCTCGGCACCATGACCTGATGGCTGCAGCCCATGCATTTTAATCGAAAATCCGCACCGACTCTCAATATTTCCCACTCCTGGCTTCCGCAGGGATGGGGCTTTTTAAGTTTCACAATATCTCCAACCTCGTAATTCATATCCTTCGCCTGCCCCTTCCGTCCATGATAAATTTCCCCTGCTGCCTGGTTATTTTAAAATAGAATCAATCTTATCCAATTCTTCTTGTGTAAATTTAAGATTATCAAGACAAGCCGTACTGTCCTCCAATTGTTTCACACTGCTGGCTCCGATCAGAACGGAAGTCACCGCCTCTTCCCGAAGTACCCAGGAAAGAGCCATACGGGCAAGTGTCTGTCCCCGCTCCAGGGCCAGTTCATTTAACTGCCTTATCTGATCCAGCTTCTCCTCTGACAGATAACGCCCGCCTACGGTCGTCCCCTGCCTTGCCGCTCTGGATTCCTGAGGAATGCCCTTTAAGTATTTGTCAGTCAGGGCTCCCTGGGCCAGAGGACTGTAGCAGATGCAGCCTACGCCATTTTCAAGCAGAGTGGAAAACAGTCCATCTTCCGCCCCTCTTTCAAACATGTTATATCTTGGCTGATCGATCAGGCATGGAACTCCCATTTCTTTTAACATAAGAACCGCATCTCTTGCTTCCTGATCTCCGTAATTGGAGATTCCCACATAAAGTGCCTTTCCCTGCTTCACAATATCAGCCAGTGCTCCCATGGTTTCCTCTAATGGGGTCCCCGGATCCGGCCTGTGGTGATAGAAAATGTCCACATATTCCAGCCCCATCCGTTTTAAGCTTTGATCCAGGCTGGCCATTAAGTACTTTCTGGAGCCCCAGTTTCCATACGGTCCCGGCCACATATCAAATCCGGCCTTGGTGGAAATAAGCAGCTCATCCCTGTATTTTCCCAGATCGCTTTTTAAAATCTCTCCGAAATTCTCCTCCGCTTTTCCTAATGCCGGAGAACCGTAGTTATTGGCCAGATCAAAATGGGTGATTCCCATGTCAAATGCCCTTAAAAGAATCTCCCGCTGCTCCTGTAAAGGCTTTTCCATGCCAAAATTCTGCCATAGACCCAGGGACACCATGGGAAGTAACACTCCGCTTCTTCCGCAACGCTTGTATTCCATTTTCTCATATCTGTCTTCTGCTGCCTGATACATACCTGTTTCACCTCTTATTTATTTTTTATGCTTTGCCCAGCATCGATTTCCGATGCCGTTTTTTTCTAAAATATAAGGCGGATTCAAGCGAACCCGCCAAAACCAACCTGCTTCATACTCCTTTAAACGAAAACTTTTAAGTAATTTCGTCAAAAAAGACTCCCTTTAAAGGCCTGATCCGTTCAACCAGAGATCTTCTGTCCTCAGGCACCGTCGGCATACTATATCCAAACAGCCAGGAGGTCATTTCGCTGATCCCCATGGACAAATGAGGTTTGATCCCGGATCCATCTTTAACCGGAATAAGGGAGGAACCGTCCTGCCCCAGCTTCCACCGGAACACTCCGTCATTCTGACGGATAAAGTCATCCTTTACCTCAATCAACAGTTCCATCTCGCTGATGGGGCACTCCTCTTTTAAACGTATCACGGAAACAAACTGTTCCAGATGAATGATCCTGCCCATGACAGCCGGCTTTAAGGGACCTGTTTTCTTTATAAAATCAGGCAGGCAAATAAGCTCCCGCTGATTTTCCGCTGTCTCTCCATAATAAGCCCACACACCGGCCAGTCTTTCTCTCTCATCCCGTGTGAAAAGAAGAATCAGATCTCCTCTGTCGCTTCTGACTTCCCTGCTTAAGTTTAAATAATATTCCTCATCCCTGAGTGCATAGACCTCATACTTCTTTTCCAACTGCCTTCCCACAAATCTTGCAGCTTCCCTGCATTCATCCGACCGCTCCACAAAAGCACGGCGGCTAAGGTGCATCCGTCCTTTTTCGCTCAGCGCCACTTCCGGAAGATCACAGATATAGGTAAAATCAAAAGGGAAGTAAATCGCCGGATTAGCGGGCACCAGAAAGCAAAATCCCATCCGCTCCATATACATATCGGAAAAACAACGGCTCAAAAGCCGCCTCATATATCCCTGATGGCGGCAATCCGGATCCGTAGCAACACCGGCAATGTAATCAATCTTCCATAAACGGTCCTTGACCACCACCTCATAAGGATTGCGGTGCAGCATGGCTACCACCCGGTCCTCGTTCCAGGCAGTGAGAATCTTATTCTTCCGTACCCTGTCCGAATAATAATAATCTATAAAGCTCTGGGAATCTTCAGAAAAAACCTTTTCCCACAACGCCCGGCTCTCGCCTTTTTCTTCCTGCTTCAAATACCGTATCATAATTAAAAGCCCTTCTGAACGACTCCGTATTTCCTAGCAAAGTCAATGGGGTAATAAGACATTTTGGCCTTTCGAAGGCCTTCCATTCCAACATCATCCTCCCGGTTGATAAGCACCGGGTTTTCCGGGAATGCGTGAATCAAAAACTGCTGGTTAATAAACTGGTAAAGCCCTTTCACATTTGGGTCAGCCTTTTCAATGTGTATGACTGCCATGTTTTCAAAAGGATTGTAAGTGCCGATGGTAAAGGCCTTTAAAGTTCCATCGATATATACGCCTGCCATCCTTACGTTAAGCATAGAACAGTTCTTCAAAATATCATGGATGCCCATTACTTCATAATCCAGCTGCCGGACGAATTCTGCGGCTTCCACCTTATTCTCCCACCATTCATCCAGAAATTCCAGCACATTATCCCGATCCGAACAGCAAAGGGTCCGGTACTCATACCTGCCCTCATATTCCCTTAAAAATGAGTTTAAATGATTTTTCTTCTTATGGAGCTTTTTCCCTGCCAGAGTTCTCATGGCATCTCCATCATAAAGATAATCCTTTAAGTCTTCCTGTTCTGTGACCTCAAACTTTTCTGGATCCAGCTTTAAGAAATTAATTGCCTCTTCATCCGCAAGATAGATGCGAAGAGGCTTTTTTAAAACCTGATTAAAATAATCTACCATTTCCTGAAAATAATGAGGAAGATCCTCTTCCCTGCACATAGGCATTGCAGAAAATGGCTCTCCGTCCTTTTCCATCAAAAACAACAATGCCTTATCATCACTTATGGCATACTTCACATGGTAATAATTTCTCCAGATAAAACTGTCTAAATATACACTGTCGCAGGTTCTGTTGGGCCGTAAGGCATAAAAAGGCGTTATTTTCTTTATGTCCTCTGCCTCTATCGGCTTAAATTGTAAATTCATAGTCGTTCCCTTCTATAATTACTGCTAACTTTTTTTTATAAAATCGATGCCGCATTTTGGACAATGAATGCTGATCTTCCCTTTTCCCCTGGGAATCCTGATTTTCTGCCTGCAATTTGGGCATTTGTAAATATGATATTTCCTGCCTTGCTGAAGCTTAAAACGCCATTTTCGGAATACTTCCGAGATTCGAAACCAAATGCGTTCAAACTTCTGGTTTTCTTCGAAACGCTTTCCGATATTTTTTGAAAACACACGAAAATAGCATAAAAATAAAAAAACCAAAGCCGCAATGTTCACCCAACTACTCCGGCTGAACAATCCGGCCGCAAGAAAAACACAAGCTACGGCGTTTAAAAACTGTCCCAGCCTGTCCATACCGTATCTTCCGATCATAAAACGCGCAAAACGTTCTCTAAATCCACTCATCCTGTATCTGCCGCCTCTTTTCACTTTGCCTTAACTATAATAACGTATTGGCTGAAAGTCAATGTCCCTGGTAAATATTTCATAATATTTTCAGAATTGGTTCTTGGTCATATCCCTGTACTGCTTGGGCGTCAGACCATACCGTTCTTTAAACAACCGGTGAAAATAACTGTTGTTTTCATAACCCACTTCTGCAATGATCTCTTCCACTGGCTTCGACGTGGAGGTAAGATAATTTGCCGCCCTCATCATCCGGATTAGCTGCAGGCATTCCGTAAATGTCACTTGATAATGCCGTTTAAACAAACGGCTGATATAATACGACGGCTGCATGGACAGGGTAGAAAATTCTTCTAAGGTTGCGGTTGGATAGTTGTTCTCTAAATATTGATATGCAGTCATTGCGATCTTTTCCTCATATTGGGCTATATCATGCAATTCTGCCTTATCTACATTATGAAACAGCTCCATGATCAGTATTCCCATGGTAGCCTGATTAATTTCCTCTCTGCCCTTTTTATCTTCCATGAGCGACCAGATCATATTCTCCAGCAGATTCTTCGCAGGCAGCATATCCTGCAAATGAAAATGAAGGTAATCCGCCACAGAATGCTTTCCTGATGGAGCCCCGGTAAAAAAGCGGCGCAGAACACCTCCGTCCTCTACTGTCAGCTCCAGATGGAAGAAAAATTCCGGCAGCAGAGTGAAATGTACAGCAATATCCTCCCTGCCTGCAGGTTCAACGGCATGTCTTGTCCCCTGCTTTATGAGCAGAAGATCATTGGTATCCAGCCGAACAATACTACTGCCATTGATCACATGAACCGTAGATCCGCTGCACATATAAACCAGCTCTATATAATTATGGCAATGATCCGGAATCGGAACCTCGTGAGGCTGGCAGCACATGTCCATCAGCTTTCTCTGGCCCATAGCAGCATCCCCATCAGCCAGGCCTCTCCTTATATCATTATTGCCTACTGATGCGCTCCTTAAATATTCCAGAAGTTCTTTTTTCATATTTCCCTCCAAATGACAAATTCTAATGCTTTTCCCCGGACTATTATACCACCATCTCCTCATTATTTGCAAGAAAGGACGGTTTTTATACAAATTTCGACATGGCTTATTTGTTACATATTACATATAATCAGCTTGGAATTTCATTATAATATAACCATCTTTTTTACGAGGTGATCCACATGAAAAGATACCCTATCCGCTTAGGAAGTATTGACGAAGTGACAACATTCGTCAAAACAGTCAGTCAGTTTGACTGTGATATGGATTTATGCAAAGGAAGTGTTATCATTGATGCCAAGTCCATCCTCGGCCTTATGACCATTTGTCCGGATGCCGATTTGGAGCTTATTATTTATAACAGTGATCACAAAGAAATTTTGGACTCTTTGTCCGATTTTCTGCTAGACCAAAAAACAGCATAAACAATACATAGGTATAAAAAGATGCCCGGTAATCCAACGATTTACCGGGCATTTTTTTATGATTCCTTATTATAATTTGAAATTATAACAAAATCTTTATACTTACCCTTACAGACTTCTATCCTGTAAATGCGGGAAATAAGATTTCATGACCTGCTTTAACGTCTCTTTATCCTTATCCTTCATACAGGTAAGAGGAAGCCTGTAGCTTTCCTCACACAGTTCCAGAAGGGAAAGAGCCGCCTTAACCGGCACAGGATTTACGTCCATAAACAGGGCATTCATCATAGCAAGCAGCTCCAGCTGCATATTCCTGCTCTTTTCCATTTCACCTTCAAAAAAGTACTGACATATCATATGAGTTTCAAATGGCATGATATTGGCTAAAACAGAGATCACGCCCTTGCCCCCCAGAGAAAGGATGGGTACAATCTGGTCATCATTCCCTGAATAAAGGTCAAGCCTGTCACCACAGAGAGCAGCAGTTTTTGCAATACTGGAAATATTTCCTCCTGCCTCCTTAACAGCCCGGATATTAGGGTGTTCCGAAAGCTTTAAATAGGTTTCCGGACTAATATTAACCCCGGTACGGGTCGGGACATTATAAAGTATGATGGGGATCTCCACGCTGTCTGCCACTGCCGTAAAATGCTCCACCAGCCCATGCTGGGAGGTTTTGTTATAGTACGGAGTCACCTGCAAAAGTGCGGACGCCCCTAAGGACTGGGCCTTTCGGGACAAGCGCACGGCGTGGGACGTACAGTTGCTTCCGGTTCCCATGATCACGGGGACCCGATGATTTACATAATGCACCACAAATTCGATCAGTTCCAGCTTTTCCTTTTCTTCCAACGTAGCGGATTCCCCCGTGGTCCCATTGACCACAATGGCATCCGTGCCATTTTCCAGCTGAAATTTCAGCAATTTTTCCATTGCCTTAAAATCCAGGTTTCCATGGCTATCCATAGGCGTAACGATGGCTACCGCTGAGCCTTTAAAAATCGCATCTTTCATAGGCACTCATTCCCAAAATTAGAGGTTCATACTAACAAAAGTATGACAAACATCCCCTATTGGTACCATACACAAATCATTTTTTTCATCATATAAACCATTATAAGGAGTGATGACCATATGTATAATTTTCTTCTTTTAGGCGGCGATTCCAGGCAGCTTTATTTAAACCAGATATTAACCAAAAACGGCTTTCAAACAACCCTTCACAATAGCAGTGAGGATTCCTCATTTTCCATGGAAGAAGCTATAAAAAACAGCAATGTCATACTTTGCCCCATCCCATTTACCAGGGACAAAATCAACCTGGTTTCCGATAACAGCATGACTGATCTTGGTATCGGGAATCTGTTAAACCTTTTAACCTCGGACCATACCCTTTTCGGCGGAAGCATTCCTGCCTATGTAAAGGAATATGCCAGGGAAAACGGCATTGCATGTTTTGACTATATGGACATGGAGGATATCATCGTAAAAAATACCATTGCGACCGCAGAAGGCGCCATTGCCGAAGCCATTCGGTTAAGTCCCGGCTGCCTTCACAAAAGCAAATGTCTTGTGACCGGCTTTGGCCGGTGTGCAAAAACCCTGGCACTGAAATTAAAGGGCTTGGATGCTGAAGTAACCATTGCCGGCCGAAAGGAAATACAGCTTGTCCAGGCGGCCTCCATGGGATTTCATGCCAGAGCACTTTGCGACCTGTCCCCGGTTATAGGGGATTATGAGTTTATCTTTAACACCATCCCAGCCCTTGTCATTGAAAAAGATCTGATCCGCTCCATGAATCCGGACGTAACGATCATTGATATCGCATCCGCCCCCGGCGGCGTTGATTTTGATTTCTGCAAGCAGCAGAATATCCGTGCCAAGCTTAGCCTGGGACTGCCTGGAATCTACGCTCCCCAGTCATCTGCGGAAATTTTATACGAAGCAATTGTTAAATCTCTGTCATAAAGGAGTGTCATATGAAGCTGGAAGGAATGAAAGTAGGCCTGGCAATCACCGGGTCCTTTTGTACTTTTGATAAAATAGAAAAAGAAATAAAGGTTTTGGTTGACAAAGGAGCCGATATATACCCGATCTTTTCCACCAATGTGCAGACAACGGATTCCCGTTTCGGAGATACCGGGGAATACATGAAGCGGATCTCAGCCATGACAGGTAATAAGCCCATCCTGAACCTGGAGGAAGCGGAGCCTATCGGCCCCAGAGGCTATCTGGATATCCTGATCATCGCCCCCTGTACCGGTAATACCCTGGCTAAGCTGGCCAACGGCATCACGGATACCCCAGTACTCATGGCAGCCAAAGCACACTTAAGAAATTCCAAACCCCTGGTGATCTCTCTCTCCACCAATGACGCCCTTGGAATTAATTTTAAGAATGTGGGTGAATTGTTTAATGTAAAAAATATCTATTTTGTTCCCTTTGGTCAGGATGACCCGGTAAAAAAGCCCAATTCCATGATTGCGCACACGGAACTCATTGCAGATACGCTGGAATATGCTTTAGACGGGAAACAGATTCAGCCAGTCATTTTTTAATCTCTGTAACAGGCATAGGGGATGTGAGCTGGTTGCCACCGGTAAATCATGCATTGCACATAAGGGAATGATCACTGCCGGAAAGATCATTGCAATGACCGCTCCTGATCTTTTGGAGAACCCTGAGATTATAAATAAAGCAAAAGAAGAACATATAAGAAGCTCAAACGGCAAGCCTTTTGTGAGCGCGATTCCGCCGGAGATATTCCCCCGTTAGAAACCGCCAACCAAGCAGAGGAGCTTCTTGCGTCTGCTTTGATGGATCTCATTAGGTGGGAATCGTGGCATGAAATGCAGTGAATAAGGAATTTACCGATAACAGCCAGCCTTTAATATTTGTTTTTAATATAAAAGGCTGGCTGTTTTTTATTTACACTTTTCGATATCCTTTTCTTTCTATCCATTTATAAAAAGGCGGTTCATGTAGCTTCTGGTATCATATGATTTATTTATATCATTTGTATCACCTTGATTAAAACTCATTATATATTGTGCTCTTGATTGGTCATATATTTTAAATCCGAATTGTTTATATACTTCTTGAACTGGATCGGATTTATAAACATATAAAAATATCGGTTTGTTTACTTGTTTGGAAAGGGTCGTAATATGCTTTAGATAAAATGCTTCTATCCCTTTCATCTGAGCAGGTCCGGTGAGGTAAAGGGATATCTCACAAATCTTATCCGGTAGTTCATTAAATGCGAAAAAGCCAATTATTGTATTGGATCGCAGTATCTTTTTGAAGCAACTATACGTTAACATTCTATGAAAACCAGCTGTGTTTAATATAATTTGTATATCATCGATCCAGCCATCATTGTATTCATCTATGTATTTCTTATGGCAGGTCCTTTTTATATCTAAGTATTTTTCCATGTCATTTTCAACCGTATCTTGTAAGGAAAATCCTTTACCAATTAAGTCCTCAGTTAATACCATATGTCCTCCAGACTGCCTGCAGTCATTTGCCTGTTAACAAACTCATGATTCATGGCTCATGAGACAGGTAATGGCTGGTAAGCTTTTTTGAATTATTATATTGGTATTATCATAATAGCTTGGGCAAAAAAATATTACCATGTTTTTATTTTGTACTAAATCAATTTCATCTAGCAGGATATGACCTCCCATCGAATGGAGTCCTGTCCGTCAAATAAATTGAAATTTGGCCAAGAATGACAGGTACTTTTCCGTTTTCTAAGCATAACATAAGACAAATTGTTTTATTGAAAGGCAGTAATATTATGGCTACTTGTCCTCAAGGACTGTTTCCTTATACCATTAGACGCGGTGATACACTATGGATGATTGCACAACGTTATTATACTTCCGTTGCTGCTATTAGAGCGGCAAATCCAGGGTTAAATCCACAGAACTTAACAGTGGGGCAGACCATTTGCGTCCCGGCAAGAAGAGCTCCCCGTCCTCCGGTTCCAACTCCACCGAGCCGCTGTCCAGAAGGTCTTCGAACCCATGTCGTTCAGAGAAATGATACGTTATGGCTTCTTGCTCATCGATACTGCACCACCGTAGATACCATTATGGCTCTGAATCGCGGCTTAACTCCCGGCAATCTGAGAGAAGGTCAGGTAATCTTAATCCCGGCCGGATTCAACCTGTCCAATCTACCCTTCTGGTTCCGTTCCATGGATGTCCAGGATTTCTCTCCGGAGAAAATGACTGACAACAGGGATATGACCTACTATCCGGAAGAAACATATTCCTATACTACTGATTCCAGCGATACGCAATAACTACTTTTTCAGTAATTTCAGAATGTGTGATGAAATTCATAGCCGTGAAATTCGCATATATCCTGTCTTTCTGTATATCAGGTGGGTGAACAGCATTATCAGGTAACGGAAACGTTTTACAAAATTAACTCCAACTTTCAATCAAGGTTTGAAAGTTGGAGTATTTTTCTTAAGTTGCAATTTTTGCATGGTTTTATCAGGCCTCCGGGCTATAGGATGATGCACTATCCACGTCTGGACAACTTTCGCTGTTTGTTTTCCACAATCAGGCGGCAGTTCTCAACCAGCTATATCGAGCTTCTAAATATAAAATTTTGGGGCTGAGCCATCGTCACTCCACACGCCTTGAGCGAGTAAAAATAATGCCGAAAAGGCATACTTCTTCCCAGGTTTACGATTTCGTATTAATTCTGAATATCTCATCCAACACTCTGCCGTCACAAGGACCGAAATCAATGCCAAGAATTGCTGCAACCGTAGGAGCTATATCTACCATCTGGATTTCTCCCAACTGGTATTCTTTCTTAATACAATTTCCTGATACTACAAAGCCACATCGATACTCTGGTTTCTCTGGAGAATACCCATGAGTTGCATACTTTCTATTCTCTTTCTCCAAGTCAGTCACAAGGGACCCGGTAAGGCTGTCATCAAAACAGTAACCAGTCTTTGCTTCCAGCATATACCCCGAAACCGGGAACGCATGAAAACGTTCCAGTTCTTCTCTGGTATAGATCCTCTCAATACCTAAGTTCTTCTCTTCTGCCGCTTTTAGAAGAATCTGTAGTACACGATGCTTCGCATCCTCGTCATTTTCCTTTAAGTGCAAATAGGCAGACCCTCCTGCAGACTGTATATAGGCTCTCCAAAACATTTTCCCTTTTTCTTCATAAATAAGGCCTTCTTCTTTTAACAATTGATTCAGCTTCACCTTGTACCTTACATTTTTCTGCCCATGATCTCCCAACACCAGAAAAACCGTTTCCTCAAAAATGCCTGCTTCCCGAACTGCCTCGATAATCTTACCGATTCTTTCATCCATCCGGATCAGAACCTTGTCAATCTCAGGACTGTCTGTCCCATAATGATGCTTCGCATCGTCCAGTTCAATGAAATGCATCATCAGAAGTTCCGGTTTTTTGCTTAGAATGGTATCTTTTCCGCACATGGCTGTAAAATCATCCAGGTAAGGCTGTTCAATCCCTTTTCTTGACTTTCCATATTTTTTCTCAAGCCCCATGCAAAAAAATGGACTTCCGCTTTTTAAGATCTTAAGCGCTTGATTCTCACGTCCGATTGCCTTTATCTCCGGAAGATTATAGCGAATGGAGGCCTTTCCGGTAACAGGCCAAAGGATTCCGGCTGATTTCATTTCACAATTTCTCAAAGCATCATACACAGCAGGTGCCTTAATATCCTTTTTAAACCAGAACCACGCCTGTTCTTCTTCATCAATAAAAGGCTGGAGAGGGGTATTATGATAGATTCCATGCTTATCAGGATAAACGCCGGTCACCATAGTGGTATGCACTACATAGGTAAGAGTCGGATAGACACTTTTTAATTTTGTACTGAACGCTCCGCTTTTTATTAATCGGGAAAGGTTGGGAAGCCGACTTGCCTTTTCCCAGTTATCTTCTGAAAATGCATCATAGGAGATCACTACCAAATGCTTTGCTTTTCCGTTGCTCATTTTTCCAGCTCCATTATCTTTCATCTTATTTTTGTTCTTTAGGAAGTGTTATAAAAATAACTAATCCAATTAAAAAAAGAGGAATAATTCCCAAAATACTCCATCTGGCATTGCCGGTAATGGCTGTTGTAAGGGACATCAGCGTTGGACCAATAATGGCTGAGAATTTGCCGAATATATTATAAAATCCAAAAAATTCATTGGATTTTTCCTTGGGAATAATCTTTGCATAATAGGACCGGCTTAGGGCCTGAATCCCTCCCTGTGCAGAACCGATCATGGCTCCAAGAATGAAAATATGCCACAGGGAATCTAAAAAAAATGCAGCAATACAGGTAATTATATAAGTAATTATACCGATGATAATCATGGTTCTGGCAGAAAACCTTTTCGCCAGGTTTCCATATAAAATGGCACAGGGAAAGGCGATCAGCTGTATAATCAGTAAGATTCCCAGCAATGAGAATGTATCCAGTGTATAGTTTCCGAGGACAGCGGTGGCATAAGGAACTACCATTTTAATTATGGTATCCACACCATCAATATAGAAAAAATATGCACCAAGGAAGTAGAATACGGTTTTATACTGCCTGATTTGTTTAAACGTTGCCGCCAGTCTTTTAAAACTGTTTCTTACCGGATGTTGTTCGGGTTCCACATAATGAATCTGTTTTACATTTTTTATCATCGGGAAAGTCAAGAGTCCCCACCATAAAGCAGTAATGATAAATCCAATCTGATATCCGATTGACTTGTCCATCCCCAAAAGAAATATGAGCACCAGACTGATGCCAAAAGGTATGACACTGGATATATAGCCGAACGCAAAACCAAGGGAAGAAATCTTATCCATTCTCTCATCACTGGTAACATCAACGATAAATGCATCATAGAAAATATTGGATCCTGAAAATCCAATTGCCGATAAGATAAAAAAAAGAATTAAAAGCTGCCATTGTCCGCTGGAGGGAGGAATAAACGCCAGCGAAGCGGTTGCAAGGACACCCAGACAGGTAAAGAATACAAAAAACCGTTTCTTTTTATCTTTATAATCGGCGGCAGCACCTAAAACCGGACTTAAAACCGCCACTAGAATACTGGCAATGGAGTTAAAATACCCCAGATCCATGCTGTATTTCACATTGTCAAACATTCCGAAAATAATCGGCAGTAATGCAGTGGTGACAGCCATTGAGTAAGCCGAATTGCCGCAATCAACCAATATCCATGATTTCTCTTCTCTGCTTAATTTCATAATTGAATACTCCTTCCAGCCTTTATAATCCAATTATATCATAACGTTAAGCATCGTCTTGTAAAAACATTGTAAAAGTGCATCAGGATTTCTGCTTTTTTATTATCATATTGACTTTAAATATTGTTCAATAACAAGAAGAGTGTCTTCAACGTCCTGACGAGTATGAGCATAAGAAAAGAACATTGCCTCAAATTGAGCAGGTGCTATATATACTCCATGTTCTAACATAAATCTAAAATATCTTGCATATTCCTTCGTATCTGCCATCTTTGCCGTCTCATAATCCGTAACCTTAGAATTAGCAAAGAAAAAGCATGCTAGTGAACCTATCCCAGTCACTTGACACTTTATATTATACCTGCCAAGTAACCTATCTACCTCATTCCTAAAATACTCTCCAAGTTCATTAATCTTAGTATAAACCTCCGGATGTTCCTTCAAATACTTAAGCTGTGCCATACCTGCTGCCATAGCAACCGGGTTCCCACTTAAGGTTCCTGCTTGATATACCGGACCAACTGGTGCCACCATTTCCATAATTTCGCGTCGTCCACCATAGCACCCCACCGGCATACCACCACCAATAATTTTTCCAAATGTAGCTAAGTCTGGCATGATATTATAATAGCCTTGTGCTCCCCTTAAAGAAAGGCGAAAGCCTGTAATCACTTCGTCAAAAATCAGAAGTGCTCTATGTTTCGTACATAACTCTCTTAGACCTTGCAAAAATCCCTCTTGTGGTAATACAACTCCCATATTGGCAGCCACTGGCTCTACAATAATCGCAGCGATTTCATCCTTATTCTGCTCAAATAACTCGATAACACGATCCAGATCATTATACTTTGCTTGTAATGTGTCTTTTACAATATTGCTTGGAACTCCCAAACTGTCTGGAATTCCAGCAACCATTACTCCAGACCCTGCTTTTACTAATAAACCATCGCTATGACCATGATAACAGCCTTCAAATTTAATAATTTTACTTCTTCTTGTATATCCTCTTGCAGCTCGAATGGCACTCATTACTGCTTCTGTTCCTGAGTTTACCATTCGGACCATTTCAAAGCATGGAACTATTTCACATAATAGTTCTGCCATTTCAACTTCAACTTCTGTAGCAGCACCATAACTTAAACCTTTTTGTGCTGCTTCTATCACTGCCTTACGGATAACTTCATGATTATGACCAAGAATCATCGGCCCCCATGAATTTATATAATCAATATATTTATTTCCATCTACATCATAGATATAAGCCCCATCTGCCGACTCAATAAAACGGGGACTTCCGCCTACTGATAAAAATGCCCTTACCGGACTATTTACTCCACCTGGAAGATGTTTTACTGCTCGTTCAAATAGTTGTTCTGATTTAGTCATTAACCAATTCTCCCATCCTTAATAATTTTAGCAAGTTCCTTTGCATGTTTATTGTCATTGTACGAATCAGTGACACGATCCCCTCATATTTATTTCTATAACACTTTCAATTAAACTATCAATAGTAGCTTCTTTTGCAACTGTAATTTTCATTCCATACAATGCTGCTTCTTTCGCCGTCAGCTCACCAATGCAAACTGCTTGAACCTTATGAAAATCCATATCCTTCATTGTTTTGACAAAGCTGCGAACTGTTGAAGCACTTGTAAATGTTACAATATCTGTTTCCTCGATACATACTTGTTCATTCTCTTCATAAATAATATCGTACACCGGAACAGCCTTTATATGAACATTTGTAGTAGACAGATAATTAGCAAGTTCGCTGTCTGTTTCATTGGGTATTAATACAAGCACTTTGTCTTCCGGCTGGGCCATTGCTGCAATTCCTTTTCCCAGTTCCGTTCCATAGTATTTCTCTGGCATATAGGTTACACGAATACCTCTTTTCTCTATTGCCTTACGGGTAGCAGGTCCTACTGCTCCAAAATGACAATTCCATAAGCTTCGAATATCTATATGCTGTTGAAATAAACGATCAAAAAATATATCTACAGCTACTTCACTTCCAAACAGAATCCATTTATAATCCTTGATTGTATTAAGTACCTCTATCAATTGGGTGTTATCCGGAATTGGCTTTACAGAAGTTCCTGATAGCATGACCACCTCTGCTCCAAGATCATATAGCTTTGCTGCAAGTGAGGATGCTTTATCTTTTGGTCTTGTTACAACCACTCTTGCTCCGCTAAGCAGTCTCTTCTCTGCCCAAGCAAAGGTTTGAGAAAGAGAACACACTTTGCCTACTACAATAATTCCAGGTGTTCCTATGTTCTTCTTTATGGCTTCCTCTGGCAAAGTAGCAATAGTAGCAATAACATTTCTCTGCTTTGCGGTTGTACCACGTTCTAATATTGCTGCAGGAGTTGTTCCAGCCATTCCTGCTTCTATTAATCCTCTGCAAATATCAGATAATGCAGCAACCCCCATCAAAAACACGAGTGTTGTTTCTCCAAGCGCTGCTAAACTTTTATAATCTATGGATTCCTGGCATCCTTTCTTTCTATGTCCGGTAATAATATGCAAAGAGGAGGTAAAATCACGGTGAGTCACCGGTATCCCTGCATAAGCAGGTACAGAAATCGCAGATGTAATACCTGGTACAATCTCATAAGGAATACCATGTTCACAA
Source organism: Lacrimispora sphenoides JCM 1415 (assembly GCF_900105615.1). Taxonomy (NCBI): domain Bacteria; kingdom Bacillati; phylum Bacillota; class Clostridia; order Lachnospirales; family Lachnospiraceae; genus Lacrimispora; species Lacrimispora sphenoides. Next base: position 4,630,845 of record NZ_LT630003.1, on the reverse strand, counting down.
AGCAACTCAAGCTCCTCTCCCCCTCGGCCAAATAAGAAAGGATCACCGCCTTTTAGCCTTACTACTTTTTTTCCCTCTAAAGCCTCTTCTAACAGAATTTCATTAATACGCTCTTGTACTACCGTATGATTTCCTGAATATTTTCCAACATTTATCTTCTTAGCAGACTTTGGTATCATCTGAAGAATTCCTTGTCCCACCAACTGATCATATACCACTACTTCCGCTTGCTCTAAAACATCTTTTCCTTTTATCGTAAGCAATCCGGGATCCGATGGTCCTGCGCCGACTAACCACACTTTTCCTGCCATCATCCAATCTCACCCCTTAAGCGTAATGCTAAATGTTCTCCGACTATTTCTGCTCTTTCCTTGCGGTCTACAACTTCGGCAACTCTATGTTCTGTAGTTATCTCATTATAATACAAGCCGATTAACTTTATATATTCCCCTTCTACCGTTGCATGCGCTGCGATTGGAGAAGAACAGCCTCCATCTAAAGTGCGGACAAAGCTTCTTTCTGCTAAGGCTGCATATGTGGTATTAACATCCTTTATGTATTTTAAGAATTCGACATCTAAATCTCTTCTGGCTTGAATGGAAAGAATGCCTTGACCTGCTGCCGGAATCATCTCTTCCGCCGAAAAATAGTGACTAATACGTTGGGGTAATCCAACTCTTTGTAACCCTGCTGCTGCTAAAATCAAAGAGGAATATTCTCCCCTATCTAATTTAGCCAGTCTTGTAATAACATTTCCGCGAACAATATTTGTACACGCATCTGGAATTATTTTTTTTATTTGTAACTTTCTTCTTGCACTAGAAGAACCGATATTTTGATAGTATAAAGCCTTATCTTCATTTTCTGCGAATTCACATCCTTTTGGGAGCACTAATACATCTCTTGCATCCCCTCGCTTTGGTAACGCCACAATTGGAAGTTCTTCATTCTCTTCCATCGGCATATCCTTTAAGCTATGAATTGCAATATCAATTCTACCATCTAGCAATGCTTGGTCTAATTCCTTAACAAAGAGGCCTTTTCCGCCAATCTTATCTAAGCTCTGATCTAATATTAAATCACCGGTAGTCTTTAACGTAATTAACTCTAGCTCTATATCCGGGTTGTAGCGCATAATCTCTTTCATTACTAATTCAGTCTGCATTACAGCTAATTTACTATCTCGACTGCCCACTACAATTTTATTCTTTTTCATATTAATAATTACGCCTTTCCATAATCTGAAAACTTTGTCTCCCAGGCATTTGTCTCTAATTCCTGTTGTATTTTCCTTGTCACATTTTTTGCTAAACGATGATTCGTACCGCTGGCTGTTATTCCAACTACAATCTCTCCCTTACTTGCAATACCAGGAAAATAGAAATTACTCTCTTCTTTACAGTCACAAATATTACGGTAACAGTCCATTTCTTTTGTTTCCTTATAAACGGAATAATTAACGTTTCTATCATTGGTGCATGCTAAAACCATATATCCTTGCTTACAATCACCCTTTGCATATTGTTTTTGTAACCAGCCAATCTGATGGTTATGAAATAAATCGAGTAAACCTTCATGCAAGTCAGGTGAAATAACCGTTATCTCACCGCCAAACGGAAGCAACGTTTGTATTCTTCTTAAAGCTATATTTCCTCCACCAATCACTAGAATCTTTCTATCCTGTAAATCAATAAATACTGGAAACTTCAAATCTCTCCTCCCACCTAATTCGAAAACTTATGTAATTACAAGACTTGTTTACTTAACGCAGTACATTGCTGATTGTTCCAACGCTTTTAGAACTTCTTCACATTGGTCAATCTGTAAGACATCACGAAGTCCGAATATAATCTTAGATACTGCTTTTTTAGTAGCCATTTGAACATTAGATTGCAATAGTTCTTGTTGTTCCTTCGATATATCAATTGATTTATAGACTTTTGTTAACTTAGCATCTGTAATTTCACTAACAATATCACTGATGCCATCAACCGTTGATGCAAGATTTCGGAATTGATACCACTGTTTAAATTCATCTGCATACTCAGATAACAGTTCCCTTGTTTCTTCTAATACTTGTTCTCTGCCATTTGCTTCCTGAGTAAAGTAATCCATATTGAATACACTTACATCATCAAGTTCTTCTACCGTTGGCTCGATATCTCTTGGGATTGCCATATCAATCAGATAATAATTCTTTCCTTTCCGTCTTTTATTCTCAAACGTATTCCTATTTATGGTAAAATGATGGCTTTTCGTCGCACTAAAAATATAGTCCATAGCAGCAATATGTTCATATCTCTCATCATATAATACCACTCCACTGCCTTCCGGTATGATTGCTTTACTTTTTTTATATTGGCGAAGGGTCATCCACACCTCACACTTCTTCTCTAATAAATTTTGAGCCATTAAACGGCCCATTTCCCCATTACCAATTACTAAACAAGATTTCCCTGTTAAATCACCCTGTTCTTTTTCCAGCTGTTCTACAATTGTACGAGGCAGGGAAGTATTGCTCTTTGCTATTTGAATATTTGTTTTGGCTTTTTTTGCAGCTGTAATAGCAATTCGAAATAAACATTCTAAGACGGAGTCTATATATTGATACTCTCTTGCTTGCTGCAGAGCTTGTTTTAATTGAGTTAAAATCTGATCTTCACCAAATATCTGGGAGTGAATACCACAACCTAATTCCATTAAGTAATTTACTGCCTCATCCCCCTGCCTGCAAACACAAAAGCTACGCAAAGTCTCTTTGGCATTTTCTCCTATTACTAGCTGACTAAAGCATTCTACTTCAGATGTACCTAATTCACTAAACCAGATTTCGGTTCGATTGCAGGTAGATACTATGATACAACCGCTCGAGTGATATCTCTCTTTTATTGCTTTTGCAATTTCTAATTGTTTTTCAAATGTTAGAGAAACATGCTCTCTGTCTTCGATACCAGCGGTATTATAGTCAATCCCCACCATGCTGATGTTCATTTTTATATCCTCACTTTTTCATTCTACTTAAGAATCGAAACTCCAAGTATCGTTACTTTTAACATAACACAGCACCTATATTGATACAAATAAGAATCTTCTAAGACAATCATAAGATTTACCTATATCACTATAGCAAACGATCGAAGATTTCTGCATACTTATATTTTTTAACCAGATCAATGAATTCTTCCATTTGCTTTGATACAAATTTGTTTTTATGATATACAATACTAAAAGAGCGATTCCAAGTAGTATCTCTATTTTTAATTACAACGATCCTGCCATTTTCAATCTGCTCTTTTGCAAGCCGAATGGATAGTACCGCCAGGCAATGATTATCAATCACAGATCGGATCATTGCTGTTGGACAATTTGCAACCATGCTGATATTTATGGATACACCCTGTTCTTTTAAATAGTTTTCAAATAGCTCTCGTGTTCCACTGCCTTCTTCCCGCATTACAAATTTTTCTCCGGCTAAATCCTTTGATGTAAAGCTCTTTTTCTTTGCAAATGGGTGATTAGCACTACATACTAAAACCAAGTAATCGTCTACAGCAGGTATCGTCACTAAATCCGGACTCTTCACTCTCCCCTCTACAAGACCAATATCTAACTCAGAATTCAATATCTTCTCTTCGATATGATGTGTATTGTTTATGTAAGAATAGATTTCAACTTCGTTATTTAACTCTTGATATGAATTCAATATATCACTTGTAAGACAGCTTCCTACTGTAATCGTTGAACCAACTTTAAGCTTTTGATACCCAGTTGCTTCAAACATTTTACTTTCTAAATAATCAAATTGTTCTACCACCTGCTTAGAATATGAAAGCAACTGTCTTCCCTTTTCAGTTATATATAGTTTTTTCGATAACCGTTCAAACAATAGCGCCCCATAATGATCTTCTAACTCCTTAATCGCTTGACTTACGGTTGGCTGGGATACATAAAACTTAGCCGCAGCAATGCTCATCTTCCCACTTTGTGCTACTTCATTAAATATTCTCAAATGGCGTATCGTCATGGAATCACCTCTATTTTATTTTCTATCATAGGTTTTACCTATGACTTGGATAAGATATTATCACTTTTATTATATTAAAACAAGTGCTATATTAAACATATGTTAAAAAATAAACAAAGGGGTGTAGCTGTGAAGATTTTAATTATTGGCGGCGTTGCCGCAGGTACTAAGGTTGCAGCAAAGTTAAAACGTGAAAACCGCGACTATGACGTAACGATTCTAACCAAAAGCAAGGATATTTCCTACGCTGGTTGTGGATTGCCTTACTATGTGGGTAACGTAATCGAGCAACGCGAGCAATTAATAGTCAACACACCAGCTAGTTTTTCAGCGTTAACTGGTGTCACAGTATTGACTGAGACTGAAGTTATCAAAATGAACCGAGATCAAAAAACTGTAGAAGCAATGAACCTGGCAACAAACGAACAATCTACATATTCCTATGACAAGTTAGTGATTGCTTCCGGTGCAAGCCCAATAAAACCAACGATTGATGGTGTTAATTTAGATGGCGTATATTACATGAGAACTCCTGAAGATGCCATTGGTCTTCGGGAAGCAGTAGAAGCAGGAAAGATCAAACGTGCAGTCGTTGTAGGTGGTGGTTTTATTGGCCTTGAAGTCGCTGAGAACTTAAGCCTCCAAGGCGTACGCGTTACTGTACTGGATATGGCAGATCATATCTTACCTGGTTTTGACCCTGAATTAGCAGAGTATGTTGAAAATCACTTGGCTGACCATAGTATTATGGCAATGACTAATACCAGATTAGAAGCAATTCTTGGTGAAGAGAAAGTTGAGAAAGTTCAAACCGGAAAACGTGCTATCAAATGTGATGCAGTAATTCTTGCAATGGGTATTCGTGCTAACACATCCTTTGCTGTAAACACTGGTCTGGAATTCATGAAAAATCAGACAATCAAGGTAAATGAATTTCTTATGACAAACGATCCTGATATCTATGCAGTTGGAGACTGTGCTTGTGTATCCAATGCATTAACGAAAGAAAGCGCCTGGTCCCCTATGGGTTCATCCGCTAATATTGAAGGTCGTATTGCTGCCAGAAATATAGCCGGAGGCCGCATATCCTATCACGGTGTACTTGGAACCGGTGTATGTAAATTACCAGAACTTAATGTTGGAAGAACTGGTTTAACAGAAGCAGGGGCAATTGCGGCTGGCTATGATGCTGTTAGTGTTGTTACTGTAGTGGATGATAAAGCACACTACTATCCGCAGGCATCTTATTTTATAGTAAAAATGATTGCTGATAAAACTACAAAGAAATTATTAGGTCTTCAAGTATTAGGTAAAGGCAGCGTTGATAAAATGATTGATATCGCAGTTACAGCCCTTACGATGAAGGCAACATTAGAAGATATCGAGAACATGGATTTAGCGTATGCACCTCCATTCTCTACAGCAATTCATCCATTATCCCATACGGTGAATGTTCTTTTAAATAAAATAAGTGGTGCTTTTAATAGTATCACTCCAACAGATTACAAGGCTGGTAAGGCTGAAGGTATCAAATTAATTGATGCCTCTATTGCCCCATCCATTGCAGGTGCTCCTTATATGGATTTAACAAAGGTTACCGGCAAAGTTGCGGACTATTCATTGGATGATAAACTATTACTGGCCTGTTCCAAAGGTAAAAGAGCCTATTTATTACAAAATCGCCTGAAACACTTCGGATATACAAATACTTTGGTTCTTGAAGGTGGATCTATATTTAATTCAATTGAGTTATAGATAGAAGTTAACTAATTTTATGGAGGGAAAAACATGACACAATTAAAAGTAACTGCAGAAGATGAAAAAAGAGTAAAGGCCCTTGGGTTTCTTAGAAACAAGGGAACTGATAACTTTTCAGCAAGAATTATTACTGTAAATGGTAAAATTACTGCAGCTCAGAACAAATGCTTATCTGAGGCATCTGAAATTTATGGTAACGGTATCGTTACTATGACAACAAGATTAACACTTGAATGCCAAGGCGTTCATTACGATAACATTGAGAAATTCCGTGAATATATTGCAAAGGAAGGACTTGTTACCGGCGGTACCGGTTCAAAAGTACGTCCGGTTGTATCTTGCAAAGGAACCACTTGCCAATATGGTCTTATTGACACATTTGAACTTTCAGAAGAAATTCACGAACGTTTTTATAATGGCTATGCAAGCGTAAAATTACCTCATAAATTTAAAATTGCTGTAGGCGGCTGCCCTAATAACTGTGTAAAGCCAGACTTAAACGACTTAGGCATTATCGGTCAATTAATTCCTAACTATGATGAAGATAATTGTAATGCTTGTAAAAAATGTTCTGTTGTAGAATCATGTCCTATGGCTGCTGCAACGTTAGTAGATGGTGTTCCTACGATTGATAAAGATGTCTGTAATAACTGTGGCCGTTGCGTCGGTAAATGTCATTTTGATTGCATCGAAGATGGCATAAGCGGATACAAGATTTACATAGGTGGCAGATGGGGTAAAAAAGTAGCACACGGAATTTCTCTTGATCGTGTATTCACCAGCAAAGAGGAAGCTTTAGCAATCATTGAAAAAACAATTCTTCTCTATAGAGAGCAGGGACAAACCGGAGAACGTTTATCCGATACAATTTCCCGTATTGGTTTTGAAAATGTTCAAGCTCAGTTATACGCAAATGATTTACTAGACCGCAAACAGGAAATCTTAGACGCTAAACTTCACTTAGTAGGCGGCGCAACTTGTTAATATAGGCTTTATAATAACCGAATAGAGTAAAAGCTCTATCGGTTATTATTTCGGGCTTTATCGTTAAAAATTTAACTACTTTTGAGGGGACATTACAAATGATGAACAAAAAATCTTACTTAGCGATTGGGACTTGCGTTGTTATTGCAATCATAGCAACTTATCTTGGAAAACTTCAAAATATTATTGGTGCACCAATGATTGGTCTATTTATCGGAATGCTTCTTGTAAACATCTTACCTAGCATAGACAAAGACTTTAAAAAAGGTACAACTTTTGCAGGTAAAAAGTGCTTAAACTTAGGTATCATCCTTGCAGGCGGAACACTCAATTTTGCTCAAATTTTAGGATTTGGTGCGAAAGCGCTTCCATTAATTATTATAAATATCTGCTTATCCTTTACAGTAGCATATTTCGTTGGTAAACAATTAAAACAATCCTGGAATACTTGCACTTTAGTTGGTGGAGGAACCTGTATCTGCGGCGGTACGGCCATTGCTACTCTCGCTTCTATTATTAAAGCAAAGGAAACTGAGATTGCTTACGCTATGACAGCGATCTTTCTTTTTGATATATTGGCAGCTCTGGTATACCCATACTTAGCAGGTGCACTTAATTTAACTTCCAATCAATTTGGATTTCTTGCAGGCACTGCAATCAATGATACATCAAGTGTTGCAGCATCGGAAGCTACATATAATGCAATAAATGGTTTAGACTTAAATCTAGCAATTACAGTAAAGCTTACACGTACTACTATGCTCATTGCATTAGCAGTAATCTTCACTATCATCACAGTTCGTCAACAATCTAAGAACAATTCTGCAAATGCGGAGCAAACAAGTATTTCAAAAACTGTATTAAAAGTATTCCCATGGTTTATCCTTGGCTTTTTAATAATGGCAATTTTTAATACAGTAGGTTTATTCGATTTAGTTAACGGACTGGACAAATACTTAAAAGCCGGTTATAAATTATTTATTACCATTGCATTAGCAGGCGTGGGATTCAAGATCAAATTCAAAGATTTATTAACGAAAGGTATTAAGCCTATTATTCTTGGTGGATGCACTTGGTTAGCTGTTGCTGCTTCCTCGATGATATTCATTCATTTGTTTGCAGAATTTATAGGTTAATTTAAAAAGACATTTTAAGAGGAAAGGAGCCCTATCACTATGGATCTGCATCAATCAAAAAAAGCGATTCTAATTGTAAGTTATGGTAAAAATTCTTTAAGTACCGGTAACAGCTTTATCTTAGCACTAGAAAAACAATTAAAATCAGCCTTACAAGACTATGCTGTATATCCAGCAATCATTAGCCATGGACAGGATAAGGATTCCACGGGCCTGCCTTTTCTCTTTAAGGTGCTGGAACAGCTATATTATAATAAAATAACTACACTTCTTGTCCTACCAACATTCCTACTGCCTGGTCATAGTTTTCTTAAAATGCAACAAACTCTGGCTGATCATCAACATTTATTTAATGAGATCAACATTTGCAAACCATTACTGGCTGCGAAAGAATGCTATGGCCCAATTTCTACTTCCCTTGCAACCCTATATCCAATTCACAATGATGATGAGGTAATTGTATTCTTAGGGCATGGCAGTTCCCACTCATCCAGTATTTATTACAATGAACTTGAGACATACTTTCATAATAATCATCACATAAATTATTATGTGTTAACTCTTGATTTTCTTTCGGATATAGGTGACTTTATTGCAATGTTACATAAAAGAGGCATAAAATATATACGGTTAATTCCATTACTAATGCTTGCCGGCTATCACGTCTTTCACGACATGGCCGGCAAGCATCAGGAATCTTTATATTCTATTTTAACTGCAGCAGGTTTTAAAGTAGACTGCGTTCTGTCTGGACTTGGAAATGAGCCTATCATTCAGCAAATATTGATAGATCAGCTTCTAATACAAATTAATAAAGATAATTTACTTTATTAATCCCCAAACTGTGGCATCCCATTTACCCTTGCGTTCAACTACTGTGATTTGATTTCTGTTTTTTTATGTGTCCTCCTGCACTGTCTTATGAGGTGGTATTTTGCTTGGTATTGTCTTGATTCTGAAAGTAAAATACCACCATTTGAATACCATAATACAAGCAATTCCTGTTCGGAGAGTCCATGACGAAATGAGCACCAAGGTAATGATTAGGATACAACTCACCGGAATGCACAGGCCGAGCTTTGCCTTCAGCGTCATGGCTCGTGTTCTTACAAACTCCGCCAAGTATTTCTGATATAACCTCGTGCCTGTAAACCACTTATGAAACTGTGGCGAACCTTTTGCGAAACAGAAACAAGCCATCAGATAAAACGGGGTGGTTGGCAAAATCGGAAGGATAATGCCAACCGTTCCCAGGCCAACCGCAAGAAGCCCAATGAACAAAAAGACGAGATTAAGGATTTTCTTCATGTGCGGCATATCCTTAATCGTAGTATTTTCCTGTCATTTCAAGAATCTCTACCTGAATGACAGCTGTACCTCTTACCATATTTTCAGGCAGCGTAGTCCCTGATAGGTGAGGGGTATATTTTTTTACAACCTCCATCAGAGCCTCCCTTTTCAGGTCAATATCATCCACCAAGGTAGCCATACCAGAAAGTATCACACTTTCGTATTTTGTGTTGGTATCGCAAGCCTTGCCGTCCGGGTCAAGGAGTAAGTCTTGCATTTCATAAGCGGTGATACTCACATGTGGGTCTGCTTTGATGTTGTTGATTTTTTTACCCTTGGGTAAGCCGTGCATATAAATAAAGCCATTGTGATAGACATGGTGCATTGGTATGACATACGGTGTACTATCCTCATTCAGCATAGCAAGACTACACGTTGCAGTCCGATTCAGCAAATCCTCCATCTTGTCCTTGGTCATCATATGTGTTTTCATTCTGTGTTGCATGATTTATTCCTCCATAATAAGATACTTTATTTCTTATCAAGTATATCGTATAATTGTATCTATCAAAAGCGACAATTATCAAATATTTAATAGGTACAATCAAGGAGAGAGCATATGTTAATCATAGACAGGCATTCAGATGAACCGTTATATATGCAAATTTATCATCAACTAAGGGAAAAGATAATATCCGGAGAGTTATGTGAGGGAAGCATTCTCCCACCTATCAGAACATTGGCCAGTACACTCTTAGTTGCAAAAAATACGGTTGACAGTGCATATCAGCAGCTTTGTTCCGAAGGTTATGTTCAAAGCAAGGTTGGCAGCGGCTATAAAGTGCAGAAAATAGCGATAAACAGCCTTGCTCCGTCCCATATAAAACAAACTGACTCTGAAAAGCCCATTACACAAGAATCAGAAGAAACATATACCATACAGTATGATTTCAAATACTGCCGACTTGATATTAAGAATTTTCCCCTTCGTATCTGGCGTAAACTGCTGAATCAGGTATTGCTATCCGATGAAATTGGGCATATCGCTGATTATCATGAGAAAAAGGGAGATTCGGCACTTCGGGTACAGATTATGAAATATCTCACCAACTCCAGAGGGGTTGTTTGCCGTCCGGAACAAATTATTCTTTGCTCCGGAGCTATGTCAGCCCTGAGTTTAGTCTGCCAGTTGCTCATGCAGGAAACCAACATTGTCGCTGTGGAAGATCCCTGCTATGACAGTGCCAGAGAAACCTTCATCAATCATGGTTATGATGTGATGCCTATTGGATTACAGGCTGATGGCATTGATTTGATGAAACTCTCGGCTTCCGGTACAAAGCTAGTCTATACCACGCCCTCCCATCAGTTTCCAACAGGTATTGTCATGTCAATCAACAAACGGCTCAAGCTGTTAGAATGGGCGGAACAGAATCACGCTTATATTATCGAGGACGATTATGACAGTGAGCTTCGTTATAACAGCAGACCAATCCCCTCTATCCATTCCCTCGACAAGAATGAACGGGTGATTTATGTCAACACCTTTTCCAAAGTGCTTGCTCCCGGCCTAAGAATGGGGTTTCTCGTTTTGCCGGAGGAATTACTGAAGCAATACCATGCTAATTTCTCAAATTATCATTGTTCTATTCCCTGGCTGGAGCAGAAAGTCATGTATCACTTTATCCAGCAGGGACATTGGAATCGGATGCTGAACAAATCCTCTGTATCCAATAAAAGAAAGCATGATATGTTAATCAGCACAATCCAAAGTCAGATGGCAGGGAGGGTATACATCCATGGCAAAAATGCCGGTCTGCACATTCTGCTGGAGGTTTATAATGGGATGTCTGAAAAAGAACTCATTGCGTCAGCACAAAGGGCGGGGGTTGGAGTTTATCCGGTATCCGATTATTGGATGAACCTGCAAAGCTACTCGGATAATTTGGTTCTCATGGGATACAGCAGTTTAACAGAAGAAGAAATTGTGGACGGTATCACCCGGCTATCCTCCGCTTGGTTTTAGAATATATTGAAAATAAAAGTAAAGCCAAACACTGCCTATAGAATAAATTAGCGTTTGCGATGCTTGGAATAAAAAAATCCCCCCGGAGAGCAAGGAACAAAATAAAGGGAATGCTATTGAACCAATCCTGGCAAAGGATCACGCTTAATTACTGTCTGTAAAACTGCTGCTAGTCCTGGATCCCTAATATCCTTTGACAAAAAATTAACTATAATTGCTTATCTGGATTGACATTTATGTGTAATAAAAATATAATACATTATATCGGTAAATAATTATCGATATATAATTATCAAACAAACAATCTAACAATCTAAGGAGGAATTAACATGGCTAATATAATTGGCAGTCCTGAACGTTACGTTCAAGGCAGAGGGATATTAGGTGAGCTATGTAAACATTTGCAAAATATAGGAAAGGCGCCCTTTATTTTAGTTAGCGAATCTGGTAAGGGACGTGTTAAAGAACCTATCGAAAAGAGTGCAAAAGAATATAATACAAAACTATTTTTCGAAACCTTTCAAGGTGAGTGCTCTCGTAATGAAATTGACCGCTTAGTGAACGTATATAAGGAATCTGGTTGTGATGTAGTTGTTGGAATTGGAGGAGGAAAGATCCACGATACAGCAAAAGCTCTTGCTTTTTACGCAGAAGCTCCTGTAGTAATCGTTCCTACCATTGCCGGAACAGATGCTCCATGCAGTGCTTTATCAGTTATCTATACAGACGACGGCGCATTTGAAGATTATCTTTTTCTTCCTAAAAATCCAAACATGGTTTTGGTCGATACTGAGGTAATTAGTTCTGCTCCGGCACGTTTACTTGTATCCGGTATGGGAGATGCATTGGCAACCTATTTTGAAGCCCGTGCATGTAAGCAGTCAAACAGTCCTAATTTTATTGGCGGCTACTATACCATCACCTCTATGGCAATTGCCAGATTATGTTATGATACATTACTTGCAAACGGTATTCAGGCTCTTGTTTCTGCGCAAGCGAAAGTATGTACAAAAGCACTGGAAAATATTGTTGAAGCAAATACATATCTTTCAGGTATTGGTTTTGAAAGCTGTGGTATCGCAGCAGCCCATGCGATTCATAATGGATTTACAGCTATCCATGAAACACATCAGTGTTATCATGGTGAGAAAGTGGCTTTTGGTACCTTAACTCAATTAGTACTTGAAAATGCTTCTCCGGAAGAATTTGAAGAAGTGATAAATTTTTGTTTAGATGTCGGATTGCCAACAACTCTGGAGGATCTTGGAATTCATGAGATTAAAATAGATGAAATAATGAAAGTTGCAGAATTAGCATGCAGCCCTAATGATACAATGGGGAACATGCCATTAACATTAACACCTGAAATCGTTTGTGATGCAATTATTGCCACAGATAAGCTGGGTCATTATTATAAAGCAAAGCGGCTTTAATTAAAGGCCCTTTACTGAAATAAATCTAAATCTTCCATTGTCTAAATGCATATGGAACTGAAAACAGGAGAGGAACGGTCATGATTTTTCTTAAACCGCTCCCCTCCCGGGTTTCATATAATGATTCAATTACTTTCAGGAAAAACCGGTTTTATGGTTCACAAACATCCAGAACGAATCCGTCCCTCACAAAGAGCGGCATCTGATCCAGCGGCGTCTCTACCTCGATACTCTGGCCGCCTTCCCAAGTTTTCTTCGTCCAGACATTCATCCATACTGCACCTTTTGGAAGGTAAACTCCGATCTTTTCAGCTCCTGCCTCCATAACCGGTACTACCATGACATTCGGGCCATACATATATTGATTTTCTTTCTCCCAGCACGCACAGTCCTCTGGGAAATCATAGAACAGCGGCCTCATCACAGGGGTTCCTTTTTCATGAGCTTCCTTCATCAATTTCCGCGTATAGGGGCGCATATTTTCACGAATCCATAAGTACTTCTTACAAATTTCGTACACCTTATCACCATAGCTCCAGATCTCATTGGGCGCGCCAGACACGCATGCTGCCCCTCCGGTAGTCCCCTGCTGAGGCTGATACGGCATCCGATAACCGTGAAGCCGCATAACAGGGCAGAAGGTTCCATATTCAAACCAGCGTACCAGCACCTCATGAAATTTCTCGTCGGTAATGTTGGCTCCAAAAAATCCTCCTATATCCGTAGTCCACCATGGAATACCCGCCAAACCCATGTTGAGTCCGGCTGCAACCTGATTTTTCATGCTGTCGAAGCTGGAATGTATATCGCCGGACCAAACCAGCGCCCCGTATTTCTGGCTGCCCGCCCAGGCACAGCGCAGAAGGTTTACCACATTCTCCTGTCCTTCCCCACGCATCCCGTCGAAGAAGGTCTTCGCGTACATCGCCGGGTAAATATTCCCGATCTGCACATTCGGCCCCAAATGATAGCGGTAGTTTTCAAAATCATAGACGGAATATTCCGGTTCTGCCTCGTCCAGCCAAAATATCTTTATACCTTTATTATAATAATTCTGTTTGCATTTCTTCCAGACATAATCCCGCGCCTCAGGGTTTGTGGGGTCATACTGGATCGTGTTGCCCATATAGACATTGTCGATACGCACGCCCTTCTCCACCCGAGTCAGCAGCCCCTTCGCCTTCATCTCCTCGAAATTCTCACTTAAATAATCGACCATTGGCCATACGGATACCATCAGTTCGATCCCCATATCATTCAGTTCCGCAATCATGCTGTCCGGGTCCGGCCAGTACGTAGGATCAAACCTCCAGTCCCCCTGTTTGGGCCAGTGGAAGAAGTCTACGACAATCACGTCGATGGGAAGCTCCCGTCTCTTATACTCTCTGGCGACCTCCAGAAGTTCCTCCTGTGTCTGATAGCGCAGCTTACACTGCCAGAATCCAAGACCATATTCCGGCATCATCGGCACCTTCCCCGCGGTGTTCGCATACGCCTCCTCAATCTCTGCAGGAGAGTCTCCCGCAGTAATCCAATAGTCCAGCTTTTTCGTGGACTTCGCTTCCCATGTGGTAATATTTCTGGCGAAATTGACACGCCCGACTGCCGGGTTATTCCACAGAAAACCATACCCCAGCGAGGAAAGGGCAAACGGTACACTGGCCTGGGAGTTTCGGTGCGCCAGTTCCAGGTCTGCACCTTTCAAATCCAGAAAATCCTGCTGATACTGCCCCATCCCGTAGATTTTCTCCTTAGGGTCAGATACAAAGCGCATTGTCAAAGCGTAATCCCCGCCGATAATCGGCTTAAATTCTCGAGCTTCCATCTCCAGGGAACTGCACGTATCGGCAAACATATCCTCCCGGTTGCGTATGTATTCTTCCAGAAGCAGCTCCCCTTTCTGGTTATAGAAAGAAAGCTTTCCAATATTATTGATAACCGCTTTAATTTTTCCATTCGTGATCTCCGCCGTATAATCATGAATTGTCACCTTCGATCCTGACAACTCCGGCTTTCCTTCCAGCGCCCAAAGCTCCTCCGGCATCTGCGCCATCTTTGACGCACGCACTCGCAGAGAATTGGTCCCCCACGGCTCCACAATTAAGCGTTCCGCGTCATAGCGATAATAGAGCGCCCCGTCCTTCTCTTCAAAATACCCCAGTAAAAACCGGTTATCGGAACGGAAATCTCCGGCTTTCTCCATTTTCTGCATCTCCTCTTTTTGGTCCATCTGCGTGTTCCTCCTTTTACTTAACTGAATATTAATGAATTTTTTTACTCTGCGGTGTGTGTTCCGCTAGTACCGGTTCCATCAGACAATGGTATATCCTGTGGACAGGGGCCGGCAGAATCAGAACAAGCGGTAGACACCACCAGACAAGCATGACACTGACCGCCGTAACCAGTACCAGGAGTATGGTGCGCGGTAAATGACGGAAACACATATAAATCGATACTTTCAGAATCCACCCCGCGGGCATGGAAAAACGGGAAAGAGCAGGAAATGCGTAAAGCTGCGTCCCTATTACAAAAAGCAGGCACATACTGTACAAAAGCAGCAGAAAAACAGCCCCGTCTCCCTCCATCTTTGCCGAAACAATTCCAAGATTGAGCTGAAAAATGATAGCCGCACCCGCAAGAATCCCCCATAGTCCGCAGGAAGGTTTGAAGTTCCGCATAAAGGATTGAAAAAACACCTTTACGACATACCCCTCATCCTGCACTCCCTGTTTATGGACCGTATCATACAGCGCCGTGGTAGAAGCACCGATGGTAATCACAGGCAAGCAGAACAGCAGCCAAAGCAGGTTAAGCGCCGCCGTATCAAAGATCTTCTCCATGTAGTAAAAGTAGTCTCCTCCGTAGGAGAATAACCCTTTGCAACCAACCCTTTTTCTGCTTTTATCCATATCCTATCTCCTCCGTCATCGCTGCTTTCCACGTAGTCCCATGTGATACTCTTACAATAATTCCCCGCAGTTTCGCATCACTTTGCGGTTTCGAACAGATAGTCCAACGTCCCTTCCTTTACGAACACCGGGATAGCGTTAATGGGGGCCGCGGCTATAATTTCCTTTCCCCCCTCATATACCAAAGCATCATTTAAGTTTTTCCAGCGGCCGGCCGGCAGATAGACCTTCCGCTCCGTCACAGCCTCCCAGAGAACCGGTGCAACCAGAACGTCCGGGCCGAATAAGTATTCATCCTCAATTTCCCAGCATCTACCGTCTTCCGGATAGTCATAAAAAAGAGGGCGCATCAATGGTGTTCCCTTTTCGTGGGCCTCCCGCATCAGTTCCGTAATATATGGCCGCATCTTCTCCCGCAGGTAAATATATTTCCTGCAGACAGCGTAAATCTCTTCCCCATAGGACCAGATCTCATTCTCCGCTCCGCTGTTGTGTTTTCCTCCTCCGGCAGTACCGATCGGCTCCTTGATCGGTTCTCTGTATCCATGCAGCCTCATGACAGGGCAGAAGGCGCCAAATTCAAACCAGCGCACAAACACTTCTCTAAATCCTTCGTCGTGTATATTACCTCCGTGAAATCCGCCAATGTCTGTCGTCCACCATGGAATTCCGGACAGTCCCATGTTGAGCCCGGCTGCCAGCTGGCTGCGCAGTGAGCGGAAAGATGAATCGATATCTCCCGACCACACCAGCGCCCCGTATTTCTGGCTTCCGGCCCATGCACAACGCAGCAGGCTCAATATGTTTTCCTGTCCCGCCTGTCGGAGGCCTTCATACGCCATTCTGGCATATTCCTTCGGATAAATATTACCTGTCTCTAAATCGGTTCCCTGATAATACCGGTAGTGAGAGAACTGATATCCGGTAAATTCCGGCTCCGCCTCATCGAGCCAGAACAACTCAATACCTTTGTCATAATAATTCCGACGCAGTTTCTCCCACACGAAGCTGCGCGCGTCCGGATGCGTGGCGTCAAAAAATGCCGCATTTCCCAACTGACCGATCGCTTTTCCGTGCTCGCTACGGACTAAATATCCTTCCCGGACCATCTTATGATAGTTCTCACTGCTTTCCTCAACGGTTGGCCAGACAGACACCATCAGCCTGACCCCCATCTCCTTCAGTTCACGCACCATGCCCTCAGGGTCGGGCCAGTAATCCTCATCAAATTTCCAGTCCCCCTGATTGGGCCAGTGAAAATAGTCGCAGACGATGACATCCAGTGGAATGCCCCTCTTCTTATACTCCCTCGCTACTTCTAATAGCTCTTCCTGCGTCTGATAGCGCAGCTTGCACTGCCAGAAGCCCATGCCGTAATCCGGCATCATCGGTACCTTACCTACCGCATTCGCGTAAGCCTCCTCGATTTCAGCCGGAGTATCCCCGGCCACAATCCAGTAGTCCATCACTTTTGTGGACTCCGCCGTCCATTCCGTGACGTTCTTTCCGAATGTAACGCTGCCGATGGCTGGATTGTTCCATAAAAATCCGTAGCCGCGGCTGGAAAGTGCGAAGGGGATACTTGCCTGGGAATTGCGGTGCGCCAACTCAAGACGGCAGTTCTTCACATCCAGATACGGCTGCTGATACTGGCCCATGCCGTAGATTTTCTCTCCGTCACTCGGTTCAAACCGGACTTTTAGACGGTAATTATCCGTACCCGTGATTGGTTCAAAGGTCCTGGGATCAATTTCCAGAGCGCTGTTAAATTCCCCCTCAATCTCCTTGCGGAAACGATTTCTGTCGTATTCCTCCAAAAGCAGCTCGCCTCTCCGGTTATAAAATTTTAACTTCCCGGTAGCCATCAGTTCACATCGAATGTTTCCATTTTCAATCCTGGCACCCATGCCGTCCAGCACGATGCTGATTTTTAATTCCTCATTTTCCGGTTCCAACAGAGCCGACCATTCTTCCTCCCTAATTGCAGAAAGTTGGGTAGCGCGGACCCTTAGGGCATTGGTCCCCCACGGCTCAATCTGCAGGATTTCTTTTTCCTGCCTCCTTATAACTGCATTTCCAATCTGTTTCAGCATTTCTTTCCTCCTATTCTTTGACCGCTCCGGCTGTTAAGCCGCTGACGATATATTTTTGCAGAAATACAAACAGCAGAACAACCGGTATGACAAGAATCGCGCCGTACGCCATGATACAGTTCCATTTTGTTCCGTATTTGCTCTGGAACTTATAGATATTGGCAGTCAGCGGACGCATCTCCGGCTTGACGTTAAAGGTCATGGAATAGACCAGGTCGTTCCAGCCATTCAGGAACGAGATAATTACCACTGTGATCACACCGGTCTTGATCGCCGGTATCATGATAGAAAAAAATGAGCGGACCACACCGCAGCCGTCAATTCTTGCAGCGTCATCCAGAGACCTGGGAACCCCCTTGAAATACGGTCTCAGTGTCACCACAATAAATGGGATTGATCCCGAAGAGATTGCCAGCGCAGGGCCTAAATACGTACCCAAAAGACCGATTTTGTTGAAGATTAAATACATGGGAGTCAGCATCAGGGAGGCAGGCATCATCTGCGTCACCAGAAAGGCCAGCAGAAAGCCTTTGCTTCCCGGCACCTTATACCGCCCCATCCCATACGCCGTCGGTACACCGAAGCAGATAGAAATCGTCATAGACAGCAAGGCAATCAGGCAACTGTTCCTTAAAGAGAACAGAAAATCCTTGTCGGAGAAGTTCTTGATCCATGGCTCAAGCGTAAATGTGTGGGGATAATACGTCACTATTTTCCCGAAAGACTCCCCGTCTGTCTTGAAGGACATGGACAGCAACCAGTAGATCGGGAAGAGGAAGATCACTGCAATGAATATTGCCAGCAGGCAGTTTAAAATATCTTTTCTGCCGCTGCTTGTACACACGGCATATCTGATTTTTTCTCCCATACTAATCATCCTCCTTTGTTATCAGCCGCAGATAGAACAATCCGATGACGAAGAGACAGGCAAACAGCACCATAGCCGCTGCAGAACCCAACGAAAATTCATATTTAGTAAATGACAGGCTGTAAGCGTATGTCCCCAGGACATCCGTGGCGTTCAGCGGTCCGCCGCTTGTCATAATAAACATTAAATCAAACGCCTTAAAGGTATAGATAAATCCTAACATCAGCACTGCTAAAATAGAAGACTTCATAAGCGGGAGTGTTATGTATAAGAAACGCTGAATTTTGTTCGCCCCATCCATGGAAGCACTCTCATAAACATCCTGTGAAATTCCAGTCAGGCCCGAGGTCAGTAGCAGCATATTAAATGGAATGCCGACCCAGCAGTTGACCGCGATAACCGCGGCAAGAGCCGTGCTTCCTCCCACCAGCCATTCCACCGGCTGCTGAATCAATCCGGTCTTTAAGAGCAGATCATTGATGACGCCCTCCGATACCCCGAATAAATTCTTTCCCAGCATGGCGGTGACAGACATCGGCATCATATATCCAACCAGAATTAATCCGCGAATCGGCCCCGACAGCGTAAATTGCTGGGAAAAGAACAGGGCGAACATGAATCCAATGGTGAACTGAATGACTAGACAGAACACCGTAAAAACAAACGTATTTTTTAAGACCAGTAAAAACGTAGGATCGTGGAACAGTGTGATATAATTCAAAAATCCCACAAATTCAGAGGTTCCCTTCGCAAAATTCTTAACGTTCGTGTTTTTCAAACTCAGAATTACGTTATAGACAAGCGGATAGCCAAGAATCAACATGACGTAAAAAAATCCAGGCAGAATAAAACCATAGCCCTCAAGCGTCTTCTTTTCGGCTATTGTCATCTTTTTTCTATTCAAGACCGCACACTCCTTTCTCTCAAACTTTTATGCCATTTTCATACAGGGGGCGCAGAAACGCCCCCTGTAACGATCATTTGCTACTGTCTTCTATTTTGCAATAGGGACTTCAGTCAGAATTGGATCCACGATTCCTGCTGCCTGGGCCATGGCCTCCGTGCCCGTCTTCTCTCCCAGAAGTACGGACTGCTCAGCCGTATAGATCGCTTCTGATATGGTCGGCCAGGACTCATGAGGGCCTCGCGCTACCGCATAATCCATGGATTCATTGAATACCGCATATCGGGCGTCCTCCGTCCAGAAATCCTTCAGCTTTGTGGCGTCACCCCTTACTGGCAGCTTGCCGGCAATCTCGCACCAGTCTGCGTTATTTTCCGCAGTCATCATATATTTTAAGAACTCCACACACTCCTCTTTGGCTTCTGTACCGGTACAAACGCCGAAATTCTCGCCGCCGATAACCGAGGCGTTCTGCTTGCCCTTAGGAAGCATGGCGTACTGGTAATTACAATCCAGCTTTACATCCCCGCTATCAAACTGAGCGATCTGCCAGGTACCGGATTCCAGCATCGCAGCTTTTCCCGCCGCAAAGGCGTTCAGCGCGTCCCCCTGTCCCCAGTTTACGACTTCCTTACTCATCAATCCTTCACTCACAAGCTTTGCGAGAAAATCGAGGGATTCGGCCGCCTCCGGGGAAGTGAGGGTCGTCACGTCTGCGCCCGCCGCATAGAGCCAGGGGATATACTGGAAGGTTCCCTCCTCATTGCCAACCGCACACATTGCAAATCCATATACAGAATCCGCCGGATTTGTGGTCGCTTTACACACCTCATAGAACTCGTCCCAGGTGGTCGGTGTTTCCTTGATCCCCGCAGCATTTAAGATATCCATATTGCAAAGCAGCGCCAGACAGTTGGAATTATTGGGAATACCATGCAGCCTTCCTTCGGAATCCCGACAGCTGTTGAGAGGTCCCTCATAAAACTGGTCTAAATCCCCCCATGCCTTCAATTCGTCGTCGATATCTTCAAAAACTCCCAGAGATATATAGGAAGCCATGTCCGGAGAATCTACCATACCGATATCCGGGAGTTCCCCTGATACCGCGCCGATCGTGTACTGGTTCATCAGCTCATCCCGGGATACATACGTACATGTAATGTGGACATCATCCTGCAACTCGTTATATTTATCCGCGACCTTTTCCAAAGCTGCCGCCTCATGTTCGAAATAATGCCAGATGGATATCTCTTTCCGGTCTCCACTGCCTTTCGTTTCTGCCTTTGCCTGCTCCGTACTTTTTCCTCCTGAAGCCGCGCTTGTCACGCCGTCGCTGCTGTTACTGCTTTTGCTGCCACATCCAACCAGCACTGCTGCTGCCAGCACCCCAGTTGTCAAAACCGCTGCCAACTTTCCCCAACCTGTTGTCATGTCTTATTTCCTCCTTTTCTGCCGCCGGATGTCTCCGGAATACTTTTTGTGACCGTCACTTTATCGATATGACCATTATAAACAATCGCAGAAAAAAAATTAACCGATATCTTTAAGATTCGGCCCCATTTTTAAGATAAAATTTTAATATTTTAGCATGATTTTAATGTAACTTTCTCCTGATTTCCCCCATAAATCAGAAAATGGATCCCCTGAATCAGGAATCCATCTCTTCTCCTTACACTGCTATCTTCTGTTTTCACGAATATATTCCCCTACGCTCATCCCTGTAGCGTTCTTAAAAACCCGGTTATAATACTTCTCATCTACAAATCCTACTTTAAAAGGTACTTCCTCTCTCGGAATGTCACTGTGGAGATAGAGGGATTTTGCTATCTCAATACGGTAATTTCTCAGAAAATGTACGAAAGATTCTCCCATATTTTTGCTGAACAGCCCTGAAAAATATTCCGGGCTGATCCCCAAGTCATTTGCCATATCCTTCTGGTTCATTGGTGTCAAATACTCATTTTCAATCTTTCGCAATGCCTTTAAGATAATCGGATGGACTTCCGGATAGCACTCAGACAGACTTACCTTGCAGTTATCCTGTTCCCCCCTGTCGCGGACGGCGTCGAGAGCCTTTCGGATGTCTTCCATAATCAGCGGTTTTACCAGATATTCGGATACGCCGCACGTAATCGCCTGTCTTGCATATTCAAATTCCTCATAGGCGCTTATAATCACAAATTTTGTGCCCATTCCCAGTTTCCGCACTTCTTTAATCAGTGTGAGTCCGTCCATAAACGGCATCTTAATGTCCGTAAATACCGCATCCGGTTTCACAGTCTTAATCAGCTCCAAAGCGCTTCTTCCGTTAGCTGCCTCTGCCACGATCTCATCTTCCTGTGAAATAGATAAGATAATATTCTTCAGTCCCCGTCTCGCCCGCTGTTCATCCTCAACAATCATCAGCTTCATGGCTATATACCTCCCCGCTTTTGCCTGTTACCTTTTTACTTCAGGGATAAAGAACCGGAACTCAGTCCCCTCCCCTTCTACCGAAGTGACCTCCATCAAAATTCCGGCCCCATAAAACAGACGCATTCTGGCGGCCACATTCCGTATTCCGATTCCGATCTCCTTCATCTCCACCCCTTCTTCCCCCGTCAGGACTTTCCGAATCCGCTCCAACTTATCCGGAGAGATACCGCAGCCATTATCCCTGATGGAAACAGTCAGCCGCTCCCCCTCTTTTCGGGCCTGAATGGACAGCGTCCCGCCGCTCTCTCTGCCCTCAAACCCGTGTAGGATGGCATTCTCCACAAATGGCTGAAGCATCAGCTTGCAGCAGCTCCAGTTGACACATTCTTCCGGGAACTCCACCTCATAATCGAAGGCATCCTCAAGACGCGCCTTCTGCAGGAATAAATACTGCTCAATCCAAGCAAATTCCTGGTACATGTATACATTCTGGCACTTCTGGTCAAATGTGTAACGCAGAATATTTGACAGCTTCTTTATCAGTTCTGAGACCTTAAAATTGCCGCACTCCATGGCCTCATAGTTGATTGTCCCTAGGGTATTACACAGAAAATGAGCGTTGATCTGTGTCTCCAGGGCTTCCCGCTCTGCCTGATGCTGCCGTTCCATTGCTGTTATGCACAACTGATAATTCTTCTCCACCTCTTTTTCTTGCTTTACCAGCTTGTCTATCATATCGTTGTATCCTATGGCCAATTGCCAGATTTCGTGTTCGCCTTCCACAACAACTTTATTGCGTAGCTTTTCACTGCCAGAGGCGGTCAGCTCCATAGCGGTCTCAATACTGCGCAGCGGCTTATTCACTTTTCTGATAATCAGATAAAATATCCCAGCCACCACAAGGAGTAGAAAGACATAAACTCCCATACCCTGAGCAATAATTCCCATCACGCTTCTGTCTAGCTGATCCTTATCAAGGGAAACGTGCAGCTGCCAGTTCACCTTTTCCAGAGGTTTGTCCAGGATAAACAGCATTCCATCCTCCCGATACACCGACTCCGGTTTTCCCGTATATTCTGGATTGGAGTGGCAGATGATCCTTCCTCCCTCTTCCGTCACGTACGCCTGCGAGTATGTCCCCTCCTCCCCTGATAAAATATCCATAAAGGGCTGAAGCATATCGAGCCGAAAAGTCACGCAGAGCATCCCGTGCATCTTGGAAAAACTGTTCTCCTTACCAACAATCGGATAGAAAATATGGAATACCGGTTCTTTGTTCGTCGGATGACTGCCATGTTCTGTACTCACCAGATACTTAGGCACTATGCTGTCATTGGCCCGCTCATAGATCTTCTTATACATCTCTTTTAAAAAACCGGAGTCCTTCGGCCTCCACATGATGGCATCAATCTGATACAGACGGTCATACTGATAGACTTCTCCCTCTTCCGAAGCAACGGAAATATTAATCACATTCTTGGAATAATTGGCCATGTTTGCAAAGGTTGCTTTCAGTATCATGAAATCCCGTTCCGGGTCTTCCCGTGTCCCCGTCAGCCGGCCGGCCAGATCATAAACAGCCGGGGCAACCGCAATCTGAACCCCCATATTGATATATTCCATCATAGTATAGTCAATATTCATCTGCATAGCGTCCAGCACAGCAGATTCCATCAGATGGTTCTTTTTCACCAGGAAATTCTCATAAGCCTTTCTCATATAGACCTGATAACAGAAAATAATCATCACCAGGGACATCATAAAAATAAAGCTTATCTGTATCCAGATATGGGTTCTTAAATAGTGCAAAAACAGTTTTATTCTGCTCATCTGTACGATTACCCGTTTCCTTTTTTTCTTTTTCCAGGCTTGTCCATTTTTTCATATTTCAAGGGATGTCTGCCTAAATTATAGGTCCGCCGGCCCGCGGTTGTCAATACAGGCATATTCCGCCATGGGATCAATTTATGAAGAACGTATATCACATACAGGTAAAAAATCATTCTGATAGCTATAGGTGTCAATGAGGCACTATATCGTCTTTAAAGGTGTCCGCTTAATTGTTGGGGACAAAAACCTTGGAATGTTAGAATCAATCCCACAAGTGTTTCCAGATGCCAAATATCAGCGCTGCACCGTACATTTCTATCGAAACATATTTTCTGCCCCCCCCCACGAAGTAGTACGAAAAAGCAAAACAGGTGATAGAAGAGCTCCGTACAATGAAGCTTAAATAGGCAGCTAAAAAACTGGAAAATGGAATTGAAGAAACATTAACATACATGAACTTTCCCTATTAACACTGGAATCGTATAAGAACAAACAATACCATAGAACGTCTGAACCGTGAAATAAAGCGACGCACAAAAGTAGTAGGACATTCCCGGATGGCCAATCCGCCCTAATGCTAGTATGTGCTCGTCTACGCCATGTGGCAGGGACCTGGTGGGGGGCTAAACTATATATGAATATGAAACATCTTGATCAAATGCAATCTGCTGAAGAAGCAGATCACATAGCCGGTTAACTATCTGGTAACCAAATGGCTAAAATGAATTTGCCGTTAGGTAGCCGGCTATGATATCAGACTTTTTCTGGATATCCATTTCTCGGAGATGGTTCATATTCATATAGCGTTTGATTCCCCACTGGGTTCCCGCTACGTGACGGAGCCTAGCACATACTAGCATTAAGGCACTCTGACCATCGGGAAAAGCCCCGATCGCTCTTGTCCTTCGTTTGATCTCACGATTGAGACGTTCGATCGTGTTATTAGTTCTGATTCTTGTCCAGTGCTGAAATGGGAAATCCATATAAGACAGGGTTTCTTCAATACCATCTTCAACTTTTTTGGCAGCTGATGTTAGCTTCATTTCACGTAGTTTTTCTGCTACCTGTGCAGCTTTTTCGCGACCAGATGATTTACATTCCTGGGAATGAATGGCTTTTAGCATCATAGATACTTCCTTCATTTTGTTCCGGGGTGTTACGGAAAAAATATTACGGTAGAAGTGAACGGTACACCGTTGATACATAGCTTCTGGAAATACTTCTGGAATGGATTCCAGCATTCCAAGGCACTTGTCGCCGACAATGAGGCGGACTCCTGAAAGCCCACGTTCTTTTAGCCATATAAAGAATGTCTTCCAGCTTTCTCGATCTTCTTTCATTCCTTCAGCAGCACCTATGATTTCGCGACAACCATCTTCATTGACGCCGATGGCGACCAGGATTGAGACGTTCTGGATCTCACCTCCCCAACTTCGCTTTAGGTAGACACCATCAACATAGACATATGGATAAGAACTGGTAAGTTTGCGGCTTCGCCATGTTTCAATGTGCTGTTAAGCTTTCTTATTTAGGTTACTTATTGTTCCAGGAGAAACTTTGGTTCCCCATAATGCCTTGGTGATGTCCTCAACACGGCGAACAGAAACACCCGCAAGATACATTTCAATGAGTACTTCTTCTACAGAGCATTCTCTGCGACGATAGCGTTCGATGATGGCGGTTTCAAACTGAACCCCCTTTAGCTTGGGCATCTTTAGGTTGACCTCGCCAGATGTGGTCTGAAAGTTTCGGTTGTAATGGCCGGAACGATACCCTTTGCGATCACCCGAGCGCTCATATTTTTCAGCATTGACGAGTTCATCTGCTTCATGATCGAGCAAAGCATTGAGGGTTTCCTCAACGCTGTTGCGTACTAAATCTTTCAATTCATTATGGATAAGTTCCTGATTTAATTGTATAATGTTATCAGACATGTTCTATAGCCTCCTTTGATGGGTTTTGTGTGGTAACTTAATTCTACCAAACGGCTATAGACCATGTCTATTTATTATGAAATTGAATTTGCGAAATTAATTATACCTTATCCAAAAATGAGGGCAATCCTAGATTAATCATCCTCTAAAACACAAAAAATGCCCACGCAAACAAGCACAAACACCTAAAACACAAAGTAAAAACCCCAGAAACCCTTATTCTATCAGGTTTCTGAGGCTTTCATAAGAGAGGCGACTACCAGATTTGAACTGGAGATCGCCTAAAAAATGTAGGAAAAAGGAGGGTTTGGCGTGCCGGGAGGGGGCTGCGCATCGAGGGACAAACACTAAACACCAAAACATAAACTGCAGTAATTTTAATTATATGAATATTAAAACAGCCTTGAGAATACCTTAATACATTTTACTTAATTAGACCGTAGATGTTGATTTCTCCAAAGATACTCATGGAGTTTGCTTATGCCCATTACCATTGATTAATTCATGATTTTATCTTGAATCTTTCAGAAAGTATCAGAGTGTCTGCATTTTTCCAAAATTATTTTACAGCACTCACTTACATTTTTTATGACTTCCTTCTCCCAAAAATGAATTGGTATCCATCCTTTTTCAACTAATAATATATCATTTCTTCTATCACGTGCAATATTTTCCTCAATTTTTTCAATTCAATACTCTTTATTTGATTTAATCTTCTCTTTGCGTTCCGACCAATTATATCCATGCCAAAACTCTCCATCTACAAAAACAGCAACTTTATGTTTTGTAATAGCTATGTCAGGTGACCCTGGAAGAGGCTTATAATTTTTACGATACCTAATTTTTTTATGCCATAAGGCTTTAACCAATAAATCTTCTGCTTTCCCACCTTTGAGATGTACCTTTGACATCCGTAAAGATACTTCAGGTGTAGTACTAAATTTAGGATGCTTCATTTAACTTACTCCTAATCAAACATGCCAAACATGAAATGATTGAGATTCCACTAACCAATCATCGGACTTAAACAATGTATTAGCAGGATTTTTTATTATCATGGGAATGTACTCATTATCAGTAATTCTTTTTAAATCAACAAGATATAAGCAATACTCATTACCTTTTAGTTTTGCAATATCGTATTCATTTTTTGACCAATAAAAAGATTCTAAATCTGAAATTGCTTTTACTTCTATAAATCGATCAATACTTACCGAATTATTAGAGTTGAAAGAAACGATATCATAACCCGCACCTACATCTATATCTGATATCCTTTTAATCAAATCTTTCAAATTCACATTCGTTATTCTTTTCCTTTCAAACGATAAAACAAAACATTCAGCCATTTCGCCTGCTAATTCGTTTTCTTCAAGCTTTTTCCGTAATTGCTCAATAGTAAAAGCTTTATTTCTCTCTTTACAAAAAGAAGAAATTAGCACTTCATATTGAGAGGCAACAAAAAACTTAAATTTCGTATTAGTGCGAATAACTTCAAAAAATCCCTGACTGATAAGTAAATTTCTAAAAATAAAATAATCTAACGATAGTTTTTCATTTTTAAATATAAAACGCTTTTCTAATACATCAAATATAAACATATTCTGTTCAAATGCTTGAACACTAAACATTTTCGATATGGTATTTGAAATAATAGTATCATTCAATTTAATTGGATCATCAAGTACCCTTCCAATAACTGGAGAAATGTATATTTTCTCTTCGACAATAATCAGTTCTAAATATTCACAATATAATAATATTGAATTAATATTTTGAAATATCCTCTCAGAAGAATATTCACAAATTTTTTGAATATCCTTACGGTATAATCTCTGCCTTCCAATTACAGACTTTAGGAATAAAATTATATCACCTTTATCACCTAAACGGTTAATTTTTTTTAGTTCTTCTAACATAGTCTTTAATCAACGCCTTTATATCTTCATCACCTAGGTCGAAAGAAATATTATCAAATAATGGAATAGGCATATTCTCCATTATTTCCGTCATTCTACGTTCTTTTTCAGTTAATCTTTCATTAATTGTGTCATCAATAGAGTCTTTTGAAACTATAAAAAAATAATGAGTCTCTGTTCCGGGTTTCAAACCATATCTGTGTATGCGGTCCTTTGATTGGACAAAATGAGCAGCATTAAACGACCGTTCCAAATATATGGCATTATGGCAAGCCTTATGAAGAGAAATAGATTCTGCAACAGCAAAGGGATTTGCAATTATTACTTTATATGGACAATCTTCTTTCTGAAATTCTGCTACTATTTTTTCTCGAGTAACAATTTGCTGGTTTGTTTCACCTTCTATCCCCTCTTGCTCTACGGGTATAGCTCCATACAATTCTTGAGAAGCAATACCATTAATTGATAGATAATCTTTAAATTCATGTATAGTATGAATAAATGTAGCCCATACTACAACCTTACTACCCCCATTAATGATTCTTTCAATTAACTCTTTTGCAGCCACATATTTTGATGGAGTTTCTAGTATTTCATATTCGCCAATTTCTTTAAGCACATCAACATCATCAACCGACCGATATACCTCCTGACAGCAATCATCATCTTGCAGAAATTCGCATAATGGTTCTTTAAGCATAGCAGGATTTGTAGCAACTTGCATTAACCTTAGTACCTTTGCTTGGGCAAGAAGAGATTTAAACCTAGAAGATGTATCTGGAATTCCATCATTAAGCAACGAATTAATGTACTTTTTCTCAACAAAATCATAAATTCTTCGTTGTATAGGACCCATTTCGACCTCAATTGGCGGATGAACAGTTGCTAAAGGAATATTTAAATCGCTTTTTTTAATACGCATGAAAAAAGGAGCTATATTATTTATTAGACGATCAACTCGTAAATCATTAATTCGTGAAGTCATATCTTTTAACTGGTTGACTTGGAATCCAATTATATTCTTATTGGGCCATATAAATTTAAACATGTTATAAAGATCTTCATAACCATTTGGAGCTGGGGTGCCTGTTAAAACAACTCGTGCAGAACAATTTTTAGAAAGAGATAATACCGTTTCTGCAGTGATACCTCCAGAAGTATTTTTTGCTTTGTGTGCTTCATCAAGAACCATCATTACTCTATTATATTTCAAATAAAATTCTAATTCATTCTTTAATGGGACAAGAGATGCATAAGAAATCAATGTAATTTCTGCTGTATTGCGAGAATATAAATAATCAGTTTTTGCTTCATGTGATAAACCGCTTATAAGTCTCTTAGCATTTGGTTTCTTTCCAAAACATTCAGCATATTCAAGCTCCCAGGGTCCAAAAGAACTTAATGGTCCAACGATCAATAACTTATCTATCTTTTTTAAATCGCCTTCTGGAAGATGTTTTAAATAAGCGTATGCACCATACACAATACTAGTTTTTCCAGCGCCAGGCACAGAAAAATTACACGCATTTTGTGCAAAAGCAAGGTGATAGGCCGAAAGTAACTGAAGCGGATAAAGAGACCTATTAGGTAACCTGATTGCTACAGAATCACTAAAACTTTTGAATTCTTCAAATACGCATTTATTGTTTCTAATATCAAAGGCTTTTTCTGAAAATTCTGAAAATTTTTCTTCTTCCTTATAAAAATCCAATAGCGCCTGTTCAGATGTATTACTCTGTTTCTCATTAAATCCATACTTTTTTAACATTTCCCTTATATCGGACAGTAATGTAATGGTATCTTTCTCGCTAATTGGGATAACTATTTTATCCGTTTCAACTAGTGGCTTCAAATAATCCTTTATATATCTCCATGCAAATCTATGACTTTTTAATTTTTCAATATCTCCATACAAAAAAATTTTTTTATTCATAACATCAAGATCTATTGAAATTGTTGGCATAGATAGTTCACCCCCGATCTAAGCACTTCTTCATATCCCATATAATAGCATTTATTTTTTTTACCAAATCCCTCACATTAGGATCTGTCAAAAAGCTCTGTTGTTCACAGTCTACCGCTTGCAAAGAACTGAGTGCTCGATCAAGCAAATCAGCTGGCTTATTTGACGCTCTTTTATCCTCAAGTTTCCTTGTATAACGTTGTAAATTGCCTTTAATTTGCCCTTTAGAACGCTCAACCCACTCATTATCTCTTCTTTTAAGTAATTTACTTAAATCCTCATCTGGATATTTTTCCCTCAATTCATCAACAGTTTCCTCATCTTTAGGGGTTTTATCCACATGCGCCGAAAAAAAAGCCTCCCATAAATCTTTATAGAAAAAAATACTCCCATCTTTCCCAGTTTTAGCAATATCACGAAACTCTTTACCTTCATACCTTGCGCGAATATAATCAAAACAAACCGTTTTCAAATCAGATATATCTGAATCAGTAAAAGACCAATCAACCTTCTGTACATTCGAACCACACTTTTTATACGAATCAATATATCCTTGTAAATCAACAAATTGGCCTTCTGTTTTTTCTAGCCTAGTATAAATTCCATTATATTCGTATTCATCCAAATATGCTTCCATTAACTGAAGTATTTCAAGCCATTTTCTTATTTGACCAGGCTCTTCACTCATAAATCCAGCTATGTCTTGATCTGAAAAACCTAACCTTTTTAATTCTTTACACTTCAAATATTTTTCAATTGGATTATAATCTAGCTTATCATCTTCTCCCATTTGATATATAGTTTCGAGTTGTTGAATATCTTTTTCAGTTGCATCATCAGGAAGAATAATTGCCAAAAAGTATTGACAGCGTTCAACTTGAGCAAATGAATAACCAAGTTCTTCATGCTTATAAAACAATCTATTTAAAAGCATTGCACGCCTGTTTCCATCAACAATTATTCCATCTGCAGTGACAATCCCATATCGTTGCTGCCCATTAATAAGTAGATTAGTCATGGTCGTTTGATTACGATCCTTTTTAGATTCATACAAAAATCTTTCTATTAGTTCTTTATCGTGTTCTTTCTCAGCATCTAAATTTCCATTTTGTCTTTCAAAAGATAAAACTTCACTACCAATACGTCCATTATATTTATTATATATCAAAAAATCTAAAGGAATACGATATACCTCCTCTGTACGTGTTTCACCACGATATCGAAGTGGAATACCTGTCATTGCAACATTATTTTGATTCTGCTTGAGTTCAATAAGTTTTGCTTTCCTTGTCATTGTATCCATCAATTTTATCCCCCATGTTTTCTACTAATCTACAAAGAATATAGTATCCCACTACTATAGATATAGGCAACTCATATGGCATTTCTGAAATTCTTATTATATTAGCCCTAAATTCATCTGTCGGATATACTTCATCAATAAATTCTCTCACTCGTGAAAGCAATTCATATGGACCTAACATATTATTTCTCTCTAAGGAGGTCATACAATATCTCTTTTGAAAATCATTATAACCGACAAGTTCTGATTGCATCGACTTTATGAACTTTTCTATATTCTCCTTTTTATAATTATCAAGAAATTCTATATTAGGAACAGGCATAAATTTATTAGCCTTTTTTTTCCCTTGACTATAATGAATTTCAACATTCCATTTAAATTGTAAGCTCTTAAAATCAGAATTATAATTTGTTAATTCGACTCTATAAGCTGAATAGATTAAATATGGAATATGATATTTAAATTTTGCTGTTGCTCTTTTTGAACACTCTGTTTTAGGAGGTATATTCGCATTATTAAGATCAACAAATGGAACTTTTAAGTCATACTTTATTTTAATATAATTACTTGGAACAGATTCTCCCAAATCTATCATGATAGCTTTCGCTAATGCATAAGAAAGCTTTGGAGGAACAGCATTTCCTACTAACCGGTATTTGGTACCCTCTGTTGTGCCGCAAAAACGATAATCATTTGGAAAACTCATCATACAAGCAACTTCACGTACCGTAGGTAATCTATATCCACCATTTTTCCGACCTAATATCATTGATTCTCGTGAACTAGAAGAAAGAGTTGCCATAACTGTTCTAGCTGGATTATCGGGATTTTCCGGAAAAGACATTCGTCCCATATAACCCTTATCTTGCTTAAGCCTTTTTGCTGCTTCCCACTCAAATCTTTGTAAAACATGTTCATAATGATGATCTGATATCATATGCGAATTTATACCCAATTCTGGATAATTACAATCCCAAATTATTATATCTTCAAAATCTGTTGGATCACCTAAACTCTCTAATACAGCTTTTAGCGGAACTACTGTGTCATCATTATGAGTCTCAACCAATTCTGGGAATTCTCCACATAAAAATCGCTTTCGATTTGTAGGTGCTCCATAATATTTTGCATTATATATTTTTGATAAATCATTTAAAGGTCTTAATACCCAATCCCCAGTAAGTCCAAAGTCAGATGGTCTGTATTCATACTTTATGTACTCTTTAATATTAGGAACATTTTCTAATGCCCAATAAATAAGTATAGAATTCTCCTTAAACTTTTTGCGAGCAATAATTTTTAAATATGCTTCAAGTAAACTAATACCTAGCTCTTTATCACCATTACCTGATTTATTTGAATTAGAAAAAGCAACACATGGAGGCGATCCAATTATTACTTCTGTATCGGGTATAATGGCTTCAAACTCTTCCTCTGGTAAATTAGATAATCTTATCACATCATCTAAAATAACCTTTGCCTCCGGTTTATTTGCCTTAAATGTATCGACCGCAGGCTTCCATTTATCAACCGCAAAGCTTATTTTAAAACCAGCTTGACGAAATCCCTCTGAAAACCCTCCTCCGCCACAAAAAAAATCTGCTACTCTCATTTAAGTTACTCCATTCTAACGTATTACTGTTAGTAAAATTTTTAAGATACAAAATATCCCTACGATTTGACATTTTATATAATTATATAATAATGATATAATGATGTCAAATATCTAAGAGTTCAAAACAATCAATCTATTTTTATCATTGTTTTTATCTCCACTATTTTGTCATCTTCATCAATAGCAACGCTTCTTGCATTTATGTCACCTTGTATTTAAATAAAACCAATCTTTAAATCCAGCATTTCGAGCCGCATTATATAGTGGTAATAAAATATTTTCAAGATTTACCCGAAATTCAACCTCTGATATATCCTCCCGGTATAGCTTCATCATCACATCACCACTGTTTATATGCTCCTTACTACATTTTAAAAATTCCTTATGCACAACATCATACCTCCACATCATCTGATAAGAAAAAAACTCTTTCTCACACAATGCTGGAAAATACCTCTCCCAAGCCGGAAGGTTATTGCTTTTACTGCTATTTATGCTTTTCGTAGTCGGATGTAAATTCCAAAACTCATCATGAGCCACATACGACCAAGGGATAAAATGGTCAATCGAAAGCGTTTCTTGCATCAATATCTCATTTCCATAAATATCAGAAACAGGAGTAATCTCCATAATTGTCTTCCAATACTTAATGACTTTATTCAGCTTCCTGTCCTGGGGCGGCTCTAATTTATTGGAAATTCCTGGAATATTAGGATTTCGCCTTTGCAAGTACATAATCAAATTATACTGAATCCAGCCCTTCAAAATCTCATGATTTTTTCTTATATAAATACACCATTCAGGTCGTAAACAAATAGAAGTATCCAGTCCGCAGATATCAGTATAATAATACATCAGCCTTTTTTCCTGATTCATTCTCGCTACAAGATTTTGTTTTGAAATATTCCATTCACTCCCTGTAAAAGTTTCAACAAAAGGAGCCTGCAAACGATAAGGAACAAAATAAGTCAAAGTCCGCTTCATATTAACCACTCTCTTATTTTTACACTGTTCCAGGTAGTTAATAATATTAGCTTTCTTTTCACTAGCTTTCAGACCGCTGATATCATAGATATAATGAACTAAAGCTTCCAATGTATCTGATGGTCCCAGATTTAATTTATACTCTGATACCATATACCAGGAGTCTGCAAGCATTTCATTTATCAATTCTTGATATGTTAGCGTCTCTTTCCCGGATATCACTTTATTCACGATTGCCTGAAACCAAAATATCTTATAAGACTCACTCATCTTATCAAACAATCTTCCTAAACGCTCAATACTCAAATTTTCTGAATATGGTAACTGCATCATAGTATTCTCCGCCGCAATTATTTCCCTTAAATTTCTTTCAGTTCCGGCATCTCAAGCCCCAATGCCCTGATAAAGTCCTTTTCTGTCTCCAACTCGCCTCTGCAATAAACCGGATAAATTTCTCCGGCTCTGCGTGCACTCCTTTCAAAGCCTGAATATAGTCATTTCTTAAAGGAGAGATAACGCAAGGCAAATACCCCTTTTGTATTAAAGCCGTATTCATCAGCAGCCTAGTCGCCCCCAATTCCCAACTTCAAATGGAGGGATAAAAATGAACCTCCGATGTAATGCTGCAGCAAAAGTAATAGGATCATATTTGTTTCACTCTTTCTCTATCCAATAACATAGATATTTTATTCCCTGTCCTATCTTATCCGGTGTACAAACCGTATAAGATAACCTATAATAACGACATGTACCTCCCTATAAACCCCTGCATTTTCCTTAATGGCCTGTAGACATTATAACATACTTTTCCCGCTTTAATAATAATATCCTATCTACTTTCTTATATAAAAAATAAACTCCATTTGCATATTGCCCCTATGGACTTCAGCCATAGGAGCAATGAATGACATACAATGAATCCACTTTTATTTAATAAGACTAATTCTACAATCATTCCGAGATTACTTATAAATCCTATCCGATAACACATCCTCCTCCGGCACTTAACTTTCATTTATCACACCAACCATTTTTCTCAACTCCCCATAATCAAACTTCCCATCATCAGGAACCAATATAACTTCGCGTGTACTAGATGGCAATATAACAACATCTGAATTCTGAGAATCAGCGAAATCCTTCAGACACCCATCATATAAAATGCACCCAGCTCCGTTAATCTGCTTTTTATTCGAAAGCATATATAAGGGGGGGTTCTGTGATTCAAAATTCAGCAGATTATCTACCATCTCCTCCATTTCCACTCCCTCTAAATGCCTCTTCAAAATATCACACATAATCTCTTTCATCGTTTTAATTTCCAGCGGCAGCAAAATGGGAGTATTCTACTCTTCTATGAGAGTTATGAATCAAAGCCGTCATTTGTCCTCCTTTATGTTCATCCAAAACCAAATAGAACACCACTGCCAAGTCAAGAAATTTAATATATAGAACATCCTTTAAAAGCTCCTTATTCTTTTCACTCTGAATCAGCTTAAAAGCCACCTTATCCCTTACATTACTAAAATCCAAAAGCTCTCTCATATCCCCCAAAACCACGTCATTATTCTCTTTATACGCAGATATAATATCTTCCAGAATTTCTTGCATTGACATACCATGGGTAAAAGTCTCAGCGTATTTATACAAAAATATAAACCCAGCACTCTAACAGATTGGTCTCAATTTCCAATCCGCAGAGGTTTCATGCACTTTCTATAATGAATCAAACAAATTAATAGCAATCCTGTATCCATACAATTCGGGCATACAATTTTGAATGGTAGTCCAGGTAGTACGACAATTGGCATTAATTTTACAATTTTCCGAACTGCATTGCCTTTTTGAAAAACAGAAATGCTACATACGAAGCATACATATTTTCAGGTCTCCTATAATTTATATTTTTATAATAGAAAACCCTGTTTTCAAGAAAATTCACATTCAGGGGTTCTTTAAAAGATACCGGATCTGTTCTTTGGATATACCCACGTTTTCAACTGCATCAAGCTTTAAAGCTCCCATTCTATATGCAGTAACTGCCCATACACCAGACTTTTCAAAAGCAAGCTTATTGGCCTCGTCCAGCTTGCTGCGATAAGTTTCCCGCTGAAGTGACAGCCGGAAGTCATCTGCATCAACCAGATCACTGACGTACTCAGTAAGAACATCAATACGTTCAATATCAATATGCTCTTTCAGAGCTGCCTGATACATTCGTTCATGGTATTCTGAAATATCAACTCCATGATTAATAGCATAAAAATATTCTTGTATGCACAGAACACTGTGGGGGCCATACCGATCCGGTCTGGGATGCGATTCGCACGAATGCCAGACTACAGTAACATCTGGATAGTCCGGGATAAGCTCTACTCAAATGTATATCGAGTAACAGACTATAAGCACCCCTTTGACACTTATTCCGGGGAAGATGTGCTTGTATTTGAAGAGTTCAGAAGCGATTTACCTATCGGCAATGTGCTAAACTATCTTGATATATACCCTCTACAACTTCCTGCTCGATATAACAACCGCCAAGCATGTTATAACTTCGTCTATATCGTATCCAATTGGAAACTTGAAGATCAGTATTATAATATCCGCTTAGAACAGCCTGAAACATACTATGCCTTAATGAGAAGAATCCATAAAGTAAGAGTATATGATAACCCCGACAAACTCTTAGATGACCAAACAATGAATGATGACCTCACATTTAATCCCCGTACATATGAAAATGTTACCCATATAAAAGGGAATACTGATTATGGCTATCGTTATATGCCATTGACAGATGGTGCAAAACAGGTGCTGAAACGTATTAAGGCCATCAATCCAAACGGTGAATTTATCTTAATGAACGAGGGTAACCAGCTAACCACAATTACATTTAACAGGCATTTAAAGGCCTATTGCAATTCAGTTGGCATTGAACCCCGTACCAGTCACAAAATCCGTTTTACGGTGGCTTCTCTGCTTTATAAGAATGGTGTTCCGCCAACCACCTTGCAACGCTTGTTAGGACATTCCACTTTGGCTATGACACTTCACTATCTTAGAGATATCACACCAGAAGAGGATACCGTTAATGCCATGAAAGCTGTTTTAGGATAGTAAAAAGTACCTTGCATACATCTACATACCAAAAATCAAAAACAAAAAATGCTTCAAACCCTTGTAAAATAAGGATTTGAAGCACTTCTTAGAAGAGGC
This sequence comes from Lacrimispora sphenoides JCM 1415, assembly GCF_900105615.1. Classification (NCBI taxonomy): domain Bacteria; kingdom Bacillati; phylum Bacillota; class Clostridia; order Lachnospirales; family Lachnospiraceae; genus Lacrimispora; species Lacrimispora sphenoides. Next base: position 4,594,241 of record NZ_LT630003.1, on the reverse strand, counting down.
GACAACCAGATTTGAACTGGTGATCAGGGTGTTGCAGACCCACGCCTTACCACTTGGCTATGTCGCCATAAATTGTTAAGTGACCCCAACGAGATTCGAACTCGTGTTACCGCCGTGAAAGGGCGATGTCTTAACCGCTTGACCATGGGGCCTAACTTGCATTTCGTTTTCCTCATAGTCTCGCCTGAGTATCACGAACTCCCCGAGTAGGACTTGAACCTACGACCCAACGGTTAACAGCCGTTTGCTCTACCGACTGAGCTATCGAGGATTACTGAGGCATATACCCTCAAAACCACACATTGCTACATATCTATTTTCATCCGTTCTTTCCTCTTACCTAAACCAACCTGGTTAAGCCCTCGACCTATTAGTGACAGTCAGCTGCACATGTTGCCATGCTTCCACCTCTGCCCTATCTACCTCGTCGTCTTCAAGGGGTCTTACTCTTGCGATGGGATATCTCATCTTGAGGGGGGCTTCACGCTTAGATGCCTTCAGCGTTTATCCCTTCCCGACTTGGCTACTCTGCCATGGCTTTGATAGCCAACAGATACACCAGAGGTCAGTCCATCCCGGTCCTCTCGTACTAAGGACAGCTCCTCTCAAATATCCTACGCCCACGCCGGATAGGGACCGAACTGTCTCACGACGTTCTGAACCCAGCTCGCGTACCGCTTTAATGGGCGAACAGCCCAACCCTTGGGACCTACTACAGCCCCAGGATGCGATGAGCCGACATCGAGGTGCCAAACCACTCCGTCGATGTGAACTCTTGGGAGTGATAAGCCTGTTATCCCCAGGGTAGCTTTTATCCGTTGAGCGATGGCAATCCCACTTTATACCACCGGATCACTAAGTCCTAGTTTCCTACCTGCTCCACCCGTCGGTGTCGCAGTCAAGCTCCCTTATGCCTTTGCACTCTTCGAATGGTTTCCGTCCATTCTGAGGGAACCTTTGAGCGCCTCCGATACCCTTTCGGAGGCGACCGCCCCAGTCAAACTCCCCGCCTGACATTGTCCCCCAGCCAGGTCATGGCTGCAGGTTAGAAATCCAATACCGCAAGGGTGGTATCCCAACATCGGCTCTGATAAGACTGGCGTCCTATCTTCTTAGCCTCCCACCTATCCTGTACATGCAGTACCGAATCCCAGTATCAAGCTGGAGTAAAGCTCCATGGGGTCTTTCCGTCCTGGCGCAGGTAACCAGCATCTTCACTGGTACTTCAATTTCACCGGGTGCATTGTTGAGACAGCGCTCAAATCATTACGCCTTTCGTGCGGGTCGGAACTTACCCGACAAGGAATTTCGCTACCTTAGGACCGTTATAGTTACGGCCGCCGTTTACTGGGGCTTAAATTCAGAGCTTCGCGTTGCCGCTAACCCCTCCTCGTAACCTTCCAGCACCGGGCAGGCGTCAGCCCATATACCTCACCTTTCGGTTTTGCATAGACCTGTGTTTTTGCTAAACAGTTGCTTGAGCCTATTCTCTGCGGCCTGGTTTCCCAGGCACCCCTTATCCCGAAGTTACGGGGTCATTTTGCCGAGTTCCTTAACAATGCTTCTCCCGCCGGCCTTAGGATTCTCTCCTCATCCACCTGTGTCGGTTTACGGTACGGGCACATATTACACAATAGCGGCTTTTCTTGACAGCCCCTACGAAGACTTCCCTACTTATGTTCGGTACGCGTCACACCTTCCTGTTGCTGGGTGGATTTGCCATTCCAGCCAGTCCAGTGCTTGCCCCGGTCTTTTCATTCCCGGGTTCTTCTTCGGTTCTGTGTCCCCACAGTTCTGATAATATGCGGTACAGGAATTTCAACCTGTTGTCCATCGACTACGTCTTTCGACCTCGCCTTAGGCCCCGACTTACCCAGAGCAGATCAGCTTTACTCTGGAAACCTTAGATATTCGGCCTGGAGGATTCTCACCTCCATCTCGCTACTCATTCCGGCATTCTCTCTTCTTAACACTCCACATCTCCTTACGGTAATGCTTCTGTGCGTTAAGAATGCTCCTCTACCAATGTATATAAATATACATTCCACAGCTTCGGTGTCGTGTTTTAGCCCCGGACATTTTCGGCGCAGGACCTCTCGACTAGTGAGCTATTACGCACTCTTTGAATGTGTGGCTGCTTCTAAGCCAACATCCTAGTTGTCTGTGAAATCCCACATCCTTTTCCACTTAACACGCACTTTGGGACCTTAGCTGGTGGTCTGGGCTCTTTCCCTTTTGACTACCCAACTTATCTCGTGCAGTCTGACTCCCGTACATCATCTGGCCGGCATTCGGAGTTTGATATTCTTTGGTAAGCTTTGACGCCCCCTAGGAAATTCAGTGCTCTACCTCCGGCAGACTAATACGAGGCTAGCCCTAAAGCTATTTCGAGGAGAACCAGCTATCTCCGGGTTCGATTGGAATTTCTCCCCTACCCACACCTCATCGCCACCCTTTTCAACGGATGTGCGTTCGGTCCTCCATTTCCTTTTACGGAAACTTCAACCTGGACATGGGTAGATCACCCGGTTTCGGGTCTACCTTTACTGACTCTACGCCCTATTAAGACTTGGTTTCCCTTCGGCTCCACACCTTAAGTGCTTAACCTTGCCAGTAACGGTAACTCGCCGGACCGTTCTACAAAAAGTACGCGGTTCCACCTTAAACGTGGTTCCACAGCTTGTAAACACAGGGTTTCAGGTTCTCTTTCACTCCCCTCCCGGGGTCCTTTTCACCTTTCCTTCACAGTACTATGCGCTATCGGTCACTAAGTAGTATTTAGCCTTGGGGGGTGGTCCCCCCGAATTCCCACAAGGTTTCTCGTGTCTCGTGGTACTTTGGATCCTGCTCGCTGACTATTGCTTTCCCATACAAGGCTTTCACTTTCTATGGCCGGTCTTTCCAGGACCGTTCTGGTAACAAATCGTCTCACTTATTGCAGTCCATAACCCCAGTATGCACGCATACTGGTTTAGGCTCCTTCCATTTCGCTCGCCGCTACTTTGGAAATCGAGTTTTCTTTCTTTTCCTCCGGGTACTTAGATGTTTCAGTTCCCCGGGTTCCCGACGTATGGCTATGTATTCACCATACGACAACTGAGGTTTGCTCAGTTGGGTTTCCCCATTCAGATATCTCCGGATCAAAGGATATTTGCTCCTCCCCGAAGCTTTTCGCAGCTTATCACGTCTTTCATCGGCTCTTAGTGCCAAGGCATCCACCCTGCGCTCTTATTAGCTTAACCAATTCGATGTTCACCTGCGGGTGCGGGCTACTTATCTAAGATACATAGCGTTGTATCTCTGGTCTTAGGTTTGTTATTTCACCGTACGTTACGGTTACTTTAACGAGTTTTGTTTGGTTACATCGTTAGATGTAACACCTCGGATGTCTTGATGTCGTCTTTATACTTTAACATATAAAAACTCTATCTAGATATATTTCAATATGTGGTTTTCAAGGTACATGCGTGATGCAATCTGAAGTGCTATTAATTATAATAAACTTCGCAATTACACCAAATGGAGATGGAGAGATTCGAACTCTTGACCCCCTGCTTGCAAGGCAGGTGCTCTCCCAACTGAGCTACACCCCCAGAAACTTGGATGTGGGTCTACCCTGTAAAGGCTATCCCTATATTCTTTTTATATGTTTATCATCTGGTTTCATAAACCAATGGGCTTAAGTGGACTCGAACCACCGACCTCACGCTTATCAGGCGTGCGCTCTAACCAGCTGAGCTATAAGCCCATAAATAATCTGGCACCCACCTGCTCTCCCATGCCGTCTCCAGCATAGTACCATCGGCCGCTTAAGTCTTAACCATCGTGTTCGGGATGGGAACGGGTGTCTCCCCTAAGCGCATCGGCACCAGAAATCTTTTGTCTTCTTGGTGTTTCCATATTCTTTTTTATTTCTTTGAAAACTTAAGACTCAACAGTATATAAAACCCTTACTTCTTCTTCCTTAGAAAGGAGGTGATCCAGCCGCACCTTCCGATACGGCTACCTTGTTACGACTTCACCCCAGTTATCAGTCCCGCCTTCGGCAGCTCCCTCCTTACGGTTGGGTCACTGACTTCGGGCGTTACCAACTCCCATGGTGTGACGGGCGGTGTGTACAAGACCCGGGAACGTATTCACCGCGGCATTCTGATCCGCGATTACTAGCGATTCCAGCTTCATGTAGTCGAGTTGCAGACTACAATCCGAACTGAGACGTTATTTTTGGGGTTTGCTCCAGA